>NZ_JBIRRX010000010.1:0-115540 GCF_044333915.1 Embleya sp. NPDC020886 | reverse complement strand
TTATCTGGCTCTGGGGGTGGTGGCCGCGGCGATCGGGGGGTGGTTGGGGGCCGGGGGGGCGGGGGGGGGGGGGGGGGGGGCCCCCGGGCCCCCCCGGGGGGGGCCCCGGGGCCCCCGTCCCGGTCAGCCGTCGAGTTCCTCGGCCAGTGCGCGCAGCGCGAGCCGGTAGGAGCCGATGCCGAAACCGGCGATGGTGCCGCTGGCGACCGCGGCCACCACGCTGGTGTGGCGAAAGCTCTCGCGCGCGTACGGGTTGGAGATGTGTACCTCGATGAACGGCGCGGTGCGCTGGGCCACCGCGTCGCGCAGACCGTACGAGTAGTGCGTGAAGGCGCCGGGGTTCATCACCACCGGGACGCGGCCGTCGGCGGCCTCGTGCATCCAGCGGATGATCTCGCCCTCGTCGTTGGTCTCGCGGACCTCGACGGCGAAGCCGAGTTCGGCGCCGAGCCGCGCGCACTCGGCGACCAGGGCCTGGTACGACGTGGCGCCGTAGACGTCGGGCTCGCGGCTGCCCAGTCGGCCCAGGTTGGGGCCGTTGAGCACGAGCACCCGGCGCGCGCTCACGCCGACACCTCGGCGTAGGCGGCGACCAGGAAGGTCGGGTCGGGAGCCTCCAGGACGACCGGCTTGGCCAGGCCGTCCAGGACGATGAAGCGCAACATGTCGCCGCGCGACTTCTTGTCCACGCGCATGGTCTCCAGCAGCTTGGGCCACGCGTCGCCGCGGTAGGTCAGCGGCAGGCCGACCGAGGCGAGCACGGTGCGGTGCCGGTCGGCGGTCGCGTCGTCCAGGCGGCCCGCGATTCGGCCCAGTTCGGCCGCGTAGACCATGCCGACGCTGACCGCCGCGCCGTGCCGCCACTTGTAGCGCTCGGCCTTCTCGATCGCGTGCGCGAGGGTGTGGCCGTAGTTGAGGATCTCCCGTCGGCCGGCTTCCTTGAGGTCGCCGGAGACCACGTCGGCCTTGACCCGGATGGCGCGGGTGATCAGCTCGGCGGTGTCCTTGCCCTGCGGAGCGCGGGCCGCCTCGGGGTCGGCCTCGATCAGGTCCAGGATCACCGGGTCGGCGATGAAGCCGGCCTTGATCACCTCGGCGAGTCCGCTGACGTAGTCGTTGCGCGGCAACGATTCCAGCGTGGCCAGATCGGCGAGCACGCCGGCGGGCGGGTGGAACGCGCCGACCAGGTTCTTGCCCTCGGCGGTGTTGATGCCGGTCTTGCCGCCGACGGCCGCGTCGACCATGCCCAGCAGTGTGGTGGGCATCGCGATCCAGCGCACACCGCGCAGCCAGGTGGCCGCGACGAAGCCGGCGAGGTCGGTGGTGGCGCCGCCGCCGATGCCGACGATCACGTCGGAGCGGGTGAAGCCGGTCTGCCCCAGCACCGACCAGCAGTACGCCGCGACCGCGACGTCCTTGGCCTCCTCGGCGTTGGGCACCTGGATCGCGATCGCCTCGTAGCCCTGCGCCGCGAGGTCCTCGCGGACCGCCTCGCCGGTTGCGGTCAGCGCCTCGGGGTGCAGGATCGCCACCCGGCGGGCGGCGGTGCCGATCAGGCCCGCGAGTTCGCCGAGCAGGCCGGCGCCGACGAGCACGTCGTAGGGCTCCGCGCCGCCGCCGACGCGGATCCGGACGGGCTCGGAGGGGTTGCCGCTCATCGATTCACGTCTTTCTCGGGCACGGTCCGCCCGGATGGGGTCGGGTCGGTGGCGGTCCGTCCGGCGAGGCCGAGGCCGACCCGGATCTCGGCTGCCACGTCCTGCGGGGTGCGCCCGGCGGTGTTCACCGTGACGGCGGCGACCTCGGTGTACAGCGGTCGGCGCTGCTCCATCAACTCGCGCCAGCGGGCCCTGGGGTTGCCCACCAGGAGCGGGCGCGGCGCGTCCAGCCCCACCCGCTTGACCGCGTCCGCGATGTCGACCTCCAGGAAGACCACCCGATGCCCCTTCAGCAGCACCCGGGTGGCGTCGTCCAGGATCGCGCCGCCGCCGAGCGCGAGCACACCGGTGTGTTCGACCAGGGCCGCGGCGACCGCCTCGTGTTCGAGCGCCCGGAAGTGCGGTTCGCCCTCGTCGACGAAGATGTCCGGGATGGACTTGCCGGCCCGCGCCTCGACGTCGGCGTCGGTGTCGCGGAAGCCGACCCCGTGCGCCTCGGCGAGCAGCAGGCCCACCGTCGTCTTGCCCGCGCCGGGCGGCCCGACCAGGACCACCAGCGGGCGGGCGCCCTCGTCTTCGCTGTGCACCGTCTCGATGTCCCCTGCGTCCCCGGTGTCCGCCATCGCGCTACCGAATCTCCAGCGCGTCCAGGTAGCCGCGCACGTTGCGGGTCGTTTCGGCGACCGAGTCGCCGCCGAACTTCTCGGTGACCAGGTCGGCCAGCACGAGCGCGACCATCGCCTCGGCCACGATGCCGGAGGCCGGGACGGCCGCGACGTCGGAGCGCTGGTGGTGTGCCTGCGCGGGCTCGCCGGTGCGCACGTCGAAGGTGGCCAGTGCGCGGGGCACGGTGGCGATCGGCTTCATCGCCGCACGCACCCGCAACACCTCGCCGGTGGACATGCCGCCCTCGACGCCGCCGGAGCGGTGCGAGGTGCGCTTGGCGCCCTCGGGGGTGTTGACGATCTCGTCGTGCGCCTTCGAGCCGCGCACCCGGGCCAGTTCGAAGCCGTCGCCGAGTTCGACGCCCTTGATCGCCTGGATGCCCATCAGCGCACCCGCGAGCCGCGAGTCGAGCCGACGGTCCCAGTGCACGTGGCTGCCCAGGCCCGGCGGCAGCCCGTAGGCGAGCACCTCGACCACGCCGCCGAGGGTGTCCCCGGCCTTCTGCGCGTCGTCCACCTCGGCGACCATCGCGGCCGAGGCGTCCGGGTCGTAGCAGCGCACCGGGTCGGCGTCCAGGCGCTCGGTGTCGTCGGGGCCGGGCAGCACGCCCGCGGGTGCCTTGGCCGCACCGAACTCGACCACGTGGCTGACGATCCGGATGCCGGCCACCTGCTCCAGGAACGCCTTGGCGACCGCGCCGAGCGCGACCCGGGCGGCGGTCTCCCGGGCGCTGGCCCGCTCCAGGATCGGCCGGGCGTCCTCGAAGCCGTACTTCTGCATGCCGGCCAGGTCGGCGTGGCCGGGGCGGGGCCGGGTCAGCGCGGCGTTGCGGGCCTGCGCGGCGAGCACCTCGGGGTCCACCGGGTCGGCCGACATGACCGTCTCCCACTTGGGCCACTCGGTGTTGCCGACCATGATCGCCACCGGGCCGCCCTGGGTGCGGCCGTGCCGGACGCCACCGAGGAAGGTGACCTCGTCGCGCTCGAACTTCATCCGCGCGCCGCGCCCGTAGCCCAGCCGGCGGCGCGCGAGCGCGTCCGCGACCAGGTCGGTCGTGATGGGCACGCCGGCGGGCAGCCCTTCGAGGGTGGCCACGAGTGCGGGGCCGTGCGACTCCCCGGCGGTCAGCCAGCGTAGGTTGCCCACGAATGCTCCTTTTTGCGCTTGCCGCATACCGCGTCCGGGGGATGCCACGGGGGCCGTCCCGGTTGCGCCCGGCGGATGTCCACCCGAATCCTTTCATGCCGGCGGCGGGCCCTCATCGCCGCGTCCAGGTGTCGGACAGCCGCCGCGCGAGCCGGAGTCGTCTCACCAGGCGAGATGCAATCGGGACAACTCGGTGCCGCACAACACCCCGCCCAGCGCCCCGAGCAGCAGCCAGGGCCCGAACGGCAGCCGACTGTCCCGACGCACCCGCCCGGCCGAGATCAGCACCGTCGCGGTGAGCCCGGCGAGCAGGAACGCCAGGAACGCGCCGGTGACCAGCACGCCCCAGCCCAGCCAGGTCAGATGCAGGCCGAGCACGCCGGCGAGTTTGACGTCGCCCATGCCCAGGCTGCCGCGGGACAGCGCGGCCAGGCACACGTGGTATCCGGCCAGCGTGACGCCGCCGAGAAGGGCCCGTCGGTAGGCGGTGAAGTCGCCCAGGGCGAGCGACTCCATGCCCAGCAGGGTCAACCCGGTGGCCAGCGTCACCAGCAGCACCGGGTCGGGCAATCGCAACGTGCGCACGTCCACGATGGCCAGCGTGATGCCGGCGACCGCGAGCACCAGGAACGCGAGCAGGTCCAGGCCCGGCCCGAGCCGCCAGGCCAGCAGGGCGCAGACCAGGGCGGTCAGCGCGGCGACCGGCAGCGGACCGAACCGCCCGGTGGCCGCCGTCACCGGTTCGGCGACGACCGGCGAGCGCGGCCCCGGGCCGGCGCCCTGACCGAGCAGGAGATGGATGGGACGGGGCAGACCGAGCCCGGCGACGAAGCCGAGCAGCGCGCAAACGAGAGTGAGGCCGAGGAACACGCCTGTGACGATACGCAGAATCCAATGCCGGTCACGTTCCGTCGTACCCAGGGCCGATCCGATGATCGCAAGGATCCCGCTGCCTGGGGACGACGGATTCGACCGAGGGCACGCCGATCGGTCGGGCCGAAATCCGCCCGGCCTCGACCGGCCGTGCCTCGACCCGCCCGCCTCGACCCGCCCGGGTCACGCGGACCCCGGCGGCCATCGGCTCGCGCCGATCAACCCCGACCGATCAACCCCATGTGCTCAACCCCGTGTGCTCAACCCCGCCCCGCCAACGCCGCCTCGCCCGCCGCGCGCATCGCGGCCAACGGCCCCGGCCGTCCGGTCATCAGCTCGACCTGGAGCACCGCCTGGTGCACGAGCAGGTCGAGCCCGCCCACCACGGTGCCGCCCGCGTGGCCCCACGCACCCGCGAGCGCGGTGGGCCACGGGTCGTACACGACGTCGAAGAGCACGCCGGGCCCGGTGGGCACCTCGATCGCGAGGTGGTCCACCGCGCCCTTGGGCGTGGTGGCCACCACCAGCGGCGCGCGCAGCGCCTCGGCCGCCTCGGTCCACGGGCACACCCGCACCGCGACGCCCAGCCGCTCGCCCGCCACCCGCATCTCGCGGGCCCGCTCCTCGCCGCGCACGTACACCCGCACCGGCCCGTCGGTGATCTCGCGCAACGCGGCCAGCGCCGAGGTCGCGGTGGCGCCCGCGCCGAGCACGGCCGCCGACTCGACCCGGTGCACGCCGCGTTCGCGCAGCGCCGCGACCAGGCCCGGCACGTCGGTGTTCGCACCGAGTCGCCGGCCGTCGGCGGCGCACACCACGGTGTTCACCGCGTCCACGTCGCGCGCGACCGGCTCGATCTCGTCCAGCAGCTGACGGATCGCCCGTTTGAGCGGCATGGTCAAGGACAACCCGGCCCAGGACGCGTCGAGTTCGGCGACGAAGCCCGGCAGGGCCGCCTCGTCGACCTCGAACGCGTCGTAGGACCAGTGGGTCAGGCCCAGTTCGGCGTACGCGGCCCGGTGCAGGACCGGCGACAACGAGTGCCGGATGGGCGAGCCGAGCACGGCGGCCCGGCGCGGGATCGGGGTCGGTGTCGGGGTCGTCACGGGCTCGGGTGTTCCTTGATCCACTTGTTCAACTCGCCCTTGAACTCCTGGAATTCGCTGTCGTTGTCGGTGAACTTCGTGGTGCCCGCGATCGGGTCGACGGTGACGAAGTACAGGTACTTGCCCGCCGGCGGCGACACCGCCGCGTCGATCGCGGCCTTGCTCGGGCTGCCGATCGGACCGGGCGGCAGGCCCTTCTTGACGCGCGTGTTGTACGGGTTGCTCGCGTCGTTGAGTTCCTTGTTGGTGAGCTGGATGTTGCTCTTGCCGAGGTAGTAGTTGACCGTCGAGTCCAGCCCCAGCGACATGTTCTTGCCGAGCCGGTTGTAGATGACCTGGGCGACCTTGCCCTTGTCGTCGGTGGTCTTGCCCTCGGCCTCGACCAGGCTGGCGATGATGATCAGGTCGTAGGGCGACTTGTTCAGTTGTTGGGCCTTCGCCGGGAGGCCGTCCTTGTCGTACTCCTTGACCGCCTTGGCGACCATGTCCTTGAGCACCACGAGCGGGTCCATGCCGGGGGCCGCGACGTAGGACGCCGGGAACAGGAAGCCCTCGATGTTGCCCTTGGCGTAGTCCGGCAGTCCGAGCGAGGGGTCCTTCGCGGCGGCCTCGACCTTCTCCTTCGGCACCTTGAGCGTCTTGGCCAGCGACTCGAAGACCTGGGCCGAGCGCGCGCCGGGCTTGAGGATGAAGTCCTGCTTGTTCTTCGGGTTGACCAGGATCTCGAAGGCGGCCTTGGCGGACATGTGCTTGGCCATCGTGTACGCGCCGGGCTGGATCTTGGACGCGCGCTGGTCCTTGTCCTCGCGGGCGACCTTGGTGAACGCCTCGACACTCTTGGTGACGCCGGCCCGCTTCAGCTCGTTGGCCATCTGGGGGGTGGCCCAACCCTGCTTGATCTCGACGACGAGCGTGCCCGAGCCGCTGCCGCTGTAGTCCGGCGGCGGGCCGAAACGGTCCTTCAGGAAGCCGTAGGCCCAGTAGCCACCGCCGCCGACGACGGCCAGGACGATCACGAGCGCGAGGGAGACCGCACAACCGCTGCGGTTCTTCTTCTTCCGGCCCCGGCCGCGCCGGCCGCCCCGTGAGTTGTCGTCCTTACCGCGTCGCCGGCTGCGCGGCTCCGACTCCATGCGCAGTCCGAGATCGCTCATGCCGTGGGCCTTTCAGAGTCGGAGACGGACCCGGCCGGGGCAGGTGACACGGCCAGGCCCGGAGGACGTCCGGAACCGCGCTCGGTGTCGAGCGCGTTTTGCAGGATCACGATCGCGGCCGCCTGGTCGACGACGCCGCGGGCCTTCTTCGCCTTGACGCCGGACGCCTGGAGACCGCGGGTGGCGGTGACGGTGGTCAACCGCTCGTCCACCAGGCGTACTCCGATCGCCGGGTCGAGCGCGGCGACCAGGCGGCCGGCGAACAGCCGGGCCTTGGCCGCTGCGGCGCCCTCCTTGCCGGAGAGCGAACGCGGCAGTCCGACCACCACCTCGATCGCCTCGTACTCGGCGACGATCTCCAGGACCCGGGCGATGTCGCGCTTGCCTGCGGGCACGGTCTCCACCGGGGTGGCGATCAAGCCGTGCGGATCACTGGCCGCGACGCCGATCCGAACGTCTCCCACGTCGACCGCAATTCGTACTCCGCGTCTCAAGGTCGGCTCTCCGTCACAGAACTCTGCGTCATTGAACTATTCGGGCATGCCGCCCGGTCATACAAGTCCCCCGGTGGTACGGGAGTCCGGTTCCAGACTTCCACACACACCGGGGGAACGAGGGTAGGGGACGACTCAGGAGGCGCGTTCGGAGACTGTCCGGGTGACTGCGGCCAGCGCGTCGGCCACCTTGGTCGGGTCCGAACCGCCGCCCTGGGCCACGTCGTCCTTGCCGCCGCCGCCACCGCCGAGGGTCTGCGCGGCCACCCGCACCAGCTCGCCGGCCTTGACGCCACGCTCGCGCGCGGCCTCGTTGGCGGCCACCACGACCATCGGCTTGCCGTTCACCACGGACACCACCGCGACCGCCGCCGGGCGCGCCGCCAGCCGGCCGCGCACGTCCAGCGCGAGCTTGCGCAGGTCGTCCGGCGTGGTGCCGTCCGGCAGTTGCGCGGTCGCCAGTGCGACGCCGTGCACGTCCTGGGCACCGTCCACCAGACCCGCGGCGGCCTGGAGCACCTGGGCACCGCGCAGCGCCGCGATCTCCTTCTCCGCGTCGCGCAGCTTGGCCATGATCGAGGCGACCCGCTCGGGCAGGTCCTCCGGGCGGCCCTTCACCACTTCGGTGAGCTGGTTGACGATGGTGTGCTCGCGCGCCAGGAAGTTGTACGCGTCGGCGCCCACCAGCGCCTCGACCCGACGCACGCCGGCGCCGATCGAGGACTCGCCGAGCAGCTTGACCAGGCCCAGTTGGGCGGTGTTGTGCACGTGCGTGCCGCCGCACAGTTCCTTGGAGTAGTCCCCCATGGTGACCACGCGGACCCGGTCGCCGTACTTCTCGCCGAACATCATCACGGCGCCCTGCTTCTTCGCCTCGTCCATCGACATCACCTCGGCGGTGACGTCCAGGTCGCGCGCGAGCACCTCGTTGATCTTCTGCTCGACGTCGGTGAGCACGCTGCCGGGCACCGCGCCCGGTGCGCCGAAGTCGAACCGGAAGCGGCCCGGCGCGTTCTCCGAGCCGGCCTGCGCCGCGGTCGGGCCGAGCGCGTCGCGCAGCGCCTGGTGGGTCAGGTGCGTCGCGCTGTGGGCGCGCGCGATGGCGTTCCGCCGGTTGTTGTCGATCCGGGCCGACGCCTGAGCGCCGACCAGGACTTCGCCGACCTGCACGCGGCCGCGGTGCACCGTGACGCCGGCCACCGGGGTCTGCACGTCGCGGATCTCGACCACGGCGCCGGTGTCCAGCCGGATCCGGCCGGTGTCGGCGAGCTGGCCGCCGCCCTCGGCGTAGAAGGGGGTGCGGTCCAGGATCACCTCGACCTCGTCGCCCTCGTGCGCGGCGGGCGCGGGCACACCGTCGACGAGCAGGCCGACCACGGTCGCCTCGCCCGAGGTGTCGTGGTAGCCGGTGAACTCGGTGCCACCGGCCGAGTCCGCCACCTCGCGGTAGACGGAGAGGTCGGCGAGCCCCTGCTTGCGCGCCTGGGCGTCCTTCTTGGCCCGCTGCCGCTGCTCGTTCATCAGCCGGCGGAAGCCGTCCTCGTCGACCGCCAGGCCCTGTTCGGCGGCGATCTCCAGGGTCAGGTCGATCGGGAAGCCCTCGGTGTCGTGCAGCAGGAACGCCACCTCGCCCGGGAGCACCGCGGAGCCGGAGCTCTTCGCCTTGACGATCGACTCGTCGAGCAGTGCGGTGCCCTCCTGAAGGCGGGTCAGGAAGCGCTTCTCCTCGGCCACCGAGACCGCGTCGATGCGCTCGGCCTCCTCGATCAGGTTCGGGTACTGCGGACCCATCGCCTTGATCGTGGTCTCGACCAGGTCGTGCAGCGTCTCGCCGGAGGCGCCGAGCAGGCGCATGTTGCGGATCGCCCGGCGCATCATCCGGCGCAGCACGTAGCCGCGGCCCTCGTTGCCGGGCACCACGCCGTCGCCGATCAGCATCACGGCGGTGCGCACGTGGTCGGCCACCACGCGCAGCGAGACGTCGTCCTTGTGGTCTTGGCCGTAGGTCTTGCCCGCGAGGTCGGCGGCGCGGTCCAGGATCATCCGCGACGTGTCGATCTCGTACAGGTTGTCGACACCCTGCAGGATGCACGCGAGGCGTTCCAGGCCGAGCCCGGTGTCGATGTTCTTCGCGGGCAGCTCGCCCAGGATCGGGTAGTCGTCCTTGCCGGTGCCCGAACCGCGCTCGTACTGCATGAAGACCAGGTTCCAGATCTCCAGGTAGCGCTCACCGTTGACCGCCGGGCCGCCCTCCTCGCCGTAGGCGGGGCCGCGGTCGTAGTTGATCTCCGAGCACGGACCGCACGGACCGGGCACGCCCATCGACCAGAAGTTCTCCGACTTGCCCAGCCGCTGGATGCGTTCGGCGGGCACGCCGATCACGTCCCGCCAGATGCGCTCGGCCTCGTCGTCGTCGAGGTAGACGGTGATCCACAACTTCTCCGGGTCCAGCCCGTAGCCACCCTCCTCGATCGAGTTGGTGAGCAACTCCCAGGCGAAGCCGATCGCGCCTTCCTTGAAGTAGTCGCCGAACGAGAAGTTGCCGCACATCTGGAAGAACGACCCGTGTCGGGTGGTCTTGCCGACCTCCTCGATGTCGAGGGTGCGCACGCACTTCTGCACGCTGGTGGCGCGCTTGAAGCTCGGCTTGACCTCCCCGAGGAAGTACGGCTTGAACGGCACCATGCCGGCGTTCACCAGAAGCAGCGTGGGATCGTCCGCGACCAGCGAGGCCGAGGGGACGACGGTGTGTCCGCGCTCTGCGAAAAAGCGCAGCCAGCGCTTGCGGATCTCTGCCGATTCCATCAGCTGCCGTCCCTTCGGTCGTACCTTGCTTTGCCTTCGTACAGCTCACGCGGGTCGTACAGATCACGCCCGTCGTGCCAGTCGTCGTGCGGTTCGCGGCTGCCGGGCAACACGCGCCGCACCGGAGCGGGCGGCAACGACGCGGCGGCCACGTCCGCGCCGATCGCGCGGTAGAGCTCCTGCTCGCGTTCGGCCATGCCCGCGCGGATCTCGTCCGCGAAGTACTTGATCGCCTCGCCGATGCCGGTGACATTGTCGGCGACGCCCTCGGGCGTGTACTTGTACGCCTTGTCCTTGACCTTGCGCGCGGCCCAGACGCCGGCACCGGCGCCGACCGCGATCCAGAACAGCCTCGCCATCGGTCAGCCCCTCCCGCGCATGCTGCGCTGCCGTGCGACCTTCTGCGCCTTGGCCGCGATCCGCACCCGGCGGCCGAGTTCGGCTCGCTGCTGCGCGGAGAGCGCGCGGCGGACGCCGTAGCTGAACGCGGCGGTCTTCACGAGCGGGCCGCCCAGGGTGGCGGCGACCGTGGAGGAGAGCGCGGTGGCGTTCGTGGTCATGGTCTGCACGTTGCCCGCGATCTGGTCGACCCGGCCCATCTGGGCATTCGTCGCCCGGACCGTCTCGGTCACCTCGTCGAGCAGCGGAACGGCTCGGTCCGCCACCCCTGCGACCAGGGTCGTGGCCTCCTTGAGCACCTTCGCCAGCTTGACCAGAGCCACCGCGAGAAAGGCGACCAGGATCGCCCAGAAAACCGCGATGATCATCAGCGCGACTTCGCCACCCGACACCGTCATGCGCTCCTTGATGAGTGGGATCAGTCGAGGCGGCAGACATGCGTGGCCGCCTCGGAAAACCCGACCCTACCGCGACCGCGCGGGTCTCCTCGTCCGAGGAAACCCGCGCGGTCGGTGTGGCGCGTGTGTCGACTTGATGTGGCTCGCGTTTCGCGCGGAGCGCGCTCGCGGATCAGCGCGAGTAGTACTCGACGACCAACTGCTCGTCGCAGATCACCGGGACCTCACGGCGCTGCGGGAGCCGGTCCAGCCGGGCCATCAGCTTGTCCAGCCGGGCCTCGATGTAACGCGGGGTCTCGGCGGCGGCGAACCCGCCGGCCTGGACCACCTGGAACAGCGGCTTGGTCCGGCTGCGCTCGCGCACCCCGACGATGTCCTCGGGCTTGAGCCGGTAGGACGGCTTGTCCACCTTGC
Organism: Embleya sp. NPDC020886; assembly: GCF_044333915.1. Taxonomy (NCBI): domain Bacteria; kingdom Bacillati; phylum Actinomycetota; class Actinomycetes; order Kitasatosporales; family Streptomycetaceae; genus Embleya; species Embleya sp. NPDC020886. The sequence goes on along the minus strand of NZ_JBIRRX010000010.1, from coordinate 104,427 downwards.
CGCCGTTGACCTCGATGTGGCCGTGGGTGACCATCTGGCGCGCCTGGTAGACGGTGCGCGCGAAGCCCGCGCGCAGCACGAACGCGTCGAGCCGGCGCTCCAGGTCGACCACCAGTTCGTCGCCGGTCTTGCCCGCGTGCTTGTTGGCCCGGTCGAACGCGGCCCGCATCTGGACCTCGGAGATGTCGTACTGGAAGCGCAGGCGCTGCTTCTCCATCAGCCGGGTCTTGTAGTCCGAGGACTGCTTGCGACCGCGACCGTGCTCGCCCGGCGGGTAGGGCCGGTTCTCCAGGTACTTCGCGGCCTTGGGCGTGAGCGCCACACCGAGCGCACGGCTGCGCCGGATCTTCGGTCGGGTCTGATTCACAGTCGGGTCCTCCGTGCGGGGGTGTTTCGGTGTGGGTCGTCCTGGTGGGCCGCCTGGGTGTGGGTCGCCGCCGCGGTCGGCCCGGTCGCGTCGGCGGTCCCTCGGGGGGCGCCTTCGCTCGGGCCGCCGTGACGCGGGTCGCCTTGCCAAGATCGGTGCACTTAGGTAAGCCTAACCTTAACGACGATGCGTTCGGTAGCCCACACAGGGGTCGCAAACGAGCGCCGCACCTGGAGGACGCCATGTCTGTTCCCACCGAGGCCAACGCCGGGCGTACCGATCTCTCTTCCCGACGACCGCTGACCGCCGAGCGGGCCCGCACGCTGGCCGCGTTCGCCGGGTCGGCCACCCTGGAGCTGCCCGGCGACCGGGAGGAACCGGTGGTCCCGGCCGCCCGAGTCGTCGAGCCGGACGGGTCGCTGCTGCTGCTCGTCCCGGGCGAGACCGCCGCGGTCGTGCTGACCTCGCGCGAGGACGTGGCCGCCGTGCTGCACCTGGTGGACGTCGCGCCGGTCGCCGTGCCGCACCGGGTCCGGGCGCACTGCTGGATCGCGGGCTGGCTGAGCATCCCCACCGGCGCCGACGCCGACCGGGCCGCCACCCTGCTCGCCGAGTCGGCCCAGGACCCCACCGCGTCCCCGCGGGCGGGCACCATCGTGCGTCTGGAGGTCGGCGAAGTGCTGGTCGACGACCTGTGGGGCACCGGGCACGTCGAGCCGGAGGAGTACGCGGACGCCGAGCCCGACCCGCTGGCGGTCCACGAGGCCGAACTGCTCCAGCACCTCGCCGCCGCCCACGGCAACGACCTGTGCCGGCTGGCGAGCCTGGCGGGCGCGCCGGCCTGCGACGAGCGGGTCGCGCCGGTGTCGCTGGACCGGCACGGCATCCGGCTGCGCACCGGCGGGCCCGAGCGTACGTGCGATGTGCGGTTCGAGTTCGAGACGCCGGTCTCGGGTCCGATGCAACTGGGTGAGGCGCTGCGCCGGTTGCTGCAGGGGGTGCACGGGCAGGCGTGATTTCGGGCCGCTGCCGTGCCGGTCGGGACGGGGCGGCGTTTCCGGGTCGCATGATGCGCCCGGGCGCGGGCAGTCTCCCGGTCCGGGATCGGTCGTACGGGGTCGGGCACGGTGGTGCGCGATCCGGTGCGCCCGGGCGCGGCGGCGTCGTGCCGCGCACCCGGCCGCGTCGTGGTGCGCCGTATCGGGTGCCGGGGACCGGCTAACGTTTCCGGTCGCGGCACCGGGTGGCGATCCACTCGGGCGGCTCGCCCCGGCGGACCGGGCGCGAGACCGCCGACGCGGGACGACCGCGACGCGAACGGCGGAAGGGACCACACGGGGTGTCGGAGCAACATTCGCGGCACAGGCCGGAGGAACCGGCGGACGGGGACGGCCGCGACCATCCGAACCCCCGCGCCCCCTGGGAGCCGGAACCCCGGCCGACGCCTCGCTCCGGGGCCAGCCCGTGGCAGGACCGGCTGCGCACCCAGTTGCGGTTCAGCGGGCACACCGCGAGCATCCCGATCGTGCCCGCGCCGGAGAAGCCGGAGGCCGGCCCCTCGGTGCCGCGCGTGCTCGACCTGGCGCTGCGTACCGGCGAATTGTTGCTGGCCAGCGGCGAGGGCGGGGAGGACGTCGAGGCGGCGATGCTGGGCATCACCGACGCGTACGGCCTGGAACGCTGCCAACCCAATGTGACCTTCGTCGCGATCACCCTGTCCTACCAGCCGTCCCTGGTCGAACCGCCGGTCACCGGCGAACGGGTGGTCCGGCGGCGCGCGGTGGACTACACCCGGCTCGACGAGGCGCACCAGTTGGTCTCGGACATCACCGGCGCCGAATTGACCCTGGAGGAGGCGTACCACCGGCTCGCCGACATCCGCCGCAACCGACACCCCTATCCGCGCAACCTGTTGCTGCTGTCCGCCGGGCTGATCGCGGCCTTCGCCAGCGTCATGGTCGGCGGCGGGGTGATCGTGGCCATCGCGGCCTGCGTCGCGGCGCTGATCGGCGAGCGACTGGCGCAGTTGCTCTCCGACCGCGGCGTCCCGGAGTTCTACCAGTTCGTGCTCGCCTCGATGCCGGCCGCCGCGATCACGGTGACGATGATCAAGGTCGGCGTCGGGATCAATCCGTATGCCGTGGTCACCGGCGGGCTGTTCGCGCTGTTGCCCGGGCGGGCCCTGGTCGCCGCCGTCCAGGACGGGTTGACCGGCTTCTACATCACCGCCGCGGCCCGGTTGCTGGAGGTCTTCTACCTGATCGTCGGCATCATCGTCGGCATCTCGATCGTGATCTACATCGGCGACCAGGTGGGCGTGAAGTTCAACGTCGAAGGCACGTTCAACCTCAACGCCAACCCCCGCCTGGTGCAACTCCTGGCGGCGGGCGGGGTGTCGATGACCTTCGCGGTGCTGGTCCAGGTACGGCGGGTGTTGTTGCCGCTCGCCGCGGCGGGCGGCGCGATCGGCTGGGCGGTGTTCCAGGTGCTGCGCGAGGCGGGCGCCGCGCCGGTGCTCGCGACCGCCGTCGCCACGGGACTGCTCGGGCTGCTCGGGCAGTTGCTCGCGCGCTGGCACGGGACGTCGGCGCTGCCGTACGTGATCCCGGCGATCGGCCCGATGTTGCCGGGCAGCGCGATGTATCAGGGCATGCTCGGCCTGGCCCTCGGCCATACCGACACGGGCTGGCGCAGCCTGGTCAACGCGGCGTCGCTGGCCCTGGCACTGGCGGCGGGCGTCAACGTCGGCTCCGAGGCCGCCCGCTTCGTGCTCCCGTCCCCGCCCCCGCGCACCGGCCGCGAGATGCGCCCGGCCTCCAAGCGCACCCGAGGCTTCTGACCGCCGGACCCGGCCCCGCGCCTGCCGGACGTGGGGGTTCGTGGGTGGGGGCGGGAACGACGTGGGCGGCGGGGGCGTTCGGGGATTGGGGCCGGCGGGCGGGGATTGCCGCCTCGGCTCGACGACGGGGTCCGGACGACCGGACCGGGCAGGAAGTATGGAGGCTCCGCATGCCGGACGCGCACGCATCCACCGGGCCGCTCGCGGCGCTGCGTACCTGGTCGCCGCCGAGCGGGACGGACGTTCGCGCGGTCGTCCTGGTCCTGCCCGGCGGTCGGGCGCGCAGTCGGCAACCGGCGTCGACCCGCAATCTGGCCTACCGCCGGATGGTGCCGATCGCCCGGGGCATCCATCGGGCCACCCGCGCGGAGGCTGCCGCCACCTGGCTGCTGCGCTACCGGGTGCGCGGGTGGAACGAGCCCGATCACGATCCGGTCCAGGACGCGTGGTGGGCGCTCGACGGCATCCGGAGCCGGTATCCGCAGGCCGAGGTCACCCTGGTCGGCCACTCGATGGGCGGCCGTACCGCGTTGCGGGTGGCCGAGCACGAGAGTGTGCGCACGGTCTGCGCCCTCGCGCCGTGGATCGAGGACGACGAGCCGTACAAGCACCTCGCCGGCCGGGAGGTGGTGATCGTGCACGGTACGGCCGACCACACCACCAGCCCGAAGGCCTCGCACCGCTACGCGCTGGCCGCCCGGGAGGTCTCCGAGCGGGTCTGCCGCTTCGAACTCGCGGACGGCCACGCGATGGTGCGTCGGGCTCCGGCCTGGACCGACCTGATCCGCCGCACCGTGGTGGGCGCCGTCACCGGCACCGCGGACCCGGAGATCGCCCGGGCGATGACGATGCCGGCTCCGGACGGGCTGCGCGCGATGGTGGGTTGACCCGCGGCGTACGGCGGGTGGGCCGCTCGTGCTCGCTCGGCGCGCAGGGTGGGCCGGTCCGGCTCACTCGGCGCCGATCGCGCCGAGCACGGCGGCACGGGCCGCGGTACGCGCGGGCCAGACCGCCGCGACGACGCCCACGGCCACTCCGAGGGCGAGGAATACGCCGACCGAGTCCCAGGGGACGACCAGCACCAGACCGGGCACCTTGCCACGCAGCGGGCCCAGGATGCCCCAGGCGAGGAACGTGCCCACGGTCACCCCGAGGATCGCGCCGAAGAGGGAGATCACCAGCGATTCGAGTCGCACCATGGTGCGGACCCGCGAGCGGTCGAAGCCGATCGCGCGCAACATCCCGATCTCACGCCTGCGTTCAAAAACCGACATGGCCAGCGTGTTGATCACCCCGAGCACCGCGATCAGCACGGCCATGGCCAGCAACCCGTACATGATCCGGAGCAACAGGTCGACGCTGCGGCTGATGGACTGCCGGATGTCGGTGCGGTCCTCGACCATGATCAACGGGTTGTCGCCGATCGCCCGCTCGATCGTGCGGGTGGTCCGCGCGCCGTCGCCGGCGGCGGTCCGCACCAGGATCGACCGGATGTCGCGGTGGGTGGAATGTGCCCGCATCAGCGCGGCCGGCACGGTGACCTTGGTCAACTGTTCGAGATCGCCCTGGAATCCGCCGATGGTGACGCGGCCCCGGGTGCCGTCGGGATAGTCGATCGGGACCACCGAGCCGATTCGCCAACCGCGCTGCTTCGCGGTGTCCGCCGTGACCAGGATCTCGCCTCGGCGCAGCGCCGCCGCGGCGTCCGGCGTGCCGCCGAGGGCGAGCAATCGTTCGATCGCCGCGGGATCCACCGCGATCACCGCGGCGTTGCGACCGTCCAGCGTCACCGTGTCCCGGATCAGCGGGGACGTCGCGGTGACCCCCGGCACACGGACGACGGCGTCGAGCACGCTCGGGTCGACGGGCGCGCCGTTGACGGTTTTGATCCGGTAGTCGGCCGCGACCTCGGCGATGGCGCGTTCCTCGACGGCCTGCCGGATCGACGCGCCGAGCATGGTCAGACCGGCGATCAGGGAGAGGCCGATGGTCAGCGCCGACGCGGTGGCGGCGGTGCGGCGGGGGTTGCGCACGGCGTTGCGGCGGGCCAGTCGACCGGCCGTGCCGAACGGCCGGTCCAGGAACGGCGCGCCCGCCCCGATCACCGGCCGGGACAACAGCGGGGTGAGCAGGAGGATGCCGACCAGGACCAGGAAGACCCCGACGGCCACCGGCACGCGGCCGCTGTCGGCGGCGGTGGAGCGGCCGTACGCGGTGAGCGCCGCGCCGACGGCGGTCATCAGTGCGCCGGTGGCGCTGCGCCCACGCAGGCCGCCGGGGCCGGCGGGTTGTTCGACGGTGTTCAGTGCGGCGACCGGCGGGATTCGGGACGCGCGCCTGGCGGGCAGCCAGGCGGCGAGCAGGGTGGCGCCGGAGCCCACGAGCAGCGCCACCACGATCGTGCGGCCCTCGACGATCATCGGGCCGGCGGGCAGCGGCGCGCCGAACCGCTCCAGCAGCGACCGGAGCACCCCCGCGAGCGCGATTCCGGCGCCCAGGCCGAGCAGCGACGCCGCCGCGGCGACCGCCGCCGCCTCGGCGAGCACGATTCGGGTGACCTGTCCGCGTCGGGCGCCGACCGCGCGCAACAGGGCGAGCTCGCGGGTGCGTTGGGCGACCAGCATGGTGAAGGTGTTGGCGATGATGAAGGTGGCGACGAACAGCGCGATGCCGGCGAAGGCGAGCAGTGCGACGGTCATCTGCCGCGTACCGGCCTCGATTTGGTCGATCTGCTCGCGGGCGAGCGCCCGTCCGGAATCCACCCGCAGATTGTCGGCGGGGGGCACCACCCGCGCGGCCGCGTCGCGCAGCGCGGTCTCGCTCGTACCGGGGGCCGCGGTCAGGTCGATCTCGCCGTATCGGCCGGGCGCGACCAGCAGTCGCTGGGCGGTCGCGGTGTCGAACAGAACCAGTGAGCCGCCCGCCGACACCCTCGGGTCGTCGGTCCCGAACACGCCGGTCAGCCGGGTCTCCACCATCGGACCGCGCAGCGCGATCCGCACGGTGTCGCCGACCCGGAAGCCGGCCCCGGCCGCGGTCCGCGCGTCCAACGCGATCTCGCGCTCGTTCGTGGGCCCGTGCCCGGCACGCATCGGGAAGCGCGGGTCGACTCCGCCGGCGGTCGGCACGAAGTTGGTCCCGATGGTGCTCCACCCGGATCCGAGCAGGTCGCCGTCGCGGTCCACCACGCCGGTGAAGCCCTCCAGCACGCCCCGCGCCCGCGCGACCCCCGGCAGCGCGCGCAGTCGGGCGAGGGTGTCCTCGGTGAGCGTGGGGTCCGGGCGGCCGTGCTCGCGGGGACCGGTGCGGTCGACGTTGTCGTCGATCACCGCGACGGAAACGTCGGCGAAGCTCTTGGAGGCGCTGTTCTTGAAGGCCCGGCTCAACGTGTCCGTCAGGACCAGGGTGCCGACCACGAATGCGACCCCGAGCAGCACGGCGACGGCGGTCATCGCCAATCTGGCCTTGTACGCGACGACATTGCGCAGAGCAAAACGAAACATGGGCAGCCCCCGAGAGACCGAACCGAGCGATGGGATGCCGCCATCCTCGGCCGCCCCCACCCCCCGGCGCGTCCCCCACCGGTACGGCGTCCCCATCCACCCCACGGCCTCCCCATCCCCCGCCGGCCCCCACCGAACGGCCCCCGCCTCCCCCGCAAGACGGACCCCCGCCCCCACCCACCACTCCCAGCGAACAACAACCCACCACCCAAGCCCGTCGCCCGGCGCGGGCAGCGGACGGCAGGCGGCGAGCGAACGGACCGACCGCGCGGGGCGGCAACGCGGCGAGGCGGGGCCGCAGGCCGGGGCGGCGGAACGGCGGCGCGGCGCGGCCGGGCGGTGGCCCGGTGGGGCAGGCTTCTGGACAGGGACGACCGGCGGCAGCCAAAGCGCGGGACGATCGACGGGCGGCAGGGCGGCAGCGCGGCAGCGAAGGCGTCCGGGCAGGAGCCGACCCGGCGGCAGCCGACGCGCGAGACGATCGGTGACCGGCACGGATGCGCCGAGGGCTGCCGGGCACCGGTCGGCGGCAGCAGCCGATCGACAGACGGCGCGGCCGGGGCAAGGGCTTCCGGACGGGGGTTGGCCCGCGCGGAAGCAACCGACGCGCGGGACGATCGGTGACCGGCACGGATGCGCCGAGGGCTGCCGGGCACCGGTCGGCGACGGGAGCCGATCGACAGGTGGCGCGGCGGCGGCAAGGGGTTCCGGGTGGGGGTTGGCCCGGGCGGTAGCAGCCGAGGTCCAGGACGATCGGCGGGCGGCGCGGCCGCGCCGAGAGTTGCCGGACACGGGTCGGCCGGCGGTGACCGAGGCGGGCACGATCGATGGGCGCAGGGCGGCAGGCGCAGGGCGGCAGCGGAGGCTTCCGGGCAGGGGCCGGCCCGGTGGCAGTCGGGGCGCGGGACGATCGGCTACCGGTGCGGATGCGCCGAGGGTTGCCGGATGTGGGTTGGCCGGCTGCGGCCGAGGGCGGGCCGCACGGCCACACTCGGGTCTGCCGGGCCGGGCCTACTCGTCCGGGGTGGCGTTGGTGAGGCGGGATCTGGTCCAGGTGGCGATGTCGGCGTAGCGGGCTTCGGTGCCGTGGCGGGTGGGTTCGTAGTAGGTGCGGCCGTGGATGGCGTCGGGGGCGTATTGCTGGGCCGCGACGCCGCCGGGGACGTCGTGGGGGTAGACGTAGCCCTGGGCGTGGCCGAGTTTGGCGGCGCCCTTGTAGTGGCCGTCGCGCAGATGTGGCGGCACCGGACCGGCCAGGCCCTTGCGGACGTCGCCGAGCGCGGCGTCGATGGCCAGATAGGCCGCGTTCGACTTCGGTGCCAGGGCCAGGTGGATGGTCGCCTGGGAGAGCGTGATCCGCGCCTCGGGGAAGCCGATCAGCGCGACCGCCTGCGCGGCGGCCACCGCGATCTGCAACGCGGTCGGATCGGCCATCCCGATGTCCTCGCTCGCCGAGATCATCAGCCGCCGGGCGATGAAGCGCGGGTCCTCCCCCGCGTCGACCATCCGCGCGAGGTAGTGCAGCGCCGCGTCCACGTCCGAGCCCCGGATCGACTTGATCAACGCGCTCGCCACGTCGTAGTGCTGGTCCCCGTCCCGGTCGTAGCGCACCGCCGCCCGGTCCACCGCGCTCTCCAGCGTGGTCAGCGTGATCGTGTCCTCGCCCTTGTCGGCCGCCGAGCCCGCGCCCGCCTCCAGCGCGGTCAGGATCCGTCGCGCGTCACCGCCCGCGATGCGCAGCAGGTGCTCCTCGGCGTCCGGGTCGAGGGTGAGCGTGCCCTTGAGTCCGCGTTCGTCGGCGAGTGCGCGGTGGACCACCTCGCGCAGGTCGTCGTCGGTCAACGACTCCAGGGTCAGCAGCAACGAGCGGGAGAGCAGCGGGCTGATGATCGAGAAGTACGGATTCTCCGTGGTCGCCGCGATCAGCGTCACCCATCGGTTCTCCACCGCGGGCAGCAGCGAGTCCTGCTGGGCCTTGGAGAAGCGGTGGATCTCGTCCAGGAACAGCACCGTGTCGCGGCCCTGCGCCCCCGCCTGCCGACGCGCCTCCTCGATCACCGCGCGCACTTCCTTGACGCCCGCCGTGATCGCGGACAACTCAACGAAACGTTGCTTCGTGACATGACTGACCACGTAGGCGAGCGTGGTCTTGCCGGTGCCGGGCGGCCCCCACAGGATCACCGAGGACGGCGCGGTGACCCGACTGTCCGAGGACACCAACCGGCGCAGCGGCGATCCCTCACCCAACAGATGCCGCTGGCCGACCACCTCGTCCAGGTCGCGCGGGCGCATCCGCACGGCGAGCGGCGCGAGCGAGGGGTCCTTGGCCTGCCGGGCCTCGGCGGCGGCGGTGAAAAGATCGGAATCCACCCTCCGACCCTAACCCCCACCCCCGACGCGCCCGGGCACGAGGCGCCGCCCGACGGCCCACCCCGGCCGGTCCCCGCACCGCTGCCCCACCGGACACCGCACCCATGCCCGAACACCGGCCGCCCGGCCACCGAAAGCACCCCTCGCCCGGCCATCGCCCCCGCCCGCAACCGCCCTGCGGCCCACCCCACCGCCGCGCCACAACCTCAGCGAAGCACCCCCGCCGCCCGCGCGGTCTGGAGCCACTCGGGGAATTCGTTCATCAGGCTGTCGAACAGTTCGCCGTCGGGCATCCGCCTCGGGTCCGAACCGGCCTCGAAGAAGCCCGCGTTGTCGACCACGCGGTACTTGGGCGCGGGCAGGTCGTCCAGTCGGTGCAGGAACCGGAACTCGTCCCGGCCGAAGCCGATGAACTGCCAGAAGATCGGCAACTCGGCCGCCTTGCAGATGGCCTTCTCCGCGGCCTTGGCGTTGTTCGGCGCCCCGTCCGTCTGGAAGATCACGAAGGCCGGGTCGGTCGCGCCACACGAGCGGTAGTGCGCGATCACCGCTTCCATCGCGGACACGTAGTCCGTGGTGCCCATGTGCCCGAGCTTCTTGTGCAGCGCGGCGATCCGGCCACCGTAGTTGTCCAGCGAGATCTCCTCGGCCCGATACGCCTTCGTGTCGAAGAAGATCACCGGCACCGTGCCGTCGTCGTCGAAGTGCGCGGCCGCGGCCAACACCCGGTCGGCGAGCGCCTGTACGCTGCCGTTCTTGTAGAACGGCGCCATGCTGCCGGAGCGGTCGAGCACCAGGTAGACCGCGGCGCGCACACCCGCCAGCCGGTTCTTCTCCAGGCTGACCCCGGCCGCCTTGTACAGGCTGACCAACCCGGGTGCGGAGCGTTCGATCTTGTCGAGGGAGACCGCCGAGCCGGTGCCGCTGCGCACGGTGGCAGCGGGTGCGGTGGCGGGCGGCGCGGCAGCCGCCGACGAGTCCGGCTTCGACTTCTTGCGACCGAACAGCGAGAAGGGCATGGCAAGGGCTCCCAGCAGTCGAGCGAGTCGGGTGGCCGCCCCCTCACGGGGGCTTCACCGGCCTACGGTCCCAGATCGGCCACCCCCACGAACAGGGGCAGATCCCTCACGAATCGGCCATGTCGCACCCCACCCGCAGCCCCCGCACCCGGGCCGCGGTCAGCCCGCGCGGCACCACCACCACGTCGCCGACATCCCCGGCCCACATCACCTGCGGGCCGAACGCCTCGGCCAGCGCCGCCACCGCCCGCTCCGCCGCGCCCGCCCCCGGGGCCCGGAAGGTCAGCCCGGACACCGGCTCGTCCGCGCCGATCCGCTTACGCTCCCCCGCGACCGCGATCGCGAACCCGCCCAGGTGGTCGCCGTCGGCCGCCCCCGGCCGCGCCGGCAACGGATCCGGCACCTCCGCGTCATCCGCCCACAGGGTGAACCAACAACGCGCGGACAGTCCTTCGCCACGCAACACCGCCAGCACGTCGCCGACTCCCGGATAGCCGGCGGCCCGCGCCTCCTCCAGCAGATCGGCCGGCACCGGCGTGCCGAACGACTCGACGAACTCCAGGCCACCCTCGCCATCGGTGAACCAGCGCAGTGGATTGACATGCACGGTGTGGCTCATGCGACCTCCCCTTTCGAGCCTTTCGAGTCTGTCGAGAGCGTCGAATCCTTCACGCTCTTCGCACTCATCGCGCTCATCGAGTCCTGCGAACCCTCCGAGGCCCGATCTCGACCCACCCCAGCATCTCGCTCGGCTCCGACATGCGGACCGACCGCAACCCCCGCGCCCCCCTTACGCGTTCCACCCGCCCCCGCACCGTCGACGACCGGTGCGGCCGCCCCGCGTCGCCGCACCGTGAAGAACCACTCCTGCCACTCGCGCGTGCCCTCGACCGCCTGCACCCGCGCCAGCGCGTACAACCGGGTCGGTGGCGACCCGCGATAGCGCTGATTGGCCATCGTCCCGTCCGGCGCGGCCAGGAATCTCGCGATGGCGCCCTGGGTCCAGCCGCGACCCAGCACGACGGACCGCGTCACGTATTCCGCCGGCAGCCGCCGCTTCGTCAGTTCCACCGCCATGTCGGCCTCCCCGAGGTCGTGCGAACCGGCCCTGCGCCGGCTCGACTTCCAAGGTAGGCAGACTCGGACGGCGCTGCTCGCCCGCTGTGCAGAAGCGTTTCGGCTACTCCCCCGAGTCGACAAAGGCGCACAACGCCGAAGGGCGGCCGAGCCATCCGGCCCGACCGCCCCGCTCCCCGCACATCCGGCGGGATCACCCACTACGCCTTGTCGGCACCCTCACCCTTGGCGCCCTCGCCCGATCCTGCGGCCGGACCCGAGGCCGCGGCCGAGCCCGAACCGGAGCCCGACCCGGCCCCCGACTTGGGCTTCGCGTCGATCCCCGCCTCACGCCGCTGCTGCACCGTGATCGGCGACGGCGCCCCGGTCAACGGGTCGCCACCGGAAGCGGTCTTCGGGAAGGCGATGACATCCCTGATCGACTCGGCCCCGCCCAGCAGCGCCACCAACCGGTCCAACCCCAGCGCGATCCCGCCGTGCGGCGGCGGCCCGTACGCGAACGCGTCCAGCAGGAAGCCGAACTGCGACTGGGCCTCCTCCTCCGACATCCCGATCGCCGCGAACGCGCGCTCCTGCACGTCCCGACGGTGGATACGGATCGAACCGCCGCCGATCTCGGTCCCGTTGAGCACGATGTCGTACGCGTTCGACAACGCCTCGCCCGGGTTCTTGTCGAACCCGTCGACCCACTCCGCCGTCGGCGCGGTGAAGGGGTGGTGGATCGCGTGCCAGCCCTGGTGGTTGCCGGCCGCGTCCTCGATCGGCTCGAACATCGGGAAGTCGACGACCCAGAGGAAGTTCCACTTCGACTCGTCGATCAGCGAACCGCGGCGGGCGATCTCCAGCCGGGCCGCGCCGAGCAGTTCGAGCGAGGCCGTGCGCCGACCCGCCGCGAAGAAGATGCAGTCGCCCTTGGCCGCGCCGGTCGCCTCGACCAGTCCGGCCAGGTGCTCCGCGGACAGGTTCTTGGCCACCGGGCCGCGCAGTTCGCCGGTCTCCGCGTCGACCAGCACGTACGCCAGGCCGCGGGCGCCGCGCGCCTTGGCCCAGTCCTGCCAGCCGTCCAGCTCCTTGCGGGTCTGCGCGGCACCGCCGGGCATCACCACCGCGCCGGTGAACTCGGCCTGGAACACCCGGAACGAGGTGCCCTCGAAGTAGGCCGTCAGGTCCACCAGTTCGCAGTCGAACCGGGTGTCCGGCTTGTCCGAGCCGTAGCGCGCCATCGCCTCCGCGTAGGGCAGTCGGGGCAGCGGCAGCGCGATCTCCACGCCGTGCACCTCGCGCCACACCCGGGCGAGCAGCTTCTCGGTCAGCGCGAGGATGTCCTCGGCGTCACAGAAGGACATCTCGACGTCCAACTGGGTGAACTCGGGCTGCCGGTCGGCCCGGAAGTCCTCGTCCCGGAAGCAGCGCGCGATCTGGTAGTAGCGCTCCATGCCGGCCACCATGAGCAGCTGCTTGAACAGCTGCGGCGACTGCGGCAGGGCGTACCAGGAGCCGGGCTGGAGCCGCACCGGCACCAGGAAGTCGCGGGCGCCCTCGGGGGTGGACCGGGTCAGGTACGGCGTCTCGATGTCGAGGAAGTCGTGGTCCTCCATCACCTCGCGGATCACCCGGGTCACCTTGGACCGCAGCCGCAGGTTGCGCGCCATCGGCGCGCGGCGCAGGTCGAGGTAGCGGTGCTTGAGCCGCACCTCCTCGTTGACCGTGCCCGGCGTGTACTCCTCGATCGGGAACGGCAGCGGGGCCGCCTCCGAGAGGATCTCGAAGTCGTCCACGACGACCTCGACCGCACCGGTGGGGATCTCGGTGTTCTCGTTGCCGTCCGGGCGCACCCGCACGTCGCCGGTGATCTTCACGCAGAACTCGGAGCGCAGGTTGTGCACGGTCTCCAGGTCGCGGAAGACCACCTGTACGGTGCCCGACGCGTCCCGCAGGTCCACGAACGCCACGCCGCCGTGGTCGCGCCGCCGGGCCACCCAGCCGGCGAGCGTCACGGTGTGGCCGGCGTGCTCGGCGCGGAGCGTACCGGCGTCATGGGTGCGGATCACTGAAGCTTCTCCTTCAAGACGGTGACGACCTGGTCGAGCGGGACCGGGGTCTGGTCCCCGTTCGACAGGTCCTTGATCTGGGCGACGCCCTCGGTGAGGTCGCGATCGCCGACGACGATGGCGTAGCGGGCGCCGGATTGCGACGCGGCCTTCATGGCGCCCTTGAGCTTCTTCCCGCCGAACGCCATGTCGGCGGGGATGTCCTCGATCCGGAGCTGGGTGATCATGCCGAAGACCGCCCGCCGGGCCGCGTCGCCGATCGCGACGCCGTAGACGTCGCAGTCCGCCGGGGTCTCCACGGCCTGGCCCTCGGCTTCCATCGCGAGCATCGTGCGGCCGATGCCCAGCGCCCAGCCCACCGACGGCAGGTCGGGGCCGCCGAGATCCTCGGAGAGCCCGTCGTAGCGCCCGCCGCCGCCGATCGCCGACTGCGCGCCGAGGCCGTCGTGCACGAACTCGAACGTGGTGCGGTTGTAGTAGTCCAGGCCCCGGACCAGCCTGGGAGTGTCCTCGTAGGAGATCTCCAGCTCGTCGAGCATGCCGCGCACGAACGTGTGGTGTGCGGCGCACGCCTCGCACAGGTGGTCGGTGATCAGCGGCGCGTCCGCGATCAGCGCCTGCACCTCGGGACGCTTGTCGTCGAGCACGCGCAGCGGGTTGATCTCGATCCGGGCGTGCGTCTCCGCGTCCAGGTCGAGCGCGCGCAGGAATTCCTGGAGCTTGGCCCGGTAGACCGGCCGGCACTCGCGGCAGCCCAGCGAGTTGAGCAGCAGCCGGAAGTCGCGCAGACCGAGCTTCATGAAGCCCTCGGCGGCGAGCGCGATCATCTCGACGTCGACCAGCGGGTCGTCGCTGCCGATCGCCTCGGCACCGACCTGGGTGAACTGGCGGGTGCGACCGGCCTGCGGGCGCTCGTAGCGGTAGTACGAGCCGAAGTACCACAGCTTGACCGGCAGTCGGCCGGCGTACAGGTTGTGCTGGAGCACCGAGCGCATCACGGCCGCGGTGCCCTCGGGGCGCAGCGTGAGCGAACGGCCGCCGCGGTCCTCGAAGGTGTACATCTCCTTGGTCACGATGTCGGTGGACTCGCCGACGCCGCGCAGGAAGAGGCCGGTCTCCTCGAAGGTGGGGGTCTCGATGTACTGGAAACCCGCGTCGCGCAGCTCCAGGCCGAACTGGATCCGGATCCGGTTGAACGTCTCCGAGTACGGCGGGAGCATGTCGAAGGTGCCCTTGGGGGCGTTGAAGGTACTCACGGTATGAAAATCCGTCACATTCCTCGGTGCGGTCCCGCGGGCGGCGTCAGCTCTTGCAGATAAGGGTTGCTCGCGCGCTCGCGGCCGATCGTCGTCTGGGGGCCGTGGCCGGACAGGACGACGGTCTCGTCCGGCAGGGGCAGACACACCCGGGACAACGAGCGCAACATCTGCGCGTGATCGCCGCCGGGCAGGTCGGTGCGTCCGATGGAGCCGGCGAACAGCAGGTCACCCGAATACAGGATGGGCGGGATGTCCGCGCTTCCCTGGGTGCCGAAGGCCACCGACCCCTGTGTATGGCCGGGCGCATGATGGACCGTCAGTTCGAGGCCGGCGAGGTCGAGCACGGCGCCGTCGGTGAGCAGCCGCACGTCCTCGGGTTCGGTGAAGGTCATCCCGCCGAAGAGTTGTTGCCCCACGCCCAGCGACAGGCCCTTGGCCGGGTCGGAGAGCATGTCGCGGTCGTCGGGGTGGATCCACGCGGGCACCTTGTGCTCGGCGCAGACCGGCACCACGGAGAACATGTGGTCGATGTGTCCGTGGGTCAGCACGACGGCCACCGGGCGCAGCCGGTGTTCGCGGATGATGTCCTGTACGCCGTCGAACGCGTCCTGCCCGGGGTCGACGATGACGCATTCCTCACCGGCGGCAGGGGCGACCACATAACAGTTGGTCTGGAAGGACCCTGCGGGGAACCCGGCGACGATCACGTTCGTCCTCTCGGTCTCGGGGTCTTCCGGCGGCGGGGCAAGCACGGAAGTATGCGGCGGACGTGGGAATCAGGTACGAGACTACCGGCGCGCGGGGGCGGATCGCGAACCGGTTCAGGGGGTGCGTGCCTAGACTGTGCGCGAGCTGCGGCCGGTTCCGGGCCTGTGGGATCACCGCAGGTCGGGACCGGTGCACGGATCCCGTCACGGCACCGGGAGCCCTCCCCCGGCCCTCGTCCGGCCGTCGGGCGTCCAGGTCGAGTCCATCCACATCGAGTCCGTTCGAATCCAGGAGAGCACGCGGTGGTCACCAAACAGCAGCGCCAGCGGCAGCTCGCGCGCGAGAAGTTCGAGCGCCAGCAGGAGCGACGCGGGTCCGCGCAGGCACGTCGGCGCCGGCGCAACCAGGTCATCGCCGCGGTGGCGGCGGTGGTCGTGGTGGCCGGTGCCGGTGCGTGGCTCGCGGTGGCCGCGAGTGACGACGACGACAAGAAGACGACGAACGCGGGCGCGTCGCAGCAGCCGACCGCGCCGCCCTCGGCGCCGCAGTCACCGGCCCCGGACACCAAGCCCAAGACGTGTGCGGCGCCGGCTCCGGGTGATCCGACGAAGGAGCAGTTCGGCGCCGAGCCCGCGATGTCGATCGACACCAAGGCGGCGTACACGATGACCCTCAAGACCACGTGTGGCGAGGTGAAGGTGGCGCTGGACGCGGCGAAGGCGCCGCACACGGTGAACTCGTTCGCGTTCCTGGCGGACAAGAAGTTCTTCGACCACACCAAGTGCCACCGGTTGACCACGGGCGGTCTCGCCGTGCTCCAGTGCGGCGACCCGACCGGAACGGGCACCGGCGGTCCCGGCTACAAGTTCGTCGACGAGAATCTGGGTACGGCGGGCGCGGACGGTTCGGCGTCCTACCCGGCCGGCACCGTCGCGATGGCGAACTCGGGACCGGGCACCAACGGAAGCCAGTTCTTCCTGGTGACCGCGGACAGCAAGCTGCCGCCGAACTACACCCCGTTCGGCAAGGTCACCGGCGGGATGGACGTGCTGACGAAGATCGCCGCCGCGGGCACCGCGGACGGTGGCAGCGACGGTGCGCCGCGCGAGAACGTGGTCCTCGACAGCGTGACCGTGGCCAAGTAGCAACCGACCGCACGCATGTTCCACGGCGACTCCCGGGGCACGGCCCGGCCCGTGCCCCGGGGTCCTGTGTAAAGTGCGCCGCATTCAGCATCGAAGGAGGCCGCTGTGAGCAGCGACCCGTGGGGCCGCGTGGACGAGCAGGGAAACGTCTTTGTCAAGACGGCGGACGGTGAGCGCTCCGTCGGTTCGTGGCAGGCGGGTTCCCCGGACGAGGCCCTGGCCTACTTCCGGCGCAAGTACGAGGGGCTCGCCGTCGAGGTGGAGTTGCTCGCGCGGCGGGTACGGACCACCGACCTGGCTCCCAAGGACGCCCATCACGCGATCGAGCGCCTGCGCGCGAGCATCGTCGACGCGAACGCGGTCGGCGATCTCGACTCGCTCGTCAAGCGTTTGGACGCGCTGGTGACCGTGGTGGATTCCAAGCGCGAGGAGCGCAAGGCCACCCGTGCCAAGGCGCAGGAGGAGGCGCAGGGCGCCAAGGAGCGCATCGTCGCCGAGGCCGAGCAACTGGGCCAGAGCACGGACTGGCGCCCGGCCGGCGAGCGGCTGCGTGCGCTGGTGGACGCGTGGAAGGCCGTACCGCGGCTGGACCGCAAGGCCGACGACGAGCTGTGGCACCGGTTCTCGCAGGCCCGGTCCAACTTCGCCAAGCGCCGCAAGGCGCATTTCGCGGAGCTGGACGGCCAGCGGGACAGTGCCAAGCGCGTCAAGGAGAAGCTGGTCGAGGCGGCCGAGGCGTTGTCGACGTCCACCGAGTGGACCGACACCGCGGCGCGCTACCGCGACCTGATGAACGACTGGAAGGCCGCCGGTCGGGCGCAGCGCGACGTCGAGGAAGAGCTGTGGCAGCGCTTCCGGGCCGCCCAGGACGTCTTCTTCGCGGCACGCAGCGAGGTGTTCGCCGAGCGCGACTCCGAGCAGCGGGAGAACCAGGCCGCGAAGGAGCTGCTGCTCGTCGAGGCCGAGACGATCGTCCCGGTGACCGACGTCAAGGCGGCGCGGGCGGCGCTGCGTTCGATCAACGATCGCTGGGAGGCCATCGGCCACGTCCCGCGCGATGCCCGGCCGAAGATGGAGGCCCGCCTGCAGAGCGTCGAGCGGGCGATCCGTGAGGCCGAGGAAGAGCTGTGGAAGCGCACCAACCCGGAGGCTCGGGCCCGGGCGCAGGCCGCAGTGGATCAGATCCAGGCGTCGATCGACAAGCTGACCCAGCAGGCGGAGAAGGCCCGGGCGGCCGGGAACGAGCGCAAGCTGCGGGAGGCCGAGGAGTCGATCGCGGCGCGCGCGGAGTGGCTGGCCGAGGCGAACAAGGCACTGGCCGAGTTCTCCGGCTGAGCGGTAGGGACGCGCGCCCTGCGGCGGCGGACACGAGGTACGGGCGGACCCGGATCGGCGACATGCCGGCCCGGGTCCGCCCTTTTTGGTGCGCATCGCGGGCCGGGTGCTTTCGCGTTCGTTCGATCCGCGTGCTATTTGCTCTATTGAGCCGCCGAACTCGTCCTGCATAATCGGCATCTTGTTACGGGGGATCGCCGACGAACCCGGCATCGGGGGGATCGATGCCGGATTCGGGATGAGGGGGAGTCCTTGATCAAGGTCCTGATTGCCGAGGACATGAAGTTACTGCGCAGGGCGCTGGTGTCATTGTTGAGTTTGGAACCGGACATCGTCGTGGTCGCCGAGGTCGACTCGGGGATCGACGTGGTGCCGCGGGCCCGGGCGGTGCGTCCGGACGTGGCGGTGCTGGACATCGGCCTGCCGGGTATCGACGGGATCGAGGCGGCCATGGCGCTGCGAGCCGCGCTCCCGGAATGTCGAACGCTGATCCTGACCGGAATGAACGCGCCGGGTCATCTGCACCGCGCGGCGGCGGCGAAGGTGTCCGGATTCCTGCTCAAGAATTCCGACCCGGACCGATTCAGCGGCGCGATCCGGGAAATCGCGGCCGGTGGCCGGGTGATCGACGCATCGGTCGCCCTGGCCGCGATCGACGGCGGCCCGTCGCGGCTGACCGTGCGCGAACTCCAGGTGTTGCGCGCGGCGGCCGACGGGCATCGGGTCGCGGACATCGCGGATCAGATGTGGGTGTGTGCGGGCACCGTGCGCAATCACCTGAACTCGGTGGTGGCCAAGCTCAATGCCCGCAACCGGGTGGATGCGATTCGGATCGCCCGGGACGAGGGCTGGTTGTGACCCGTTCGGGCGAGTGACGCGTCGGGGCTCAGCCCGCGACCGGCTCGCGGGCGGCGTCGCAGGGTTCCCCGGTGGGGTCGGGGGCCGCGGCGGGCTCGGGGGGCGTGGTCGGGTCGGGGGGCGTGGTCGGACCGGGGACCGCCACCGGGTCGGGGACCGCCGTGGCGTCGCGGACCGCCGCGGGGTCGGGGCGCGTGGCCGGGTCGGAGACCGCGGCGGGGTCGGGGACCAGCGCGATCAGGCGGAACCAACCGCCGCCGTCGATGCCCACCTGTAGCCGTCCGCCGATGCCCTCGACGCGCACCGCGAGACTGGCCAGCCCGGTACCGCCCAGGCGACCGGGACCCGCCCCGCGCGATCCGGCGGCGCCGGCCCGGTCGTTGCACACCCCGAACCGGACGAAGTCGCCGTCGCGTTCCGCGGTGATCACGCACTCGGTCGCGGAGCTGTGTCGCATCATGTTGGCCAGCCCCTCGCGCAACACGGTGGCCAGCACCGTCTCGATGGTCGCGTCCAGCCCGTCGATCTCGATCCGGGTATCGGCCCGCACCCCGATCGAGGCAAGCAACGACTCGGCCGCCGCGACCTCGGCGACCAGGGACATCCCCCGGTATCGATGCACCACCTCGCGCATGTCGGTGGCGGCCTGCCGGGTGATGATCAGGATCTCCGCCAGTTCGGTGCGCGCCTGTTCGACGTCGTCCGGCAACAGCCGCGCGGCCAGCGAACTTTTCACCCCGATGGTGGCGAGGCTGTAGCCGAGCAGGTCGTGCAGGTCCCGGGCGAACCGGTGTTGCTCGCGCACGATCGCCTGCCGGGCCAGTTCCAGTCGGGACTGGTGCATCTCGGCGAGCAGTTCGGTGATCCGCATCAGCGCGTAGAGCACGAGCCCGGTCGAGGTGCTCGCCACCAGCGCGTACGGCACGTCGTCGAAGTCGTCCGCCAGCACGAAGGTGACCACGCCGGTCGCGAACATCAGCACGCCGAACGCCCACCACGCCCGCTTCTGCGGCAGATACAGCAGCAGGGAACCCGCCAGGAATCCCGGTGCGGCGGTCCAGGTCCCCGGGCAGACGAACGCGGGAATCAGCGCCAACACCGCCTGGCAACACAGGAGTCGGGTACCGGGCCGGGGCAACCGGCGCAGCCGGCCCGGCAACGAATGGGCGCACTGGATCACCGCGACCGCGGTGACCGCCGCCAGCGCCAGGGCCATGCGCCACGTGGCGACCGGAAATGTGAGCACCGACAGCACCGAAGCCGCGAGACAACTCAGCAGAACCACCACCGTGATCACGGTGGGAATGCGAAGAGCCCGGGAGTCCACGGAGTTCACCGGAACCTGAGCGGCGTGAGGCAAGAGACGGCCCTCTTCGATCGCGACTGCTGCATGGTGGTGGCGACTGCTGGAAGAAGTTCCGGGACCCGATTCCGGGCCCATCCGCCGATGCTACAACGCGGGAATCCGCCGGCGGCCCCATGCGGCGGGATACAAAAAGATGCGGAAAGAGGATGCCGATCATGTGTTTCGCATGGATCCGCTGTCCGAAACACACCCCCGCCGTGGTGGACCGACACTGGCCGCGGTCCTAAACGGCTGTGAAGCTGAGGCCAAAGCGCGAACACGACCGAACGGAGGTCCACCGGTGGGGGAATCACCCGAGCAAATACTCGGGAGTCGGCGCGAGCAGTGGAATCAAAACGGCTACATTCACATCAGAAAGGCGCTTTCCGCCGCCGACGTCGAACGCGCCCTGGCGGGCGTGGACTTCGCGGTCCGCCAACAGGAGCTGGTGCGCACGGCGCACATCAGCTATCGCAACGACCAGGATCATTCGGTCCGGGTGCGCAACGCCGCCGCGGCGAGCCCGGCGCTGTTGGATCTGGTCGACCATCCGGGCGTGCTGCCGACCCTGGTCGATCTGCTCGGCCCGGACCTGCACGTGCTGGGCAGCGAGGCGTTCGTCCGCGAGGGCGGCGCGGCGCCCCTGGAGGAGTGGCACACCGACGGCGGCGCGTCCCTGATGGGCATCGTGCTGGATCCGGCGAGCCGGGCGCTGCAACTGAAGGTGCAGTACTTCCTCACCGACGTCGGCCGCCCCGACTCGGGCAACTTCACCGTCATTCCCGGCAGTCACCGGCTGCGCCCCGAACGGCTGGACGACGACTGTCATCTGCCCGAGCCGAACAGCTACTGGCGGCGCGGCGAGATGCCGCCGAACGCGGTGCAGGTCCTGGCCGAGCCCGGCGACGCGGTGGTCTTCCCGTACAACCTGTGGCACGCGGTGGCCCCGAACACCCGGGGGCTGACCCGCCGTTCGGTGATCATCCGGTACGGGCACCTGTGGTGCCGGCCGCTCGACTTCCACCGCATGCCCGCCGACGTGGTGGCCGCGATGAGCGAGCGCCAGCGGCTGATGTTCGGCGAACTCGGCGACGAGGCGCACCCCACCGACTTCTACAAACTCGTCATGCGATGAGCCGTGCTCCCTTCCCGCCCATCCTCCGGAACCGATAGGAGATCGTCAGTGCTCAGGACTGCTCTCGCAGCGCCGTTCCGGGCGGTTCTCGCCGAACACGACCTGGTGCGCGTCGCCGGCGCGCACGACGCCCTGGGTGCGGTGTTGGCCCAGGAGGCCGGCTTCCAGGCCGTGTGGTCGTCGAGCCTGGAGGTGTCGGCGGCCCGATGCCTGCCCGACGCGAGCCTGCTCGGCATGAGCGAATACCTGGAAGCCGCCGCCAACATGCAAAAGGCGCTGTCCATCCCGGTGATCGCCGATTGCGACACCGGCTACGGCAACAACCTGAACGCCGCGCACATGGTGCACGAGTACGAGGCCGCCGGCATCACCGCGGTGTGCATCGAGGACAAGCTGTTCCCGAAGATCAACAGCTTCGCCGCCGTGGACCACACGCTGCTCGACATCAGCACCTTCGCCCGCAAGATCGAGGTGGCCAAAAGCGCCCAGCAGACCCCGGACTTCTTCCTGATCGCCCGGACCGAGGCGCTGATCAGCGGACTGGGCGTCGACGAGGCGCTGAAGCGCTGTTCGGCCTATGCCGACGCGGGCGCGGACGCGGTGCTCGTGCACTCCAAGATCCGCACCAGCGAGCAGATCACCCGGTTCCTGGACGGCTGGGACGGTGCGGTGCCGGTCGTGGTGGTGCCCACCACCTACCCCGACTGGGACGCGCGGGCCGCAGCCGCGGCCGGCGTCTCGGTGGTCATCTACGCCAATCAGGGCCTGCGGGCCACGGTCAGCTCACTGCGCGACACCTACGGGGCGATCTTCCGCGAGGGCAGTTCGGTCGAGGTCGAGGACCGGATCGCGAGCGTGCAGGAGGTGTTCCGGCTGCAACGGCTGGACGCGTGGAAGGCGTTGGACTGGTGATCGGCTCGGACGACTTCTGCGCCGCACTGGCCGACTTCGGGGTGGAGCTGGTCACGGGCGTGCCGTGCTCGTACTTCTCCGCGCCGATCGCCCGGTTCACCCGCGAGGGCCGGTACGTGCCGGCCGCCAACGAGGGCGCGGCGCTGGCCATCGCCGCCGGAGCCGCGGTGGCCGGCACCCGGGTCGCGGTGGTCGCGCAGAACTCCGGTCTGGGCAACCTGATCAATCCGCTGACCTCGCTGCTGATGACCTACGACGTCCCGGCCCTGGTGTTCACCAGCCTGCGCGGCTGGCCCGATCCGGGCGGCGACGAACCGCAACACGCGGTGATGGGTGCCGCCACGCACGAGCTGCTGGACGCGATCGGGGTCGCGCACTGGACCCTGCGACGCGGCACCGACGCGGCGGGCCTGCGCGCCCTGTTGGCCGAGACCGGCAAGGAACTGGCGGCCGGACACTGTGTGTTCGTCCTGGTCGAGAAGGGTGCGGTGGAGGTCCCCGAGGGTCCGGCCGCCGACCCCACCGCCGGTCGGGGGACGCTCACCCGGGCCGAGGCGCTGCGCACGATCACCGCGCGGGCCGAGGGGATCGCGGTGGTCGCCACCACCGGGTACACCTCGCGCGAGTTGTTCGCCGGCGGCGACGCGCCGACCAACTTCTACATGCAGGGCTCGATGGGTCACGCGTCGGCGTTCGCACTGGGTCTGGCGCTGCGTCCGCCGGGCACCGAGGTGGTGCTCCTGGACGGCGACGGCGCCGCGCTGATGCACCTGGGCACGATGTCCACGATCGGCGCGACCGCCCCGCCGGGGTTGATCCACGTGGTGCTCGACAACGGCGCGTACGAATCGACGGGCGCCCAGGCCACCACGTCGGGCAGCACCGACTTCGCGGCGATCGCGCGCGCGACCGGCTACGCGTCGGCGGTGGTGTGCTCCGACGCGGTCCGGCTCGACGCCGCGATGGGCGCGGCGCGGGCCGCTCCGGGGCCACATCTGCTGGTGGTGCCGATCGCTTCGATGACGGGGCCGGCACCCCGCCGGGCGACCGCGTCGATCGGCGCGCGGGACATCCACCACCGGCTCACCACCGCGTTGGGCGCCGGGCCGCCGTGGGCGGATCACGCCGATCGGCGGTGATACCTTGAGGCCCATGGGTCGCCCGCGCATCATCGACCGCTCCGCCATTCTTCGGGTGAGTCTCGAACTGGCCGACGAGCAGGGGCTGCAGGCCGTGACCCTTCAGGCGGTGGCCCGTCGGCTCGGCGTGACGGCGATGTCGCTCTACGGGCACATCGCGAACAAGGCGGCCCTGCTCGACGGCATCGTCGAGGAGTTGCTCTCCGAGTTTCCGCTGCCGGACGCGGAGTTGCCGTGGGACGAGCGGCTGGCCCGGATCGGGCGGGCGGCTCGGGATTCGGCTCGGCGCCACCCCGACGTGTTCCCGCTGCTGCTGACCCGGTCGGCGGCGACCCCGGGCGCGCATCGGGTCCGGCAGGCGGTGTTCGCCGCGTTGTTGGATGCCGGCCTGTCGATCACCGAGGTCAATCGGGCCGAGCGGCTGCTCAGCACGATGGTGGTCGGGTTCGCCACGAGTGAGGTCAGCGGTCGGTTCGGCCAGTCGGCGGCGGACATCGAGGCGGACTACGCCTACCTGGAGGAAACCCTCCGCAAGCTGATCACCTCGACCTCCGCGCCCGGCGTGGTACCCGAGGCCGGGGACACCACCGGCTGATTTCGAGCCGGCCGGACCGGACGAGCTTTCGTTTTCTGCACGGCGCCTGTTCGGCCCGTTCCGCTTGCTCGGCCCGTTCCGCTTGTTCCGCTCGTTCCGCTCGTTCCGCCTGCTCGCATGCAGATTTCCGCGCGGCTCGAATATCGACCGGATATCTGACAGATATTCCGACCGGCGCGGACACAGCGTTGACACACCTATGCACACAGCTATTCTATACGTCATATAGCTATCCTTTGCATAAGGATATTGGGGGTGCTGGATTGTGCATCAGGAATGTTGGCGCGACGGCCGCCTGACCGCTCTCGACGAGGTGCGGTTGTCGATCGACTCCGCCGCCATGCGTTATGCCCAGGTGGTATTCGACGGATGCGCCGCGGTGGCCGATGCCACCGGAACCCAATTGCGCATTCTCGATCTGGGCGCACATCTCTCCCGTTTTCGCCGTTCCTGCGAGGGTCTGGGATTCGCGCTGTCCTGGTCGGCGGACGAATTGGCCGACGCGGTGGTCGAGGTGACCCGCCGACACTCCGGGCGCGGCGCGGTGGGCATCCGGCTGTTCGCCTATGCCGAGGGGGAAGGCTTCCTCGACGAACGACCGCCCGGGGTCTGCGTCTTCCTGCGCCCCCTCGACGGCTACGCGCCGGACCGGCCGCTCACCCTGGCCACCGTGGACGAACCCCGACCGGCGCACACCGATCTGCCGCGCTGGGTCAAGGCCACGGCGCACTACGCCGGCGCCCGGCGCGGGCTGCTGCGGGCCCGCCGGGACGGCCGGGACGACGTGCTCTTTCGCAACGAGGCGGGCCGGATCACCGAGACCTCGCGGGCCAGCCTGCTCGTCCTGGCCGGCGACCGGCTGATCTCGCCGCCCGTCGAGGAGGGCGTACTCCCGGGCATCACAAGGGAGTTGCTCGGCATCGTGGCCAAGGGCGCGCTGGGCCTGACCCCCGAGCACCGCCCGCTGGAGCCGGCCGAGGTGACCGGCGCGGACGGCGTGGTGTTGTGCAGTTCCTCGCTGGGCGCCGCCGTGGTCGGCGCGATCGACGAGCACCTGCTGCCGCACGAGGCGGCGACCGCACTGGTCACCGCCTTCGACCGGGCCGCCCGAGGACAGAGCCCGCACCTGGACGACGTGGTCACCGCGGTACGCCTGACGAATCCGGCACCACGATGAGCGGCCACCCCGAACTGGACGCCACGGCGGCCCGGTTGCGCCTGGACACGATGCGGATGATCGCGGCGGCGGGTGCCGGTCACCCCGGCAGTTCGCTGTCCGCGATCGAGATCCTGACCGTGCTCCATTACCACACCATGCGCCACCGTCCGGCCGATCCCACCTGGGCCGAGCGGGACCGGTTCGTGCTCTCCAAGGGACACGCGGCGCCCGCGCTCTACGCGGTGCTGATCGACCTGGGCGTACTCCCCCGCGAGCTGGCCGGCTCGCTGCGCGCGCTCGGCTCGCCGCTCCAGGGCCACCCCGACCCGCGCACCCGCGGCATCGAGGTCGGCTCCGGCTCGCTGGGCCAGGCGTTCTCGGTCGCCGTGGGCATGGCCCTGGGGCTGGGCCGACGCGGGCTCGGCGCCCGGGTGTTCGCGCTGCTCGGCGACGGCGAGTGCCAGGAGGGCCAGGTGTGGGAGGCGGCGATGTGCGCGGCCCAACTGGGTCTGGCCGACCTGACCGTGATCGTGGACGCCAACGGCATCCAACACGACGGCCGCACCGCGGACATCATGGGCGCCGCCCCCCTCGCCGCCAAGTGGCGCGCGTTCGGCTGGGAGGTGGTCGAGGCGGACGGCCACGACTGCGCCGAGCTGATCGCCGCACTCGCCCCGAGCCCCGGCCCCCACCCGCGCCCTCGCGCGGTGATCGCGCACACCGTCAAGGGACGCGGGGTCTCGTTCATGGAGGACGACCCGAACTGGCACTCGGTCGCCGACCCGGGCCGATTGGCCGAGGCAGTGGAGGAACTGAGCCATGCGTGACGCGTTCGGCGCCGCCCTGTTGCGGGCCTGCGAAGCCGACGAGCGGCTGTTCGTCCTGGACGGGGACTGCTCCCATTCGACCCGCAGCGGCCGGGTCGCCGACCGACTGCCCGGTTCGTTCCTGAACACCGGCATCGCCGAGCAGAACATGATGGGCATGGCCGCGGGCCTCGCCCTCGCCGGATTACGCCCGGTGGTCTCCGGGTTCGCCTCGATCCTGGTCGGGCGCGCGGCCGAACAGATCCTGCTCTCGATCGGCTGGCCGGGACTGCCGGTGACCATCGCCGGCCACTACGCGGGCATGT
Source organism: Embleya sp. NPDC020886 (assembly GCF_044333915.1). Taxonomy (NCBI): domain Bacteria; kingdom Bacillati; phylum Actinomycetota; class Actinomycetes; order Kitasatosporales; family Streptomycetaceae; genus Embleya; species Embleya sp. NPDC020886. The sequence continues at coordinate 78,479 of NZ_JBIRRX010000010.1, read as the reverse complement.
CCGGCTCGCTGGAGGGCGCCCCGCACCACGCGATCACCGACCTGGCCTTCATGCGCTCGGTGCCCGGGATGAACGTCTGGGTGCCCGCCGACGACGCGGACGCCGAGCGGCTGGGCGGCGAGGTGTTGGCCGGCACCGGCGTGTCCGGCGCGCCGCCGCTGCCCGGCCCGAACTACCTCCGGCTGTGCCGCAATCCGGTGCCGCCGGTGGCCGGTGGCCCACGCGGACCGGGCGACCTGCGGGTATGGGATCGCCCGGCGCCCGAGGTGGCGTTCGTGGCCTGCGGGGTGGCCGTACCCGAATGTGTGGCCGCCGCCGAGCTGTTGGGCCGGCACGGGGTTTCCGCACGTGTGCTCGGGGCGTTGCGGATCAAGCCGTTCCCCGACGCCGAGGTCTACGACCTGGTCCGCTCGTGCTCGCTCGTGGTGACCGTCGAGGAGCACACCACGATCGGCGGCCTGGGCGGCGCGGTGGCCGAACTGATCGCGGCGCGCGGCGGCCCCCGGGTGCTGCGCCTGGGCATCGCGGACACGTTCACCGAGACCGGGCCCTATCGGCAACTGCTGGACAGATACGGGATCGAGGCCGAGGCGATCGCCGCGGCGACCCGGGCCGCCCGGCTCGACCCGGACGCGGGCGGGGCGCCGAGCGGGCACACCGAACTGCTGACGGTGACCAACACATGGTGAAGGAGCGCACTGTGCGGCTGATACGCGAGGTCGGGGCCCGAGCGGTCTTCGACTCCAACGGCATTCCCGCGATCGAGGTGGAGATCGTCGCCGACGGCGGCATCCGGGTCGCCGAGTCGGCTCCCCGCGGTTCGACCACCGGCGAGTTCGAGGCGTACGTCCTGGAGGACGCGACGGCGCTGCCCACGCTCGCGGCGGTGGCCCCGGCGCTGACCTCGGTCCTGGACCTGGTGCGGCCCGCGCTGATCGGCCGCGACGTGTGCGACCAGCGGGCGGTGGACACGGCGCTGCGCGAGGTGGACGGCGGCGCGTACTTCCGTCGGATCGGCGGCAACGTCGCGGTGGCCACCTCGATGGCGGTAGCGCAGGCGGGTGCGCTGGCCTCCGGACGGGCCCTGTACCGGCACCTCGCCGAGTCGGGATCGGGGCCGGGGCCGGTTCGACTTCCGGTGCCGATGTTCAACATCGCGGACGGCGCGGTCGGCTCGAACACGGTCTACACCGAGTTCCTGCTGCTGCCCACCGCCACCGAGCCCGCGGTCGCGCTCGACCAGGGCGTGCGGGTCCGCGCGGCCCTGGCCGCCCGGCTGACCGGCAAGGGCCATCGCTGCTCGGACAGCACCCAGGGCGGCTGGTCGGTGGACCTGGGCGGCTGCGAGGCGACCATGGAGCTGATCGTCGCCGCCGCGGAGGACTGCGGTCTGGTCGGCGGGCAGGACTTCCACCTGGGCCTGGACCTGTCCGGCGCGGAGTTCGCCACTCCGGCGGGCTACGCCTTCCCGTGGCTGGAAGAGCCGTTGTCCGCGGCGGACTTGACCCGGCGCTACCTCGACTGGGTGGACCGCTACCCGTTGACCTTCCTGGAGGACGCCTTCGAACCGGCCGACGAGGCCGCCTGGCACGGACTTCGCGCCCGCCTGGTCAATCGCGCCGCGGTGGTCGGCGACGACCTGTTCGCCTCCGACGCCGAGCGCATCGATCGCGGTGTGCGGGCCGGCCTCGCCGACGGCGCGCTGATCAAGCCCAATCAGGTCGGCACCGTCACCCAGGCTCTGGACGCACTGGACGCCGGGGCCCGGCACGGCATCACCACCGTCGTCTCCCAGCGCAGCGGCGAGACCGCGAGCGCGTTCATCACCCACCTCGCGGTCGCCGGCGGGGCGACCTGGCTCAAGGCGGGTGGCCCGGCGCGGATGGACCGGATCGCCAAGTTCAACGAACTGCTGCGCATCGCCGAGGAGTTCACTCCCGCCGACGGGTCGCACGGGTGAACGCCCCGGCCCCCGCGCCGGCCACCACCCGGCCGCCGCACGCACCGTGGCGAACCGCCCTGATCACCGGCGCCACCGCCGGCATCGGTCTCGCCTTCGCCGACCTGCTCGCCCGGGACGGGGTGCGCCTGGTGCTGGTCGCCCGCGACGGCGACCGGCTGGCCGAGGTCGCCGAGCGGCTGTGCGCGGAGCACGCCGTGGCGGTCGACACGATCGCCGCGGACCTGCGCACCGACGCCGGCCTGACCCTGGTCGAGGCCCGCCTGCGGGCCACCGACACCCCGATCGACCTGCTGGTGAACAACGCCGGGACGGGCACCAGGGGCGCCTTCCACACGCTGCCGGTGCAGGCCGAGTTGGACGTGGTCGCGCTCAGCGCGGTCGCGGTGCTGCGGCTGTGCCGCGCGGCGCTGGCGCCGATGGTCGAGCGCGGCTCGGGCTGGATCGTCAACGTCTCCTCGCTGGCCGGATTCCAGCCCGATCCGCTGACCGCGACCTACGGCGCGGCGAAGGCGTTCAGCCTGAGTCTGAGCGAGGCGCTGTACGACGAGGTACGCGGCTCCGGCGTGCGGGTGAGCGCGCTGTGCCCGAGTTTCACCGCGACCGAGTTCCACCGGCGGGCGGGCATCGACGTCAGCCGGGTGCCCTCGCGTGCCTGGCTGCCCGCCGAGCGGGTGGCACAGGCCGGGCTGCGGGCGGTCCGGCGCGGTCGACCGGTGTGCGTGCCCGGCGCCCCCTACCGGGTGCTCGCGGCGCTGTCCACCATCGCCCCGCGCCCACTGGCCCGCTTCGGCTCCCGGCTGTTCGCCGGGGCGCGCTGATGTCCGGCGCCCGCACCGCCACCCGGATCGGCATCGACGCGGTCCGGGTGGCCCGCCTGGCCCGGACCGGCCGCGCGGACGAACGGGTGGCGCGCGCCGTGCTGGGCCCGGGCGAACTGCGCTGGGCACTGGCCCGACCGACCTCGCCGGTACGGCTCGCGGCGGGCATCGCCCTCAAGGAGGCGGCGATCAAGTGCGCGGGCGGACGCCGTCCCGGTTTCGCCTGGCACGACATCCGGATCGCCCCGGTCCGGCCCGGCCGTTGCCCCTGCGGCGAGCGGGCCGAGGCGCTGATCCGGGGCCTGTACGTCGACCGCGCCCGCGCCGCGTCGGTACGCGCGCCGGGCGTGTCCGCGTGTTGCCCGGCCGGGCTCGGCGCGGCCGCGGCGTGGGGCTGCGGCGACGGACTCGTGGTCGCGGTGGTGATCGGCCGTGATCCGGCACGACCGGAGGACATCGACATCGAAGGGAGCGCGGCGTGTTGACAGCGGCGCAGGCACGGATCCTGGAGCGGGTACGGGAGCGGCAACTCCGGTGCCACGAGATCAAGGAGGTGATCGTCGAACGACTCGACCTCGACCTCGACCCGGACTGGCTCACCGACGACCAGGCGATTCTGGGCCGCGGCCTGGAACTCGACAGCATCCACGTGATCGAGGTCGTGGTCGGCATCGAGTGGCAGTTCAAGGTGAACATCACCGACGACGAGCTCGACCGGTTCGGCTCGGTGAACATGCTGGCCGACTTCATCGAGTCCCGGCGCGAGGACGCCTGATGCCCGGCCCCGGCGAACGTGTCGCCGAGGTCGTGGTCGCCCCCGTCGCCTCGGTGGACGCGGCGGCCATGGCCGCCTGGATCAACGCCTTCCACTGGAACCCCGGGCCGCTGGGCGGCGCGCCGCTGTCGGCCGACGACTACGCCGGCTTCGCCGCCGAACGCGGCTCCGTGGAAACCTTCGTGGCGCTGGCCGAGGACCGCGTGGTGGGCTCCCTGGCGCTGTATCCGGTCTCCGCGCTCAAGGCCGGTCAGGGGGCGGTGGTGTGGATGGACACCTTCGCGATCGACCCGAAGTTCCGCCTCGGCGCGGTGCCCATCCGGCTGTTCGTCGAGGCGTTCGCGTACTGCGTGGCGCACGGCTACGACCGGGTCGACTGCAACGCCTCGCCGGCGAACCCGTCGATGGTCGCGATCGTGCGGCCGGGCGGCTTCCGGCAGGCCTCGACCGACCCGTGCGGCGACGACCGGCTGGAATTCCGTTCGCATCTGCCGTACCTCTACCGCTTCATCATCGAGGCCCTGGGCCTGGGCGAGCGCCAGGCGGAACTCGCGCGCGCCTGGACCGACTTCGGCTCCAGCCCGTGGGTGCCGGGCCGGGCCCCGCGGAACGCGGCGGACGACGTCGGCGACTACCACGGCGCGCCCACCTTCCGATACTCGATGATCGGTTCGGGCGCGGAGAGCGCCTTCGTCGTCGACCTGGCGCACGACCGGGTCTGCGCACTCGACTGGGACGGCCTGCACCTCGACTTCCACCCGACGTCCCCCGCACGCCGGGTCCCGGTCGACGCCCCCGCCGAGTTCGGATACCGGGTCGCCAACCTCGGCACCCGGGTGATCGCCGGCACCCTGGAGGTGCGCCACGGCGGTGCCGGCGAACCGGCGCGGGTCCGCGAGTTCACCCTGATCCCCGGCGAGACCATCGAGGGCGTGGCCGCGTTCACCCCCCGGCGGGCCGGCGAGCACGAGGCCGAACTCACCGTCGTGACCGACGTCTCGCACGCCGGCGGCCGGCGGCCGGCTCGACTGACCCTGCACAGTTGGCTGCACGCGGTCGCCGCACGACCCGCCCCGACCGATGTTCCCCGACCGTCGCGCCGGAACCTGCCGCAACTGCACGAGCGGGACGGGCACTGGTCGTTGAGCAACCGCTGGCTGCGGCTCGCCGTCGATCGGGCCACCGGGACCTGCGAGATCGAACCGGCGTGCGGACCCGGGCCCGCGATTCGCGAACTGTGGCCGGACCTGGGCCCGCCCTTTCCGCCCGCGCTCAAGACCCCGCCACGCCGCGACCTGCGTTGCGTACGGGCGACCGTGCACGAGGGCCGCGCCGAACTCACCCTGGAGGCACCGGCGAACGTCTGGTGGCAGCGCCACGGCGCGGCCTACGGCGCCGGCCGTCCCGACCTGGGGCTGGCCCGTGCGCGGGTGCGCCGAACGCTGTTGCTGGGCGGTGACCAGGTGCTCGAAGTACGCACCGAACTCGTCGGCGCCGAACCCGAATTGTCCCGGGCCGTCACGGCCGGCGAGGCGCTGCTGCGGATCCATCCGTGGGCGCGCGGTCGGGCGTTGACGATGAGCGTGCCGCTGACCGAGGGGTTGTTGCGCGCGCCGCTGGTGTACGAACGATTCCCCTTCGGCATGCACTCGTTGGAGATGGCCGGCTCGGCCGACCTGCCGCGCGACCCGCAACGCTTGGCGGAGCGCTGGACCGCGTTCACCGACGACGGCGGGCACAGCGTGGGGCTGCTCTGGGATCGGGCCGCGCAACTGCGGTTCGGGTTGCAGTGGATGCCCTCGCTGTTGCTCGCCGCCGAGCCGGGGCACGCGGGCGAGGACGGCGTGCTCGCCTTCCCCGGCTACGCCTTCTTCTGCGGTCCGGGCGACGAACGCACGGTGCGTGCGGCGTGGTCGGCGGTGAGCGAGCCCGGGACGGCCGCGCCGGTGATCGCTCGGCCGCCGCTCTCGGCGCCCGTGCCGGTACGGATCGCGCTGGATCCGACGGCGCGGGCCGAGCCGTCCGGGCCGGCCTCGACCGACGCGGCGGCCGGTCACGAGCCGGGTGCCGTGCAGGTGCGCGGTCGGCTCACCGTGTTGTCCGTCCGGCCCCGACACGGCCGCCTGACCGCGTCGGTCGGCGACGGACCGGTGCACACCCTGTTCGAGGGCACCGCGGCCGGCGCGGCCGACCACTCCTTCGCCGGGCGGGTGGAGGTGCCGGCCGGCGTACAAGGGCCGGTCCGCGTGCACCTGGCCTGGACCGAGGAGCTCGCCCGGCAGAGCGCGACGTGCGACGTGCTGCCGGTGCCGGCCGCGGCCGGGCCGGTGTCGGCGGCGGCGGACGCGGGCGACGTGTGGGTCCTGGGCAACGGCGAGTTGACCGCCCGGATCGCCCCCGACTTCGGCGCCGGCGTGGTCGGCCTGCGCCGGCGCGGCGGCAGCGAACTGTTGCGCTCCACCTACCCGCGCACCCGGCCGATGGGCATCGTGCCCGGCGCCCGGGGCGGAGTCAACGTGTCCACCGTCGCCCATCGCGCCGACCCCGGCATCAGCGTCGCGCGCGAGGAGTTCGCCTGGACGCCGGTGCGCACCGCGCCGACCGGCCTGAGCGCGGCGGGCCTGGACTGGTCCGGCGTCCGGCTCACCGGTGAGCTCGACCTGGCCGGGTCGACCGTCGGCCTGGACGTCGACTACCTGATGGCGGCGGGCACGCCGCTGCTGATGGTGCTCACCCATCTGCACGACGACGCGGGCGTGCTCGGCCACCCGCCGGACGTGTGTGTCGCGGTGCACGCCGCGCAGCGCGAGCCGTGGTCCTTCCGCGGCCTGCGCGAGGGCATGGAATTCGAGTATCACCCCGCACCGCACGGCTCCAACCGGCCGATCGCCGGATCCCCCGGCATCGGCGCGCTGGTCGCCGCCGAGCCCGCCGATCCGGCCGGGCCCGGCCTGCTCCTCGCCGCCCCGCCGGGTGCCGAGGTGCTCGGCTTCCGGGACGGCGACGACTGGTCGATCCGGGCGCTGTCCCGGCCGGGCGCGCCGGCGGCGGGCGACGCGGTCACCGCGACCTGCCTCGCCGTGCTCGACGGGCCGCACCCGATCGACGCCGGCGTGCTCGGTCGGCTCGCCGAGGCGGTCCGGGCCGCCGCCGCCAAGGCCGGGTGAGCCCGCCGCACGCGTACCGCGCCCCGGCGGGTCCTGCGCCGAACTCCCATGAGACGAAGGGATATCACTGTGCCGGCTACACCGATTCGGACCGTCACGATCGGGCACGCGGTAGTGCCCTGGACCTACACCGACGACGAACGCGAGTACCACGCGCTCCGGCACGAGGCCGCGCTGTTCGACCTGAACTCCACCGGACTGATCGCGCTGCCGACCGCGGGCGCGCAGGCGTTGTTGCGCGCCGTGGTGCCCGGCGACCTGGGCTCGGTGTTCCCCGGCCAGTCGGCGACGTCGTTGCTGCTGGATCCCGAGGGGCATCCGCTCGACACGGTCACGGTGTACCGACTGCGCGACCGCTGGCTGATCGAGACCGCCTTCGGTCGCGGCCCGGACACCCTCGCCCACCTGATCTCGGCCGGCGCCGCGCTCGACGGCGGGGGTGGTGGTGCAGTCGAACCGGTCGACGTGCGAACTGAGTTCAGCACCCTGGGCCTGGAAGGGCCGTTCGCCTGGCGGGTGTTGCGGGAGTTGCTGGGCGACGGGGTGACCTCGGTGCCGTTGGGCGGCATCGTGCATCGCACCTGGCGGGATGCTCCGGTGCTGGTCGCGCGCAGCGGTTACACCGGCGAATACGGCTACAAGGTGTTCGTGCCCCCGGCTCTGGCCGACGACCTGTTCGACGCGGCGGTGGCGAAGTCCGCGGTGCCGGCCGGGTATCGCACCCTGGAGGCCGCCATGCTGGAGGTGCGCCAGCCGCTGCCGCATCGTGAGGTCGGGCCCGGCGACACGGTCCTGGGCTGCGGCTACAACTGGCTGGTCGACCTGGACCAGCCCGATTTCATCGGCCGTGACGCGGTGTTGGCGGAGTTCAAGACCGGGCCCGCCGTACGCACCGTCGGCCTGACCATGCCGCGTGGGGTCGAACTGCCCGAGCATGCCGAGGTGTCCGTCGCGGGCCTGACCATCGGGCGGCTGATCCACCACGCGGACAGCCCCGGCCTGGCGTGCACCCTGGCGCTGGCCCGGATCGCGCCCGAGTGGGCGGCCTCCGGCTTCGACTGGGAGGTGGCGGGGGCGAACGGCCCGATCCCGGCGCGCTCGGTGTCGTCGCCGTACCTGGTCCCGCTGAGCTGGTCCACCTCGATCGCGTGAGGGGCGGCCAAATGGACACGGACCCGCAATCGGCCGCCGAACTCCCGTACGGGGTCGGCGGTGACCGCAGGGTGGCCGTCACCGGACTGGGTCTGGTGTCCGGATTCGGCATCGGGGTCAAGCCGTTCTGGGAATCGTTGTCGGCCGGTCGCAGCGCGCTGCGTCCGCTGGGCACGGTGCCCGGTTCGGTCGGCGAGTTGTTCGTCACGCGCGTGGACGACGACGCGCTCGCCGCCGCGACCGCCGGCGAACCGGTCGAGCGCACCACGGCGATGCTCGGTGTGGCGGTCGCCGAGGCGCTGGCCGACAGCGGGTTGGCCACGCCGATCGCGGACGGCGCCCGGCACGGGTTGGGGATCGGTACCTGCCAGGGCATGTTCCACGCCGACGGCGCCGAGTTGCCGCTGCGCGCGGACCGGCACGTGGTGGACATGTACACCCGGCCGGCCGACGAGGTGGCCCGCCGCTTCGGGCTGCGCGGGCCGCAGGCGGTGATCTCGACGGCATGCGCGTCGAGTACCACCGCGCTGGCCTGGTCGGCCGCGCAGATCCGGGACGGCCGGGCCGAGGTGATGGTCTCCGGCGGCGCGGAATCCCTGTGCCTGTTCGCCCTCGCCGGCTTCCACGGCCTGCGCGCGACCAGCCCCAACCGCTGTGCCCCGTACACGGTTTCGGACGGGATGAGCATCGGCGAGGGCGCGGCGGTGCTGATCCTGGAGGAGTGGGAGCACGCGGTCCGGCGCGGCGCCACGATCCTGGCGGAGTTCCTGGGCAGCGGGATGTCCGCGGACGCCTACCATCCGGTCGCGCCGGACCCCACCGCGCGAGGTGCCCTGGCCGCCGCACGACGCGCGTTGGCGGCCGGGGGTCTGGGCCCGGAGCGGGTCGACTACGTCAGCGGGCACGGCACGGGTACGGCCAACAACGACGCGATGGAGAAGGAGGCGATGATCCTGCTGTTCGGCGACCGGGTGGGCTCGGTCCCGATCAGCAGCGTCAAGTCCGCGGTGGGGCACACGCTCGGCGCCGCCGGGGCGATCGAGGCGGTCGCGTCGGTGCTCGCGCTGCGCGACGGGGTGCTGCCGCCGACGGCGGGCGCGGGCGGCGCGCTCGACGACCGCATCGACATCGTCCCCGACCTGGCCCGGTCGGCCCGGGTGGAGGTGGTGTTGTCCAACAGCTACGCGTTCGGCGGCAACAACGCCTCGATCCTGCTCGCCTCGCCCACCGGGGTGCGTACCCGACCCCGGCTCCGGTCGGCCCGCGAACGGGCGGTGCTCACCGGCGTCGGGGCGGTCGGCCCGACCGGCACCGGACACGCCGCGCTGCTGGCCGCGCTGGCCGGCGGCGCACCGGCGCCGGCACGCTCGACTGCGTCGGCCGAGGCGGCCGAGGCGGCGAACCCGGAACCGGTCCGGCCGGAACAGGTGTTGCCCGCGCTGTGGCGCCGGATGGACGACTACACCCGCCGTGCGGCGTTGGCCGCGTGGGAGGCGTTGCGCGAGGCGGGCATCGATCCGCGTACCGACGACGGACCGGCCGAGGAGGCGGCGCTGATGTTCGCCACGGCGGGCGGACCGATGCGCAGCGTCGAGGAGTTCGGCCGCTCGTTGTCCGAACTGCTGGTACCGGAACGACGATCGTCGTTTGCCCGCACCACGATGACCTCCGCACCCGGGACGTTGGGCATCTGCCTGGGTCTGCGCGGGCCGACCATCACGTTTCTCTCCGGCGGCACGGCCGGTCTCCAGGCGCTGGACCACGCGTGCGCGCTGGTCTCGCGCGGCGACGTGCCATACGCGGTGGTGGTGGCTTGCGACGAGATCACCGACGCGGTCCTGGACGCCCAGACCCGGTGGTGGGGTTCCGGCCGGTGGGCCGACGGCGCGGTCGCGGTCGTGGTGGAGTCCGCCGCGCGAGCCCGGGCCCGCGGCCGGCGGGCGCTGGCCGTGGTCGAGGGCACCGGGCAGGCGGGCGGCGCGGACTTTCGGGCCGGGCGGGTCGCGGATCCGGCGGCGTTCACGGCGGCGGCGACTCGGGCACTGGCCGCCGCCGGTCGCGGTCCGCGCGAGATCGACTGGGTGCTGGCCGCCGGGGCGGACCGGGATCGGGCCGAGGCGCAGGCCGAACTGCACGCGCTGGCCGGGCTGTTCCCGGACTCGACGCCGATCGGGCACACCCGGCGGCGGGTCGGCGAGACGATGGCCGCGGGCGGCCTGGTGGACGCGGTCGCCGCGATCGCGGCGATGCGCGGCGACCTGCGGCTGCCCGCGGACGGCGCCCGCTTCTCGGCGGGGGTCGACTCGACGCCGGTGGGCCGGGTACTGATCGGCACGGTCGGTTGCGGTGCGGTGATCGCGACCGTGCTGGGTGCGCCGGACGGCGGTGCGGGGGTCGTGCCCCGATGAGCGATGCCGACGGGCGGGCGGTCGAGGCGGACCGCCCGGCGGCGCGGACGGCGGGTCCGGGGTATCCCCCCGGGCTCGCCGTCTCGCGTTTTCGCGACCACCGGGGCAGCGCCGTGCTGGTGGTGCTGCCGCTGCCGAGCCGGTGTCCGGACGACGTGCTGCCGGCCGCCCCCGAGCAGGTCTTCTCCGCCCGCGAGCGCTTGGACCTGGCGCGGGGGTCGGCGAGTTTGTCCTGGGCCGGGAAGTACGCCGCGAAGCTCGCGGTGTTCGCGGTGCTGGGGGTGCGCGAGCCGGTGTGGTCGCAGGTGGAGATCCTGCCGGACGAGGCCGGTTGTCCCGCGCCGGAAGGGGTGTGTCGGCGCCGACATCGGCCCACCGTGCTGCTGGGCGGCGCGGCGCGGGCGGCGGCCGGCGGGGACGAGGGGGCGGCGATCGCGGTGACCATCACGCACGAGGACATCGCCGCCGCGGCGCTTGTGGTGTGGGATCAGCGCGACGCCCGCCGACCGGCCCGGGCCCCGGCCGCCAGTCCGGCCAGGGCGAACCCGGCCAGCACCGCGAGCGAGACGACGAGACCGTGCGGGGCCCGCCCGGTGAGCGCCGAACGATAGGCGCTCATCGCCCAGTAGCCGGGGGTGCACGGACCCAGGTGCCGCATCCACCCGGGCAACATCGCCGACGGCACCAGCGCGCCGGCCATGATGGTGGTGACCACGGCGGAGATGTCCCCGACGGCGCTCAACTGGGCGGAGGTACGGACCAGGGTGGACGCGCCGGTCCCCAGCGCCAGCACACACAGCGGCCACGCCACGCTCACCAGCAGGACCGGCCACCACCCCCGGGCCGGTCGCAGCCCGAATACGCCGGCCGAGAAGCCGAACAGGAGCAGTTGCTGGACCAGCAGGAAGGCGAACATCGGTGCGGCCTTGCCGAGCAGGATCTCGCCCAGCCGGGCCGGACTGGCCCGGACCCGGTCCCAGGTGTGCCACGTGGTGCGTTCGTCGAGCAAGCCGGCGCCGACCAACTTGAGCACGAACAGCGAGAACATCACCGCCATCCCGGCGGTGGCCTGGGCGGTGCCGTCGGTCCCGTCGTCGGGCCGCACCGCGGCCAGCAGAACCATCATCGGCCGGATCACGCTGACCAGGACCATCGGGATGACGGTGAACGCGATCAGCGGGCCGGGGTCGCCGGCCATCAGGACGCACTGGTGGCGGGCGACCGCCGCGAACCGGCGGACACCGGCGAGTTCAAGCGCCATTGCGGGTCAACAACTCCCGATAGAGGTCGTCGAGGGACGGCGCGTCCAGCGCGATCGAGCGCAACCGCGCCGCGTGCTCCGGATTGGCCGCGAGCAGCCGCGCGGCGGCGGCGGCCGGGTCGATCGCGGTGATCACCACGTCGTCGCCGTCGGCCCTGGTGTCCTGCTCGCGCAGGTCGCCCGGGAAGCGCAGTCCGGCACCGTCGGCAAAGGTCAGGGTGACCCGGCCGGGCAGCGCGGCCAGCAACTCGGCCCGCGCACCCCGGGCGATCACCCGACCGTGGTCGGCGACCGCCAACGTCGCGTCGAGAACGTCGAGTTCGGGCAGGTAGTGGGTGGTGTAGACGACCGCGGCGCCCTGTTCGGCCATCGCCCGCACGGCGCGCAGGAGCAGTTCGCGGGTGACCGGATCGGCACCCACGGTCGGTTCGTCCAGGAGCAACACCCGGGGCCGGTGCAACATCGCGGCGGCGGCGTGCAGTCGCCGCTGCTGACCGCCGGAGAGTTCCTCGACCGGCCGGGGCAGCAGCTCGGTCAGCCCGAGCGCCTCGGCGACCTCCTCGATCCGCTCGGCGAGCAGCCGCCGGCCGAGGCCGTACAGCCGGCCCGCATAGCGCAGATTCTCCCGCGCGGTGGTCGGGAACAGCGCCAACTCCTGTGGGGCGAGACCGAGTTCGTGTGGCAGACGCCGTCGATGGGTGACCTGCCGACCGTCGATGCGGATCTCCCCCGCATCCGGCCGGAAAAGCGCCGCCACGGCGCGCGCGAACGTCGTCTTCCCGGCCCCGTTGTGCCCCACCAGCCCGACGATCTCGCCCACTCCCACGTCGAGTTCGAACCCGTCCAACGCGACGACCTCGCCGTATCGCTTGCGCAGTCCCACGACACTCAACATGCAGTAACTATATGACGTAAGGAAACTACGGTCAACGATTCCGGCTCGCCGGGGAGCGGGTGCCGGTGGGCCGGATTGTGATGCCGGCCCGACGGGCGACGCAGACGGAGGCACCGGTGTGGCCGCCCGGCGTCGTGGGTCGCTGCACCGCCCCGGCCGGCGGGCTCCCGGTTCGTCGGCATTCGGAACGAGCCCGCCGGGGCGTACAGTTCCGGCACGTTCGGCCCGAGGCGCCGAGGCGGACGCCGGGCGGCGTGGTTTCGGCGTCGGTGTTCGCGAGCCTGCTCGGGTGCAACCGGGTTCGGTGCCCCGGCAGTCGGGGCCGGCCGGCGATGGCTACGGGTTGCTTCCGGTTTTGTCGCCGAGGTGCTTTCGAGCCAGGTGATCCATCATCATGTGACCCGCAATCACCACGGGTTCAGGAAACAGGTACGGGGGAGCACCCATGTCTCAGCCAGATCCGCTGATCGAATTCGCCACCGCACTGAGAGCGATCCGGGACACGGCGGGTGAGGTGCCGGCGGCCGAACTGGCCCGGCGCGCGGGCGTCGACGAGACGGTCCTGACGGCGGCGTTGTCCGGGGCGATGTTGCCCTCGCTCGGCGTCACCATGGCGATCGTCGCGGCCTGTGGCGCGACCCCCGCCGGCTGGGAGGCCAAGTGGCGCGAGGTGGCCGCGGCCCACCTGGCCGGCCCGGCTCCCGAGCCCGCCCCCGTCGCCCCCGCCGCGCCCGCCACTCCCCCGCCGCCGCCTCGGCCGAGCGCCGCCCCGTCGATCGGCCGCCCGCCCGCCCCGAACACCCCGCCGCCCCCGGCCTACCCGGCCGCACCCGCGACGCCGCCCCCGCCTGCCACACCGCCGCCGCCGACCCAGGCCCCGCCGACCCACGGCACGCCGCCGGCCGAGACGATCCCGGCCGCCCCGGCGGCCCCGGCCAAGCCCGCCGCCGCGCCCACCGAGCCGGCCGCAGCCCCCACCCCCGACACGACCGCCGACCCGACGCCCGCATCGCCGGCCACGCCGACCGCCCCACCGGCACCACCGGCCGCCGGAGCGGCCACCACAACACCGCCGGCCACGCACACCCCCGCGTCCGCCTCCGCCTCCGACGAAACCACCGTCGCCCCGATCACCGACGCCCTCCCGAACAAGTCCCCCGCCGAGCCCCCCACTTCCCCCGACCCCACTGAGCCCACCCCACCGCCGTCCGCACCCGCACCCGCACCCGCCTCGGACGAAACCACCATCGCCCCCATCCACCAGCCCGCCCAGCCCGAGCCCCCCGCCGAGCCCACCCGCCCCACCCCGGCCGCAGCGACCGCACCCACACCCCCACCCGCGTCGGCGCCCGACGAGACCGCCGGCGCCCCCACCCACCAACCCGCCCACCCCGATCCCCACACCGAGCCCACCCGCCCCAACCCCAACCTGCCCGCCCACGCACAGGCCGCCGCCGTGCAACCGCCCGTCGTGGAGCGGCCCCCCGGCCAACGCCCCCCGGCCGCCGCCCACGAGGCGAGCGAAGCCCACGAAGCCGCCCCCACCCCCGCCCCCGTCCCACCCTCCTGGGACGGCCCCGACCGAGCCGTGCTCGCACCCCTGGAAGGTGACGACCCGCGCTCCGTCGGCGGCTACCTGCTCCGGGCCCGGCTCGGCTCGGGCGGCATGGGTCGGGTGTACCTCTCCTACACGCCCGGCGGTCGCCCCGTCGCGATCAAGGTGATCCGCGGCGAGTTCGCCGACGACCCGGAGTTCCGCCGCCGCTTCCGCCAGGAGGTGGCCGCCGCCCAGCGCGTCCAGGGCCTGTACACCGCCCCCGTGATCGACACCGACGCGGACGCCGCGCAGCCGTGGTTGGCCACCGCCTACGTGCCGGGCCCCTCCCTGTACGAGGCCGTCTACCGGCACGGTCCGCTGCCCGCGGAGACCGTCCTGGTCCTGCTGGCCGGCGTCGCCGAGGCGCTCCAGTCGGTGCACCAGGCCGGCGTGATCCACCGCGACCTCAAGCCGTCCAACGTGATCCTGGCCGCCGACGGCCCGCGCGTGATCGACTTCGGCATCGCCCGCGCCGCCGACGCCACACCGCTCACCCGGACCGGGATGAGCATCGGGACCCCCGCGTTCATGGCCCCCGAGCAGGCCCGGGGGTTGCCCTCCAAGCCCGCCACCGACGTGTTCGCGCTCGGCTCGCTGGCCACCTACGCGGCCACCGGAATGTCCGCGTTCGGCGAGGGCACGGACAGCTCGGTGCTCTACCGCGTGGTCCACCAGGAACCCGAATTGTCGGCCGTACCCGCGCAGTTGTTGCCGGTCGTGCGTCGCTGCCTGGACAAGGACCCGGACCGCCGCCCGACCCCGCAGGAGGTGATCGAGCTGTGCCGGGTCGCCTCCGAGGGCACCCGGTTGCAGATCGGCGAGGGCTGGTTGCCGCCGACCCTGGTCGCCGAGGTCACCCGCCGGGTCAACGAACAACCGCCCAGGGCGCCCAAGGACCCGGCGGTGGGCCGCCGGCGCAAGCGCCGCGCGCTGATCGCGGCGGTCACCGTACTGGTCCTGGCCGCCGCCGGCGGCGGCCTGGCGCTCGGCCTGCGCGACAAGGACAAGGACGACAAGTCCCCTGCGGCAAAGGCCGATTCACAGACCCAGTCCCAGCCCCAGACCCAGTCCCCGAACGCCCCTGTCGGCGGCGTACCCGCCCCGACGGCCACCCCGAGCGCCAAACGCACCGGCGCCCCGACCACCGACCCCACCGGCACCGGCGCGCCGTCGATCGCGGCCCGCCCCGGCGAGAGCGCCACCGCGATCGCCACCGCCGGCGGCGTGGCCGAGGGCGGCGTGTTGTTCGAGCGGCAGTTGGACGTACCCAACGGCTACTGCATCGGCCTGGGCTTCAGCACCACGTGGAAGGGCAGTTGCACGCTGAACGACGGCGTCCTGTACTTCTACGCCGACGGCAACTACATCCAGGGCAAGGAGATGGTGCTGCTCGACCCGGGGCAGCCCAGCGACTTCCGGACCTGCCTGGGCGAGACCCGATACGCGAACGACAACCAACTGCCGTTCACCTACCTCAAGGTGGGCTCGGTGATCTGCACCAAGGACACCACCAACGGCCTGGTGGGCACCGTCCGGATCAACGAGATCCCGTCCACCTCGGGCCCCAGCCAGTACTGGAAGATCTCGATGACCGTCTGGCGCGGCCCGCGCGGCTGAGCCGACCACGCCCGAGGCGGCGCCGGGATCCCTCCCGACGCCGCCTCGCGCGCGTGTGGGAAGGCGCGCGTGTGCGGCCACGCAAGGGCTCGCACGAGCCGAGCCCCACCCCTGCCGAACCGGCCCTACTGCTGCCGCCCGCTGGTCACCCGATACGCGTCGAACACGCCCTCGACCCCGCGCACCGCCTTGAGCACGTGCCCCAGGTGCTTGGGGTCGCCCATCTCGAAGGTGAACCGGCTCACCGCGACCCGATCCCGGGTGGTGGCCACCGACGCGGACAGGATGTTCACGTGCTGGTCGGACAACACCCGGGTGATGTCCGACAACAGCCGCGAACGATCCAGCGCCTGCACCTCTATCGCGACCAGGAACACCGAGGACGCCGTCGGCGCCCACTCGACGTCGACGATGCGTTCGGACTGCTGGGACAACGACTCGACGTTGCCGCAGTCCTGCCGGTGCACCGAGACGCCGTTGCCCCGGGTGACGAAGCCGATGATCGGATCACCCGGCACCGGCGTGCAGCAGCGGGACAGCTTGACCCAGATGTCGTCGACGCCCTTGACCACGACCCCGGGGTTCCCGGTCGAACGCGGCCGACGGCGGGTCGTGGTCGGCCGGGTGGCCTCGGCCAGATCCTCCGACGCGCCCTCCTCGCCGCCGAGCGACTCGACCAGGCGCTGCACGATCGTCTGCGCCGAGACGTGCCCCTCCCCGATCGCCGCGTACAACGACGAGATGTCCGGGTAGCGCAGCTCGTGCGCGAGAGTGACCAGGGTGTCCCCGCCGCCGGACATCAACCGCTGCAACGGCAGGCCCTGCTTGCGCATGGCCCGGGTCAGGCCCTCCTTGCCCTGTTCGATCGCCTCCTCGCGGCGCTCCTTGGAGAACCACTGGCGGATCTTGTTGCGCGCCCTGGGCGATTTCACGAAGCCGAGCCAGTCGTGGCTCGGCGCCGCGGTCTCGCTCTTGGAGGTGAACACCTCGACCAGGTCGCCGTTGTCCAGCCGGCTCTCCAGCGGGACCAGCCGCCCGTTGACCCGGGCCCCGATCGTGCGGTGGCCGACCTCGGTGTGCACCGCGTAGGCGAAGTCGACCGGGGTCGAGCCGGCCGGCAGCGCTATCACGTCGCCCTTGGGCGTGAAGACGAAGACCTCCTGGCTGGAGAGGTCGAAGCGCAACGATTCCAGGAACTCGCCCGGATCCTCGGTCTCCCGCTGCCAGTCCAGGAGCTGGCGCAGCCAGGCCATGTCGTTGGCCGGGTTCTCGCCCTTGCGCGCGGGCTTGGCGTCCGTCTTCGCCGCACCCTTGGCGCCGACCGCCTCGGCCTTGTACTTCCAGTGCGCGGCGATGCCGTACTCGGCCCGGCGGTGCATGTCGAAGGTGCGGATCTGCAACTCGACCGGCTTGCCCTCGGGGCCGATCACCGTCGTGTGCAGGGACTGGTACATGTTGAACTTGGGCATCGCGATGTAGTCCTTGAACCGCCCCGGCACCGGGTTCCAGCGCGCGTGGATGGTGCCCAGCGCCGCGTAGCAGTCCCGGACCGAGTCGACCAGGACCCGGATGCCCACCAGGTCGTAGATCTCGGTGAACTCGCGACCGCGCACGATCATCTTCTGGTAGACCGAGTAGTAGTGCTTGGGCCGCCCGGTGACCGTGGCCTTGATCCGCGCCGAGCGCAGATCGCCCTGCACCTGATCGGTGACCAGGGCCAGGTATTCGTCCCGCTTGGGTGCCCGCTCGGCGACCAGGCGCACGATCTCGTCGTACATCTTGGGGTAGAGGATGGCGAACGCCAGGTCCTCCAGCTCCCACTTGATCGTGTTCATCCCCAGCCGGTGCGCCAGCGGGGCGTAGATCTCCAGCGTCTCGCGGGCCTTGCGCTCCTGCTTCTCCCGCTTGAGGTAGCGCATCGTGCGCATGTTGTGCAGCCGGTCGGCGAGCTTGATCACCAGGACCCGGGGGTCCTTGGCCATCGCGATGACCATCTTGCGCACGGTCTCGGCCTGTGCCGCCTCGCCGAACTTGACCTTGTCCAGCTTGGTCACGCCGTCCACGAGCATCGCCACGGTGTCGCCGAAATCGCGGCGCAGCGCGTCCAGCCCGTAGTCGGTGTCCTCGACGGTGTCGTGCAGCAGCCCCGCCATCAGCGTCGGCGGGTCCATCCCCAGTTCGGCCAGGATGCTGGCCACCGCGAGCGGGTGGGTGATGTACGGGTCGCCGCTCTTGCGCCGCTGGCCGCGGTGCCAGCGCTCGGCGGTGGTGTACGCCCGCTCGATCTGGCGCAGGTCGGCCTTGGGGTCGTTGACCCGGACCACCCGCAGCAGCGGCTCCAGAACCGGGTTGTACACGCTGTTGCGCTGCACGCCCAGCCTGGCCAGCCGGGCCCGGACCCGGCTGGGGCCGTCCACCCGCAACGAGCGCGAGCGCTCGGTACCGGTGCCGCGCGAGGCGCCGGCGGGGCTCGGTGCCGCCTTGGCCGCCGGTCTGGGCCCCCTGGCCTCGGGCCCGGCCGCGCCAGCGGCGGGTCCGCTGTGGCCGTCGCTGCCCCGGGGACCGTCGGCGCTGTCCTCGGCCGGTGCCCGGTCCGCGCGCGATCCGCCCGCTTCGGGGTGGTCCGCCGCGGCGTCCGGTGGTTCGCCCGAGCCCGATCCGGCCGAGCCCGATCCGGCCGGGCCCGCGTCGGCCGCGGCCGACCGTTCGGCGGGCGCCTGCCCGCCGCCCTCACCCGGTGGCAGCGCAGGCGTCGCGGGCGCCGCGTCGGGCCGGGCCCGGCCGGCGGCCTCGTCGGCTCCTCCGGCGCCCACCGGAGGATGGCCCGAGGGGCCCGGTGTGGCACGTGTGGCGTCGTCCGAGGGAGCCGCGTGTTCGACGGCATCCCCCGAGGACGACGCGACGGGCGCGACCTCGTCCGGCAAGGGAACTCCTCCCACAGATGACGGAACTTCCATCGTACTGACCCACGCCCTCACGACTCGGCCATCCGGAACGGCAGCCACCGCGACGCCGAAGGCCGAAGGCTCCCCACCCGGGGTGCCTCCGGCCTTCGACGACACGCCTTCGGCGGCGTGTCAAACGACGATGAACGACTCCAGCGTGCCTTCCGGCAACACCGGCGCGAGCCGCGCCCGGCCGCCCAGGAAGCCGAGTTCGAGGAGCACCTCGACCCCCACCACCTGCGCGCCGGACCGCCCGATCAGGTCGATCGTGGCCTCGACGGTCCCGCCGGTGGCGAGCACGTCGTCGATCACGAGCACCCGGTCACCGGGCTCGAACGCGTCCTGGTGCACCTCCAGGGTGGCCGAACCGTACTCCAGGTCGTAGGACTGCGCGTGGGTCGCGCACGGCAGCTTGCCCGCCTTGCGGACCGGAACGAATCCCGCCTGGGCGCGGTAGGCCACCGGGGCGGCCAGGATGAAGCCTCGGGCCTCGATCCCGACCACCTTGTCCACCCGGTCCCGGCAGCGCTCGGCCAGCGCGTCGACCAGGGCCGCGAACGCGACCGGATCGGCCAGCAGCAGCGAGATGTCCTTGAACACCACGCCCGGCTGCGGCCAGTCCGGCACGTCCCGGATCCGGCTCTCCAGGAGCTTGCGCAGTTCCTCGTCGGCCATCAGCGCTTCCTCTTGCCGCCGGGACGGGTCCGCGCCCGACCGCGCGAGGCGCCCGCCCGCGGCGCACCGCCCTGCGCGGGTACGGTCTCGTCCTCGCCCGGTTCGGCCGTCTCGTCCACGTCCGGGTGGCCCTCGGCCTCGTCCGCGGGAATCCCGGAGGCTTCGCCGGCCTTGGCCGCCTTCGCCTCGGACGCCCGACGCTGGGCCACCTTCTTCGCGAGTTGCCGCATCTCCGGCGACCGCTCCTTGAGGTCGGCCAGGATCGGCGTGGCGATGAAGATCGACGAGAACGCACCGGCGGCCAGACCCACGAACAGCGACAGCGCGATGTCCTTGAGCATGCCCGCGCCGAGCAGACCGCCACCGACGAACAGCAGCGACGCCACCGGCAGCAGCGCGACCACCGTGGTGTTGATGGAGCGCACCAGGGTCTGGTTCAGACCCGCGTTGGCCGCCTCGCTGTAGGTGAGCTTGGTCTGCTTGGTGATGTTCTTGGCGTTCTCCTTGACCGTGTCGAACACCACGACGGTGTCGTACAGGGAGTAACCGAGAATCGTCAGCAGACCGATCACCGTGCCCGGCGTCACCTCGAAGCCCACCAGCGCGTACACACCGATGGTGATCACGATGTCGTGGATCAGCGCGACCAGCGCCGCCACGGCCATCCGCCACTCGAAGGCGAAGGTGAGGTAGATCACCACCAGGATCATGAAGATCACCAGGCCCTGCAGGGCCTTCTTGGAGATCTCCTTGCCCCAGCTCGGACCGACCACCTGCGTGTTGACCTTGTCCGGCGCGACCTTGAGGTCCTTGGCGATGGCCGCCGCGACCTGCTTGGTCTTGTCCGCGTCCGACTCGGCGATCTGGATCCGCAGGCCGTCGCCGCCGACCTTCTGCACTATGGCGTCGGTGCCGTCGGTGAACGGCGCCACCGCCTCGCGGGCGTCGTTCTGCGAGGCCGAGGTGTGCTCGATCGTGTAGACCGAGCCGCCCTTGAACTCGATGCCCTGGTGCAGCCCGCGGCCGAGCAGACCGCCGACCGCGAGCAGCAGGATCAGCGCGGAGATCGAGTACCACAACTTCTTGCGGCCGACGAAGTCGAACGAGACGTCGCCGTGGTGCAGCCGGACACCGATGGTCTTGAGGTCACCGAAGCGACTCATCACGCCTCCTTGACGCCGGCAGCGCGCCCACGCGGGCGACGGCTGCGATACGACTGGCGCTGATTGGCACCGAGCGCTTCGGGATCGAGGCCGGACCACTTGTGGCCGTCCGCGAAGAACTTGCGCTTGGCGAGGATCGTCATGAGCGGCTTGGTGAACAGGAACACCACCACGACGTCGAGCAGCGTGGTCAGGCCGAGGGTGAACGCGAAGCCCTGGACCTTGCCGACCGAGACGACGTAGAGCACCGCGGCGGCCAGGAACGACACCGCGTCGGACACCAGGATGGTGCGCCGGGCCCGGGGCCACGCCTTCTCCACGGCGGGTCGCAACGTGCGACCCTCGCGGATCTCGTCCCGGATCCGCTCGAAGTACACGATGAACGAGTCCACCGTGATACCGATCGCGGCAATCGCGCCACACACCGCCGGCAGGTTGAGTGCGAAGCCGATACTTCGGCCCAGCAGACACATGATGGCGTAGGTGAGGGCCGCCGAGACCGCCAGACTCGCGATGCTCACCAGGCCGAGGCCCCGGTAGTAGAACAGCGAGTACAGGATGACCAGGACGATGCCGATCGCACCCGCGATCAGACCGCCCTTGAGCTGGTCACCACCCAGCGACGCGGACACCGTGGTCACGTCGCTCTTGGTGAAGGACAGCGGGAGCGCGCCGTACTTGAGCACGTTCTCCAGGTCCTTGGCCGAGCTGCGGGTGAAGTTGCCCGAGATCACGGCGCTGCCGCCGGGGATCTCCGACTTCACCGACGGTGCGGAGACGACCACACCGTCCAGGTCGATCGCGAAGCGGTTGGTCGGGTACTTGCCCGCCGCCAGGTCACCGGTGATCTTGGTGAACTTGTTGGTGCCCGCGTCGGTGAACTTCAGCTCGACTTCCCAGCCGCCGACACTGCCGTTCTGCGGGAGCTGTGCCTTCGAGGAGGCCACGTCGGTGCCGGGGATCAGCACCGGTCCGAGGATGTACTTCTCCTCGCCGTCGCCCTGATCGCGACTGCACGCCACGGTCGGCTTGTCCTCCGGGGCCGGCACCGGGCCGAGGCCGCGGTTCTCCGGGAGGGTGCAGTCCAGGTTGTTGTACTTCGCGCGCAGCTCCGGCGTGATGCCGTTCGCGTCGGCTCCGGCCGGCGGGGTGCTCGCCGGAGGCGTCGCGGGCGGCGTGCTCGCGGGCGGCGACGACGGCGGCGGCGTCGGAGCGCCGGACGCGTCCTTCAGGTTCGGGATGACCCGACCCTGCGGCTTGCCCGACTGGGTCGCGGGCGGCGTGCTCGCGGACGGCGCGCCGGCCGACGGAGCGCCGGTCGGCGGGGTGCTCGCGGGCGGCGTCGACGGCGGGGTCAGCGGCAGCTTGGTACCACCCTGGGGGGTGATCGGCGTGGCCTCCAGAACGGGGCGGAAGAACAGCTTCGCGGTCTGGCCGACCTGCTCCGCCGTCTCCTTCTCGTTCTTGCCCTTGGGGATGCTGATGACGATGTTGCGGTCGCCCTCGGTCTGCACCTCCGCCTCGGACACACCGAACGCGTTGACGCGCTGGCGGATGATCTCCACCGCGGTCTGCATGTTCGACTTGTTGACCGCACCGTTGCGGCCCTGGTCGGCCTTGGCGGTGAGCGTGACACTGGTGCCGCCCGCGAGGTCGATGCCCAGACGTGGGGTCTTGTCCCCGGTCGAGAACATGATCGCGTAGAGCGCGACGATCACGACCCCGATGAAGGCCAGGACCCGTCCCGGGTGCCCTCGGGAACTCGATTTCGGTGCTGCCACCTTCGCCCAATCTCCCTCTCGATGCCGCCGCGGGCGGGCTTGCGCCACGGTCCGTCGGCACGGCACGGCGTCCGGCAGGATGCCGGACGCTGTCGTATCCGGGGTGTCACCCCCGGTCACCTGACTGTATTGCGCTGCGGTGGTCCGGGGACCACCGCATTCACCACGAGCCGAACTAGTCCTGCTTGTCGTCCTTGCGCAACCGGTCGGCTGCCTCGGGCGCCTTGCTCGCACCCTCGGCCTTGCCGGCATCCACGGTCTTGGTGTCCTCGGCCTCGGCGTCCGCAGCGGCTTCGGGCTTCTTGTCGAGCTTTACGACGTCGTCGCCGGCCTCGGCCTCGGCGTCGTCTTCGTGCTCGTCGTCGGCCTCGTCGTCCTCACCCGAGGACAGGACGGCGGCGATGGCGCTCTTGACGAAGCGGCAGTGCACGTCGGGCGCGACCTCAAGGATGACGGAATCGTCCTCCACCTCGGTGACCGTCGCGTACAGCCCCGCGATGGTGCGGACCTCGGCGCCCGGGACCAGCGAGTTCTGCGTTTCCATGGCCTGTCGCTGGCGTGCCTTCCCGGGCTTGATGATCAGGAAGTAGAACACCACGACGATGATTACTGGCAGGAGGAGGGTAAGCGGGTCCACGGCTTGAAACGATTCCTTCCCAAGGCCGCTCGGCGGCCCGGACGGTGACACTCGGCCGGCCACGGTGCGGCGGCCTCGGCGGAGTCTAGACGGGTACTTACTACAGGAACAACGACTACCGACCGCGTGCGTTCCCGACGCGCACCGGCCTTACTCGGTTGCATCCTTACCGGTCACGGCGCCGTTGTCGAACAACACGCTCTGTTGTGCACCGTGCTGCCCGGGCAGCGCGCCCTGCGGCGGGTTGAGCCCCAGATGCAGCCAGGCCTTCGCGGTGGCCACCCGACCGCGCGGGGTGCGGGCCAGGAAACCGCTGCGGACCAGGAACGGTTCGGCGACCTCCTCGACCGTCTCGGTCTCCTCGCCGACCGCCACGGCCAGGGTGGACAGGCCCACCGGACCTCCGCCGAACAGGGTGGTCAGCGCCTGCAACACGGCCCGGTCCAGCCGATCCAGGCCCAGCGCGTCCACCTCGTAGACATCCAGCGCACGCGCGGCGATGTCCCGATCGACCTTGCCGTTCGCCCGGACCTGGGCGTAGTCGCGGACCCGGCGCAGCAGCCGGTTGGCGATCCGCGGCGTGCCGCGCGAGCGGCCGGCGATCTCGGCGCCGCCCTCGGCGGACAGTTCGACGTCGAGCAATCTTGCCGAGCGGTTCAGCACCCGTTCGAGTTCGGCGGGCGCGTAGAAGTCCATGTGGCCGGTGAAGCCGAACCGGTCGCGCAGCGGCGGTGGCAACAACCCCGCCCGGGTGGTGGCGCCCACCAGGGTGAACGGCGGCAGGTCGAGCGGGATCGCGGTGGCGCCGGGGCCCTTGCCGACGATGATGTCGACCCGGAAGTCCTCCATCGCCATGTAGAGCATCTCCTCGGCGGGCCGCGACATCCGGTGGATCTCGTCGAGGAAGAGCACCTCGCCCTCGGACAACGAGGACAGGATCGCGGCCAGATCGCCGGCGTGCTGGATCGCCGGGCCGGAGGTGATCCGGATCGGCACCCCCATCTCGGCCGCGATGATCATCGACAGCGTGGTCTTGCCGAGTCCGGGCGGGCCGGACAGGAGCACGTGATCGGCGGTGCCGCCGCGGCCGAGGGCCGCGGTCAGCACCAGGGACAACTGCTCGCGCACCCGCTCCTGGCCGATGAACTCGTCCAGGTTCTTCGGCCGCAGCGCGGCTTCGACGGCCTGGTCCTCGCCGTCCGCCTCGGCGGTCACCAGGCGTTCGCCGTCCTGCGTCATCGTGTTCCGCCCATGGTCGTGTTCGTGCGGCCTGCGTTCATCCTGCCCGACCCGGGCGACACGGTGTCGTCGCGCCGGACCGGGCCCGGGGGTCGCCCCCGGCGGTTCATCGGCGGTTCAGGCCGCGCAGGGCCGCCTTGAGCAACGCGCCGATGTCGGGCGTGGCCGACGCCTCCGCCTCGGCGGTCACCGAGACGACCGCGTCGTCCGCCTCGCGCGTCGCATAGCCCAGGCCGACCAGCGCGGCGTGCAACTGATCCCGCCAACCCGCGCTCACGGGGGCGCCGACGCCGAGCGCGGCGCCCGTGCCGGTGGGTGCGCCGAGCTTGTCCTTCAGGTCCAGGAGCAACTTCTGCGCGCCCTTGGGGCCGATCCCGGGCACGGCGGTGAGCGCCTTGGCGTCCTTGCCCGCGACCGCGGCCCGCAGCGCGTCCGGGCTGTAGACCCCGAGCATCGCCAGGGCCAGCTTCGGCCCCACCCCGTTGGCGGTCTGCAACACCTCGAATGTGCGCTTCTCGTCGTCGTCGGCGAAGCCGAACAGGGTGAGCGAGTCCTCCCGCACCACCAGCGACGTGGCCAGTCGGGCCGCCACGCCGACGCGCAGCGTGGCCAGCGTGGTGGGCGTGCACTGCACGGCCAGGCCGACCCCGCCGACCTCGACGACGGCGGTGTCCGGGCCGAGGCCGGCCACCGTTCCGGAGACGAACGCGATCACCCGAGTGCTCCTGCTTGGCTAGTGGTACGGGGGCCGGCGGCCCGAAGGTCGCTCGGGCCGGGTCCGGTCATCGGCGGGTGCCGCGCGGCAGCCGTGCGGTGGGGGTGCGGGCCGCGGCCACCGCCGCGGCGAGCCGGTCGGAGGCGCCGCCGCGCCAGATGTGACAGATCGCCAGCGCGACCGCGTCGGCGGCGTCCGCCGGTTTCGGCGGGCCGTCCAGACGCAGGATACGGGTCACCATCGCACCGATCTGGGCCTTGTCGGCGCGCCCGCTGCCGGTCACCGCGGCCTTGACCTCGCTCGGCGTGTGCAGCGTCACCGGCAGACCGCGCCGCGCGGCACACACGATCGCCACGGCGGACGCCTGCGCGGTGCCCATCACGGTGCTCACGTTGTGCTGGCTGAAGACCCGCTCGACCGCGACGCAGTCCGGTCGGTGCCGGTCCAGCCACTCCTCGATGCCCTGCTCGATGCCCAACAGCCGCGCGTCGATCGACGCCTCGGCGGGCGTGCGCACCACGCCCGCCTCGATCATCCGCAGCGGTTTGCCGACCGCGCCGTCGACGACACCGACGCCGCATCGGGTCAGACCGGGGTCGACCCCCAAGACCCGCATGCCGCGCCCCTCTCGTCCCGCCTGGCATCGCATCGCCCGGGCGGCGGCGGGCCGGCGTGTTGCCGACACTCCGCTCCCGCCCCTGCGATCGAGCCGAACCCGCCCGATACGAACATCTGTTCGCCCGACAAACCCTAGTGCAGCCGCGCCGATGCCCTCGGTACCGCCACTCCGTGATCACCCGTTCGAGCGACACGTACGCTTGTCCCGGTCGATAACGCCCCGATGACAGCCCTGTGACGATCGTTCCCCAAGCGGCCCGGTCGCCGCACGGGAGCCCGCACAGGCGACGCTAGGGTCGGTTGGAGACTGCCCCCGCTCGCCGCCCGGAAGGTTTTCATGCCGTCGCCGTCCATGCCGGTCGCCGAGACCCCGCCGGCCGCCGAGAAGGGTGCGATCAGGATGCCGGGGCGCTCCGACAGCGTCCTCGCCGACGGCCTCGCCGACCGCCTGCGCGCCGGTGCCGGCGACTTCGCCCGCCGCGCGCGTGCCTCGTTCCGCCCCGCCCGCACGGCGGTGTTCGGCTATCTGATCGCGCGCGCGATCAACCTCGTGGTGCTCGGCGTGATGGCGTTGGCGGCCGGCAAGCCGTTCTGGTCCATGGTCGGCTCGTGGGACGGCGTCTGGTTCCGCGACATCGCGGACTTCGGCTACGTCGACAAGATCCCGGTCTCGCCGGCCGGCAAGCCGTACTGGACCAACGTCGAGTTCTTCCCCGGCTACCCCTGGGCGGTCCGCCTCGTCGGCGACCTCACCGGCCTGTCCGCGCTCAACGCCGGCATGGTCGTCACCGTCTCGTCCGGCGCGGTCGCGGCCTGGGGGCTGTACGCGCTCGGGCGCGAACTCACCGGCAACCACCGGGTGGCCACCCTGTTCGCGCTCCTGTGGGGCGTCGCGCCGGGCTCGATGGTGCTCACCATGGTCTACTCCGAGGCGCTGTTCGTGGCCTTCGCGTCCTGGGGCCTGCTGGCCGTGGTGCGCCGCCGGTGGACCCTGGCCTGCGTGTTGTGCCTGTTCGCCGGCCTGACCCGGAACACCGCGTTCGGCCTGGTCGCGGCGCTGGGCGTGGCCGCCCTGGCGATCGTGCTGGAGCGGCGCGAGGACGGCACCCGGGTCGGCCTGCTGGCGCCGCAGGCCCGTCGCCCGGTGCTCGCCACCCTGATCTCGCCGCTGGCCTGCGTGGGCTTCATCGCCTGGGTGGGCTGGCTGGCCGGGCGGCCCGACGGCTGGGTCTGGATCCAGGACAAGGCGTTCAACCTGCGCTTCGACGGGGGCATAAGCACCGTCCAGTGGATGGCCAAGTACCTCACCCACCTGGGCCGACCGATCTACGTGGTCTGCACGTTCGTGATCATCCTGTCCGTGGCACTGATGATCTGGTCCTTTCGGGACCGCCGAATCCCGCTGCCGGTGCACATCTACGGCGGCGTGGTGATGTTCCTGGCGCTGACCACGAGCAACGGCTGGTTCTTCCACTCCAAGCCGCGCTTCATGTTGCCCGCCTTCACCATCGCGCTGCCGCTGGCCCGGCTGATGGCCAAGTGGCCGCGCGGGCTGGTGATCTCGGTGCTGGTCGCCGGAGCGGCGTTCGCCGGGTGGTACGTGAGCTTCCTGCTGTACGTGATAAACACCAACCCGTAGCGCCCCCGAGGGGACCGGTAACGCGCGAGGGGCCGGCGGCAGTTGCCGCCGGCCCCCTCGACGAGCGCGCTATTCGCCGTTGATGCTTTCCATGATCTCGTCCGAGACGTCGAAGTTCGCCCAGACGTCCTGGACGTCGTCGCTGTCCTCCAGCGCCTCGATCAGCCGGAAGATCTTGCGCGCGCCCTCTTCGTCCAGCTCGACCGAGACGCTGGGGATGAAGTTGGCGTCGGCCGAGTCGTAGTCGATCCCGGCGTCCACGAGCGCGGTCCGCACGCCGACCATGTCGGTCGCCTCGCTGACCACCTCGTAGGTCTCGCCGAGGTCGTTGACCTCCTCGGCACCGGCGTCGAGCACCGCGCCCAGCACGTCGTCCTCGCTCAGGTCGTTCTTCGGCACGATCACGACACCCTTGCGGGTGAACATGTACGACACCGAGCCGGGGTCGGCCATCGAGCCGCCGTTGCGCGTCATCGCGACCCGCACGTCCGACGCCGCGCGGTTGCGGTTGTCGGTGAGGCACTCGATCAGCACCGCGACACCGTTCGGTCCGTACCCCTCGTACGTGATCGACTGGTAGTCGGCGCCGCCGGCCTCCGCACCGGAGCCGCGCTTGACCGCGCGGTCGATGTTGTCGTTCGGGACCGAGGACTTCTTGGCCTTCTGAATGGCGTCATAGAGCGTCGGGTTGCCGGCGATGTCACCGCCGCCGGTGCGCGCCGCCACCTCGACGTTCTTGATCAGCTTGGCGAAGAGCTTTCCGCGCCTGGCGTCGATGACGGCCTTTTTGTGCTTGGTGGTCGCCCACTTCGAGTGGCCGGACATCCGCCTCTACTCCTTCGGGTCGCGGGTGCACTGCACGGGCCTGTACAGGCTGGAAGATCCTACCGGCGCGCGAGCTCAGAGCGTGGCACGGACCATGTCCACGAAGTACGCGTGCACCCGCCGATCGGGGGTGAGCTCGGGGTGGAAGGACGTCGCGAGCAGGTTTCCCTGGCGCACCGCGACGATGCGGTCCGCGTACGGCTCGGCGGTCAGTCGGGCGAGCACCTCGACCTCCGCGCCGACCGACTCGACCCACGGGGCGCGGATGAACACGCCGTGCATGGGGTCGCCGCCGGTCAGTCCCTCGAACGGGACGTCCGCCTCGAACGAGTCGTTCTGTCGGCCGAACGCGTTGCGCCGCACGATCATGTCGATCCCGCCGACCGTCTCCTGGTCCTCGCGGCCGTCCAGGATCTTGTCGGCGAGCATGATCATGCCCGCGCACGAGCCGTAGACCGGCATGCCGCCCGCGACCCGCTCGCGCAGCGCCGGGAACAGCCCGAAGGACACCGCGAGCTTGGACATCGTGGTCGACTCGCCGCCGGGTATGACCAGCGCGTCGAGTTCGGCGAACTCCTCGACCTTGCGCACCGGGCGTGCGATCGCGTCGAGTTCGGCCAGCGCGATGGCGTGCTCGCGAACGTCGCCCTGGAGGGCGAGGACACCGATGATGGGGGTGGTGGACACGTCAACCTCGTCCGGTCGTAGGTACCGAGCCGGGCCCGAACGCGATCGCGTCCGGGCCCGGCTCACAGCTTTTCGAGTGTTCGAGTGCTTCGAAGTCCTCGACGGGGCGGGGACTACCAGCCGCGGCCGGCGTAGCGCTGCTCGGCCGGGAGGGTGTCGATGTTGATGCCGACCATCGCCTCGCCCAGGCCGCGCGAGACCTTGGCGATCACGTCCGGGTCGTCGAAGTGCAGGGTCGCGTCCACGATCGCCTTGGCCCGCTTGGCCGGGTCGCCGGACTTGAAGATGCCCGAGCCGACGAACACACCCTCGGCGCCGAGCTGCATCATCATCGACGCGTCGGCCGGGGTGGCGATGCCGCCCGCGGTGAACAGCACGACGGGCAGCTTGCCGGCCTCGGCGACCTCCTTGACCAGCGCGTACGGCGCCTGGAGGTTCTTCGCGGCGACGAACAGCTCGTCCTCGTCCAGCACCGAGAGCTGCTTGATGTCCTTGAGGATGGTGCGCATGTGGCGGGTGGCCTCGACCACGTTGCCGGTGCCGGCCTCACCCTTGGAGCGGATCATCGCCGCGCCCTCGGTGATCCGGCGCAGCGCCTCGCCGAGGTTGGTCGCGCCACACACGAAGGGGGTGGTGAACTTCCACTTGTTGATGTGGTTCGACTCGTCGGCCGGGGTCAGCACCTCGGACTCGTCGATGTAGTCCACGCCGAGCGACTGCAGCACCTGGGCCTCGGCGAAGTGGCCGATCCGGGCCTTGGCCATCACCGGGATGGACACGGCGCCGATGATGCCGTCGATCATGTCCGGGTCGGACATGCGCGCGACGCCGCCGTCCTTGCGGATGTCGGCGGGCACGCGCTCGAGCGCCATGACGGCGACCGCGCCCGCGTCCTCGGCGATCTTGGCCTGCTCGGCGTTGACGACGTCCATGATCACGCCGCCCTTGAGCTGCTCGGCCATGCCGCGCTTGACCAGGTCGGTGCCGGTCTGGGGGCTTGCGGGGGTGGTGGACACGGATGACCTCACACGGGTGCGAACGACGACGGTTGGCTCCATCGTACGGGTGAGGTGGATCCTAATGTCATGCCACCCCGGCGAATTACCCGGGCCAATCTGTCCACGGTGGCCTTTGCGTGGCTCCCGTCAGGACCCACCGGGCTGCAAAGTGCGCGGCTCCTCGTCGTCCATCTCGAAGGTGACCGGGTACGGGGCATGGCCCGCCAACCGCAGATAGCGCACCAACCGGTGTCGGCGCACCGCACGGGCGCCGCGGACCGCGTCGTTGTGAAAGCGCCGGGCCATCGGCACGCGCCGTACCGCGGTCTGCAGTTCGGTGACCAGTTCCGCGCCGCCGGGTCGGGCCCGCAGGTCCTCCGCCTGGGCGGGGTCCTCGAACAGGAACCGCAACGCGCGGGTCAGGTCGCTCTCCGCCACCTCGCGCTCGTCCTCGGCCGCGTTCCGCGCCTCGTGCGCGGCACCGGCCAACACGAGCGAGGAGGCCGGATCGAGCAACCCGGAGGTGGCGATCTCCTGCGCGACCGCCGACCGCCGCAACAACTGCGCGTCCAACGCGGCCCGACTCGAATCCACCCGCGCATGCAGCCGATCCAGCCGCCCGGCGGTCCAACTCAAATACACACCAACCGCAAGCACCGCGAGCAGGACCCAGATGACAGTCATCACCCGGCGACCCTAATACCCCCCACCCCAGCCAACCTTCGAGCCCAACCCGACCCGCCCAAACCACCCGACCAACGCCCGACCCCACCAGCCCGCCCGACGCCCGAGACCACCCTCCAGCCCGGCCGGCGCTCGAGGCCACCCTTCAGCCCAACCAACCCAGCCCGGCCGGCGTTTGAGGCCACCTTTCAGCCCGCCCGACGTCCGAGACCAACCCAACCAATCCAGCCCGGCCGGCGCTTGAGGCCACCTTTCAGCCCGGCCGGCGTTTGAGGCCACCTTTCAGCCCGGCCGGCGTTTGAGGCCAACCCCCGCTACGCCGCCGGCGCCCCCGCCGTGACCGTCTCGTACACGCCCAGGATGTCCGTCCCGACCGTCCCCCAGTCGTACCGCTGCACATGCTTGCGCCCGACCTCCCGCAACATCTCCCGCCGCTCGGGATCCCGAAGCAACCCCACCGCGGCAGCGGCAAGCGCCGAGGCGTCCTCCACCGCGAACAACTCCCCCGCCCGCCCCCCGTCCAGCACCTGACGAAACGCGTCCAGGTCACTGGCCAGCACCGGCGCCGACGCCGACATCGCCTCGACCAGGATGATCCCGAAGCTCTCGCCACCGGTGTTGGGCGCCACGTAGACGTCCACGCTGCGCAACAACCGCGCCTTGTCCAGGTCGCTGACCATGCCCAGGAAGGTGACCTGTCCGCGCAACGCCTCCGGCAGGTCCTCCACCGCCTGTTCGGCGTCCCCTCGCCCGGCCACCAGCAGCCGTACGCCCGGGAACGCCTCGACGATCCGCGGGAACGCCTCGATCAGCGTGGGCAGTCCCTTGCGCGATTCGTCGATCCGCCCGATGAAGCCGATGGTCGGCGCCTCGGGTGTGCCCTGCCACGTGGGCTCCACGGGTGCGTCGGCGAAGAAGCCGACGTCCACGCCGTTGGGGATGACCACCGCGTCGCCGCCGAGGTGTTCGACCAGGGTGCGGCGTGCGTACTCGCTGACCGCGATCCGGGCGCTGATCTTCTCCAACGCCGGTTGCAGGATCGGGTAGGCCGCGATCATCGCCCGCGAGCGGGGGTTGGAGGTGTGGAAGGTGGCCACCACCGGGCCGGAGGCCGCCCAGCAGGCGAGCAACGACAGGCTGGGCGTGGCCGGTTCGTGGATGTGCAGCACGTCGAAGTGCCCGTCGTGGATCCAGCGCCGCACCCGCGCGGCGGACAGGAAGCCGAAGTTGAGCCGGGCCACCGAGCCGTTGTAGCGCACCGGTACCGCTCGCCCGGCCGGCACCACGTAGTCCGGCAGCGGGGTGTCGTCGTCCGCCGGCGCCAGCACCGACACCTCGTGCCCACGCGCGATCAGGTTCGCCGCGAGATCCCGCACGTGGTACTGCACACCGCCCGGCACGTCCCACGAGTAGGGGCACACGACGCCGATTCTCACTTGGCCTCCCCGATCCGGGCGAGCCGGCGTCGGTCCAGGTCGTCGAGCCACAGCGGCTGAAGCATGTGCCAGTCCTGCGGGTCGCGCGCGATCCCCCGGGCGTAGGCGTCCGCGACCTGCTGGGTCATCACCGCGATCTTCTCCCGGCGGGTGCCCTCGGCGGGCACCACGACCTCGGGGTGCAGCGTGCCCCGGATGACCTTGCCGTCCCACGGGAGGGTGACCGGAATCAGCGCCGCGCCGGTCTGCAGGGCCAGCGCGGCCGGCCCCGCGGCCATCCGGGTCTGCTCGCCGAAGAAGGTCACCGGCACACCGGCGGTGGTCAGGTCGCGGTCGGAGAGCAGGCACAACAACCGACCCGCGCGCAGCCGCCGCGCCAGCGTGCCGAACGTGTTGCCGTCGCCGCCGGTGAGCGGCAGCACCTCCATGCCCAGCGACTCGCGATAGTCCAGGAAGCGCCGGTACAGGGATTCCGGCTTCAGTCGTTCGGCGACCGTGGTGAACGGATAGCCCTTGAGCGTGATCCAGGCGCCGGCGTGGTCCCAGTTGCCCATATGCGGCAGCGCGAAGATCACCCCCTTGCCGCGGGCGCTGCACTCGTCCAACAGCGTCAGGTCGCACTCCATCCGGGCCAGCACCGTCTCGCGGTCCCACACCGGCAGCCGGAACGCCTCCTGGTAGTAGCGCAGGTAGGAGCGCATGCCCTCGCGGGAGAGCGCGCGAAGTTGCTCGGGCGTGGCATCGGGCCCCACGACCCGACGCAGATTGGCCTCCAACTGGAGCACGCCGCCGCCGCGTTGTCGCCAGACCAGGTCGGCGATCCGGCGGAAGGCGGCCGTGGCGACCGGCTCGGGCAGCCGCTTGACCACCGACCAGCCCAGGGCGTACCCGGTGTCGGCCAGCCGCTGCCCGACGTCGGTCACGGCTTGTCACCTCCGGACACCGCGTTGTCGATCGCGGATGCCGAGCGATGGATCGCGATCATCCGCTGGAAGACCGTGATCAGGCTGCCCACCGCGATGAACCACAGTGCGGCCTCCTGGATGTACGGCACACCCATTCCGTCGAGACCGGTGGCCACCAGCGAGATGACCAGTCGCTCGGCCCGCTCGATCAGTCCGGAGACGTCGCAGGCCAGACCCAGGCTCTCGGCCCTGGCCTTGGAGTACGACACGACCTGGCCGGACCCGAGGCAGAAGATCGCCAGGATGCACATGCGCAGGTTGTCGCCGTCGCCGGCGAACCAGATCGCCAGCGCGCCGAAGATCGCGGCGTCCGCGACCCGGTCCAGCGTGGAGTCGAGGAAGGCCCCCCATTTGGTCGAGCGGCCCAACTGGCGCGCCATGTTGCCGTCGACCAGGTCGGAGAAGATGAACGCGGTGATGACGAGCGTGCCGGTGAGGAACCAGCCGATCGGGAAGAACACCAGCGCCGCGACGACCACCCCGAGGGTGCCGATCAGCGTCACCGTGTCCGGACTCACGTTGTGACGCAGCAGAAAGCTCGCGAACGGGGTGAGCACACGCGTGAAGAAGGCACGAGCGTATTTGTTGAGCATCGCCTTCCCGAAGGATTGCCGGGGCGGCGGGGGATCCGGTGGACTCGACCCGCCTGGTGCGCCCATCGTACTGACGCGGTCGTGCCTCCCGAGCCCCCCGTCGCCCGGGCGTGCCGCGTTGGAGAACATCACGTACGGCGAGGACACTTGTACTCGGTCGGACGTCGGGGCAATGCTGCCGTTCAGGAATCGATTTGCGGACGTTGGCGTACCGACGACCGACTTGCACCTGCGCGTCCCGGGGACGTCGACGACGACCACATCGGATGGACAACCAGGAGGTGGCACATGGCGGATAAATCCGGAGCAAACGCCGGAACCGTCGGCAGGGTAACCGCGCCGGCGAGCCCGGACTCGGTGCGCAACGTGGTGCTGGTGGGCCACACGGGGGCGGGCAAGACGACATTGGTGGAGTCCCTGCTCGTGGCGACCGGGACGATTCCCCGGGCCGGTCGCGTCGAGGACGGGACGACCGTGTCCGACTTCGAGGACATCGAACACCGCCAGCACCGCTCGGTGGCGCTGTCCCTGTCCCCCGTCGAATTCGACGGCGTGAAGATCAACCTGCTCGACACCCCCGGCTACGCGGACTTCGTCGGCGACCTGCGGGCGGGCCTGCGCGCCGCGGACGCCGCGCTGTTCGTGGTCTCGGCCGCGGACGGCGTGGACGGCTCGACCCGGATGCTCTGGGACGAGTGCGCCTCGGTCGGCATGCCCCGCGCGATCGTGATCACCAAGCTCGACCAGGCGCGCGCCGACTTCGACGAGATGGTGCTGATCTGCCAGCGGGTGTTCGGCGACCCCGACTCGGACACCGTGTTGCCGCTCTACCTGCCGCTGCACGGCGAGGACGAGAGCGTCGCGGGTCTGATGGGCCTGCTCACCCAGCGGGTCTACGACTACTCCTCGGGCACTCGTCGGACGCTGGACCCCGACCCCGAGCACCTGCCGCTGATCGAGGACGCCCGCAATCGGCTGATCGAGGGCATCATCGCGGAGAGCGAGGACGAGTCCCTGATGGACCGCTACCTCTCCGGAGAGCAGATCGACGTCGACACGCTGATCGCCGACCTGGAGACCGCGGTCGCCCGAGGTTCGTTCTACCCGGTGCTCGCGGTCGCGCCCGACGGGCTGGGCACCATCGAACTCCTGGAGGGCATCGTCCGGGCTTGTCCGGCGCCGCCCGAGCACGAGGTGTTGCCGGTCACCACCCCCGACGGGAAGCCCCGCGACCCGCTGACCTGCGACCCCGAGGGGCCGCTCGCGGCCGAGGTGGTCAAGACGACGTCCGACCCGTACGTGGGCCGGATCTCGCTGGTGCGGGTCTTCTCCGGCACCCTGCGCCCGGACATGACGGTGCACGTCTCCGGGCACGGGATGGCCGATCGCGGACACGAGGACCACGACCTGGACGAGCGCATCGGCGCGATGTCGATCCCGCTGGGCAAACACCAGCGCTCGCTCAACCGCGGCATCGCCGGCGACATCGTCGCGGTCGCCAAGCTGACCCGGGCCGAGACCGGCGACACCATCTCGGACAAGGACGATCCGCTGCTGATGGAGCCGTGGATGATGCCCGACCCGCTGCTGCCGGTGGCCATCCGCGCGCACAGCAAGGCGGACGAGGACAAACTTTCCCAGTCGCTGGCCCGGCTGGTCGCCGAGGATCCGACGCTGCGCCTGGAACACAACATCGACACCCACCAGTTGGTGTTGTGGTGCATGGGCGAGGCACATGTCGAAGTGCTCCTGGACCGGCTGCGCAGTCGCTACGGCGTCGCGGTGGACGCGGTGGCGCACAAGGTGTCGCTGCGCGAGACGTTCGCGGAGAAGGCCAGCGGGCGCGGCCGACACGTGAAACAGTCCGGCGGGCACGGCCAGTTCGCGATCTGCGAGATCGACGTCGAACCGCTGCCGGGCGGATCCGGGTTCGAGTTCGTCGACAAGGTGTTCGGCGGTTCGGTGCCGCGCAACTTCATCCCGTCGGTGGAGAAGGGCGTCCGGGCCCAGATGGAGAAGGGCGTCGCGGCCGGCTATCCGATGGTCGACCTGCGTGTGACGCTGACCGACGGCAAGGCCCACTCGGTCGACTCGTCCGACATGGCCTTCCAGATGGCGGGCTCGCTGGCGCTGCGCGAGGCCGCCGCGAGCACCCGGATCCACCTGCTGGAACCGGTCTCGGAGGTACGGGTCACCGTCTCCGACGAGTACGTCGGCGGCGTGCTGAGCGACCTGAGCTCGCGCCGCGGCCGGGTGGTGGGTACCGAGCCGATCGGCTCGGGCCGCACCCTGATCCGCGCCGAGGTCCCGGAGATCGAGATCAGCCGCTACGCGATCGACCTGCGCTCGATCAGCCACGGCACCGGCCAGTTCGCCCGCACCTACTGCCGCCACGACCCGATGCCCCCGCAACTCGCCGCGAAGGTCACCAGCGACGCGGACGCCTGACCCGAAGGCGCATCGGGTGACACCGGTCCGGGGTCGACGTCCGTGACGCGCCCCGGCCCGGGTACCCCGATCCCCCGCCGCGTGGCGTCAGGGAATCGGGAGGGGGCCGTCCAGGGCCGTCAGGGCGAGCAGGACGGTCGCCGAGGTCCAGGCCAGCGGGGCCACCGAGGCCGGCTTGCCGTTCTTGTCGACCTTCTCGGGCAGCGAGCCGAACGCCGTCCGGTGGTCGGCGAGCCAGTCGAGCCGGTGCTCCGCGCCGGCCCGGTCGCCGCTCGCCGCGCTGAACAGTGCGAAGGAGGCGGTTTCCGGGGTCCAGGCCGCGGTGGGGTCGCCGGCCCAGTGTTCGCCCGGCAGGATGCCTCCGTTGGGCAGGGTGAGCAACTCCGCGGATCGGCGCACCGCGCTCGCGACACCGGCGTCCGCGCGAGCGAACGGCGGGCCCAGCCAGGTCACCGCGGTGTCCGCGCCGCCCTTGGCCGAGGCCGTGCGCGGGTAGTCGTGCGGCCCGAACGCCTCCCGGATGCCGCGGTCGAGGCGGGCCGAGGCGCCGGCCCAGCGCCCCGCGGCGGGCTCGTCCCCGGTGCGTCGGGCCAGGTCGGCGGCGGCGCGCAGGCCGGCCGACAGGGGTGCGGCGGTGCCCAGGGTGACCTGGTCGGTGCGGGTTTCCCAGTAGTCCGAGCCCCGAGGCGGCAACCCGTTCGGGCGCAGCCGGCCGGCCGCCGCGTCACCGGCCGCGCGCACCGTCGGCCACAGTTCCCGCAGGGCCGCCGCGGTCTCCGGGGCCTCGGCGTCCTGGTGGACGTACCAGAACCAGATCGCCCACGGCACCCATCCGTTGCCGTCCAACTGGGCCGCCCGACCGTCGCCGACCGGCCCGCCGTCCAGCCGGTAGCGCGCCTCCCAGGTGCCGTCGGGGCGTTGCAACGCGGCCAGTCGGCGCAGCACCGCGAGGGCCTCCCGGTGGTGTCCGGTGGCGGTGAACGCCGCCGCGACCCAGGCCGCGTCGCGCGGCCAGACGTACTTCCAGATCCCGAACCAGGCCGCCGCCACCGACCCGTCGGCCTGGGTCAGCACGCGCATGTCCAGCAGCGCGCGCTCGGCCATCGCCCGGT
This sequence comes from Embleya sp. NPDC020886, assembly GCF_044333915.1. NCBI lineage: Bacteria > Bacillati > Actinomycetota > Actinomycetes > Kitasatosporales > Streptomycetaceae > Embleya > Embleya sp. NPDC020886. The sequence continues at coordinate 41,666 of NZ_JBIRRX010000010.1, read as the reverse complement.
GGCGCGGGGTCGTGCCCGGCACGGTGCCCTCGGCGAGCCAGGCCCGCTCGGCGTCGGTGGGCGGGGTCGCGGGCGCGTCGGTGGGCAGTGCGAGGGGGCCCTCGGGGCCGGATATGACGCCGCCAAGGAGCAGCGGTCGTGTGGTGCGTGGTGGGGGCGCCGCGCCGCCCACGGTGGCGATGATGCCGAGCGTGATGAGCAGGCCGACCACGGCGATGCCGATCGGGCGGAACCTGCCGAGTGAGCGGGTCCGCCGTGCGGGGCCGCCGGTCGGCTCGTGGGGGGTTCGGCGGGCACTGCGGCCGATGCCGGGGGGTCGGGCCTTGTCACTCATCCGCGCCGTCTCCGCCCCCGTGCCCCTCGCCGCCTTTCGCGCGGCCGGGCCGATCCCCGTTCGGCTCAGTCTAGGCATGATCGGCTCATCGTTCGAACCGTCGTCGGACCCCCACCCGCTCCTCGCCCCGTCACCCGCATCACGCCCACCTCGTCGTACGATCCGCGCGGGTCCGCCGGGGCGGATGGGACGGATCACCTGAAAGTACGACGAGTCTACGAAGCGGGATCCGGATCGGGCTCGGCGGTCGGGGCCAAACCGGTCGAACAGGTGAAATGTCGGCGATCGGCGTACAGCGCCCACACCGCCGTGATCAACCCGAGCACCGCGACCAGCACATACGCGTTGCCCACGACCAGTTGCCAACCGTGCAGGTCCAACTCGCCGCCGTCGCCGAACGGCACCGTCCACACGATCCCGCTCGGCAACACCCCGGACACCCGGGCACGCTCCATCGGATAGGCCGCGGCGACCGCGAACACCGCCACCAGGGTGACCCACGCGACCGGCGACCGAGTGCGCCGGACCCGATCCGCGAGCACGATCACCAACGGCAGCGCCCACACCCAGTGGTGCGTCCAGGAGATCGGCGACACCAACAGCGCGGTCAGCGCGCAGAACCCCATCCCGGCCAACGCCGCCCCGCGCCGCGCCGCCACGACGGCGAGCGTCAGGGCCGGCGCCGCGACCAGGACCGCGAGCAGCGGCCACAACCACCCGGGCGGCGACTGCGCGCCGAACTGCCGGGTCACCGCGCCGTGCACGGACTGATTGCCGGGGAACTGGGCCAGCCCTATCCGGGTGTCGTCCAGGAACAACCCGCCCCAGTAGTCCGCGCATTCGCTCGGCAGCACCGCGAACGCCGCCACCACCGTGCCGACGAACACGCCCAGCGCGGTCAACCCCTCGCGCACGCGTCCGGTGAGCAGCAGATAGGGGATGAAGATCGCCGGGGTGAGTTTGAGCCCGGCCGCCAGGCCGACCCCGACCCCGGTGAGGCGGGCGCCGCGCGGGCGGGCGAAGTCGGCCAGCACCAGGACCAGCAGCAGCAGGTTGATCTGCCCGAAGCGCAGGTTCTCCTGGACCGGCTCGGTCCACAACAGCGCGGCGGCGCTCAGCGCGGTCGCCCGCACCCGGGCCTCGCCGCGCAGCCCGAGGATCCCCCAGGCGAGCCAGGTCGCCGTACCGAGCAAGGCCGGATTGCCCGCCACCCCGACCACCTCGACCACACCCCACGGCAGCCAGGCCAACGGCGTGAAGGTCAGCCCGGCCCACGGCGTGTAGGTGAACGGCAGCCGCCCGGGCCGGATCGTGTACAGGTCACCGTGCCCGGCGAGCACGTCCACGCCGCCCTGGCGATACACCTTCAGATCGCCCAGCCACCACATGTCCGAGGAACCGAAGGTGCCCAGGAGGAGATACGCGGCGAGCGAGCACGCGGCCACCGCGAGGGCCGCCCGGCGGGTCACCCCGCAGCGTTGACGGTGTCCGGCCGCAGGTGCGCCGGCATCGCGCACGCCGGTGTCCCGCCGGGCATCCGGTCACGGTTGTCCGCGACCAGGCGGTACACGCCGTGTGCGGCGATGCTGACCGGCTGCACCCGCAGCGCGGCACCGGCCAGGGCCCACGGGCCGCCGGCGTTCATCAGCAGCTTGGCCACCGCGTGGTGTCCGCCGTACACGGTGCCGACGGGAGTCACCCACAACACCTCGTGCTCGGCGCGGTGCTGCTCGACGCCGAGTTCCTCGAGTTCGGCGAACTGCCAGGCCACCACGTCGGCGTCGAACGGGATGTGTTTCTGCGCGAACTCCACCGACCGGGTGCAGAACCCGCAGTCGCCGTCGTACACGAGAACCGGTCGTGCGCTCAAAGCTCTTCTCCTTGACAACTGCCGCTTGGATCCTGCCATCGCACCGACTCCACCCACCGGCTCCGAGCGCGCCCGCCTCGCTCGCGGCGAGTACGCGCGCCTCGAACGCCGGCCGACCCGGTCAGTCGACCGGCCACGCGGAGGCCAACATCTCGCGGGTCTCCGCGAGCAGTTGCGGCAGCACCTTGGTGTGACCGACCACGGGCATGAAGTTGGTGTCGCCGCCCCAGCGCGGCACCAGATGCTGGTGCAGGTGCGCGGCGATCCCCGCCCCGGCGACGTGCCCCTGGTTCATCCCGATGTTGAATCCCTGCGCGCCCGAAACCTTGCGCAGGGTGACCATCGCGAGCTTGGTGAACCGGGCGAGCTCGATCGTCTCCGCGTCGTCCAGGTCGGTGTAGTCCGCGACGTGCCGGTAGGGCACCACCATCAGGTGACCACCGTTGTACGGGTACAGATTCAGCACCGCGTAGACCTGCTCACCCCGCGCGACGACGAGCCCCTCGACATCGCTCAGCGAGGGAATCCGGCAGAACGGGCACCCGTCGTCGGGCGTCGGCCCCGACGGCTTGTTCTCGCCCTTGATGTACGCCATCCGATGGGGAGTCCACAGCCTGCCGAAGGCATCCGGCCCCCCAACCCCGTCCTGCATCTCGGGCTCGCTCGTCATGCCAGGAAGCATATGCCGTGGGTCGGAGCGGGCCGCGCCCCGGTGACCGCGCCGTCGCGCGGCCCCGGGCCACGGCCGGTGACACCGCGTCAGATCTGGATGCGGTCCCGGACGGCCTTGACGATCTCGGCCACCGCGTCGTCGACCGCGACGCCGTTGTTCTGCTCGCCGTTGCGGTAGCGGAAGCTGACCGCGCCGGCCTGTACGTCCTCGTCGCCCGCGAGCAGCATGTACGGGATCTTGAACTTGTTGGCGTTGCGGATCTTCTTCTGCATGCGGTCCGCCGAGTCGTCGATCTCGACCCGGATGCCGTGCGACTTGAGCTTGGCCGCGACCTCGCGCAGGTACGGGACGTGCTCCTCGGTGATCGGGATGCCGACCACCTGGACCGGCGCGAGCCACGGCGGCATCTTGCCCGCGTAGTGCTCCAGCAGGACCGCGAAGAAGCGCTCGATCGAGCCGAACAGCGCACGGTGGATCATCACCGGCTGCTGCCGGGAGCCGTCGGAGGCGGTGTACTCCAGGTCGAAGCGCTCCGGCAGGTTGAAGTCGACCTGGATGGTCGACATCTGCCAGGTGCGCCCGATCGCGTCCTTGGCCTGGACCGAGATCTTCGGGCCGTAGAACGCGGCGCCGCCCGGGTCGTCGACGAGCTCCAGGCCCTGCTTCTGCGCGGCCTGGCGCAGCGTCTCGGTGGCCTCGGTCCAGTTCTCCTCGGTGCCGATCGACTTCTCCGGGTTCCTGGTGGACAGCTCCAGGTAGAAGTCGTCGAGCCCGTAGTCGCGCAGCAGGTTCAGCACGAAGGTCAGCAGCGAGTCCAGCTCGCCCGACATCTGCTCGCGCGTGCAGTAGATGTGCGCGTCGTCCTGGGTGAAGCCGCGGGCGCGGGTGAGGCCGTGCACCACGCCGGACTTCTCGTAGCGGTAGACCGTGCCGAACTCGAACAGGCGCAGCGGGAACTCCCGGTACGAGCGCCCCCGGGCCCGGTAGATCAGGTTGTGCATCGGGCAGTTCATCGGCTTGAGGTAGTAGCTCTGGCCCTCGTCCAGCTCCATCGGCGGGTACATGCCGTCGGCGTACCAGTCCAGGTGGCCGGAGACCTCGAAGAGCTTGCCCTTGGTGGCGTGCGGCGTGTAGACGAACTCGTAGCCGGCCTCCTCGTGCCGACGCCGCGAGTAGTCCTCCATGGTGCGGCGGATGATGCCGCCCTTGGGGTGGAAGACGGCCAGGCCCGAGCCGATCTCCTCCGGGATGGAGAACAGGTCCAGCTCGGCGCCGAGCTTGCGGTGGTCGCGCTTCTCGGCCTCCTCCAGGAAGGTCGTGTACGCCTTGAGCTCGTCCTTGCTCGGCCACGCGGTGCCGTAGATGCGCTGGAGCTGCTTGTTCTTCTCGCTGCCGCGCCAGTAGGCGGCGGCCGAGCGCATCAGCTTGAACGCGGGAATGTTGCGGGTGGTGGGCAGGTGCGGGCCTCGGCAGAGGTCCTTCCAGCACAGCTCGCCGGTCTTCGCGTTCAGGTTGTCGTAGATGGTCAGCTCACCGGCGCCGACCTCGGCGGAAGCGCCCTCGGCGGCCTCCGCGGCGGCGCCCTTGAGGCCGATCAGCTCCAGCTTGTACGGCTCGTCGGCCAGCTCGGCGCACGCCTCCTCGTCGGTGGTGACCCGGCGGGCGAAGCGCTGACCCTGCTTGATGATCTCCTGCATCTTCTTCTCGATGCGCTTGAGATCGTCGGGGTGGAACGGCGTCTCGACGTCGAAGTCGTAGTAGAAGCCGTCCTTGATCGGCGGGCCGATGCCCAGCTTGGCCTCGGGGAACAGCTCCTGGACCGCCTGCGCCAGCACGTGCGCGGCGGAGTGGCGCAGGATGTTCAGGCCGTCCGGGGAGCCGATCTCGACCGGCTCGATCTCGTCGCCGTCGAGCACGACGTACGCCAGGTCCACGAGCCGGCCGGCCACGCGCGCGGCGACCACCGAGCGGTCGCCTTCGAAGAGCTCGGCAGCCGTAGTGCCCGTGGTCACCACCCGCTCGTCCCGGTCCGGGTCGCGGCTGATGGTCACTCGGGCTTGGGACACCGTTCGTCTCCTGACATGTGGCTGGTGGGTGCTGGGCGGCGCTGGGTGCATCGCTCGCACACCGATGCTATCGAGCCGCCGGCGGGAACCTCGCCTCGGTTTGCCCCGGTCCCGGCCGGCACCCGGCCCGGGCCCGGCGGGTGCGGCTCGGGGGTCGAGGCGGACGCGCGTACGGCCGTGTCGCCGCCGGGTCGCCATCACGTTGCCGTCACGACGACGAAAGATCCTGCCCCGACTTCCCACAGGGTCACTCGTTCGGGTGAGAATAGGGCCCGTGACGCAACGGATGGCCTCGCTGGCAGTCCCGCTGCGGCCGGTGATCCGGCTGTTGGCCGGGGCTGTACTGGCGTGCGCCGCGCTGCTCGGCAGCGCCTTTCCGATCCACGCCGAGTCGGTGCCCTCGACCGCGACGATCCCGACGGTGTGTCCCTTTCATCACACCGCGCACCAGGACCGGGACAGCAGCGGGCCGGACGACAAGGGCGACGGGTCGGGGCGATGCGGTGACCGCTCGCACGCGTGCGTGCCCGCCACCGTTCCACCGCTGCCGCCGGTGGTCGCCCCCGCGCCCAGCTCGATGCTCCCGCCGTGGTTGGCCGAACCGGACGCCGTCGGCATCGCACTCGCGCCCAGGCCCGCCGAGGACGCCTCCGATCTGACGGTGCTCTGCGTCAGTCGTACGTGATCCGCGCGGCACACCCTCGCACGGCCCACAGACGAATCCCGGAATCGGAATAAGGCGGAGCCATGGGGCAACAGTCCCCCAACACCTCGAAGAAGCAGAGCAAGGCGCAGAAATCCGCCCGAATGGCGGCGACGCGTGAGCGGGTGGCCGCTCAGCGCGAGCAGGAGCGCAAGGCCGCCAAGCGCCGCTCGGCGATCATCTTCGCCGCCTCGGGCCTCGCGGTCCTCGCCCTGGTGGCGGGGCTGACCGCCGTGGTCATGTCGTCCGACGACGAGGGCGACAAGCCGGGCGGCGCCAACAACGTCATCGCCGACGTCAAGCCCGACCCCAGCGTCAAGAGCGACATAGTCGGGGTGAGCGCGTACACGGCGTCCCAGGGGCACATCTCCAAGCCCAAGGAAGTCACCTACAAGCAGAGCCCGCCGGTCGGCGGCGAGCACGACCCGGTCTGGCAGAACTGCGGGATCTACGACTCCCCGGTGCCGAACCGCAACGGCGTGCACTCGCTGGAGCACGGCACGGTGTGGATCACCTACCAGTCGAATCTGCCCGCGGACCAGTTGGAAGTCCTGAAGTCCAAGGTCAAGGGCAAGACGTACATGATGCTCAGCCCGTACGACGGCCTGGACAAGCCGGTCGTCGCCTCGGCGTGGGGCCTCCAGCTCAAGCTCGACAACGCGAGCGACCCGCGGCTGGACCAGTTCATCAAGGAGTACAAGGAAGGCAAGCAGACCCCGGAGCCCGGTTCGCCGTGCACGGGCGGCGTCGGGAAGCCCACCTCGTGAGGCCCCGCGCACGCGTCGCGCTGATCGTGGCGACCGGGCTGCTCGCGGTACCGGCGCTGGCGGCCTGTTCGTCCGACGACTCGGCCGAGCCGGCCGCGGCGACCGCGCCCACCCGCGCGCTCGGCCCGGCGCCGGCCGCGGTGCCGAATCCGCCGGCCGACGATTCCGTCGACGCCGGGTTCGCGCGCGACATGCGCACGCACCACGCCCAGGCCGTGCAGATGGCGATGATGGTCCGCGATCTGACCCAGGACGACGCGACCCGCAAGCTCGCGTACGACATCGCGCTGACCCAGCAGGAGCAGATCGGCCGGATGGCGTCCTGGCTCCAGTTGTGGGGCCTGACCCTCGGCTCGACCCGGCCGGTGATGCAGTGGATGACGCCGGGTTCGATGCCGGGCCACTCCGGGCACGGCACGCCGTCGGCGGGCGCGGACACCCAGCTCATGCCGGGCATGGCCACGCAGGCGCAGTTGGACAAGCTGGCGACGTTGCACGGCAAGGACGCCGAGGTGATGTTCCTCCAGCTCATGATCACCCACCACGAGGCCGGTGTGGCGATGGCCCGCGAGGGCGTCGCGCGCGCGCAGGTCCAGCAGGTCCGGGACCTGGCCAACACGATGGTGGTGGGCCAGAGCTCGGAGATCGACCTGATGCGGTCGATGCTGACGGAGCGTGGGGCCGGCTAGCGGTTCGAGAAGGCGAGTGGGGCGCGGGATCGGCATCGATCCCGCGCCCCACCGTCGTGGTGCCGCCGGTTCAGACCTCGACGGTCGCCGGCGCCTCGCCGGCGTGACGCCGACGGCGCACCTCGCGGACGACACGTGCCGGCACTCCCACGATCAGCGGTACCGAGGCGCCCAGCGCCATCCCGCCGAGCGCCACCAGCAGCGGGCTGTCCTCGACGATGTGCCCGGCCAGCGTGCCGATCGTCATCGCGTACGACACCGAGATGGTCGCCCCGACCAGCGTCGCCGCGCGGAACTGCGGGCGCGGGTAGCCCAGTCGGCCGGCGAGCATGTTCACCGCGGTCCGGCCGCCGGGCAGGAAGCGGGCCGCGATCAGCGCGGACATCCCGCCCTTGGCCAGTGCGCCGCGGGCCAGATCCATCGCCTTCTGCCGACGCGGCCCCAACACGGCGTCGCCCCCGCGACGCAGCCGTGCGCGGCCCACCGCGTAGGCGCATTGGTCCCCGATGAAGGCGCCGATCCCGGCGGTCAACAAAACCAGGACGATGTACCGAAGGTCACCGTCGGCCACCGCCGCCGCGGCCATCACGAGTTCGTCCCCGGGCACGATCGGCAGCACGGCGTCGATGGAAACGATCAGCGGCATCACCAGCCACAACCACGGAGAGAACAACAGGCCGGTTCCGGCGCCGGTCACTGGTGTACCCCCGCACACTCGCAGCGGATCGGTAGACAGGTATCGGTCACCGGGAGATCATCGCGCGATCCCCCATCCGGCGGAACATCGGGTCCGCCCCACCCCCACGCGCCCGACGTGATACAGCCCGAAAAACACCCATCTCAGAGCCCCGATCCGCCAAAAAGTAACCTCATCACTGTGTCGACTTCCCCACTCACACACCACACTTTCGGCGCACCCCCAGGAGTGGCAACACCCAAACCAAACAGCCCGCCCAACCCACAAATCCCCCGACCCGCCCGACACTCGAAGCCACTCGACAACCCGACCGGCATCCGAGACCCACTCGGCCGGCCCGACCTCCGAAACCGAACAACCCCACCACCGTTCAAGCCCAACCCAGCCCGACCGAGCGCTTGAAGCCAACCCGAAGCCCACCGAACCCACCCCGCCGCCGGGCCCGAGTTCACGAAGAGCTTCCCTCGATCAACGTCGCCGGCAACAGCACGGAACCGCCCCCGCCCCCGATGCGCTCCGGCAACAGCCGCGTCATCAACCGCCCCTGCCGCGCGACGTGTTGCCACACAGTCGTGAGTGCCGGCGTCGCCCACCCCGCCACATCCTCCGGAATCCGCCACCCCGACTCCGCCGACACCACGGTGCCCGGCCATAGCGAACCGGCCGATCGACCGTGCCTACGTGGGGCCGTCCAGGGCGTAGTGGTACTGAGTCGCAGTAGCTCGGTCGAGAGCAATGACCCACGGATCCCACAACAGTTCGGTACCACCGTCGGCGGTGACCTCGTCACCGCAGCGATGCACCACGATCCCGTGAACGACGAAGAGCGCGGGGTTCGAATAGGTGAGCGCGTGCCGGACCTCGTTGGCGGTCAGGTGGACGCCCTCGGGGGTGCCGGTCAGACCCTTGACCTCGACGTGCTTTTCGACACCGTCCTTGCGACAGGTGAGGTCCCAACTGCTGGTGTTCGCGACCACGCTCACGGCCCAGCCCTCGGCGCGGTAGTGGGCTTCGGCGAGTGCCATCGCCCGCATCTCGACGGCTCGATTCGCGGCACTGTCCGCTGAACGCCCCTGCCCTCGCCCCGACTTGCGGTTGCGCGCATCGGGCATCCCCGATCGGTACGGTGCACGATCGGGCTCACCGGCGGCCCCGGCTCCCGCACCGGTCCCTACTTCGTCGATCCCTGCTTCGTCGGTGTCCGGGATCTCGACCGTTTCCGGCCGAGTGAGCAGTTGCTCAAGTCGCCCGGCGTCTCCGGCAGCGGGGACATTCACGGTAAGTCGAAGACGTCGACGCTCGTTGCCCCCCTTCGAACGCGGCTTCGCTCCGATGTTCTTTTGCGAACCCGTCAGAGAAAGCCGCAGCTCCTTGAAGTCCTTGACGGTGTACAGGTCGACGGCGTGCCAGGCCGGCAAGAGCACACGGCGCTCCGCCAAGGGGAGTTTCCGGAGCGCGGTGTTCCGGCTGTCGACCGCGGCATCGAGCAGCCGGCCGTGCAGGCCGCCGAGTCGGCGGAGCAGTATTTCGAGTGCCTGGGTGTAGTCCCGATTCCGGGGCACGCCCTTGCCTCCGCCCGCCGAGGCGAGCACTACGTCGTAGTGGTGGGGCTCCGCGTGTCCCGGTGTGGGTTCGACGATGAAGCCGGCAACGAGCGGACGACCGAAGTCGTCGAACACGGCCATGTTGTCTCCTTCGAAGCTGCCGAGCGAAACGTCCCTGGGCCATTCCACACGACAGCCCCGACAGCCCCGCCGCATCGAGCAGCAGGCACTTCGCCGCCGGCAACACGACAAAGCCCCGGATCATTTTCTGATCCGGGGCTGTGACCTGGGTGGGCGATACTGGGATCGAACCAGTGACCTCTTCGGTGTGAACGAAGCGCTCTCCCGCTGAGCTAATCGCCCGGGCGCAGGGAGAACATTACCGCATGTGTGGGGGCGGTTGTGCGCACCCCCGGGTGTGGGCGGTGGGGTGGTCAGAAGGGGAGGGCCAGGCCGTATTTCCACAGGTACAGGGCCACCGCGGCGCCGATCAGGATGAGGCCGATCGCGAGCATGATCATGTTGCGCCGGCGGGTCTTGGGGTCGAGGGCGCGGTTGGCGGCCTTGGTGACCTTGTCCTTGGTCCACAGGAGGGTGCGCTGGGCCCAGACGAATTCGGTGCCCAGGACGGCCAGGCCGAGGAAGATGACCGCCCAGCCGGGACCGGGCAGCGGAAGCATGATGATGCCGCCGACGATGATCGCGAAGCCGATCACGGCGACGCCGATCTGCCAGGTCATGTGCAACGGCTTGGAGCGCTTGATGAAGGCGGGTGCGCGGGAGCCGAATGGTTTCGCCTGCTTGCCGGCCGGGCCGCTCGGGGCGCCCTGGTCGAGGGTGGGCTCTCTTGTGGCGTGCGCGCTGTTGTCCGCGGCCCCCGTGTCCATCCCTGGTCTTCCTCTCTCGTCGTACCGGCCGTCGTTCACCGGGCACCTCCGTGTGGCCTGTGGTCGGAGCCGACCATGCCTCGGCCTTGCTTGACAACGCTACAAGGGGGCACAGGGTTCCATGCGGGCCCGGCGGTGCCGTGTGGTCCCGGCCCGGGCATGACGGTATGAACTGAACGCCTGTTCCCTTCCGGAAATCATGCGGGCGAACGTTACACCTCCGCATCGCTCTTAAGGAGTACCCAGACGCCCGTATATCGGGCAGAGACGTTTACAAGAGGTCCGCAGGTGGGATGTTGCGAACGCCGACGTGCGAATCCCCGAGCGCACACTGAGCGAAAGGCCATGGCGCTTATGAACACCACGGTCAGCTGTGAGCTGCACCTGCGCCTCGTCGTCTCGAGCGAGTCCTCATTGCCAGTCCCTGCGGGGCTGCGATACGACTCGTCGGACCCGTACGCCGTGCATGCGACCTTCCACACGGGTGCCGATGAGACGGTCGACTGGGTCTTCGCCCGCGACCTTCTCGCCGACGGGCTGCGTCAGCCCTCCGGCACCGGCGACGTTCGTGTGTGGCCCTCCCGGAGCCACGGACAGAGCATCGTCTGCATCGCCCTCAGTTCGCCCGAGGGTGAAGCCCTGCTCGAAGCGCCCGCGCGGGCGCTGGAGTCGTTCCTGAAGCGTACGAACGCTGCCGTCACCCCCGGCAACGAGCATCGCTTCTTCGATCTCGACCGGGAACTGTCGCAGATTCTCGCCGAGAACTGAGCTCCCGGAACCGCGGGCACGCCCCTGTCCGCAGCGCCGGGTACGTACGTCAGCACTCCGCCGCACCCACCGTCCACACGGTGGGGGCGGCGGAGTGCTTTTCGGCCCCGGGCGCCACACCCGCCCCGTGCGCGTCGCGACCGCCGGACGAGTGAATCGAACACGCCGCGCGATCGGTCGATCCGAATATGTACACGATCCGCACATGCCGCAAAGAAAGCGCACAGTCGAACACATTTTCCGGCATGGGAATGCGTTCACATTCACCATCCCGCCGCGTGCCCTGTTGTACACAGCGCGTGTTTACGCCGCCTCTCGGTAACCACCGGCAACCGGCGGTAATCCGCAAATCGGGATTCCCCGACTTCAGATCCCGCGCTTGCGCAGCAGTTCCTCGATCTCCGCGAACTCGTCGTCCACCGCACCGCGCGCGGCGCGACGGGAGCGGGGCGCCGGGGCCGGCTTCGGCTGCTTCGGTTGCCGTTGCTGCCGACTCTGCGGCAGCTCGCCACCCGCGTCGGATCCGCCCAGCAGCGCGGACAGATCCGCGGAGGTCGAGGTCGCCGTACCGGTCGGCTCCGGGTGCTTGCGGCCGATCATGCGGGTGATCATCAGCAACATCACGGCGAACGCGAGGATCGCCACGCCGCCCCATGCCTTGATCCCGAAGGCCAGGTCGGTCGCCCAGTCGGCGGCGGCACTGCCCACCCGGCGGCCCAGCGTGGCCAGGCCGGTCAGGTACAGCCCGATCGGGAACAGCGCCGCGGCGGTCCACCGGGTCGCGTTCAGGAAACGTCGTTGGCGTGCCTTCTGTACCGCGATGACCAGGCCGAGACCCGTCAGCGCCATGCACAGGGCGCCGGTCACCACATCTGCGCCGGACATGCGCTCGGCCTCCTCCTCGTACGAAGCATTCGAAACCTGCAGGACGTTCGAAGCATCGGTGTCGGTCTTGTCGGACCTGGTACTTCCTCCACCCCCATCGTCGTCTCCTCCGCCTCCGGACGCCACGATCGGCGGTCGGATCAGTACTCGGGGAGGACACCGACCGATGCATCTCCTCCCCGTGGAGTACACCCAGGATCAGGGATGTACCCGACCCTCACAGGATGGGTTTCCCCCAATAACGCGTGCGCGGCGCGAATCCCGCCGCCGTACAGACCTTCGCGTGGGTGTCGTCGAGGAGTTCGATGGCCACCTCGTGCAGGCCCTGCGCCGCCGTCACGTGGCCGGCCGCGCGGAGCAGGGTCGCCGCGTCCGCCGGGGTCGGCGCGGTCAGCGCCAGGATCACGCCGTCGACGACCCACACCACCGCCCCCTCGCCCAGCGTGTACGGCGCGGGCGCGGTGCGGTCGGGCAACCGGGCCCGGGCCCGGCTCTCCGCGGCGGCGTCGGCCCAGCCCGCCGCACGCAGATCCGCCGCGTACCGGTGCAGCTCCCCCACGCACCACGCGTCGCGTTCGTCGGCGTCCATCATTCGTACGCCGGGCGGCATGCCGGTGGTGCGCACGGGGGCCGCGAGGCGGCTGCTGTCGGAGGTGTACCCCAGGGCCCGGACGAGGCCGGTCGCCGCCCGGTTGCCCTCGGGGACGGCCGCCGCCATCCGGGTGCAGCGCAGGCCGCGCATGATCTCCTCGGCGGCGAGCATCGCCACGCAGGCATGGCCGCGGCGGCGGCGCGACGGCAACACCTGGATGTGCAGGATCCAGCCGATGCCGGGACCCCACGGGCCCAGCGGAGTCAGATGCACGCCGCCGACGGATCGGCCGTTGGCGCAGATCGAGTACACGCCGTCCCGGCCAGGTCCGGCCGGTCGCACAGTGGTGGTCATCGGGTGGCCCCCGCCTTCCCGGGCGCAATGCCCCGTTACCGGCAGTGCTGCCCGCGCGTGGCCCCGGCCAATCGGGCCCGGGCCACGCGTGATCAAGCCGCCGCGAACGAGGTCCCCGCGGCGTCGGCGCGCCGGGACCGCCGGTACGTCGGGATCACGGGTCGATGTCCTCGGCGGAGCGCGCCGCGAAGATCTCCTTGGCCTTGCGGGTGAGCGGGCCGGGGGCGGTCGGGGTGTGCCCGTCGATCCGATGCACGGCCTGGATGTCGCGCAGCGACGAGGTCAGGAACAGCTCCTCGGCTTCGGCGAGCGCGGCCAGGGGCAGGTCGACCTCCTCGGCGCCGACCCATTCCAGCACCAGCGCGCGGGTGATCCCGGCCAGGCAGCCGGCCGACAGCGGCGGGGTGAGCAACCGGCCGTCGAGTACGGCGAACACGTTCGAGCCGGTGCCCTCGCACAGGTTGCCGGCCGTGTTCGCGAACAGCGCCTCGCTCGCGCCGCGTTCGGCGGCATAGCCGAGCATCACCACGTTGTCGGCGTAGCTCGTGGTCTTGAGCCCGGTGGTCGGCGCGTGCTGGTTCCGGGTCCACGGGACGGTGACCACGGCCGTGCTCTCGCTTCGGGGCTTGGCCGCGCCGAGGGCCACCACCAGCGTCGGCGCGGCGTTGCCGCGCTCGGAGCCCAGCGGCGAGCGACCGCCCGTGTAGGTGATCCGCAGTCGGCCGACGCCGGGCAGCGGGTTGGCCGCCAGCACCTCGGCGCACGCGTGGCGGATCGCGTCGAGGTCGGGGGCGGGCAGCCCGAGACCACGCGCGGAACGGGCCAACCGATCCAGGTGTCGGGTCGTGGCGAAAGCCCGCCCGTCGGCCGCCCGCATCGTCTCGAAGACGCCGTCGCCGACGGTCAGACCGTGGTCGTCCACCCGAATCACCGCTTGCTCGTCGTCGACGAGGCGATCGTTCAGCCAGATTCTGCTCATGCGCCCTCCGAGGCATGCGATGCGTTGTCCGGGATCTCCGGGACAACCGAGTGCTGCGCGTCCTGCCCGACATGCTCGGGTCCGGGTCCCGACGCATAGTCCCGCCCCGCCACCGCGAGCAGACGGTGGGCCTTGAGTTCGGTCTCCTCCCACTCGCGCTGCGGGTCGGAGTCGTAGGTGATGCCCGCGCCGGTGCCGAAGCACAGCCTGCCGTCCCGGATGAAGAAGCTGCGTATGCCCACCGCGAGCGAGCCCTCGCGGCGGTCCGCGTCGACCCAGCCGATCGCACCGCAGTACGGGCCGCGCGGGACGGGTTCGAGTTCGTCGATGATCCGCAGCGCGCTGCTCTTGGGCGCTCCGCTGACCGAGCCGGGCGGGAAGGTCGCGGCGAACAGTTCGGGCCAGCCCACGCCCGGCGCCAGGGTGCCGGCGACGGTGGAGACCAGGTGGACCAGCCCGGGGTGCTTCTCGACCACGCACAGGTCGGGCACGGTGACCGAGCCGATCGCGCTCGCCCGACCGAGGTCGTTGCGGACCAGGTCCACGATCATCACGTTCTCGGCGTGGTCCTTGGGCAGCAGGTCGGCCTCGGTGCGGCCGGTGCCCTTGATCGGGCCGGACCAGACCCGGTCGCCGGCGCGCTGCAGGTAGAGCTCGGGCGACGCGCACGCGACGTGGACGTCGTGCGCGGGCAGCCGGATCACCCCCGCGTACGGGGCGGGGTTGCCGTGGGCGAGGCGGCCGGCCAGGCCGAGGATGTCGGCGTCCTCGGGCAGCGGTGCGCTGAGCAGGCGGCACAGGTTGACCTGGTACACGTCGCCGGCGGCGATGTGTTCGCGGATCCGGCGCACCCCGGCGCGGTAGGCGTCGGCGCCGAGCGAGTCGGTCCAGGCGTGGGCGGGCGGTCCGGTCCACGGCGCGGCGGGCAGCGGGGCCGGGCGCACCTCGTCGAAGCGTGCGCACAACAGGTCGCCTTCGAAGTCGGCGACGACGGCCCAGAACCCGTGCGAGTCCAGGGCGGCCGGGTCACGGGTGACGTCACGCAGGCCGGTGGCCAAGCGCCCGCCGAGATGGGCGAGAGGAGGTGGCTGACTCACTGGTTCGTTCCGGGGTCGCGACCGCGGCACCTGTGGCGGATCGGCGCGCGGATCAGATCGTCCATTGTAGAAGGGCGTCCCGACGTCCCGACGTCCCGACGTCCCGACGTCCCGACGTCCCGACGTCCCGACGTCCCGACGTCCCGACGTCCCGACGTCCCGACGTCCCGAGCGGCCCGAGCGGCCCGGCATCGGCGGCTTCGTCCGCCTGTTCCCACGCACCCGACGCGCCCGGAACCGCCCCGAGCCGATTCCGCGTTCCCGTGTGCCGGTCCGGCACGGCATGATGCGGCACGGTGGGTAGGGATCCGGCAGCCCCGAGTCCGGTGACCGCACTCCCCCGGTCGGTTCGCCCCGGCCCCCGAAGTCTCCACAGCACCACGCGATCGAAGGACGTTCATCCGTGCACTGTTCCGCCTGCGACACCTGGTCTACGCGGGCCGACCGCTGTTCGTACTGCGGCGCCGTCCCGGCCGCCGCCGCACCGCAGCAGGCCGGCACCGGGTCGACCCCCGTGGTCGCCGGGCCCGCCGCGCCTCCCGCCACTCCCGCGGCGTCGGATCCGTACGCCGCACCCGCACCGGCGCCCGCGCCGACCGGCGCGTACCCGGGTGCCTATCCGCACGCGCCGGGACAGTTCGCCCCGCACGCACCGGCGCAGTTCGCCCCGCAGGCCCCGTACGGCATGCCCGGGGCGTATCCGGCCTCGCCGTACCCGGGTTGGCTGCCGCAGCCGTTTCGGGCACTGCGTGGGCTCGCCGTGACGTTGTACGTCCTGCTGCCGCTGTCCGCAGTGTTCGCGGCGCTGTGCGCGGCGGCGTTCTTCCACCGTGCGGACGTGCTGCAGCAGATCGCCGACGCCGGTGAGCTCGGCATGACGGACGCGCTGCGCACCAAGGCCGAGGACTCGGATTCGCTGGTGGCGGCGGCGACGGTGTTCCTGGTCCTGTCGATGATCGCGACGGCCGTGCTGTTCATCGTCTGGATGTACCGGGCACGCGCCAACGTGGACCTGTTCGGCCCCTCGAAGCAACATCTGTCCACCGGATGGGCGATCGGCGGCTGGCTGGTGCCGGTGGTCAGCCTGTGGTTTCCCAAGCTGATCCTGCACGACGTGTGGCGCGCGAGCGATCCGCGCACCGCCGAGCGCGGCGGGCGTACCCCCGGCCGGTTGCCGCTGTTGTGGGCCTGGTGGGTGCTGCTGGTGGCCTCGGGTGTGTTGTTCTTCGCGAGCCGGCTGTCCTACCCGCTCGACGAGGACATCGTGCTGTCCGACGCCGACCGGCTGCGGACCATCGACGTGCTTTCCGGGGTCGCGGACCTGGTGCTGATCCTGGCGGCGGTCGCGGCGATCCTGGTGGTCCGCAGGATCACCACGTTCCAGCACGAGCGCGAGGCACTGGCCTTCGCCTCGGGGCTGGTGCCCGCCGGGGTTGCGGGCGGGATGCCGGGGATGCCCGGGATGCCGGTCGGCTTCCCCGGTGGCGCGCCCGCGCCGTGGGCGGCCTATCCGGCGCAGGCCCCGACCGCGCAGTACTTCGCGCCGCCGGTGCCGCAGGCTCCGGGCACGCCGGGGGCTCCGCCGGTGCCGCAGGCGCCGACCGCGGTGGACTCGGGCGCGGCGGGTGCCGACGGGGCTGTGGCTCCGGCACCGGCTGCCGCTCCGGCTCCGGCTCCGGCTCCGGCTCCGGCTCCGGCTCCGGCCGATCATGAGGCTCCGGTGGTTGCCGATGCGACCACCGTGCTGCCGGTCGGCGGGACGCCGGCCCCGCAGCCCGGGAGGGTTCCGCCGCCGCGGCCCACCGCCGCGCCGACCGCCGGTGTCGCCACGGCGGATGCCGCGCCCGTACGGGCCGAATCGCACGAATCGGTGTCCCTGGCCAAGCCTGCCGAGGTCGCGGAGTCCGCCGAGCCCGCTGCCGAGGCCGCCACCCCGTCCCCTGCCGAGCCGGCCGCCGAGCCTGCGGTCGAGGAGGAAAGCGGGCACGCCGAGCCCGGCGAAGGCAAGGACGCGGTCGAGAACGAAGTCCGAACTCCGGCCGAATCCCGAGTGGAGGCCGAACTCCCCCAGGTCCCGGCCCAGGCCCCGGCCCAGCCGGCGTCGCCCGCCAAGGAGGCCGACGACGCCGAGGCCGCCCCGGACCCGGCCCACACCCCGACCGCCCCGGCCGCCGAACCCGCCCCCTCGGGCGAGCGCCGAAGCTGAGCCGAAGACCCGTCCGGGCCCGCGGAGACGGCGGCGAGCCCCGGTCGAGGGGCGTGCCGAGGTCCCTCGGCGCGGCCCGGCGAACCACGCCGAAGGCCGGTTCGAACCCTGATGGTTCGAGCCGGCCTCGGTCGTTTTCGCAGGTTGCGCGGGTCGCCCGGCGGGGTCTGCGGGGAATCGGTTTTTGTGATGGCCCTCGGATCCGCTAAAGTTCTCAACGTCGCCGGGACGCGGAAACGCAGCTCGGGTCGACAGGCGGACGTGGCTCAGTTGGTAGAGCATCACCTTGCCAAGGTGAGGGTCGCGAGTTCGAATCTCGTCGTCCGCTCGGAAGAAGTAGAGGAAAGTAGTGGGTACCCACTATGGTTCCTTCACTTGGTGGAGTGGCCGAGAGGCGAGGCAACGGCCTGCAAAGCCGTCTACACGGGTTCAAATCCCGTCTCCACCTCCAAGAGACCCCGAGGCTCCGTGCCGAAGGTGAACTTCCCGCGCGATTAGCTCAGCGGGAGAGCGCTTCCCTGACACGGAAGAGGTCACTGGTTCAATCCCAGTATCGCGCACGTCGCACCACCGAAACACGCAGTACGTGCACCACACGGTTCACGCACGGCGCCCGCGCGATTAGCTCAGCGGGAGAGCGCTTCCCTGACACGGAAGAGGTCACTGGTTCAATCCCAGTATCGCGCACCAGAGGTATCGAAGGGCCGGCGGATCGTCACGATCCGCCGGCCCTTCGGCGTTTCTCCGGGTGCGTTCGCCCACTCACGGTCCCGGGTGCGCGTGGGGCGCGCTGGGGACGAAGTCCGGTGCGGTGAGCCGGGCCAGGCGGGCGCGGGTCTCCTCGCTCTGCGGTACGTAGACGCTGAGGCGCTGGCCGGGGGCGGCGGTCAGATCGGTCGGGATGGCGCGCACGTGCAGCACGCCGACGTCCAGGTGGCGGAAGTACTTGACCCGGGTGCGGGTGAGCGAAATCGGGTGGGCCGCCCATGCCTTGGCGAACTCGGGGCTGGCCTCGACCAGTTCGTCGATGAACGCGACCCAGACCGGATCGCCGATGTTGCGGGCGTAGGTGCCGCGCAGCACGCCGACCAGGCCCTGGCACTCCTGGCGCCACTCGTGGAACGGGTTGCAGCACGCGGGTCGGGTGAACAGCTCCCAGATCAGGTTGCGCCGGGCTCGGGGAGCGGCGACCAGGGCCGGGAAGACCTTGGCGTACAGGTCGTTGTAGGCCAGCACGTCGTAGCGCCCGTTCATCACGACCGCGGGCAGCGTGGCGAAGTCGTCGAGCAGGGTTTGGGTGTCGACGTCCACCGCGTTCTCGCTGCGCAGCGTCGCCGTGCTCGGTACGCAGGCCAACCGCTTGACGTGCTCCAGCTCGACGCCGTCCAGGCGCAGCGTGCGGGCGATGCCGCCGATCACCTGCGCGCTGACGTTGATCGGGCGGCCCTGTTCGAGCCAGGTGTACCAGGTGACGCCCACGCCGGAGAGTTGGGCGACCTCTTCGCGGCGCAGGCCCGGGGTGCGCCGGCGGCGGCCGACCGGGAGGCCGACCTGGTCCGGGGTGATGCGCTCCCGGCGGCTGCGCAGGAACGCGCCGAGTTCGGCCCGCGAGGCGGCGCGGGTGGGGCCCACGTATTGCGGCACGGCGCGCTCGAAGGCGCGCGGGTCCGCTCGGTGGGTGTCGCTCGGGTCGAGGTCGGCCCGGTGGCGGTCGTGCTGTTCGGGAACGGCGTCGGTGCGTGGGCTGCCGGTCATCGGTCCATCCTGTGTCCCGGTGCAGGCGATTGCCAGGTGCCTGGTTATACCCGGATAACCAGGCTACTGGTCCGGGTACCCGGGGCCGATCACAGTCGTCTCCATGAACGATACGGATCTGATGTCGGGCAGCGACGCCCGGCGCGAGGGGGACGTGGAGCGGGTGACCACCGCTCTCGGGGGCGCGGGCGAGGAGACGGAGCGGGAACGGGGGGCGGCCCGGCGCGGGGCCGCGAGCACGGTGCTGCTGGTGGTGCTGGTGGCCGGCCAGTTCATGGCGGTGTTGGACGCGTCGATCGTCAACGTCGCGGCGCCGGTGATGCGTTCGGACCTGCATGCGTCGGGGGCCGGGCTGCAGTGGATCATCGCGGGGTACACGATCGCCTACGCGATGTTGTTGATCACCGGTTCGCGGTTGGGCTCGATCTTCGGGTACGGCCGGACGTACCTGGGTGGGCTCGGGTTGTTCACGCTGGCCTCGCTGGCGTGTGGACTGGCCGGGTCCACGGGTGAGTTGGTGGTGTTCCGGGGTCTTCAGGGCGCCGGTGCCGCGTTGTTGGTGCCGCAGGTGTTGACGTTGATCCAGCGCCGGTTCGAGGGGCGGCGGCGGACCGCGGCGATGGGCCTCTACCAGACGGCGATCGCGGGTGGTGCGGTCGTCGGGCAGATCCTGGGCGGGGTGCTGGTGAGCGCGGATCTGCTGGGCACCGGGTGGCGGCCGGTGTTCCTGGTCAATGTGCCGCTGGGCGTGTTGTTGCTGGTGGTGGGGTGGCGGGCGTTGGGCGGGGACGGGCCGGATCCGGGGACGCGCACGGGTTGGGGTCGGTTGGACGTGCCGGGCGTGCTGGTGTTGGCGCCGGCGATGCTCGCGTTGGTGGTGCCGCTGGTGATGGGGCACGAGCAGGGTTGGCCGGTGTGGGGTTGGCTGGTGCTCGCGGCGGGGGTCCTCGGGATGGGTGCGTTCGCGCTGGTCGAGCGGGCGGTGGCGGCACGTGGTGGTTCGCCGTTGGTGCCGGGGGCGGTGTTGCGTTCGCCCGGGTTGTTGTCCGGCGGGATCGCGCTGCTGATCGGGATCGCGAGTTACAGCGGGTTCCTGTTCACCCTGGCGCTGCACCTTCAGTCCGGTCTCGGCGACAGTCCGCTGCGGGCCGGGCTGACCTATGTGCCGTGTGCGATCGGGTTCGCGATTTCCGGGCTGGGGTGGGGGCGGCTGCCGGAGCGGATCCGGACGCACGTGGCGTACCTGGGCTTCGCGCTGGTGTCCGTGTCGTACGTCGGCATGGCCGCCTCGGTGCACGGCGGCCGCGACGGCGGCGTGGCGCTGGCGTGCGGCTTGGCCGCGATGGGTCTGGGCCAGGGCGCGGTGATCGGGCCGCTGATGGCGGGCGCGCTGGGTCGGGTGCGGGCCGAGCACGCGGGCGACGCGAGCGGGGTTTTGGTCACGCTGATGCAGGTCGGCGCGGTGTTGGGGGTGGCCACGTACGGGACCGCGTTCTTGTCCGCGACCGGTCCGGGTGCCGCCGCCTCGGCGCACGCGGCCGTGGTGACGTTCGTGGCGCTGGCCGCGGTGAACCTGGGCGCGGCGGTGTGGGCGTGGCGGGTGGTCGTGCGGCGTGGGGCGCACCGGGTCTGATCCGGTGTGCGGCGCTCGGCTCGTGGTGCGGGTGTTCGGGCCGGCCGGACGGGGTGGAAGGCCCCGTCCGGCCGGTGCGACCGGGGTCGGGCGCGGTCAGTCTCGTTCGGGCCGGCGGCGGCCGACGGCGCGTCGGGCGTCCTGTTCCGACGATGGGGGCGCAGCGGACGCCGAGCCGGCGGTGGCGGGCTGCTGCGACGGTTCGGCCTGCTCCGAGGCGGCGGTGGTCGCCTGTGCGTCGGCCAGTTCCGCCGCCTCGGCGGCGGCCTTGGCCTGGAGGCCGGACATGGTGCGCAGCGGTACCTCCTTGATGAAGAAGACCAGCACGAACGCCACCGCCATCACGCACGCGGCGATCAGGAAGACCAACTGCATCGCCTCGGAGAAGCCCTCCTTGAAGGGTGCGGCCAGGCGCGGGTCCAGGTGCTGGATGAAGGAGGAGTCGCTGAGCACGCCGGAGCCCTGCGCGCCGCCCGGGTTCGGGTTCCGGACCAGATCGATCACCGGCCCGTTGGCGGGGTCGGCGAGCACGGCGGGATCGGCCAGCGCGGACTGGAACGCGGGGGTGCGCACGTCCCGGGTGAACGCCTTGGCGATCTCCCCGGAGACGTTGCTGAAGAGCACGGACAGGAACACCGCGGTGCCGGCGGTGGCGCCCATCTGCCGGAAGAAGGTCGCGGCGGAGGTGGCCACGCCCATGTCCTTCGGCGGAACGGCGTTTTGTACGACCAGGATCAGCGTCTGCATGCACTGGCCGAGGCCGACGCCGAGCAGGACCATGAACAGGCTCGTGGTCACGAGCGAGGTCTCGGCGTCGACGAAGAACGCGAACAGGCCCATCGCGATCGTGGCGATGCCGGTGCCCAGGATCGGGAAGATCTTGTACCGGCCGGTCTTGGAGGTGATCTGGCCGGACAGGATCGAGGAGCCCATCATGCCGACCATGACCGGGATCATCAGCAGGCCGGCCTCGGTCGGGCCGGCGCCCTTGACGATCTGGAAGTACTGCGGGATCAGCAGGAACCCGCCGAACATGGCCATCCCGAAGATCAGGCCGATCAGCGACGCGAGGCTGAAGATGCGGTCGGCGAACAGGCGCATCGGGATCAGCGCGTCCTCGCCCATCCGGTGCTCGACCAGGATCCAGGTGAGCACGCCGATCGAGCCGATCAGGTAGCAGGCGATCGAGGCGCCCGAGCCCCACCCCCACTCGCGGCCCTGTTCGGCGACGATCAGCAGCGGTACGACGCCCAGGGTCAGGGTGGCCGCGCCGAACCAGTCGATCCGGTGCGGGCGGCGGGTGTGCGGGATGTGCAGCACCTTGCCGACCACGAGCAGGGCCACCACGCCGACCGGCACGTTGACCAGGAACACCCAGCGCCAACCCGCGATGCCCAGGATCTCGCCCTGGCCGGCGAAGAAGCCGCCGACGAGCGGGCCGAGCACGCTGGAGGTGCCGAACACGGCGAGGAAGTAGCCCTGGTAGCGGGCGCGTTCGCGAGGCGGCACGATGTCGCCGATGATCGCGAACGCGAGCGACAGCAGACCGCCCGCGCCCAGACCCTGGAGGGCGCGGAAGCCGGCGAGTTCGTACATCGACGTGGAGAACGTGCACGCGGCGGAGCCGACCACGAAGATGGTGATGGCGGCGAGGTAGAACGGGCGCCGGCCGTACAGGTCGGACAGCTTGCCGTACAGCGGCGTGGCGATCGTCGAGGTGATCAGGTAGGCGGTGGTGGCCCACGCCTGCCGGCTGAGGCCGTGCAGGTCGTCGGAGATGGTGCGGATCGCGGTCGAGACGATCGTCTGGTCGAGCGCGGCCAGGAACATGCCGGCCATCAGGCCGTACAGGATCGTCATGATCTGGCGGTGGCTCAGGCCGCTTTCGCTCGCCGCCTGGTCGGGTGCGGCCTGCGGTTTCGTGTCGGTCATGCGGTACGGCCTTCCGGTGCACCGGGCGCGGCGTCGCGCGTGGGTGCCTGGTCTCGTTCGAGGTCGTCGTTGAAGCGACCGAGGAGGTGGACGAGCGTTTCGCGTTCGTCGGCGGACCAGTCGCGGGTGACCCGGTCCAGTTCGGCCTGGCGGCGGGCGCGGTAGATCTCGAACGCCTGGGCCCCGGCCTCGGTTGCCGCGAGCAGGGTGCCGCGACCGTCGCTGGGGTCGGGGCGGCGCTCGACGAGGCCGCGCTGGACCAGCGAGGCGATCTGTCGGCTGACCGTGGACACGTCCAGGAAGGTCATCACGGCCAGGTCGGTGACGCGGCGCGGCCCTTCCATCACGAGGTAGGCCAGGAGCAGCCGGTCTCCCCCGTCCGGCACGGGGCCGCTCTCGGCGCGACTGCGCGCCTTGGCGGCGGCCGTGAGCCGCATGAGACGCGCGAGTTCGCGTCCGAGTTCGTCCGGTGCGCGGCCGGCTGTCGGCTCGTCACACGGTGTCGTCGCGGTGTCGATGACCGCCCCCTTGTCGCTCGCCACGCATTAACTGCATGGCTCAACCAACAATAGCGCCTCCGCCCCTCGCGCACCTCCACCGGAAACGCCGCGCGACCCCCGGATCCGGGCGCGTGACGAGCGGCACGGGACTCGACCCATGCTCATCTGACTGTCCGTCAGCTATGGTGACGAGGTGCCTGTCTCGCGACTATTGGGCACTCGTACGAGGCGCCCGGCAGGCGCTTCGCCGGGTCCCGGGCATCACGGCTGCAGCAGGTTCGGCCGGCCGGTCGACCGCGCGGCACACGTACGACCGCACAACAGGGAGTGAGTGACCATGCGCGTGGGAGAGGTGGCAGGCGCCGACCTGCAACGCTTCGGAAAGCCGCTCGACGGGATCCGGGTCCTGGCCATCGAACAGATGCAGGCACTCCCCTACGCGACGCAGATGCTCGCCCGCCTGGGCGCGGAGGTCATCAAGATCGAGTCGCCCGTGGTCGGTGAATCCGGGCGCGCCGCACTGCCGATGATGACCGACCCGCTCGGCCGCCGCGTCGGCGTCACCTTCCTGCGCAACAACCTCGGCAAGCGCAGCGTCACGGTCGACCTCAAGCACCCCGAGGGCCGCGAGATCGTGCTGCGCCTGGCCGAGAAGGCGGACATCGTCTGCGAGAACTTCAAGCCGGGTACGGCCGGCCGGCTCGGCCTGGGCTTCGCGGACATCGCCGCCGTCAACCCGCGTGCGATCTACCTCTCGGTGTCCGGCTTCGGCAACACCACCGAGTCGCCGTACGCGTCCTGGCCCGCGTACGCCCCGGTCGCCGAGGGCATGGCCGGTCTGTACGACTTCAAGCGCGACCCGAACACCGCGCCCGTGGTGTCCCCGCTGGGCGCGCTGGGCGACTCGGGCTCGGCCCTGTTCGCGGTGATCGGCGTGCTCGCCGCGCTGCGCCACCGGGACGCGACCGGCGTCGGCCAGTACGTGGACATCTCCATGTTCGACGCCATGGTCGCGCTGAACGACGCGGGCATCAGCTACTGGTCGATGGGCCTGAAGGACCCCGGCCTGGCGCCGCTGATCAACCACTCGTTCCGGGCCTTCGACGGCTACTTCCTGATCCAGTGCGCCCGCCCGCACATGTTCGCGGCGCTCGCCGACCTGGTCGGCAGGCCGCAGTGGAAGAGCGACCCACGCCTGGCCGGCCCCCAGGAGTGGTTCGACCACATCGAGGACATCCTGCGGCCGGGCATCGAGGAATGGGCGGCGGACAAGTCCCGCCTGCAGGCGTGTGCGGCGCTCAGCGGGGTGGGCGTCGCGTCCGGCCCCGTGTACAACCCCGGCGACGTGATCGAGGACGAGCACGTGCGCAATCGCAACATGATCGTCGAGATGGAGCGCACCGACGGCGACCCGGCACCGGTCCTGTCGCCGGGCAACCCGGTCAAGCTCTCCCGCGTCGCCGAGGGCCCGGAGACCCGGGTGCCCTGGGTCGGCGAACACACCGCCGAGGTGTTGGAGGCCGAACTGGGCCTGTCCCGCGCGGAGATCGACCGCCTCGCGGCCGACGGCGCGATCGGGTTGGAGACCCCGTAGCCGCGCTCCCGAATCCACCCGCACGGCGGCCCGAGCAGCCGACGGCAACGCACGAACGCGATGAACCCGGACGAACCCAAGTGGAACGAGGCGGAAGCGGAGAAATGACGACTGACGGAACCGCAGTTTCGACGGGACGCGGCATCCTCGGATACGGGGCCTATCTCCCCTACCGGCGCCTGGACCGCAAGACCATCGCCGCCGTGGCCGGTACCGGCGGCGGCAAGGGCACCCGCACGGTCGC
The DNA here is from genome assembly GCF_044333915.1 of Embleya sp. NPDC020886. Classification (NCBI taxonomy): domain Bacteria; kingdom Bacillati; phylum Actinomycetota; class Actinomycetes; order Kitasatosporales; family Streptomycetaceae; genus Embleya; species Embleya sp. NPDC020886. The sequence goes on along the minus strand of NZ_JBIRRX010000010.1, from coordinate 16,897 downwards.
CTCGTTCGACGAGGACACCACCACCCTGGGCGTCGAGGCGGCCCGCAACACGCTGCGCGCGACGCCCGGGGTCCGCCCGCGCGCGCTGCTGTTCGCGACGGTGGCGCCCGCGTACGCGGACCGCACCAACGCGACCGCGATGCACGCCGCGTTGCGCCTGGACGGCTCGGTGCCCGCGATGGACGCCACCGGCTCGGTGCGCTCCGCGGCGGGCCTGCTCCGGCTGGCCCTGGACGGCGCCGGCGCCGCGCTCGTGGTCGGCGCGGACATCCGGGTCGGCCTGCCCGGCAGCGGCGACGAGGCGGCCGGCGGCGACGGCGCCGCCGCGCTGCTGGTCGGCGGTCCGGCCGATGGCCCGGTGCTCGCCGAGTACCTCGGCGGCGCGTCCGCCACGGCCGAGTTCGTCGACCGCTGGCGCACCCCCGGCGAGGTGCGTTCGAAGTTGTGGGAGGAGAAGTTCGGCGAGAACAACTACCTCGCCGCCGGTCGGCAGGCGTGGACCGACACGCTCAAGGCCACCGGTCTGACCGCCGACCAGGTCGACCACGCGGTGATCGCCGGCCTGCACGGCCGCGCGGTCGCCGGGCTGGGCCGCCGGCTCGGGGTCCGCGAGGGAGTCCTGGGCGACGACCTCGCCGGCAGCGTCGGCAACACCGGCGCGGCGCACCCGGGTCTGTTGCTGAGCGCGACGCTGGACAACGCCGAGCCGGGCCGGGTGCTCGCCCTGGTCGTGCTCTCCGACGGCGCCGAGGTGTTCCTCTTCCGCACCACCGACGCTCTCGCCGACTACCGGCCCACCCGCACGGTCGCCGAGCAGATCGCCGGCGGCGCGCCGCTGCCGTACGGGAAGTACCTCGCCTGGCGCGGGCTGCTCCCGGTCGAGCCGCCGCGTCGCCCCGAGCCCGCGCGTACCTCGTCCTCGGCCGCGGTGCGCTCGGTGGAGTGGAAGTACGGCTTCGTCGGCTCGCGCGATCGCGAGAGCGGCGCGGTGCACCTGCCGCCGCAGCGCGTGTCGATGACCGGTGGCAACGTGGACGACATGGAGCCGGTGCCCACCGCCGACGTGCTCGGCACGGTCAAGACGTTCACCGTGGACCGGATGGCCTACTCGCCCAGCCCGCCGGTGGTGTTCGCGGTCGTGGACTTCGACAACGGCGGCCGGCTGCCGATCGAGCTGACCGACATGGACGCGACCGAGGTGGCCATCGGCGACCGGGTCGAGCCGACCTTCCGCCGGCTGGGCACCGCCGACGGCATCCACAACTACTTCTGGAAGGCCCGCCCCGTGCGGACCGCCCGAGCCGCCGAGGAGGCATAGGCATGGGATCGCACGGCATCAAGGACCGCGTCGCCATCATCGGGATGGGCTGCACCCCCTTCGTCGAACACTGGGACCGGGGCACCGACGACCTGCTGATCGAGGCCACCACCGAGGCGTTCGCGAACGCCGGCGTGGACAAGGAGCAGGTCGACGCCTACTGGCTGGGCACCGCGCAATCCGGGATGTCCGGACTGACGCTGGCCAAGCCGCTGCAGTTGCAGGGCAAGCCGGTCACCCGCGTGGAGAACATGTGCGCGACCGGATCCGACGCGTTGCGCCAGGCCGCGTACGCGGTCGCCTCCGGCGCGTACGACGTGGCCATGGCGGTCGGCGTGGAGAAGGTCAAGGACGGCGGCTTCCAGGGCCTGAACGCGTTCCCGATCCCGGGTGACGGCACCGCGCGCACGCTCACCGCGGCGGCGATGTTCTCGATGGTGGTGCCCGCGTACGGCGACAAGTACGGCGTGTCCGAGGCGGAGATGCGCGACGTGTTGTCGCACATCGCGGCGAAGAACCACTACAACGGCGCCCGCAACACGCGCGCGCAGTTCCGCAAGGAGATCGCCCCGGAGAAGATCTCCGCGATGCCCAAGCTCGCGGGCCAACTGGGCGTGTTCGACTGCGCGGGCGTCGCGGACGGTGCGGCGGCGGCGATCGTGGTGCGGGCCGAGGACGCACACCTGTACACGGACAAGCCGCTGTACATCAAGGCGCTGTCGCTGGTGGCGGGCAACGGCTCGGGGGTGATCGACCCGGAGTACGACTACACCACGTTCCGGGAGATCGCCGCGTGCGCCGAGGACGCCTACCGGCAGGCGGGGGTGCGCAACCCGCGCGAGGAACTGGCGATGGCCGAGGTGCACGACTGCTTCACGCCGACCGAGCTGGTCCTGATGGAGGACCTGCGCTTCGCCGATCGCGGCACCGCGTGGAAGGACGTGCTGGCGGGCGCGTTCGACCTGAACGGCCGGCTGCCGGTGAACCCGGACGGCGGATTGAAGAGCTTCGGCCACCCGGTCGGCGCGTCCGGGCTGCGGATGATGTTCGAGGCCTGGCTCCAGTTGCGCGACGAGGCGCCGGCGGACCGGCGGATCCCGGCGGACGGGCGCAAGCTCGCGCTGACCCACAACCTCGGCGGGTATCCCGGCGACATGGTCTCGTTCATCTCCATCCTGGGCAACGAACTCGGCTGACCCGCTTCGCCCGTGCGTCGTTCGAGGATGTCGAGCACGTCGGGATTTGCTCGTCACGGCTGGTGAGGGGCTCGATCGCGGTCGCGATCGGGCCCCTTTCGCCATCTCCGGACACCGGAAATGGGCAATCTGCCACAAGCATCACGGTTACCGTGGTTTCATCCGCGTCCGGGCCCTTGATGTGCGACAGTCATTGCACCCTGCCACCTCATGCCCGGAGGAGCGCGAGCGGATGCGCGAACGGCCCGAACACCCCGTGGACGGCCCCCTCGTGGTGGATCCGGCGCAATGGCTCGCGCACATCGGCCGGATGCGCGCCGAACTCGACGCCCTGCGCGGCGGTTTCGGGCTGCGCCCGGGGCCGGTCGGCTTCACGGGAGCGGCCCCGGGCGCCGCTGTCGCAGCCGGCGCCGGTTCGGGCGAGGACGCGGCGGCCGTCGAGGAGGCGCGTCGGCGCGGGTTGTTGTGCGATCTGCTGGCCGGCAGCCTCGGGCAGGCGGCGGAGTATCTGGCCCGGCTGACTCTGGACACCGACGATCCCGAACATCGACAGGCCCACGATCCGGGTCCGGCGACCAGCACGCCGGCGCGCAGCACGGTCCGGCCGGCGGACGTGGGGCCAGGCACTCCGTTCGGACCCGACGACGGGGACGACACGGCGTTGCCCTGGCGGCACCTGCGCCGGTTGTTCGTCGAGCCGGACCCGCACGGGCTGTTGCCCGAGCAGCGCCACACCGCCGCGACCGAGGGGCCGGGCTCGGGTCCGGTGGCCAGCGCCGAGTGGCACCTCGATCGCGACGACGTGCGCTGGTCCGACGAGATGTACGCGCTGTTCGGCCGCGACCGCGCGCTCGGCCCGGTGCCGCTGGCCGAGTTGGCCGGGCACACCGCGGTCGAGGACCGGGCGTTCGTCGCGGAGCTGGTACGCGAGCTGCTCGAACACGCGAACGGCGCCGAGGGGGAATTCCGGATCGTGCGGGCCGACGGCACCCGGGTTTTCGTGCAGTTCGTCGGCGAGCCGGTGCTCGGCGCGGACGGGACCCCGCACGCGGTCTGGGCGTTGCTCCGCGACATCACCGAACTGCGGCGCACCCAGGAGGCGTTGACCCGGACCCGGGCACAACTGCTGACCCAGCGTCGGCTGGTGCGCTCCGAGCACCGGGTCGCCGCCGAGCTCCAGCGCGTGGTGATGCCGTGGTGGACCCGGCCGATCCGGCTGCCCGGGATCGAGGTGGCCACCCGCTACTTCCCGGCCGAGCAGGACTCCAAGGTCGGCGGCGACTGGTACGACGCGCTCGCGTTGCCGGGCGGCGACGTGCTCCTGGCGGTCGGCGACATGTCGGGGCACGGAGTCGCGGCGGCGTCCGGGATGACCACGCTGCGCGGCGCGTTGCAGGGGGTGGCGATGACCGGGGCGGGGCCGGCGGCGATGTTGGCGGCGCTGAACCGGATCGTGGTGCACACGCTGCCGGCGGACAAGGTGGCCACCGCCGTGTGCGCGCGCTTCGAGCCGGTGGGGCGGGTGTTGACCTGGGCACAGGGCGGCCATCCGCCGCCGCTGCTGTATCGGGACGGGGCCGGGCGGGCGCTGGCGACGCCGTTCGGCGTGCTGCTGGGCGCGCTGGACGAACCGGAGTTCGTCGAGGCCCGGGTCGAACTGCTCGCCGGGGACGTGCTGTTGATCTTCACCGACGGCCTGGTCGAGCGGCGCGGGCGCGGCACGGAGGAGGCGGTGGACGCGCTCCTGGGCCTGGGCCCGCGGTTGCTCGGCGCGGATGCCAGGACCTGCGTGGACGTGGTACTGAGTCGGCTCGGGCACACCCGGTACGAGGACGACGCGTGCGTGATGGCGGTGTGCGTGCGGTAGCACTCCGCTCGGCTCGGGACGGCTTTTGCCCGCCTGCCCACCCGTTGCGTCGGGTGGGCAGGCGGCGGGAGGCATGTTCGGGGCAGGGTGCTCCCCCCTCGCGGACCGGGTGCTCGCGACAGGCTTGGACGGCGTCGGTGGGAGGGCCGCGGAAGGCACTCGTTCGGGTCCGGGTACTCAGGCCTCGCGGCCGAATTCTTCGCGGAAGGCGTGGATCTCCGGGACGTCGCGGTAGCGGTCGGTGAGTTTGCGCAGGACCTCCAGGCGGTCCCAGGTGCGTTTGGAGCTCACCTCGCCGGCGGCGCGGACCGCGAGGCGCGCATGGTGCGCGCCCTGCTCGGGTCGGCCGTCGAGCAGGCACGCGGAGGCCAGCGAGATCAGGTCGAAGGTCTTCGAGCGTTCGTGGCCGCGGGCCCGCAACTCCAATGCCTTCTGCGCGTGTTCCTGAGCCCGGCCGGCGGCGGTGGGGTCCACCTCGGCCAGCGTGCGGTAGACCAGCGCCTGCATGCCGTGCAGATCGGCCGCATCGAAGAAGGCCACCCAGTCCGGATCCTCGTCCGGGCGCGACCGGGCGAACTCCGCCTCGGCCCGGCCCAGGGTGCGCCGGCAGTCCGCGGCCCGGCCGAGCGCGGCCTGCGCCCACGCCTCCACGGTGTGGAACATCGCGCGTGTGGTCGCCCCCGCCCGCTCGCCCGCCGTGCGCTGCGCCAACTCGATCAGCGCGAGCGCGTCGGCCGGACGCTCCAGGTGCACCATCTGCCGGGCGGCGCGCGAGAGCGCCTCGGCCGCACGCGGCAGGTCGCCCGCCTCCCGGGCGGCGTGCGCCGCGATCACGAAGTAGTTCTGCGCGGTCGGGTCCAGACCCACGTCGTGCGACATCCAACCGGCCAACGCAGCGAGGTTGGCCGCCACGTTCCACAACCGGCGGGTGATCGGCATCGGGTTGGGATAGGTCAGCAGATTGCCGACCTCGTTCAACTGTCCGATCACCGCCTTGCGTTGCAGCCCGCCCCCACGATCCGCGTCCCACATGCGAAAGACGGTGACCGCGTTCTCCAGCGCGGTGACCTCCTCGGCGCCGATCGGGCCCGCGTCGACGAGTCCGTACGACACCGGATCGGCGAGCGCGCCGCGCGGATGGGACAGGCCGAGCCCGGGGTTGAGCCACCGCTCGAAATTGGCCACCAGGGCCGGACCCGCGACGAGCGCGAACCCGCTGCCCGCGAAGCCGTGCCGGTTGAGCATCAGATCCATGCCGGTGAACTCGGTCAGCGCGGTCACCGTGCGCTCGGTGCTCCACGGCAGATCCTCCTGCACCACCTGCGCGTTGTGCCGGGGGCGACCGGTCAGGCCGAGGTCCTCGGAGGTGACGACACGCCCGAGCCGCTCGGTGAAAAGCGCCGCCAGGACCCGGGGCACCGGGTCCCTCGGCCGCTCGCCGTCCTCCAGCCAGCGCCGGACCCGGGAGGTATCCGTGGCAAGCTGAGGATGGCCCATCGCGGCGGCCCGACGGTTGACCAGTCGGGCGAGTTCGCCCTTGGACCACCCGGTCAGGGCGAAGAGGTCCACCAGTTTGGTGTTGGGTTCCCGGCGCATTGCAAACCGCCCGTTGATGTGGGGACCGTGGCTCGAAAGCGCCCTGTAGGAGGTCGCTCGCCGGACCGAGGCTAGCCGGGTCCGGAGCAGCCGGCTCCGATTCGCCATGGTTCGCCAGGGCTCGCCACGTGGATCACCACCCGGATCTCGGAGTGTTGTGGATGGTGGATCCGGCACGTGGGCCCCCACCCGCCGCGCGGCCGGGTCCACCCTCTCGGCAGCGCAGGAAGGTCTACATGTCATCCACGACGTCCACCACCCCCGGCCGCCCGACCAATCCCGGTTCCGCGACCTCACGGCCGGGCACACCCGGTCCGAACAGGCGTACATCCTCCGGTGGTTCGGCGCCCGGCACGGTGGCGTCGACGAACCCCGCGGTCGCGGCGAACGCCGCGGTCGCCACCGGTCCGGCCCCGGCCGGCGGAGCCGGCCCTGGAGTGCCTCGCATGCCGCAACAGATTCCGGGGCCGGAGGCGGTCGCCGCGCTCACGGCCCGACTCTGTCCCGGCTTCACCGCCGGCGCGGTGCTGCGCCGGACACCGCGTTCGCTGCTGCTGTCCGGTTCGGTCGGGCGCGGCCCGGTCGTGGTCAAGTATCTGACCGACGCCTCACCGCACTGGCTCCAGCGCTTTCGGCACGAGGTCAACGCCTACCGCACCTTCACCCGGCAGCGGCCGCCGGTCCGGGTGCCGCGACTGATCGCCGCCGACCCCGAGCGGCGCATCCTGGTGATGGAACACGTGGCCGGCCGGCCCGCGGCGAACGAACGCCACCCGGGCACCGCGATGGCCCGCGCCGACGTCCGCGCCGTGTTGCACGCGTTCACCACGCTCAACCGGTGGAAGCCCCCGCCCGGGTCGTTCCCGCTCGCGTTCGACTATCCGGCCCGCGTCGACCGCTACCACAAGCTCGGCCTGCTCACCGACCGCGACGCCGGCGACCTGGCCCAACTCCTGCGCGGCCTCAGCCGGGTGCCCGCGCAGTTCTGCCACGGCGACGCGGTGTTGTCCAACGTGCTGCTGACCGCCCAGGGCGCGGCGCTGGTCGACTGGGAGTCCTCCGGCTACCACCTGCCCGGCTACGACCTGGCGGTCCTGTGGACCCTGCTGGCGCGGGACCCGATGACCCGCCGCCAGATCATCCAGACGGCCCAACAATCGGGCTCCCTGTCCCGGGACGCGTTCCTGGTCAACCTGATGCTGGTGCTCGTCCGCGAGATCCGACTCAACGACGTGGGCCCGGTCGGGGAGGACCAGCGCCGGCTGCTGCGCAGGCTGCACGACGACTGCGGGATGGTCCGCCGGGCCGTGCGCGCGGCCATCGGCACCCGCTAGTGGTCGTGGCCGCCCGGCGCCGGCGGGATCGCCCCGCCGTACCGCTCGCTCAGCCGCCGAAGGTGTCCGAAGGGATCGGCTTGAGCAGTTGGAACACGTCGTCGGTGATCGGGCGGTCCCAGGTCACGATGCGCACCATCACGTTGTCGCTGCGGTCGAACTCCACGCAGGCCAGGCGCCCCTCCGCGTACTTGACCTTGCGGATGATCAGCAGGTCGTCGCCGAGCATGATCGGGGTGTCCTCGGTGGACAGCTCCTCGGGCATTTCCTCGTGCCCCAGGGCCGCGACCAGCTGTTGGGCCTCGATCCGGCCGACGCCCTCCTCGCGCGCGGGCGAGCCCGGCGGCAGGTTGCCGATCAGCATCGCCGGACCGCGGTTGGCCAGCAGGTCGTAGCGGACGAAGATCCCCTGGCAACTGCCGTCCTCCCCCGGCAACATGGCCACGATCACGGAGCCGGGCCAGTCGGTGAACGGGATGGCAAGAACGTCGAAATCCGGCCCGGACGGGGGGCGGCGGCGCAGGAAACCCATACAGACATGCTAGTGGCCCCTCACCATGCCGCCGGCCACGCATGATCCTTGGGCGACATCCGAGCGGGAACGCGAATCCACCGAAGGTCGCCCAAAGCACCACGAATCGCCCCGAAAACGCCCCAAGGCCCGCACCCTGCACGGGCGCGGGCCTTGCTAGGTCTGCGGTCCGTTGCCGGAGCCGCGGGACCGATTCAGAGCGGGCGAACCATCTCGGCCTGAGGGCCCTTCTGGCCCTGCGTGACCTCGAACTCCACGCGCTGGTTCTCCTCCAACGAACGGTAGCCGTTCGTCTGAATGGCGGAGAAGTGGACGAAGACGTCTGCGCCGCCGTCGTCCTGCGAGATGAAGCCGTAGCCCTTGTCGGCGTTGAACCACTTGACCGTACCGGTGGCCATGTCTTGATTCCTTCACGTAACCCACAGACACCACACCTCGTGATGCCCGGGTCGCGAACCGTCGAGTGGTCCCACTCCCCGCGTTACCCCGGGATGCCCTCGCTGTGAGGAGCGAAAAACGCCCACGGCTGTTGATGTCCGCAGGCGTTGGACGTGCGAGGGAACTACATCTACTGCTGCAACCGCGGACAACGCTACATGCCAACGAGTGCTCCGCAACAGCCCTTCGCAGTGCGAATCCGACCGTCACCAATGCGGCCAACGGGGGGCATAGCCGGCACACGTCGCTCGGTTCATCCGCGCGGGTGACACAACTGGGCGCAACCGAGGGCTGACCAAGCGTCAGTCGCGGGCCCTCGCCGGCCGCCTGCCCGTCACTTTCCGAACACCCTTCGAACACACGGATGTTCACTCGGCCTTCGCATCACCGCCATCGGTTCATGGTTGGCCCTTCGCGCCGTCTGTCTACCGTTTCGGCATGGCCGCACCGACCGCCCTACCCGCGCCCCCGACGCCCGCGTACGTGCCATCGCCGCCGCGAGTCGCGCCGGTCGCGCCGCCCCCGGATCGGACGCCGCGCATTCGACTGCGTCGGTTGCGCCGGGTGGGTGCGGCGCCCGCCCGGGTGTACGGATTCGCCGCGCTGATCCTGGCCGGCCTGGTCGCCTTGACCGCGGTGATCGCGGTCGGCGCCGGCAACGCCCGGTCCGGACTCGGCGAGGTCGCCGACACCTCCGCACCGCGGGCCGCCGTCGCGGCGGATCTCTACTTCGCGCTCGCCGATCTCGACGCGCAGGTCGCCAACGTGCTGCTGGTCGGCTCGGACGAGCAGGTCGGCAACCGGCAGTTGGCGCTGCGGCAGATGCGCGAGCGGCGCAGCCGGATCACCGCCGACATCCAGACGCTCGCCTCCGGCGGCGCGCCGGTCGGCACGTTGATCGACGGACTCGGCCGCTACGACGCCTACGTCGCACAGGCGCGCCTGGCCGACGAGCAGGTCCAGGAACGCCCGGCCGGGCGCCCGCCGACGTCCGCGCTCAACTACTTCGCGAGCGCGACCAGCATGCTGCACGAGGATCTGCTGCCGGCCGCCGACGCCCTGGGTCGTGGCGCCGAGGAGAAGCTGGCCTCCGACGCGGACTCCGACCGCACGCACGCCCGCTGGGCGGCGCTGGCGGTCGGCGCGGTGGGTGTGTTGCTGGTGGTCGTGCTGATCGTCGGCCAGATCCGCTGGGCCCGCCGCTTCCACCGCGTCCTGGCACCGGGGCTGGCCGCGGTGACCATCGCGGTGGCCGCGCTCACCGGCACCGCCGTAGCCCTGTTCACCGACCACGCCGCCCGGTTGCGCGACGCGCAGACGCAGGCGTTCGACCCGTTCCTGGCGCTGGCCCGGGCCCGGGCGACCGCCTCGGACGCGAACGCGGACGAGAGCCGGTTCGTGATCCTGCCCGACCGTGCCCGCTCGTACAGCGAGAGTTTCGCCGCCAAGTCCGCGCAGTTGGAGCGGATCGTGCCGAACCAGCGGGTGGCCGCGCGCCTGGATGCCTTCCGCCGCGACGACCGGGCGCTGCGCGCGGCGGTCGCCGAGGGCCGGCTGGATGTCGCCGTCGGCCTGGCCACCAAGGTCGGCCGCGGCAACCTGGCCTTCGACTTCTACGACTACCAGACCGCGTTGGCCCAGGTCGCGGACGCCGAGCTGGCCGACTTCGAGGACCGCACCGACCGCGCCGACGACGCGCTGACCGGCTGGCCGTGGGTGCCGATCGGCGTGCTCGGGGTGTGCGTGGTGCTGGTGGCGGCGAGTGCGCGCCCGCGTCTGCTGGAGTACGCACAGCGCTGAGCCGCGGCGCCGCCGGTCCGGCGTGTCGACGGCCCCGCCGGTCCGGCGTACCACCCCTGCCCACATCTTTGCCGCAGTCAAGTGTTCGCGGCGGTCGACAGCGTCACAGTTTCCCGAGGCCGTCCAAACGATATTGCCTCTGGAATATGGCCGGGCCCACGCCTTACGCTCCGCCCATGGAATTCAACCTTGCCGACCTCTTCGAGCGCGCGGCCGGGGAATACCCCGAACGCGAGGCGATCGTCGCGAACGGTGAACGCCGTACATATGCCCTTCTGGAGGAGCGGGCGAATCGCCTCGCCCATCACCTCCGGGACTCCGGCGTGCAGCCGGGCGACCATGTCGCGGTCTACGCCTTCAACATCATCGAATGGGCGGAGGCGATGCTCGCGATCTACAAGATCCGAGCCGTCTGCATCAATGTGAATTTCCGCTATGTCGCGGATGAGCTGGCCTATCTGCTGGATCAGGCCGAACCGGTCGCGCTGGTCTTCCAGCGGCAGTTCACCGACCGGGTCGCCGAGGTCGCGCCCAAGGTCGCCTCGCTGCGCCACCTGATCGTGGTCGAGGACGGCACCGAGCCCGACCCGGCCGGGGTCACCGCCGAGTCGCTGGGCGCGGTGCGCTTCGAGGACGCGATGGCGGCCGGTGCGCCCGAGCGGGACTTCGAGCCACGCTCGGCCGACGACCTGTACCTGCTGTTCACCGGCGGGACCACCGGCCTGCCCAAGGGCGTCGTGTGGCGCCAGGAGGACGTGATCTTCGCCCTCGGCGGCGGCATCGACCCCACCAACGGCGAGCGCATATCCCGGCCCGAGGAGATGGTCGAGAAGGGCCGCAACGGCCAGATGACCACCTTCCCGATCGCGCCGCTGATGCACGGCGCGACCCAGTGGGGAGTGCTGCAGAACCTGGCCAAGGGCCACCGCGTGGTGCTGATCGACAAGTTCGACGCACACGGCGTGTGGGAGACCGTGGTCGCCGAGCGCGTCAACGTCATCCTGATCACCGGCGACGCGATGGCCCGCCCGCTTCTGGAGTCGCTCGCCGAGCCGCGCGACGGGCGCGAGTCGTACGACCTGTCCTCCCTGTTCGCCCTGTCCTCCAGCGCGGCGCTGTTCTCGCCGTCGCTGAAGGAGGAATTCATGGAGCGCCTCGGCATCGTGGTCAGCGACGCCATCGGCGCCTCCGAGTCGGGCGCCAACGGCGTGGGCGTCGCGGTCAAGGGCCAGACCGAGCAGCAGAGCGGGATCACCGTCAAGGCGGTCCCCGACTCGGTGGTCCTGGACGACGACCTCAACCAGCTCCCGGCCGGGGTCGTGGGCCGACTCGGCCGCAAGGGCAACATCCCGCTCGGCTACCTCGGCGACCCGGTCAAGACCGCCGAGGTCTTCCGCACCGGCCCGGACGGCACCCGCTACGTGGTACCCGGCGACTACGCCCGCCTGGAGGGCGACGGCCGGATCACGCTCCTGGGCCGCGGCTCGGCGACGATCAACTCCGGCGGCGAGAAGATCTTCACCGAGGAGGTCGAGGGCGCGGTCAAGGCCCACCCCGAGGTCTACGACGCGATCGTGGTCGGCGTCCCGCATCCGCGCTGGGGCCAGACCGTCGCGGTGGTCGTACAACCGCGCGATGGCCGCACGCCGAGCCTGGCGGACATCCAGGAGCACTGCCGCACCAAGATCGCCGGCTACAAGGTGCCCAGGGTCATGCGCATCGTCGAACGGACCCAGCGCACACCCACCGGAAAGCCCGACCTGCCCTGGGCACTCGCGGTGGCGTCCGCACCGGACGGCGCAGCCGAATCCGAAACCGAATCCGCTTAGCGGACCGCGGTTGCCGAGCCGTGTGGCGGAACAGGGGTTCGCAATCCGCCCGGCGGCACACGGTTCGAACCGGAACAACACGGTTCGAAAAAATTAGCCGCATCGATCCGAATCGGTGGAGTGCCGATTCGGATCGATAAAGGAAACGTCGAATACACCGCCCGGGTAATCCCGGGCGGTGTATTCGTCTCTCGACTCAGACGGCCCGCTCGCGACCCTCCCAATAGGGATCGCGCAACCGCCGCTTCTGCAACTTCCCATTCGGGTCGCGCGGCATCGCGTCCACGAAATCGACGGTGCGCGGGCGCTTGTACGTGGCGAGTTGCTCGACACAGAACGCGAGCAGTTCCCCGGCCAGTTCGGGGCCGGCGACGAAGCCCTCGTTGGCCTCGACGACCGCCTTGACCTCCTCGCCCCAGTCCTCGTGCGGGATGCCGAACACCGCCGCGTCACCGACCGCGGGGTGTCGCAGCAGGGCGCTCTCGATCTCGGCGGGGTAGATGTTCTGCCCACCGGAGATGATCATGTCGATCTTGCGGTCGCGCAGGTACAGGTAGCCGTCCTCGTCGAGCAACCCCACGTCGCCGACGGTGAACCAGTCGCCGATCCGACCCTTGCGGGTCTTCTCCTCGTCCTTGTGGTAGTTGAACCGGCCGGCCCGCATCAGCATGTACACGGTGCCGATCTCGCCGGCCGGCAGCCGGTTGTCGTCGTCGTCGAAGATGCCGATCTCGCTGATCGGCCACGCCTTGCCCACCGTCCCGGGCCGGTCCAGCCACTCCTGCGCGGAGCAGAAGGTACCGCCGCCCTCACTGGCGGCGTAGTACTCCTCGACGCACAACCCCCACCACTCGATCATCCGCCGCTTGACGTGATCGGGACAGGGCGCGGCACCGTGCACGGCGTGCCGCATGGACGACACGTCGTACCGGGCCTTGATCTCGTCGGGCAGTTGCAGCAGTCGGTGGAACTGGGTCGGCACCATGTGCGTGTGGGTGACCTTGTACCGGTCGATCACCCGCAACATCTCCTCGGGCCGCCACTTCTCCATCAACACGACGGCGTGGCCGATGTGCAGCGACTGCTGCGCGTGCTGGAGCACGGCCGTGTGGTAGAGCGGCGAGCCGACCAGGTGCACGTTGTCGTCGTGCGGCTTGACGCCGTAGATCAGCAACGTGCCGCCGTAGCGGGCCTCTTCGGGCGATCCCCCGGACAGCGGCCGGCGCACGCCGCGCGGCCGGCCGGTGGTGCCGGAGGTGTAGTTCATCGTCATGCCGACGCTGCGCTCGGCCGGCGGCTCCGCCGACCGGCCCTCGCTCAGTTCGGCGAACGGCCGGAAGCCCGGCACCGCGCCGACCGCGAACCGCGCCTCGGCAGGCACCTTCGCCTCGTCCGCCGCGGCCGCGATGGTGTCCGCGAACCGCTCGTGGCCGATCACCACCTTGGACTCGCTGTCCGCGAGGATCCAGGCGATCTCGGGCCCGACCAGGTGGTGGTTCACCGGCACCATGTAGAGCCCGGCCTGCGCCGCCGCCATGTACGCCACGATGTACTCGGCACAGTTCGGCAGGATCACGCTGAACACGTCACCGGTGCCCAACCCCGCCGCCCGCAGCCCGTGCACGAGCCGGTTCGACGCGGCGAACAACTCCCCCGCGGTCCACTCGGCGCCATCGGGGTCGACCAGCGCGAGCCGGTCCGGATTGGCCTGCGCATGGGCCCAGAAGCCGTTCGCCACGTGCGGTTCCCTTCGAGCTGACCGGTTACTTGACAATGTCTGACATTGTGACGGGCCGGCGCCTAGAAAGAAAGGGGACCTTACTTATTTGTGGGTGACTTCTGCCTGGCTGCGGGTCCCTTGGCGGTGGTCTGTGCTGCGGTCTGTGCTGTGGTCTGGGTGGCGGTCCGCGTGGTGGCCTGGGTGGCGGTCCGCTCGGTGATCTGAGTGGTCGTCTGTGTGGCAGCCCGCCGGACGGTGTCAGCGACGCTTCACTCTGCGGCACCGATCCCGGGCAACCGTGCCACCGACGGCTCGGCCTCCGGGCCGAGCCGCTGCATCGCGCCCTTGATGTGCGGCGACGGGTACGCCATACGAATCAACGGCGTGGCCGCCCCCATCACCCGCCGCAGCCCCTTGAGCCCGGGCCGCGCCACCGACGAGGGCAGGCCGCGATACCCGTACAGCTCCTTGGCCCAGCGCGGCAACGCCGCGTACGCCAACTCCGAGACCTGGCGCCACAACACCTCCCGCCCGAGCACGAGCACGAACGGCACCGGCGGCCGACGCAGAAAATCGAACACGCTCTGCGCCTCGTCCGACGAAGCGAGCACGGGCCGAACCTCCGCGAAGTAGCGATCCAGCTCGACCACCGACCCCGGCACCTCCGCCCCCGGCAGCCCCACCAACTCGGCGGAGCGCCGCTGCTCGTCCAGGTACAGATCGGCCAGCTCGTCGGTGAACGGGAACCCGGCCTGCCTGGCGACGGACAGGTACGACCCGACCTCGGCGCAGTGGATCCACCGCAGCAACTCAGGCTCGTCTATCCGGTACGGCTGCCCCGTCTCGGGATCCACCGCCCTGATCACATCGTGGATCCGCCGCACCCGAGCCCCGGCCGCCTCGGCTTCCCCCCGCGTCCCGTAGGTCGTCACGCCGATGAAGTCGGCGGTACGAATCAACCGACCCCAGGGATCCTTCCGAAAGTCGGAGTTCTGCACGACACCGCGCACAGCCCTTGGGTAGAGGGCCTGGAGATACAGGGCTCGCACGCCCGCCACCCACATGACGGGATCGGCGTGCAGTTGCCAGGTCACCGAACTTGGACCGAAGAGCCCTACATCGGGGCCGCTTTCGACGTCGGGGCCGTTGGCGGCGTTGGGGCCGTCTACAGCATCAGGGCCGTTTCCGGCGTCGGGCCCGTGCTCGGCATCCGCATCCGCATCCGCATCCGCGACGTTTCCGATGTCCCTGACCTGCCGTGAATCAACCACCGGCACACCTTCCCGAACCTGATCCGCACCTGCACCTGGGACTACGAGGGTACGAGCCACGCCCGGCAGGCGGATGGATCCGGCGTGGGCGGGACGTGGGAGTTGCGTCTTGGTTGGGTTGGGTGCGGTTGGCTCAGGGCTAAACGGTCGGCGTGGGCTGGTGGAGGTGGGCCCGGTCCCGTGGTCACCGGCGGTCAGGAGCCCTGGGCTCCCCGGCGAGACACGGGCGTTGCCTGCGGGAAAAGGCGCTGGCAACGGCGGAGCGGGAGGGTGCTTGCGTCGGGTCCGCCGGGGAGCCTTTCCGAGTGGGCCGGGCGTTCACGGCCGGCGGTCGCGTCTTGGTCGGCAGCGGGAGGCTCAGGGCTAAACGGTCGGCGTGGATCGGCGGAGGTGGGCCCGGTCCCACGGTCACCGGCGGCCGGGAGCCTTGGGTTTCCCGGCGAGAGGTGGGTGTTGCTCGGCGGGAAAGGCGCTGGCAACGGCGGAGCGGGAGGGCGGCCCGGTGAGGTCCGCCGGGGGACCTTTTCGAGTGGGTCGGGAGCGTTTCGGTGGGCGTTTCGGGTCGGGTGGCAGGGTGGAGGGCTGTCTGAGGGCTTGGAGGGTCACGATCGGGATCCCGAGGCTGCTTCGCACGCTCGGGATTTCGCTGACCTGCGGTTTTGCGGGGCCGCGCGGCGTGAGTGCGTGTCGAGGGCCGGTTTGTGAATGCCGGTGGTGGATTGCGTGCGGGCAGGGGTTCTCGGTGGGCGTTTCGGGTCGGGTGGCGGGAAGGGCGGCCCGGTGAGGGGCGCCGGGAGTCTTTCCGGGGGGGTTGGGGCTGTTCCGGTGGGCGTTTGGGGTCGGGGCGGTCGAGCGGGAGGCCGTCCGAAGGCCGTCTAAGGGGTTCGAGGGTCACGATCGGGATCCCGGGACTGCTTCAAGCTCGCGGCTTCCCGCTGACCTGCGGTTTTACGGGACCGACCGGGAGGAGCGCGTGTCGAGGGCCGGGTTGTGCACTCCGGCGACCGAAACCGCCCACTCACCGCCCGCTCTTCTTCTCGTCTCCCGCCACCGCCCACCCACCGCAGGCCGCAACGGCCCGGCCCACTCGGGAAGGCTCCCCGGCGGACCCGACCGGACTCCCCTCCCGCTCCGCCGTTGCCAGCGCCTTTCCCCGCAGGCAACGCCCGTGTCTCGCCGGGGAGCCCAGGGCTCCTGACCGCCGGTGACCGTGGGACCGGGCTGATCTCCGCCGGTCCACGCCGACCGTTTAGCACTGAGCCACCCGCTGCCGACCAAAGCGCGACCGCCGGCCGTGAACGCCCGGCCCACTCGGAAAGGCTCCCCGGCGAACCTGACCGGGCTCCCCAACCGGCTCCGCCGTTGCCAGCGCCTTTCCCGGCGAGCAACACCCACCTCTCGCCGGGAAACCCAAGGCTCCCGTCCGCCGGTGACCGTGGGACCGGGCTTGATCTCCGCCGGTCCACGCCGACCGTTTAGCACTGAGCCACCCGCTGCCGACCAAAACGCAACCGCCGGCCGCAACGGCCCGGCCCCCTCGGGAAGGCTCCCCGGCGGACCCGACCGGGCCGCCCACCCTTCCGCGCCGTTGCCAGCGCCTTTCCGGCAAGCAACGCCCACCTCTCGCCGGAGGACTCAGGGCTCCCGGCCGCCGGTGACCGTGGGACCGGGCTTGATCTCCGCCGGTCCACGCCGACCGTTTAGCACTGAGCCTCCCGCTGCCGACCAAGACGCGACCGCCGGCCGCGAACACCCGACCCACTCGGAAAGGCTCCCCGGCGGACCTCACCGGGCCGCCCACCCTTCCGCGCCGTTGCCAGCGCCTTTCCGGCAAGCAACGCCCACCTCTCGCCGGGGAGCCCAGGGCTCCCGGCCACCGGCGACCGTGGGACCGGGCCGATCTCCACCAGCCCACGCCGGCCGTTTAGCACTGAGCCTCCCGTGCCCGGCCCGGCCGAAATTCCCCGCAGCCCCGAAACGCAAAAAGGTCCGGGAA
>NZ_JBIRRX010000009.1:0-451081 GCF_044333915.1 Embleya sp. NPDC020886 | reverse complement strand
GCACAGGCCACCAAGTGGGGCGGCCAGGCCAACGCCTCGTACGACTCCTGCTACCACTCCGCGTGCGACACCACCGCCAACATCAGCGCCACGGTCCTGGACCGCAGCGCCGACGGTGTCGCCTACACCATCTGGAAGACCGCGGTCGGCGGCACCACCCCCGGCCCGGACTTCTCGATCTCGGTCGCGCCCGGCGCGGGTAACGTCCCCTCCACCGGCGGCACCGTCTCCACGACGGTGAACACCTCCACCGTGAGCGGCGCGGCGCAGACCGTGGCGCTCAGCTCCAGTGGCGCGCCGAACGGGGTCGGGGTGACCTTCAACCCGACGTCCGTCCAGTCCGGGGCGTCCTCGACCGCCACCATCACGGTCGCGGCCAACACCACTCCCGGCACCTACCAGATCTCCGTCATCGGCACCGGTTCGGTCACCCACACGACCACGTACACCCTGACCGTGGGCAACTCCAACCCGGGCAACGCGCTCCAGAACGGCGGCTTCGAGCAGGGCACCGCCAACTGGACGCAGAGCGCCAACGACATCACCAACAGCACCCAGGCCACCCCGCACAGCGGTGGCTGGTACGCCTGGATGATGGGTTACGGCAGCACCGCCACCGAAACCCTGAGCCAGTCCAACATCTCGGTCCCGGCCAACGGCCAACTCCGCGTGTGGGTCAAGATCACCACCGAGGAAGTCGGCAACACGGTCTACGACACACTCAACGTCCAGGTCAACGGCACGACCCTGGCCACCTACTCCAACGCCAACGCCACCGGCACCTACGTACAGAAGACCATCGACCTGAGCTCCTACGCGGGCCAGACGGTGACTCTCCAGTTCGCCGGCGCCGAGGACGAGTCCGCCACGACCACCTTCTTCGTGGACGACGTCAGCATCTCCTGACCCGTCCCCGATCGGGCGACCGACGATCGGCGCCCCGCTCCCGACGCATCGTCCGGGAGCGGGGCGCCTCGCCGTTCGGGCTCGGCACGGGTGCCGATCAGGGCCGGTCGTGCGCCCGCAGCCGGCGGCCGACCGTGCCCAACGCCTCGGCCAGGACCGCGAGTTGCTCGCGGTCCAGGACGTCGATCAATACTTCGCGAACCCGCTCGACATGCGCCGGGGCGGCGCCGCGCAACCGCTGCTCGCCCTGTTCGGTGAGCACCGCGTAGACGCCGCGCGGCTGTTCGGGGCACGCGCGTCGGCGCACCAGTCCCAGCTTCTCCAGTTGGGCGACCTGGTAGGTGATCCCGCTCTTGGACGTGATCAGTTCCTCGGCCAGTTCGGCCATCCGCAGTTCGCCGCCCGGCGCCGCGGACAGGTGCACGAGGATCTCGTACTGCGGATGCGAGAGACCGGCCTCGTCCTTGAGCTGTCGCTCCAGCGCTCGGTCCACGCGGTGGCCGGCCTCGACGAAGCTCTGCCACGCAGCCATCTCGAGGTCGTCCAGCCAACGCGGTTCGCTCATGCGCCCCAGCCTACTGAGCTTGTCGAAGCCGAAGTCGGCCTGTAGCGTCGAAGTAGTTCAAATTTGAACTGCCCTCGCATCGACAGGAGACACCCGCATGGCCTCCCCCGCCGAGACGACCCTCCGCAGCCCCGACCGGCCCACCGGCCCCGCGTCGCCGACCGCGCCCGGCCCGTCCCTGCACGGCTACGACCTGGGGCTGGCCCTGCTGCGAGTGGTGGTCGGCCTGACCATGGCCGCACACGGCAGCCAGAAGTTGTTCGGCTGGTTCGACGGCGCCGGCCTGGACGGCACCGGCCAGTTCTTCACCATGAGCGGCTACCCGTCCGGCAAGGCGATGGCCACGGTGGCCGGCCTGACCGAGACCTTCGGCGGCCTGGCCCTGTTGATCGGCCTGTGCACACCCCTGGCCGCCGCCGCGATCGTGGGCACCATGATCAACGCCGTCGCGGTCAAGTGGGACGGCGGCTTCTTCGCGCCCAACGGCGTGGAGTACGAACTGTTGCTGACCTCGGCCGCCGCCGCACTCGCGCTGACCGGCCCCGGTCGACTTGCCGTCGACCGCTTCCTGCCGGTCCTGCGGGCCCACCGCCTCGCCTACGGCATCGCCGCCGTCGCGATCGGAGTGGTCACCGCCGGCGTCATCCTGATGCTGCGCGACTGACCCGACCCGGGGTGCGCGCACCCCACCCCGCGGCGAACCGCCGCCGGCCCCGACCCGGACTCCCGGGCCGGGGCCGAGCCATGTGCGGCCCGTGCACCGCGAGCCGCCGGACCTCGGCGGCAATCAGCACTCCCGATCGACTCGAACGGGCTTGACTACATACCTAGGGGGGGTATGTTGTAACCGTACTCGCCGACCGGGCCACCTCCGGTGCGGCGAAACCGAGCATCAGGAGGCTTCGCCATGAGCACGTCCACTTCCGCCGTCGCCACCACCTACACCGTCACCGGCATGACCTGTGGCCACTGCGTCTCGTCGGTGCGGGCCCAAGTCGGCCTGCTCGACGGCGTCACCGACGTCGCGGTCGACCTCGCGAGCGGCCGGGTCACCGTGACCTCCGACACCGCCCTGGCCGAGACCGCCGTCGCGGCGGCGATCGACGAGGCCGGCTACGCGCTCGTCCCGACCCCGGTCGAGGCGCCGGCGGCGGGCGCGAGCTGCTGCGGCACCTGCCACTGACCACCTCGGGAGGGCGGCGGTCGGCCCCGACGCCCTCCCGGCGGCCCCACCGCCGGCCGACACCCCGACGCATCGATCACGGAGAGACCATGAACACGGCAGTCAAGGTCGGCGCGTTCGGCGCCGGCATCGTCCTGGCCTTCGGCGCCGCGTTCGGCGTGGGCCACGCGGTCGGCCCGGTCGGCTCCGACCCGGCGCCCGCACACGGCGGGCACGGCGGCGCCGCCGGCCCGTCGACCGGCACCGGCGCTCCCACCGGCCCGACCGGTGCCGTGCCCGCCGCCGCACCCGCCGCCGAGATGCCCGGTGGCCTACAGGTCGCCGAACGCGGCTACACCCTGGTACCGCCCGCCGAACCGCTGCCGGCCGGCACCTCGACCGAATTCCGCTTCCGCGTGCTCGGCCCGGACGGGCAACCATGGACCCGCTACGACCGTGCCCACGACAAGGACCTGCACCTGATCGTGGCCCGGCGCGACCTGTCCGGCTTCCAACACGTGCACCCCGTGCTCGGCGCGGACGGGACCTGGAGCGTGCCGCTGACCTTCGCGAACGCCGGCACCTACCGGATGTTCGCCGACTTCACCCCCACCGGCGACCCGGCCGGGCCGCTCACCCTCGGCGCCGACGTGATCGTCGCCGGCGCCTACGAACCGGCCGCGCTGCCGGCCCCGACCCGCACCGCGACCGTCGACGGCTACACCGTGACCCTGACCGGCGACCTGTCCGCGGCCCAGTCGGGCCTGCTGACCCTGAACGTGAGCCGGGACGGCCGCCCGGTCACCGACCTCCAGCCCTACCTCGGCGCGTACGGCCACCTGGTCGCACTCCGCCAGGGCGACCTCGGCTACCTGCACGTCCACCCGCAGGGCGCGCCCGGCGACGGCAAGACCCCCGCGGGACCCGGCATCGCCTTCCACGCCCAGGCGCCCAGCGCGGGCAACTACCGCCTGTACCTGGACTTCCGGCACGGCGACACGGTCCGCACCGCGGAGTTCACCGTCGCCGTCGGCGCCCCGAACACACCCGCGGCGCAGGCCGCCACACCGCCCGCCGGCACCCCGGAACACGGCGAGCACGGACACTAGCAACACCCGTCAAGATCGAAACAAAGGCCGACCGCTGTCCTCCCGATACCCCCCTAGGGTATAGTTCAATGTGATCGTGGGACGGCCACACCAGTACGAGCGAGATGCGAAGGAGCAGGCGATGGGTTCGACCACCGAGACCTCGGCGCCACCGAACAGCGGGGAGATCGAACTCTCGATCGGCGGCATGACCTGCGCCTCGTGCGCGATGCGCATCGAGAAGCGGCTCAACAAGCTCGACGGTGTGACCGCGACGGTCAACTACGCCACCGAGAAGGCCAAGGTCAGCTACACCGCCGACATCGCCCCCGCCGACCTGGTCGCCCAGGTCGAGGCCGCCGGCTACACCGCCGAGCTCCCCGCCCCGCCCGAGACCGCCGGAGCCGCCGGCGAGCCGGCGCCGGGCGCGGACGCGGACGGGGGTCGGGTGCGCGCTCTGCGCGACCGGCTGCTCATCTCGGCCGTGCTGACCGTGCCGGTGATCGCGATGGCGATGGTTCCCGCCCTTCAGTTCACCAACTGGCAGTGGCTCTCCCTCG
The DNA here is from genome assembly GCF_044333915.1 of Embleya sp. NPDC020886. Lineage (NCBI taxonomy): Bacteria > Bacillati > Actinomycetota > Actinomycetes > Kitasatosporales > Streptomycetaceae > Embleya > Embleya sp. NPDC020886. The sequence continues at coordinate 446,800 of NZ_JBIRRX010000009.1, read as the reverse complement.
CCCTGGCCTGGCCGGTCGTCGCGTACGGCGCCTGGCCGTTCCACAAGGCCGCGTGGACCAACCTGCGGCACGGCACCTCGACCATGGACACCCTCGTGTCGATGGGCACCCTCGCCGCGCTCGCCTGGTCCGTCTACGCACTCTTCTGGGGCTCCGCCGGCGAGCCCGGCATGACCCACGCGTTCTCCTTCGCCATCGAACGCGGCGACGGAGCGGGCAACATCTACCTCGAAGCCGCCGCCGGCGTGACCACCTTCATCCTGGCCGGCCGCTACTTCGAGGCCCGCGCCAAGCGCCGCTCCGGCGCCGCGCTCAAGGCCCTGCTCGAACTCGGCGCCCGCGACGTGGCGGTGCTGCGGGACGGTCGCGAGGAGCGCATCCCGGTCGAGCAGTTGGCCGTCGGGGACCTGTTCGTGGTCCGCCCCGGCGAGAAGATCGCCACCGACGGCGTGATCGAGCAGGGCACCTCCGCCGTGGACGCCTCGATGCTCACCGGCGAGTCGGTCCCCGTCGAGGTCGGCCCCGGCGACACCGTCACCGGCGCCACCGTCAACGCCGGCGGCCGACTGGTGGTCCGGGCCACCCGGATCGGCGCCGACACCCAGCTCGCCCGGATGGCCCGCCTGGTCGAGGACGCCCAGAACGGCAAGGCCCAGGTGCAGCGCCTGGCCGACAAGGTCTCCGGCATCTTCGTACCCATCGTGATCGCGCTGGCCGCCGCCACCCTCGGCTTCTGGTGGGGCACCGGACAGGGCATCGCCGGCGCGTTCACCGCCGCCGTCGCCGTGCTGATCATCGCCTGCCCGTGCGCCCTGGGCCTGGCCACGCCCACCGCGCTGATGGTCGGCACCGGGCGCGGCGCACAACTGGGCATCCTGATCAAGGGCCCCGAGGTGCTGGAATCCACCCGCCGCGTCGACACGATCGTCCTGGACAAGACCGGCACCGTCACCACCGGCCGGATGACCCTGCTCGACACCCACCTGGCCGTCGGCGAGGACGCGGACGAGGTGCTGCGGCTCGCGGGTGCCCTGGAGAACGCCTCCGAGCACCCGATCGCCCAGGCGATCGCCGCCGGCGCCGCCGAGCGGGTCGGCGACCTGCCCGACCCCGAGGACTTCGCCAACGTCGAGGGGCTCGGCGTGCAGGGCATCGTCGAGGGCCACGCCGTGCTGGTCGGCCGCACCCGGCTGCTGGCCGAATGGGCCCTGGAGTTGCCGGTCGAGCTGGAACGGGCGATGGCCGACGCCGAGGCCCTGGGGCGTACCGCCGTCGCGGTGGCCTGGGACGGCCGGGCCCGCGCCGTCCTGGTGGTCGCGGACGCGGTCAAGCCCACCTCCGCCGAGGCCATCCGGCGCTTCCGCGAGCTGGGGCTCACCCCGATCCTGCTCACCGGCGACAACGCCACGGTGGCACACACCGTCGCCGCGCAGGTCGGCATCGACCCGGAGCACGTGCACGCCGAGGTGATGCCCAAGGACAAGGTCGACGTGGTCACCCGGCTCCAGGCCGAGGGCCGGATCGTGGCGATGGTCGGCGACGGCGTCAACGACGCGGCGGCCCTGGCCACCGCCGATCTGGGCCTGGCCATGGGCACCGGCACCGACGTCGCGATCGAGGCGTCCGACCTGACCCTGGTCCGCGGCGACCTGCGCGCCGCCGCCGATGCTATCCGGCTGGCCCGCAAGACCCTGGGCACGATCAAGTCCAACCTGTTCTGGGCCTTCGCCTACAACGTCGCCGCCCTGCCGCTCGCCGCGGCCGGACTGCTCAACCCGATGCTCGCCGGCGCCGCGATGGCCTTCAGCTCGGTCTTCGTGATCAGCAACAGCCTGCGCCTGCGCGGCTTCAAGGCTCTCGCCGACGAAACCCACCCGACCACGACCGACCGGACCGACCCGGCCGTGCCCGCCCCGATCGCCGGCTGACCCGCCGCGCCCGACCACGATCGCCGAAGCCCGCTCGATGCCATCGCATCGAGCGGGCTTCGGCCGTTCGGGGGATCGCCCCGGCGGGTGTTCGCGACGCCGGGCGCGGATCGGGCTCAGGCCGGCGCCGGACCCACCGCCTGGATCACCGCGAACGCGCCGCCCTGCGGATCCTGGACCACGGCCATCCGGCCCGCCATCATGTCGAACGGCGGCTTGAGCACGTTGCCGCCGGCCTTGACCAGCGCGTCGACGGTGCTGTCCGTGTCGTCCACCGAGAAGTACGTCAGCCAGTGCGCGGGCGTGCCGGGCGGCAACTGGGTCAAATCCTGCATCCCGGCGACCACCCGGTCGCCCGCGCTCAGCGCGTAGTAGCCCTCGGCGCCCTCCATCGCCGCGGCCTCCAGACCCAGCGCGGTCGAGCAGAACGTGCTCGTGGCGGCGACGTCGCCGGTGTTCAGCTCGTTCCAGATCACCGCGCCGGGCTCGTTGACCACCTCCGAGCCACCGAAGTCCCGCGCCTGCCACAGACCGAACACCGCGCCCCCGGGCTCGGCGACCACACCCATCCGGCCGAGCGTCATCACATCCATCGCCGGCATGATCACCCGGCCGCCTGCCTTCTTGATCGCCTCCTGGGTGGCGTCCGCGTCGATGGCGGCCAGGTAGGTGGTCCACGCGGTCGGCGGCGGCGGCCCGCCGTCCGGGGACATCGCGGCCATGATGCCCGCGACGGCCTTCCCGTTCAGCGAGCAAACGGCGTAACCACCGGTCTCCGGCGGCCCGACCTCGCCCTGCCAGCCGAACAGGTCGCGGTAGAAGTCCAGGGCGGCCTGCTGGTCGGGAACCATCAGGTCGACCCAACACGGTGTGCCGGGCACGTAGGGGTTGGTGACCACGGGCATGACGAGAACCTCCAGAGAAGCCGACGAAGAACGACCCCCGTGTTCTTCATCGTCGACGCCCACCCGACCGCCCGCCACCCCGGTCACGTGCGGTGGTGCGCGGGCCCGGGGTCCGTCCGTCCGGCGTCGATCAGTGCGTCGCCGGCCGCGACAACGTGTCGACCAACGCGCGCTTGTCGATCTTGCCGATCGCGGTGAGCGGGAACTCGGTGACGACGGCGATGTGATCCGGCAGCTTGAACGCCGCGACGCCGCGTTCGATCAGGAAGGCGCGCAACTGCGCCGGCGTGGGCGCCTCGACGCCGCCCACCGGGATCACCACCGCACAGATGCGTTCGCCGCGGTCGGCGTCGGACAGCCCGATCGCGGCGCAGTGTTCGATGCTCGGGTGGGCTCGGACGTGGGTCTCGACCTCCTCGGCGGAGACGCTCTCGCCGTTGCGGTCGATGGTGTCCTTCACCCGCCCCTCGACCACCAGGTATCCGGAGGGCAGGCACCGGACCAGGTCGCCGGAGCAGTAGTACCCGTCGGCGGTGAAGGCCGTGGCGTTCACCTCGGGCGCCCGGTAGTAACCGCGCAGCGTGTACGGCCCGCGAACCAGGAGTTCGCCGATCTCGCCGGGGGCCACGTCGCGCCCTTCCGCGTCCACGACGCGCAGTTCGTCGTCGGGGCTCAGCGGTCGGCCCTGGGTGCCGGTGACGATCTCCTCGTCGTCGCCCGCGTGGGTGTAGTTGAGCAGGCCCTCGGCCATGCCGAAGACCTGTTGTACGGCGCAGCCCAGCCCCTCGGGCACCGTCCGGGCCACCTCGGCGGACAACTTCGAGCCGCCGGCCTGGAGCAGTCGCAGGCTGGACAGGTCGCTGTCGTCCCATTCGGCGGTGCCCAGCCACAGCGGGATCAGCGGCGGGACCAGCGCGGTGTGCGTGACCCCCTCGGCCTGGATCAGCGGGAACGCGGCGTCGGGTGCCGGTGACGGGCAGAGCACCACGGTGCCGCCCACGGACAACGTGCCGAGCAGACCCGGGCAGGCCAGCGGGAAGTTGTGCGCGACCGGCAGGCACGCGAGGTAGACGGTGTCCGCGTCGAGGTCGCAGGCGCGCGCGCTCTCCCGGGCGTTGTACCCGTAGTCGTCGTGCGTGCGCGGGATGAGTTTGGGCACGCCGGTGGTGCCGCCGGACACCAACAGCAGTGCCAGGTCGCCCGGATCGGGCTCGGCGTGCGGGCGCGGTTCGCCGTCGACGGTGTCCAGGGCCCGATGCGGTCCGGGGTCGCCGGCGACCAGGACGTGCCGCACCGAGGGCGCCTCGGCGAGCACTCGGGTCGCCAGGTCGCGGTAGTCGAAGCCGGCGAACTCGTCGGCCACCACGTAGGCGACGGCCTCGCTCAGCCGGGCCAGGTGGCCGATCTCGGTGATGCGGTGCGCGGGCAGCGTCAACACCGGGATCGCGCCGAGTCGGGCCAGGGCGAAGAACAACACCGGGAACGCGGCGACGTTGGGCAGTTGCACCACGACCCGGTCGCCGGCACGCAGCCCGAGATCGGCGAGCCCCCCGGCCATCCGGTCGACCCGGGCGTCGAGTTGACGATACGTCAGGCGCTGTTCGCCGGCCACGACCGCGAGGTCGTCGCCGTACGCGGCGGTCCAGTCGCGCAACAGCCCGCCCAGCGTGCGGCCGTCCCAGTATCCGGCCGCGCGGTAGGCGGCGGCCGTCTCTTCCGGCCACGGCGTCAGGCCCGAAGCACGGGGCGGCACCGGCGAGTTGGCTTGGCTCATCGGGTGGTCGACCTCCGGAACGATCACTGTTCGAGATGCGAGACTTTGGTTAGGCTAACCTGAATACGTCGCCGTGTCCTCGCCCACCGGGAACCTGAATTTCGCTTCGCTCGGTCTCTTGAACGCTGGCCCCTTCTTGAAAGCGAGAAGAGCTGTGACCTCCCCCTCGGTCTTCCACGAGCGGCCGGTGGCCTGCGCCGCCGACCCCGTCGCCGTCGCCGCCGCCCTCGCCGCCTCCACCACGGACGAGTTCGTCGTCTACGAGAACGAAGGCGAAGTCGGTTGGGGGGAGTCGCCGTACGCACTCGTGTCCGCGGGTGTCGGCGCGACCACGCTGACCGTGGCCGGCGCGACCCGCACCGTCGCCACCGGGGCGCGCCCACTGGACGCGGTGGCCCGCGCCCTGGCCGAGGTCGACGTCACGGGGTGGCGGGCGTACGGCTGGCTGGCCTTCGAGCTGAGCCACGCGTTGCACGGCGGCGGCCCGGCCCGGGCCGCCGGCACGGACGGTCCGCCGATCGCCCGGGTCGCCGTGCCGCGCCGGGAGATCCGGCTGACCGAGGGGGCGGCGCTGCTGCGCGCCCTGGACCCGGACGATCTCGACCACCTCGAAGTGCGGCTCGCCGCCGCCGTGTCGGCGGCCGAGGCGCCCGTGCGTGCGGCCCGGATCCGAGCCGATGTGCGCGATCACGGCGCCGACGACTATCGCGCGGCCGTCACCGCGTCGGTCGCCGCCATCCGGGCCGGGCAGTTGGACAAGGTCATCGTCTCCCGACGCGTGCCCGTTCCCGAGCCGATCGATCTGCCCGCCACCTATCTCGCCGGTCGTCGGGGCAACGACCCGGCCCGCTCGTTCCTGCTGAGGCTGGGCGGGTGGCAGGCGACCGGTTTCAGTCCGGAAATCGTCGCCCGGGTCACCCGGGACCGCACCGTGACCACCCAACCACTGGCGGGCACCCGGGCGTTCGCCGGCGACCCCACGGCGGACCGGTCCCGGCGCGAGGAGTTGTACCGCGACGCCAAGGAGGTCTTCGAGCACGCCATATCCGTGCGCCTGGCCCGCGAGGAGTTGGCCACGGTCTGCGCCGAAGGCAGCGTGCACATCGACGACTTCATGAGCGTCAAGGAACGCGGCAGCGTGCAACACCTGGCCTCGCGGTTGTCCGGCCGACTGGCCGAGGGGCGCACCGCGTGGGACGCGGTGGCCGCGCTCTTCCCCGCGGTCACCGCGTCCGGCATTCCCAAGGCCGAGGCATGCGGGCTGATCCACCGTCTGGAGAGCGGGCCCCGGGGCCTGTACAGCGGATCGGTGCTCACCGTCGACGCCGACGGCACCCTGGACGCGGCCCTGGTGCTGCGCAGCGTCTTCCGCCACGACGGGCACACCTGGCTGCGGGCCGGCGCGGGCGTCGTCGCGCACTCCACCCCCGAGCGCGAGTTGGAGGAGACCCGGGAGAAGTTGTACAGCGTCTCGCGCTTCCTCGTTCCCGAACACGTCGACCCGACCGGCGACACCGGGGACCCGCACCCCGCCGTGCTGACCGCCGGCTGACCACCGTTCCGGCCCGCCTCGACCGGGGCCCGGCGGGCCGGAACGGTACCCGGCGTCCGGCGGCGTCCCTACACCATTACGGCCTTCCCTTCATCACACTTGCATACCGCCGCCCCGCGGAAAGGGGTTTCGGTGGATCATGGGCGCAGTGCGGGTGGGAAGTTCCCACCCGCCGGGAGGGGAATCGTCGGCCCATCGGTGGGTTGCGTTCACCCTTTCACTGTCCCAGTGGCATGAGAAGGAGTCGCCGGATGGTCGCATCGTCTGTGGACGAACTGCGGATTTCGTTGGAGAGGGAGGCTACCGAACTGACCGCGCAGCGAGACCGGCTGCGCGATGAACTGGCGGACGTGGAACGGCAGTTGGCGGCCCGGATCAGCGCGGTGGAGCACCTCGCGCTGATCCGTCCGCTGGTGCCGCTGCCGCGGGTCGAGGTCGAGCCCGTCGCACCGGTCGAGGTCGTGCCGGTCGAGGCCGAAACCCCGGCCGAGGCGCCAGTCGAGGTCGTGCCGGTCGAGGAGGCGCCGGTCGAGGCGGACGTGGTCGAAGAGGCCGCGGTCGAAGCGGCGCCGGTCGAAGAGGTCGTCGTCGCCACTCCGGCCCCGAGCCGGAAGCGCAAGGCGGTCGCCGCCACGAAGGAAAAGACGCGGATACAGTCCGCGTCGACGCGTAAGGCCCCGGCGGCCAAGCCCGCCGGCAAGCCGGCCGCGAAGCCGGCGAGCAAGTCCGCTGCCAAGCCCGCCGCCAAGAGGAAGACCACGCGGGCGAAGGCCGCTCCCGTCGAGTCGGTCGCACCCGAGCCGGTCGCACCCGAACCGGTGGCCGCTCGCCCGGTCCGCTCCCACCTGCGCGACGAGATCGCCGCGTTGTTGGAAGGCACCGGCGAACCCATGAACGTCCGCCAACTCACCGAGGCCCTGGGCGAGACCGCCACCAAGAGCCGGATGGAGAGCGTGCGCACGTCCACGGAGGGCCTGGTCAAGGCCGGTCGCGCGATCAAGGCCGGCCGCGGCCTGTTCACCGGCCCCGGCGCCTGAACCACCCCGGGCACGCCCGGACGCACCACCCACCGCCGGCCCGACGGCACGCCTCACGGCTGCGTCGGGCCGGCGGTGTCGTCCCGGACCGCTGCCCTTCGCCCGTTCGGACCGACCCGAGGTGACCGCGTACCACCCGTCGGGCACGGGAACCCTAGGCTGGGCGAACTCGCGCCGACCGGCGCGGTTCCTGTTTCGCCCCGATGCGGAGGTTCGCATGTCCGACGCGATCCGGGTGGCACTGGCCACCTCGACCCCGGGGCTCGACCTGGACCGGGACCTGCCGGCGATGCTCGCCGCGCTGCGCGCCCGCGGGCTCGACGCCGTGGCGGTGTGCTGGGACGCGGAGGGGTTCGACTGGTCGGCCTGCGCCGCCGTGGTGATCAGATCCACGTGGGACTACGCCGAGCGCCGAACGCACTACCTGGCCTGGGCGGAGGCGGTCGCGGCGGTGACCCGGCTGGACAATCCGATCGCCCTGCTGCGGTGGAACACCGACAAGCGATACCTGCACGAACTCGCCGCCCGGGGTGTCCCGGTCGTGCCCACCCGGTTCGTCGCCCCGGGCGAGCCGCCGATCCTGCCCGAGCACGGCGAGTTCGTGGTCAAGCCCGCCGTCTCGGCCGGCGCCCGCGACACCGCCCGCTACGCGCAGCGGCATCGCGACGCCGCCCGTCGACACGTCGCCGCGCTGCACGCGGGTGGGGCGACCGCGATGGTGCAGCCCTACCTGTCCCGGATCGACGAGGGCGAACGGGCGTTGGTCTTCCTCGGCGGCGCGTTCAGCCACGCGATGCGCAAGGGGCCGGTGCTGACCGAGCCGGGCGTCCTGGACAACGATCGCGAAGCACATCCGGGCCTGCTCCCGCACCAACCCTCGGCCGCCGAACTGGACCTGGCCGCAGCCGCGTTGGCCGCCGTGCCCGGCTCGCACACACCGTTGTACGCCCGGGTGGACCTGGCCCTGGCCGACGACGGATCCCCGGTCCTGATGGAACTGGAACTGGTGGAGCCCAACCTGTTCATCATCGACGACGACACCGCCCTGCGGCGCTTCACCGACCTCGTGCACGAACGCGCCCGATAGCGCCGCGGCCCGGCGGCTGGTACGACCGGCAGGGCCGCAAATGTTTGCCGAACGTGATGGAACGTTCACCGGGATGCCTGTCGGCCGGGCGTACCGGGCGCCTAGATTGGCCTGGACCACCCCACACGGCATCCGGAGATGAGAGTTCGTGGCCGAGTCCATGCTCGACGCAGAATCGGCTTTACCAGAGCGGAAGATCGACACCGAGGTGGCACATACCGCCCGGGTGTGGAACTACTGGCTGGGCGGCAAGGACAACTATCCCGTGGACCGCGAGACCGGTGATCGGATCGCCGCGATCCACCCGGGAACGCGCGATTACGCGCTCGCCGACCGGCAGTTCCTGGGCCGAGCGATCCGCCATCTCGCCGGCGACCTGGGTATCCGCCAATTCCTCGACATCGGCACGGGACTGCCGACCGCCGGGAACACCCACGAGATCGCCCAGGGCGTGGCCCCGGAGTCGCGGATCGTCTACGTCGACAACGACCCCCTGGTGCTCGTGCACGCCCGGGCCCTGCTGACCAGCAGTCCGGAGGGGGCGACCCGCTACATCGACGCCGATCTGCGCGACGTCGACGAGATTTTGGCCCGCGCGGCCAAGACATTGGACTTCAGCCGGCCCATCGCGCTGGTCCTGCTCGGCGTGATCATCTTCGTCAACGACGACGACGAGGCGTACGGGACGGTCCGCCGACTGCTGGACGCGCTTCCCTCGGGCAGTCACCTGGCCTTGTCCCACACGGTGACCAGCCCCCCGGCGCCACCGGACGTGGACGACGCCGTGGCCTTTTGGAACGCGCACGGCACGCCCCGGCTCAAGCAGCGCTCGCCCGAGGGCATCGCGCGCTTCTTCGACGGTCTGGAACTGCTCGAACCCGGCGTCGTCTCGTGTTCGCGCTGGCGGCCCGAGGCCGGCGACCGGACCCCGGACGTGGCCATGTACGGCGCGGTGGGCCGCAAACCGTAGCCGACCGGAACCGGACGTGGGCCCGAGACACCCGCCGCGCCGCCGAAGACACACCCCGACCGCCCGGCATGGCGGCCCCTCGGATCCGTCCGTATCGGAGGGGCCGCCGGTTCAGCGGTGTCGAGCGCTATCGCCGGAGGACGAGCGGCATCGACAGGTCAGCCCTGGTGGCCGCCACCGTGGTGCTGCGGGGCCTCACCCTTGCCGTGCCCGTTCGAGTGGTGCTCACCCTTGTCGTGGTCGCCGTCGACGTTCGCGCACACGTTGCCGATCGTCGGGTTGAGCGCACCCAGCAGGTTGAGGCTGTTGCCGCAGATGTTGATCGGCACGTGGATCGGGACCTGGAGGTTGTTGCCGGACAGGACGCCGGGCGAACCGACCGCCGCACCCTGGGCGTCCGCACCGGCGTTGGCGACACCGGCACCCGACATGACGAGCGCGGCAATGCCGACGGTGAGGGCCGCGGACTTCTTGATCGTGTTCATCTGAGCTCCGTTTCGGATGGCGCCGTGAATGGGCGCGACCGACCGGTGCAACGACCCGAATCCCGGCAGGCAACTGCTCTTTCGCGGTGTTCACCCGGGTGGCGGCACCCGCCGGGCGGGAGCCGATGCCGGGCCGGAACGGCGTGTTCGGCGAGTCGGCGCGGGGTACTGGCCGCCGAACCGCGCCGGTGCCCCCGGCGGGCGAAGCCCGATCGCAAGCCGACCCCAGGAAGCAGGGCCGCATCGTGCCTGTCCCCTCCCACCCGACCCGCCGCGCCCTGCTGTTCGGTACGGCCGGCACCGCCGCCCTGCTCGCCGGCGGCCCTCGGGCACTGCTCGGCACCGGCCCCGCCGCCCCACGATCGGTGCTCCCCGTCGCGGACACCGCCGTGTTGCTCGACGCGGCGCCGGTCACCGTCGACCTGGGTTCACGCACCGTGCCCACGTGGGGCTACGGCGACCGGGTGCCCGGTCCGGAGATCCGGGTCACCGCCGGCGGCACGGTGTCCGCGCGGTTGCGCAACAACCTGCCGCAGGACACCACGGTGCACTGGCACGGCGTGCGGATCGATCCGGCGATGGACGGCGCCCCCGGACTCAGCCAGGTCCCGGTGCCTCCGGGCGGCGTCTTCGACTACCGTTTCACCGCGCCCGATCCGGGCACGTACTTCTACCACTCGCACGTGGGCACCCAACTCGACCGCGCGGCCTACGGGGCGTTCGTGGTGGAGGACCCGGCCGAGCCGCTCGGCTACGACGCCGAGTGGACCGTCGTCCTCGACGACTGGCTCGACGGCACCGGCACCGACCCGGACGCGGCGTTGGCCGACATCCGCGATCGACCCCGACCGGTGCGGACCATGCTGAGCACGCTGCTGGGCGGGGTCGCCGGTCACCTCGCCTACCCGCACTACCTCGTCAACGGCCGCACCCCACAGGCCCCCGAGGAGTTCGGCGCCGCGCCCGGTGACCGCGTGCGGCTGCGGTTGATCAACGCCGGGGCGGACACCGCCTTCCGGGTCGCCCTGGGCGGACACGAGCTGACGGTCACCCACACCGACGGATACCCGGTGTTGCCGGTCACCGTGGACACGCTGCTGATCGGGATGGGCGAGCGCTACGACGTACTGGTCACGCTGGCCGACGGGGTGTTCCCGCTGGTGGCCCTCGCCGAGGGCAAGGGCGACCGGGCGTTCGCGGTGGTGCGCACCTCGGGCGGCGAGGCGCCCTCGGCCTCGGTCGACGTGCCCGAGTCGGACGGCCGTCTGCTCACCCTGGCGGACCTGGTCGCCGACCCCTCGGTGGATCTGGGCGACGCGCCGGCTCGCGGCGTGGATCTCGTGCTGGGTCGAGGACCCGACGGAACCGGGTGGAGACTGGGCACCACCGCCACGTTCGACACGCCCCCGCTGCGGGTGCCGGTCGCCGTCGGCGAGCGCGTCCGGTTGTCCTTCACCAACACCACCCGCATGTGGCACCCGATCCACCTGCACGGACACACCTTCCAGGTGCGGGGCGCCGCCGGGGGCGGGCCGCGCAAGGACACCGTGGTGGTGCGTCCGCGGGAGAGCGTCACCGTGGACGTGCTCGCCGAGAATCCCGGCGAATGGATGTTGCACTGCCACAACCTCTACCACAGCGAGTTGGGCATGATGGCGACCCTGGGCTACGGCGACACCCCACCCGCCGGCCCCGACATGCCGGGCATGTCGGGGCCGGGCTGAATCCGACTGCGTGGGGCGGGCGTTGCCGCCCGCCAGGCACCGCGGGTCAGCAGTGGCCGGCCGGTTCCGACCGGCCGCAGACGTTTGCCGTGAACGTGTTGTCCGCCGCGGCGTCCCGATTCGCCAGGTCCGCCGGTTCGTTGCGCTGCACGACGTTGTCCGAGATCACGTTGTTCGTGGTCGGCCCGCCGGCGAAGCTGGGCACCATCACGATGCCACCCGACATCGGCGACTCGCCCCGGTTGTCCCGGACCTGATTGTCGCTCACCTGCGTCTCCTGGGCGCCGGTGAGCACAATGCCCGACCCCTGGATGTAGGCCAGCCGCGAATTCGCCTCGCAGTACTTGTTGTTCTCGTCGATGCGATTGTGGCGGATCGCCAACGCCCCGGCCACCGGCTGGGTTTCGTCACCCACGATGAACACGCCGGCGCAGTTCCCGGTCAGTTCGTTGTACTCGATCGCCAACATGCGTCCGCGCCGGATCAACACGCCGAGCCGGTTGCCCGAGGCGTGGTTGCGGGCGATGCTCGCGCCCATCGCATCGGCGGTATCGGCCAGGAACAGCCCCGCCTGGGCGTTGTCGTCGGCGGTGTTGTCGGTGAACTCGGCGCGGGTGGACTTCTCCTGACCGATCCCGTGCTCCCCGTTGTCGTGCGCGAACACGCGCCGCACCACCATGTGTTCGGTGCCGCTGCCCATCACTCCGGTCTTGCCGAAGCCGGTGACCGCCAACGACTGGATCCGTACCTCGGACACCGGATCCTCCTCCGTGCCGGTCACACAGATCCCGTGACCGGCCGCCGCGCACACGTTCGCCGCGTCCGCTTCCCCCGGGGTGATCACGGTGCGCTCGCCCCTCCCGCGGATCGTGACGCCGTCCGTGGCGATCGTCACGCTGCCGGGATAGGTGCCGGGCAGCACGTCGACGATGTCCCCCGGCGCGGCGGCGTCCACCGCCGCCTGGATCGATTCGCCGGGATGGACCACATGCCGGGTGTCGGCGTGCGCGGCCGGGGCCAGGACGGAGCCCAGCGCGGTCAGGACGGTGGCGCAGGCGAGAGGAAGCAGCCGTTGTGCGTGCATGAGCGAGGTTCTGCCTTCGGGAGAGAGGGAGTGGCGAAGAGGAAGAGGGTGGCGCGCGGGCGCGGTTCAGGAAACGGGCTCGGGCAATGCGGCCGGCGCGACCTCGGCGGGATCCGAAGTCATCGTGTCGACCAGGGCGGTGGAATGTCTCCCGGCGCGGAACACCGGGTGGGCGAGCAGTCGGCGCAGGAAGCCCGCCGTGGTGTGGACGCCGTCGCCGGCCACCCGGAACTCGCCCAGCGCCCGCTCGGCGCGCGCGATGGCCCGGTCCCGATCGGGCGCCCAGACGATCACCTTGGCGAGCAGCGAGTCGTAGTCGGGGCCCACGGTCCACCCCGGGTAGGCGTGTGTGTCGATCCGTACGCACGGCCCGCCGGGCGGCACGAACTCGGTGAGCCGACCGGGGGTCGGCGCGAACCCCCGGTCCGGGTCCTCCGCGTTGATCCGGCACTCGATCGCCACCCCCTGTGGCACCACGTCCTGCTGACCGAACGTCAGCGGTGCGCCGGCGGCGATGCCGAGCTGTTCGCGCACGATGTCGACGCCGGTGACCATCTCGGTCACCGGGTGTTCCACCTGGATCCGGCAGTTGATCTCCAGCAGGTGGAACCGGTGTTCCGGGGTGACCACGAACTCGAAGGTGCCGGCGCCCACATAGCCGACGGCGCTCGCGCCGCGCAGCGCCGCCGCGCACATCGCGTCGCGTACCTCCGCCGGCAGGTGCGGGGCCGGGGACTCCTCGACCAGCTTCTGGTGCCGACGCTGCACCGAGCAGTCCCGCTCGCCGAGGTGCACCGCGCCGCCGTGGCCGTCGCACAACACCTGCACCTCGACATGCCGCGCGTCGTCGATGTAGCGCTCCAGGTAGAGCCGTTCGTCGCCGAACACGGCACGGGCGTGCGCCCGGGTGTCCTGGTACGCCCAGGCCAGTTCGTCGGGGTCGCGCACCACACTCATGCCGCGACCGCCGCCGCCCGCGACCGCCTTGAGGATCACCGGGTAGCCGACCCGGGCGGCGACCTCGGCCGCCTCGGCCGGCGAGGCCAACGCGGCGTCGCTGCCCGGCAGGACCGGCAGCCCGGCGGCGGCCATCACCGCGCGCGCCTCGCTCTTGTCGCCCAGTTGCTGCATCACGTGCGGCGGCGGTCCGATGAAGGTGATCCCGTGCGCTTCGCAGATCTCCGCGAAGTCGGGGTCCTCGGACAGGAATCCGTAGCCCGGGTGGATCGCCTGCGCACCGGTGCGTCGGGCCGCCTCGATGATCGCCGGCATGTTGAGATAGCTGGATCTGGCGGATGGCGGGCCGATGTGCACGGCCTCGTCGGCAAAACGCACCACGGCGGAATCACGGTCCGCGGTCGAGTACACGGCGACGCTGCGAATACCGAGTTCGCGGCAGGTGCGGGCCACCCGCAGGGCGATTTCCCCGCGGTTGGCGATGAGCACGGTCGAGAACACCTGGACCCCCTCGGTCGTTGTCAGTGCCGCCCGGCCGGGCCGTCGTGGCCCGTACCGGGACGGTCGTCGGGCCCGCCGTCGTGCTCGGCGTTCGCGTCCCGGCCGGTCGCGCGTGGCTCGATCGCGAGCAACGGCTCGTGGTACTCCACCGGTTGCGCGTCCGCCACCAGCACCTCCACCACCTGTCCGGACACCTCGGCGGTGATGGTGTTCATCATCTTCATGATCTCCAGGATGCCCACCGTCTGACCGGCGCGGACGGTGTCGCCGAGGCTGACGAAGGGCTTCGCACCCACCTCGGGCGCGTGGTAGAAGGTGCCGACCATCGGCGCGCGGACGAACCGCCGGGTGCCCTCCGGCGCGGCCGATTGCTCGCTCCGCGGCGCGGCGGCGGGTGCGTCGAGGGCGACGGCGGCCGGGCCGGGCGCGGGGGTTTCCGGCCACTCGATCTCGATGCTGGTGTCGCCGCAGCGCAACCGGATCAACCGCGGCGGAACCGGGGCGGAGGGTGCCGGCTGCGGCCGGTCGGCCGGGTGCGGGTGGGTGTGCGGCTGCGCGGCGGAGGCGGGGGTGAGCGGCTTGACCCACCGCTCGTCCGCATAGCCGGAGTGGTTGACGTGGTTGTCGGCGTGCGCGTCGTGCGCGTCCGGTGCTCCGTGGGGTGGGGTCATCACGCACTTCCTTCGACACGGGCAGCCGGCGCGACGCCGAAGCCCCGGAATCGGTCCCCGCGTTCGCGCAGGAGCCGGGTCTGGTCCAGCGCGCGCAACTCGTGCACGACCGGGATCAGTGCGGCGCGCAGCAGTGCGGCGGCCTTGCCCGGGTCGGTGTGCGCGCCACCGGGCGGCTCGGGCACGATCCGGTCGACCACGCCCAGGCGCAGCAGTTCGCGTGGGCGCATGCGCAGCGCCGCGGCGGCCGCGGGCGCGGCTGCGGCGTCCTTCCACAGGATGGCCGCGCACCCTTCCGGGCTGATCACCGAATACACACCGTGCTCGCCGATCATCACCCGATCGGCGACCGCGAGCGCGAGGGCGCCGCCGCTGCCGCCCTCGCCGGTGATCACCGTGACGATCGGGGTGGGCAGTCGGGACATCAGGCGCAGGTTCTCCGCGATCGCCACGGCCTGGCCGTCCCGCTCCGCGTCCGGTCCGGGGTTGGCGCCGGGCGTGTCCACCAGGGTGATCACCGGCAGGCCGAGCTTGGCGGCCAACCGCATCAGCCGGGCGGCCTTGCGAAAACCCGCCGGGGTGGCCATGCCGAACTTGCGGTGTTGACGTTCGGCGAGGTTGTCACCCCCCTTGTGATGTCCGATCAGCATCACCGGCACGTCGTCCAGCCGGCCGATGCCGCCGATCACCGCGGGGCAGTCCGCGCCGATCCGGTCGCCGTGCAACTCGTGGAAGTCGTCCAGGATTCGCCCGGCGTAGTCGAGGGCGGTGGGTCGCGCGGGGTGCCGGGCCAGCCGGACCGCCTCCCACGGATCGCCCTGGTCCGCCGCCCCGTTCGCCGTCGACGCGTTCGCCGCCGGTCCGGGCGCGGGCGGTTGCGTGGTCGGCTCGCCCGGTGCCTCCTCGGGACGAACCTCGCGCGCATCGCCCGCTGCGAGGAGGTGGCGGATGGTCGCGCGCAACGCCGGTCGGGGTGTGATCGCGTCGACCATCCCGTGTTCCAGCAGGAATTCGGCGGTCTGGAAGCCGGTGGGCAGCCGTTCGCGGATGGTGTGCTCGATCACCCGGGGGCCGGCGAAGCCCAGTCGGGCGCCGGGTTCGATCAGGATGACGTCGGCCAGCGTGGCGAACGAGGCGGCCACCCCGCCGTAGGTGGGGTCGGTGATCAGCGACACCACCAGGACGCCGGCCTCGTGCAACTCCGCCAGGGCGTGGGCGGTCTTGGCCATCTGCATGAGCGAGAGCACCCCCTCCTGCATGCGGGCCCCGCCCGAGGCGGTGACCAGCAGCAGTGGAGTACGGCTGCGCAGGCTCTCGTTCGCGGCCTCGGTGACCAACGCGCCCACCGCGCAGCCGAGACTGCCGCCCAGGAAGCGGAAGTCCATCGCGGCCACCACGACCGGCCGGTCGTGGACGGTGCCCCGCGCGCACAGCACCGCCTCGTCCATGCCGGTGGCGGCGCGTGCCTGGGCCAGGCGCTCCGCGTAGGGGCGCGAGTCCACGAACTCCAGCGGGTCGTGGGGGGTGGGCCCGGCGGTCAGCGGAGTCTCCGAGCCGGGATCCAGTAGTTGATCCAGTCGTTGCCGCGCCGTGAGCCGGGCGTGATCACCGCAGTCGGGGCACACCTGTAGGTCCCGGGCGAAGCGTTTGCCGTATACGAGTTCGGCGCAGCGCCCGCACTTGACCCAGTCGGGTCGGGCGTGGACGGTGAGCCCGAGGTCGGTCTCGATCATGGCTTCAGGGTCCTTGGACGAAGGGGCCTGGGACGAAGGGGCCCAAGAAGAAGGGGCGTTGGCCGACGGCGACGTACACGACGGCCGTACGCGCTATTCCTGCGCGTCCCGCTCCCAGCGGTAGAACTCCCGGGCCATCGCGTCCTGCGGCGACCGCCAGGTCTCCGGGTCGTACGCGCCCACGTGCGCGGCCAGTCGCTCGCTGATGTCGCGGAACTGGCGGTGTCCGGCCACCTTGGCGACGGCGGGCCCCGGTGGCCGATCGGCCTCGATCAGATGCAGGTACAGGTCGCCGAACTGGAACAGACTGCGGCCGGTGACCCCTACCAGGTGCGGGAGTTCACCGGTGTCGGAGGAAGCGAAGATGTCCGCGATTCGGGGGGCCGAATCGGGCTTCATCCGGGCCACGATCAGGGTGCGGTGCATGTGCGATGGTCCTTTCCGGTCGATCGGTGGGAGGTCGGCGGGACCGCGCGGGGCGGACCCGCCGACCGGGCGCGTCGGCGCCGGGCGAACCGGCACCGACGCGGGTGTCACCAGGTGCGCGCGGTGGGCGCCACGTCCAGTTCCCGGGCGCGTTGCTGGATCCGGTCCCGGATCAGCTCCAGTTGCACGCGAGAGTTGCGGTTGATGTTGTCCGTCATCCACGCGTCGTCGACCGGCGCGGTCTCCTTCATCGCGAAGTCCTGCACCCAGCGCATCCGCACGCCGTCGGGGACCTCCTGGTACTCCCAGCGGATGTGCATGTGCGCGAACGGCCCGGTCTCCACCCGGCGGGCCCACACCGTCCGCGCCTCGCGGTCGGCCTCGCGCTCGGAGACCCAGCTCCAGATCTTGCCGTCCTTGTCCGGGTGCATGGTCAGCCGGAAGGTGACCTTGTTGTCCTCGCGCGCGAGGATCTCCACCGACGCGTATTCGCTGAACAGGTCGGTCCAGTGCTCCACGTCGTTGGTCATGTCCCAGATCAGGTCGAACGGGGCCGAGATGACGATGTCGTTGTCGGTATGGCCTGCCATGTCACACTCCGGAGGTGAGTTGGGAGTTGGTGGTTTCCAGGAACTCGCGCGGGGTCTTGCACTGGTCCACGTCCGCGCCGAGCGGGAATTGGTAGCGCCGCTCCAGTTCGGAGACGATCCCGAGCAGGCCGAGCGAGTCGAGTCCGAATTCCTCGAACGTCGACCCCGGCAGGCTCATCCGTTGCGGATCGGCGGTGACGCCGGCGCAGGTCTTCATCAGCGCGGCGAGTTCTTCGTAACTGAAGGGTCCGTTCATCGCAGGCTTCCTTCTTCCGTGCTTCCTTGCGGGGACCGCTACGCGGTCGGGTAGGGCGTCCCGGGCCGGCCGTCGCCGCGGCGCAACACCAGGGCCGCGTTGTGGCCCATCAGGCCCCGACTGAGCACCAGGGCGGTGCGCAGTTCGGCGCTCCGGGCCCGGCCGGTGACCAGGTCCAGGTCGTGGCAGACGTCGAAGACGCCCGGCGTGGGCGGCAGTACGCCGTGTTCCATCGCCAGGATCGCGGCGGCGCAGTCCAACACCGGCGCGCCGCAGTAGGCGCGGCCGATGCCCGTCTTGGGGGCGGTCACCGGCACCCGGGCCGCGTGTCCGCCCAACGCGTCGCTCAGGGCCAGTACTTCGGCCTGGTCGGCCTCGCGCACCCCGAGCGCGTCCGCGAAGACCACGTCGATGTCCTGCGGGGCACATTCGGCCTCGGCCAGCGCGTCGCGGATCGCCCGGGCCAGACCGTGCCGGGAAGGTCCCCAGCCCGAGGTGCCGGTGAACGTCGCGCCGTGTCCGACCACTTCGGCCCGGATCCGGGCGCCGCGCCGGTGCGCCGCCGCCGCCTCCTCGACGACGAACATCGCACCGCCCTCGGCGGGGGCGAACCCGCACGCGTTCGCGGTGAACGGGAGGTACGCCTGCCCGGGTTCGCGAGCCAGGCTGAGCGCGTCGTAGCCGAGCTGGCAGACCATCGAGTACGGCGCCAGCGGGGCCTCCGCCGCGCCGACCACGACGGCGTCGGTGCCGCGTCGGATGGTGCGGGCCGCGTGCGCGAGCGCGTCCAGCCCACCCGCCTCGTCGTTGGCCAGCACCGCGCACGGCCCCTTGAAACCGCCGCGGATGGAGATCTGGCCGGTGGTGGCGGCGTAGAACCAGGCGATCGACTGGTAGGGCCCGACGAAGCCGGGGCCTTGACCCCACAGGTTCTGCAGCTCGCGCTGGCCGAATTCGCCGCCGCCGGAGCAGCTCGCGGTGGTCACCCCGACGCCGAAGGTGGGCATCGGGCCGAGCGCGGCGTCGGCCAGTGCCTGATCCGCGGCGACCATCGCGAAGTGCGTGAAGCGGTCGGTCTGGACCAGGAAGCGCTCCTCGACCACGGCGGCGGGGTCGAACTCGCGCACTTCGCCGGCGACCGCCAACGGCAGGTCCGCGCACCCTTCACGGGTGATCCGGTCCAGCACGCACCGGCCCTCGCGGGTGGCCTTCCAGAACACGTCGGGGCCGATGCCGTTGGGCGCGACGACGCCGACACCCGTCACCACCGTGCGTCTGGGTGCGGAGTTTTTCACCGGGGTCTCCTTTCCCGGCGGTCCAGCACCACGGCGGACTGGAAGCCGCCGAACCCGCTGCCCACCGACAGCACCGTCTTCAGTGCCATCGGCCGGGCCGTCCCCGGCACGTAGTCGAGGTCGCACTCCGGGTCCGGGGTCTGGTAGTTCGCCGTGGGCGGCACCGCCTTGTGTTCCATCGCCAGGGCGCACGCCGCCAGTTCGATCGCACCGATCGCGCCGAGCGAGTGGCCCACCATGGACTTGATCGAACTCATCGGCGTCCGGTACGCGTGCTCGCCCAGCGAACGCTTGACCGCCGCCGTCTCGTGGCGGTCGTTCTGCTTGGTGCCCGAGCCGTGCGCGTTGACGTAGTCGATCCCGGTCGGGTCGACCTGTGCGTCGGCCAGTGCACGGTCGATCGCCTCGGACATCTCCAGGCCCTCCCGGGTCAGGCCGGTCATGTGGTGCGCGTTGCCCCGGGTGGCGAAGCCGCCGACCTCGCAGTAGACATGGGCACCGCGGCGCCGGGCGTGTTCGAGTTCCTCCAGCACGAGCACGGCGGCGCCCTCGCCCAACACGAAGCCGTCCCGGTCCGCGTCGAACGGCCGGGACGCGTGCGCCGGGTCGTCGTTGCGGGTCGAGGTCGCCTTGATCGCGTCGAAGCAGGCGACCGTGATCGGCGAGATCGGCGAGTCCGAGGCACCGGCCAGGTAGACGTCCGCCCGACCCTCCTCGATCGCGTGTGCGGCATACCCGATCGCGTCGAGGCCGGACGTACAACCGGTGGACACCGTCTGCACCGGGCCGCGCGCGTCGAACTCCTCGGCCACCTCGGAGGCCAGCGTGCTCGGGGAGAACGCCCGGTGCAGGAACGGGTCGGCCCGCTTGGGGTCCACCGCCCAGTCGCGGCCCCGGTCGCTGACCGCGATGTAGTCGTGTTCGAGCCGGGTGGTGCCACCCACGGCGGTACCGAGCGAGACGCCGATCCGCCAGGGATCCTCCGCGTCCCGGTCCAGACCGCAGTCGCCGATCGCCTCGGCCGCCGCCGCGAGCGCGAACTGCACGTAGCGGTCCGCGCGTTCGGCCCGGGCCCGGTCTACGCCGCACGCGATCGGGTCGAAATCGCATTCGGCGGCGATCCGGGAGCGAAAGCCGGTGGGGTCGAAGAAGGTGATGCCTCGGGTCGCCGTACGGCCGGCCATCAGCATGTCCCAGAACGCGGTGACACCCACGCCGCCGGGCGCCACGACGCCGACGCCGGTGACCGCCACCCGGCGCCTCAAGAGTCGACGCCCACGGTCTCGGCGGGCTCGATCCCCTCGGTGTCGACGTGCCCCAGTTCCGGCCGGGGCGCCAACGGGGCGATTTGGAAGACCATCCGCGCCTGCGCCCGACCGACGTTGCGGAATCGGTGCCGCATGTTCTTGGGCACCATCAGGCCCTGGTCGGGCCGGAGTTCATAGGTGACGCCGTCCAGGTCGACTTCCAGCTCCCCGGTGATGACGTGGATGAACTCCTCGGAGTACGGGTGGTAGTGCTCGGTGATCATCTCGCCGGGCTCGATGATCGCCAGGCCCATGAAGCCGCTGGTGCATCCCACCGTCGCCGGGCCGAGCGTGACGCGCAGTTCACCGCCCCGACGCCGATTGGGCTCGACCTCGTCGACGTTGACGATGCGTACGGTCTGCGTGGTCATGTGTGCCACCTCCAAGTGGCGGGCGGCGCCCGCAGGCGCCGCCCGTGGGATCAGGCGTCGCGGTCGGCGCGACGGTCGGTGACGAGGGTGGTCTCGGCGGAGGCCAGCAGGTGCCGCAGGCCCTCGTCGGTGTCCAGCGCACCGTCCTCGCCCACCGCCAGGAGCCGGCTCAACCGGGCCGCGGACTCCTTGCGGTCGATGCCCAGGATCAGCGCCGGGTCGTCCGGGTCGCCGCGCAGGTCGAGCACCCGGACCAGGATCTCGCCGCGCAGGAACACCGAACTGCTCGCGATCGGTCCGGATCCGGACCCGATCACCCGCTCGTCGTGGCGCTGGAGCACGGTGGCGGCGGATTCGCCACAACCGTGCCGGACCGGGTACAGCAGCGCGCGGCGCTTGGTCGACGCCTTCGCCGACTTTCCGGCCGGGGCCTCCAGGTGGTACGCCTCGGCCAGCGAGGAGCGCATGAAGAACGCCCGGGCGGCCTCCGAGTCGTTGAGGTCGCGGGCCTCCTCCAGGTGCGGGTTCAGCAGTTCCTCGGCAGCGCGTACCTGCGGCTGTTCGGCCACGTGCCGCAGCGCGGCCCGCAGGTCGCCCTCCACCTCGATCGCGCGCACCACCCGGTTGCCGAGCATGAACACCGACGTCCGGCGCAGCGATGTGGTGGCGTTCACCCGGGCCGCCGGGGACTTGTAGCCGGCCAGAATCCTGGCCACCTCGGCCTCGCTGCCCGGCTTGACGGTGAAGGTGAGCGCGCAGCGCACCACGCCGGGCGCCGCCGAGGCCCCGGCCCGCGCCTTCTCGCCCACGCCGGCCTTGGCCCGGTCGCCCACACCGGCCTTGACCTTGTCGCTCGTCCCGGACTTGGCCTTGGCCTTGCCGGGCGCACCCGCCTTCGCCTTCCCGCCCGCGCCCCCCTTGGTGATCACCGAGCCCGCCGCGTCCGCGCGCAGGTCGGTCTCCCGGGCCACCGCGAAGCGCAACGACCGGGTGCCGCGCACACAACCGTGCAGCGGCTGCACCATCACCTGATGCTCGGGGCTGTCCACCCAGGCCAGATATTGCGAACTGCCCTCCCACTCGCTGGTGATCAGCCACTGGGTCGGGTCCTCGATCGACTGGCACAACTGGTCGCGCAGGTGGCCCGGTACGGCGGCGACCTGGTGCCGGATGCGTTCGTAGGCTTCGAGGAAGCGCTGCTCCGACCCCTCGTGCAGCTCCAGCATGAGCAGTACCCGGAGCTTGGACGTGGTGTCGGCGGTGGGATTCGCCGAGGAGTGGACGAGGGTGTCCATGTCATTCCTTTGGTCTTGGGAATCGGCCTGTGTGGTGCCATCCGGCGCGGGCAATCCCGGGGGACCGGGCCACGCCGAAGCCGCCCGGCCTCGACTTCGAGCGTGGCGGCGAATCATCACTCTCTGCATCTTTTGAGGGCATATGAGTGACATTCGCCACGGCGAACGGCTCAGCGGAACTCAGCGGGAACAGGAGCACACCGACGGACAGGGCCCGCACCGCGAGCTCACAGGTCCGCAGTACTCGCCAATGCAGGAGAACTGATGAATCCCGAGATCGAACACCGGGTACCGGTCCTGGTCGTGGGCGGCTCGCTGGTCGGGCTGTCCACGTCCGTCTTCCTGGGCCGGCTGGGCGTACCGCACCTGGTGGTGGAACGGCACGCCGACACCTCGAGACACCCCCGCGGGCGCGGGAACAACGTGCGCACGATGGAGGTGTTCCGGACCGCGGGGGTCGAGGAACGAGTGCGTGCCGCGTCCGCCGTACTGGCCGACAACCACGGCATCCTGCAGGCGGACACGATCGCCGGGGACCGTCAGGAGTGGCTGTTCAAGGAGATCGACCCCGGTGGTGGTCTGGCCAGGTTCAGTCCGAGTTCGTGGTGCCTGTGCAGCCAGAACGATCTGGAGCCGGTGCTGGCCGACTATGCCCGCGAACTCGGCGGCGACCTGCGTTTCGGCACCGAACTCGTGTCCTTCGAGCAGGACGACGACGGCATCACCGCGATCGTTCGGACCAGGGCGAACGGGCGGCAACAGACCGTACGGGCGGACTATCTGGTCGCCGCGGACGGGCCGCGCAGTCCGGTGCGCGAGCGACTGGGCATCGCGGTGTCCGGTCCGGGCGACCTCTTCCACAACGTGAGTGTCACCTTCACCTCCCGCCGGTTGGCCGAGTTCGTCGGCGAACGGCGGTTCATCGTCTGCTATCTGACGAACTCCCTGGGCGAGGGCGCGCTGTTGCCGGTGGACAACCGGGATCACTGGGTCTTCCACCTGCCATGGCACCCCGAACGGGGCGAGCCGATCGAGGCGTTCACCGATGAGCGCTGTGTCGAGCACATCCGGGCCGCCGCGGGTGTCCCGGATCTGGATGTGGAGATCACCGGAAAGGCGCCGTGGCACGCGGCCGAGCGGGTCGCCGAACGCTACCGCGTCGGGCGGGTGTTCCTGGCGGGCGACTCCGCGCACGAGATGTCGCCGACCGGGGCGTTCGGCTCCAACACCGGTATCCAGGACGCGCACAATCTGGCCTGGAAGCTCGCCACCGTGCTGAACGGGCATGCGGGCACCGACCTGTTGCACACCTACGAGGCCGAGCGCCGACCGGTGGCCCGCGCCACCGCCGCGCGTGCGTCCTCCCGATCCGCCGAGCACAGCCACCCGGGGTACGCCGCTCCCCCGGTGGCCGGCGGCCGGCAACCCGGCGTGCTGGGAGTGGTGCTCGGCTACCGCTACGCGTCCGCGGCGGTGCTCGGCGTCGACCCGGAAGTGCCGGTGTTGCCCGAGCGGTTCCGCCCGCCCGCCGGCGAACCCGGCACCCGGGCTCCGCACCTGTGGTTGCACCGGGACGGCGTTCGGCTGTCCACCCTGGATCTGTACGAGACCTCACCGGTGTTGCTGGTCGGTGCCGGTGCGGCGGGCGAGGCGTGGCAGCGGGCCGCGCGGGCGGCGAGCCGGCTGCTCGAGGTGCCCCTGACGATCCACCGGGTGGGCACCGAGGCGGAGTCGGCCTCGGTGGACCTGGTCACCGCGTCGGACGTGGACTGGGCGGAGTTGCACGGGGTCACCGACGAGGGGGCGGTGCTGATCCGTCCGGACGGGTTCGTCGCGTGGCGGGCGCCGGCCGTCGAGCTGGATCCGGAGCAGGCGATGCTGATCGTGCTGCGTACGGTGGCGTGCCGGGCCGAGTCGGACGCCGAGGTGGACGCCGGGGTGGGTGTCGAAGTCGACCGCTGAGCACCGGAACGAACGGCCGGCCCCGGAGCGGATTCCGGGGCCGGCCGTTCGGTGTGCGTGTGCGGTCTACGTCGGCGGCAACAGGTGTGCGAACACCACCACGTTGTCCTTGTAGTCCTTGGCCTTCTTGTCGTAGACGCCACCGCAGGTGATCAGGCGAAGCTGGGCGTCCGTCGTCTTGCCGTAGACCCGCTCGTCGGGGAACGCGTCCTTGGGGAACGCCTCGACGGAGTCCACCGCGAACCGGGCCACGCTGCCGTCCGCCCGGGCGATCTCCACCGTGTCGCCGGGCTTGAGGCTGCCGAGCCCCCAGAACACCGCCGGGCCCATCATCGTGTCCACGTGGCCGAGCACGATCGCGTTGCCGCGAGCGCCCGGGGTGACCCCGTCCGCGTACCAGCCGGCCAGATTGCGATCCGCCGGCGGCGGCACCTCCAGCACGCCGGAGCCGTTCAGGTTCAACCCGATGAACGGCGCGTCCACCTTGATGGTGGGAATCTTGATCCGCACCGGTGGCGAGCGCCGCATCGCCGGCGACCCGGCGGAGCTCGCGCCCGGGCTCGCCGAGGACGCGGCGGTCGGCGGGGCGCTCGGTTGGGCGGCGGCGGGCATCGGTTGGGGTGGTGGCCCGGAGTCGGTGGTCAGGTCGTGCTTGATCATCAGGACGCCCAGCAGGACGGCCGTGGCCGCGATCAGCATCAGCTTGCCCGCGCTGACGCGGCGCGGCGCGGGGGGCTCGGACTTGTCCATGGGCGGTGCCGGGTCTTGCAAGGCGGTGCCTTTCTCCTGGGCTGCGGACGCTCCTGGGCCGCGGCTCGCGATGCCGCGCCGACAACGACGTCGCCGTGGCCACCGCCCCGGTGAAGGGCGGTGGCCACGGCTCGTGTTGCCTGGGCGAGGACGGATCAGGCCGTGGCCGCCGCACCGGGGCGACGACGCAGGGCGTATACGCCCAGGCCGATGCCGCCGGCGATCAGGGCCGCGCCGGTGCCGAGCGCCGCGCCGTCGTCGAGGAAGGCGCCACCGATGCCGGTGTGCACGCCGCCGTGCGGGCTCTTGTGGTCCTTCCAGGACTTCTCGTGCGAGGAGCCTTCGTCACCCTTGCTCTCGGTGCTCTTGCCTTCCTTGCCCTTGCTTTCGCCACCCTTGTCCGAGCTCTCGCGGTGCTCGGAATCCTTCTCGGGCGTCCACTTCGACTCGCCGGACCAGGACTTCTCCGACGCACCGTTTTCCGGAGCCGCCGGCCCGGAATCCGGCTTCACCGGCGCCGGAGCGTCGGCGTAGGCGGACGGAACCGCCAGGGTCAGGGCGGCGAAGCCGAGGGCGGTACCGGCGACAAGAGCGCGTGCACGACGCATCGTGATATTCCTTCCGGACGCTTCGCGAACTGCCGACGGACGTCGGCACACGGGGATCGGCGAGGCGCCTTAATCACCATCGAACGGCCCCTGCCGACCCGCGACCGGCATGACTGCATTCGAGGTCCGCCCCTGGGCCTCTCGGATGGAAATC
Source organism: Embleya sp. NPDC020886 (assembly GCF_044333915.1). Lineage (NCBI taxonomy): Bacteria > Bacillati > Actinomycetota > Actinomycetes > Kitasatosporales > Streptomycetaceae > Embleya > Embleya sp. NPDC020886. The sequence goes on along the minus strand of NZ_JBIRRX010000009.1, from coordinate 421,378 downwards.
GCGGCGTGCTTCACTCGCCGGGAGCAGCCCGATGTTTGGCACAGGGTCATGGAATGTCACTTTAAGTAGCTTTCCCGACGTCGGCGGAGCTCCCGAGTGGGGTGCTAGGCCGGAACCGTGCACTCGAACATGTGCAGCGACGGGTTCACCGCGCGCACGTCCCGGCCGCGCAGGCCCGCCTGTTCGATCAGGGTCAGCAGGCTGTCCGTGGTGTGCTTGCGGCCGCCGACGTTGAGCAGCAACAACAGGTCCATCGCGGCGGTGAATCGCATCGAGGCGGTCTCGTCGACCAGGTTCTCGATGATCACGACCCGGGCGCCCGGCGCGGCCGTCGCCACGATGTTGCGCAGGGTGCGCAGGGTGCTGTCGTCGTCCCATTCCAGGATGTTCTTGACGATGTACAGGTCGGCTCGGACCGGGATGTCCACCCGGCAGTCGCCGCCCACCAGGGTCGCCCTGGGCGCGAGTTCGCCGCCGTCGCGCAGTCTGGGGTCGGCCGCGGCGACCACGCCGGGCAGGTCGAGCAGGGTGCCGCGCAGGGTCGGGTTGCGCTCCAGCAGGGTGGCCAGCACCAGTCCCTGGCCGCCGCCGATGTCGGCGACGCTGTCGATGCCGGTCAGGTCGAGCACCGCGGTGACGTCCTGCGCGGACTGCCGGCTGGACTGGGTCATCGCCCGGTCGAAGGCGGCGGCCGATTCCGGCGCGTCCTCGTGCAGGTAGTCGAAGAACTGCTTGCCGTGCAGGCCCGGGAAGACACTCTTGCCGGTCCGCACCGCCTCGTCCAGGCGCGGCCACACCTCCCACGTCCACGGCTCGGTCGTCCACAGCGCGACGTCGCGCATGCTGCGCGGCGCGTCGGCCCGCAGCAGTCGGGACTCCTCGGTGTGCGTGTACCGGCCGTCCGGCTCCTCGGCGAAGATGCCCTGGCAGGCCAACGCGCGCAGCAGTCGGTGCAGCGCACCGGGGTGGGCGGACACCGCCCTCGCCAACTCGTCCACGGTCGCCGGGCCCTCGCCCAGCGCGTCCGGAAGCCCCAGGCGCAGGGCGGCGCGCACCGCGGCGGCGGACATCGCGCTGAACGCGAGTTCGCGCAGCCGGGTGGCCGCCTGCGGGGCACGGGTGACGTCGGTATCGGTCATGCTGATCGCCTCTCAACCGGTGGACCATCCGGGGCCGGGCCGGCGGAACTCGACCGCAACGACCCGCGCACCGACGTCCCGGCGGTCCGCGCCGGGGCTGGAACGACTGTGACCCACAGTCGCCGACCCACCGCCGAGGCGCGGCCGGTTCGGACGAAGACGCGCCCACGACTCATCCGAATGGCCGCAGACCCACACCCCGGGCGTCCGCTACGAGGCGCTGCCCCGCCCGGGCCGTGGTCGGGCCCGCTCGGCCGGGCTCAGGGCACTTCCTTGAGGGCCAGGAGGAGTTCGCGGGCGGTGAGGGCGGCCTGGAGTTGCAGGGTGACCTCGGGGTCGAGGGGGTTGGCGCCGAGGAGTTCGCGGATCTGGCCGATCCGGTAGCCGACCGAGTTGCGGTGCAGGTGCAACAGTTCGGCGACCGCGGCGCGGCTGCCGTTGGTGGCCAGCCACGCGCTGAGGGTGGCCACCCATTCCTCGCGTTCCAGGATCGGCCCCAGGTGCTGGTCCACGAACGCCTGGAGTCGGGCCGGCGGCACACCGAACAACAACTGGGCCAGGCCCAGCGAGGAGAACATCAACTGCACCTCGCCGGGTCGCCGGCGCAGCAGGCCGAGCACCGTCTCGGCGTCGTGGAACGAGCGTGCGGTGCCGCGCGGGTCGCTGACCGTGGGCCCGGCGGCGGCCAGCACCGGAACGTCGCCGACCATGCCCTGAAGGCGGATCCGGATCCGGCTGATCTCCCGCTCGACGTTGCCGGAGAGCACCGCGAGGCCCAATTCGCCCTCCTGGCGCACCGGCATCTCCAGCCAGGACAGCGCGGTGGTCCAGGTGCGCTGGTTGGGTCCGGCGTAGGCGAACACCACGGCGGAGTGCGGGCGGTCCAGGTGCAGTCCGAAGCGCGCGGCGGTCCGGGTCACGTCGGCGAGGTTGCGCAGCGCGCCGTAGCGCAGTTCGTCGATCAGCCGGCCGGCCGTCTCGGCGGTCGCGGTGGCCACCGCGTCCCGCCGGATCGCCTCGATCGCCACCGCCGTGACCGCGGCCCGCAGCAGCGGTTCGTCGTCGGCGGCGCCGTCCGGTTCGCCCAACAGCAGCAGTCCGACCCGGCGTTGCGCCACCCGGACGGCCAGTGCCGAGGCCGGCCAGCCCTCGTCGCAGGTGACCTCGACCACCTTGTCCTCGACGAACACGTGGGCGACGGCGACCGGGGTCATCGACTCGGTGCCGTCGTCGGTGGCGGCGAGCACTCCGCCGTGCACGCCCACCAGTCGGGCGGTCCTACCGGTGCGTTGGGCCAGGGCGCGCAGGATGGCGAGCCAGCCGTCGCCGGACAGGGCCAGCACGTTCAGCTCCCGCTCGAACGCCTCTGCCCGGTCCGCCACGGGGGTCCGGTGTGCCGTGACTTCTGCCTTGTCGATCATGGATTTCCGCACCTTAGCCGGTCGTTGTTACGCGGAACAGATACTTCGATCGGTCACTTCCCGTTACGTCTTTCGTGGGGCAGGATGCGCCCATGCGAGCCTTCGACCTCGCGGCCGGTGCAAAGGCCGCTGCCCAGGCGGCGGTGCACGCCGCCGCCCCGGATCTGGTTGCACTCAGTCACCGCCTGCACGCCCACCCCGAGCTCGGCTTCGCCGAGGAACGGGCCTGCGGTTGGCTGGGCGAAACGTTGACCGAACACGGCTTCACCGTCACCCCCGGGGTCTGTGAGCTGCCGACCGCCTTCGTCGCCGAACGCGGCAGCGGACCGCTGGTGCTCGGGATCTGCGCGGAGTACGACGCGCTGCCGGGCATCGGGCACGCGTGTGGGCACAACGTGATCGCCTCCGCCGCGACCACCGCCGCGCTCGCGCTCGGCGCGCTGGCCGACGACCTCGGCATCACCGTACGCGTGCTGGGCACGCCCGCCGAGGAGAACGGCGGCGGCAAGGTGTTGATGCTGGAGCGCGGCGCGTTCGCCGGGGTGCACGCGGCGATGATGGTGCATCCCTCGCCGCGCGAGCGGCTGGACCCGACGTGCCTGGCCCGCGCGCAACTGCACGTCGAGTACGACGGGCGGGCCGCGCACGCCTCCGCGTGTCCCGAGGACGGCGTCAACGCCGCCGACGCGCTGACCGTGGCCCAGGTGGCGATCGGGCTGCTGCGCCAGCACATGACGCCGGATCAGCGGGTGCACGGGATCACCACGACCGGCGGGCAGGTGCCGAACGTGATCCCCGAGCACACCGAGGCCGCCTATTACGTACGGGCCGCGACGCTTGCCGGGCTGACCGACCTGGAGGCGCGGGTGCGCGAGTGTTTCCAGGCGGGCGCGGTGGCCACCCGGTCGCGGTTGACCATCTCCTCGACCTCGCCCGCGTACTCGGAGTTCCGGCACGACGGCGACCTGCTGGCCGCGTACGAGCGCAATGCGCTGACCGTGGGGCGGGAGTTCCCGCCGGTGACCGCGGCCGACGATCGGCAGGCGGGCTCGACCGACATGGCGAACGTGTCGCTGGCGATTCCGTCCATCCAGCCGCTGGTGTCGATCGACTCGGGCAGTGCCGGGCTGCATCAGGCCGAGTTCGCCGCCTACGCGGTGCGGCCGGCGGCGGATCGGGCGCTGCTGGACGGTGGGCTGGCGATGGCCTGGACGGCTGTGGACGCGGCGCTGGACCAGGGCCTGCGCGAGCGGCTGTTGGCGGGCGCGCCGGCCGGGGGCTGACCCGCCGATGGGCTCCGGGGCGATCGCCCCGGAGCCCGTCGGTCCGCTTCGGCTCGGCACCCGCGCTCACGCGTCGGCGACGGTCACCGGCAGGGCCTCGAGGTACGCCTCGGCGTTGCGGCGGGTCTCGGCCACGCTGTCCCCGCCGAACTTCTCCAGTACCGCGTCGGCGAGGACCAGCGCCACCATCGCCTCGGCGACCACGCCGGTCGCGGGCACCGAGCACACGTCGCTGCGTTGCGCGATCGCCTTGGCCGGATCGCCGGTGCGCACGTCGAAGGTGGCCAGTGCCCGGGACAGGGTGGAGATCGGCTTCATCGCGGCGCGCACCCGCAGGAGTTCGCCGGAGGTCATGCCGCCCTCGATGCCGCCCGCGCGACCGGTCTCGCGGCGCACCCGGGCGGGACCGGGCCGGCCGGGGGCGACCGGGGTGATCTCGTCGTGAGCGACCGAGCCGCGTCGGGTCGCGGTGGTGAAGCCGTCGCCGACCTCGACCCCCTTGATCGCCTGGATGCCCATCAGCGCGGCGGCCAGGCGGGCGTCCAGGCGTCGGTCCCAGTGCACGTGGCTGCCCAGGCCCGGCGGCAGTCCGTAGACCACCACCTCGACCACGCCGCCGAGCGTGTCGGCGTCCTTGTGCGCGGCCTCGATCTCGGCGTTCATCGCGGCGGCGGTGTCCGGGTCGACGCAGCGCACCGGGTCGGCGTCGATCGCGTCCCCGCTGCCGGGTTCGGGGACCAGGGCCTCGGGCAGCGCGACCGCGCCGATCCGGACCACGTGGCTGAGGATCTCCACGCCCAGCGCCTGGGCCAGGAACGCGCGGGCGACCTCGCCGATGGCCACCCGGGCCGCCGTCTCGCGGGCGCTGGCGCGCTCCAGCACGGGGCGAATGTCGTCGAAGCCGTACTTCTGCATGCCGGCCAGGTCCGCGTGGCCGGGCCTGGGTCGGGTCAGCGCGGCGCCGCGGCCGCGGTCGGGGAGCCGGCCCGGTTCGTCGTAGCGCCGGCCGTCGGCGTCGGTGGGATCGGGGGCCATCACCTCGGCCCACTTGGCCCATTCGGTGTTGGCCACCCGCAGCGCGACCGGGCCGCCCTGGGTCAGCCCGTGTCGCACCCCGCCGTTGAACTCGACCTCGTCGCGCTCGAAGCGCATCCGCGCCCCCCGACCGTTGCCGAGCCGGCGCCGAGCCAACGCGCGCGCCAGGTCGGCGGAGGACACCTCCACGCCGGCGGGCAGCCCCTCCAGGACGGCGGTGAGCGCGGGACCATGCGATTCACCTGCGGTGAGCCAACGCAACATGGGGGTCCTTCTTTCACGGATACGGATACGGATACGGATCGGTCGGGCGGTGCGGGCAGGTCGGGCAGCGCGGGCGGGGCGGGCGGGGCGGGCGGGGGGAAGCGGGCGGGCGGGACGGGTCGCTCGGACCTGGGCGGATGGCTCGACGGACCGGTGGGGAAACGGGCGGGCGGGGCGGGCGGCTCGGACCTGAACGGATGGTTCGACGGACCGGTGGGGCGGGCGGGACGGGCGGCTCGGACCTGGGCGGGTGGCTCGACGGGCCGGTGGGGAGGCGGGTGGGCGGGGCGGGTGGCTCGGGCTGGGCGGGTGGCTCGACGGGCCGGTGGGGAGGCGGGTGGGTGGGTGGGGTCAGGTGAGGAGGAGGGCCAGGCCGACTGTGGTGCCGATCGCGACCACCAGGGTGCGCAGGGCCGGGGCCGGGATGTTGCGGCCGAGGAGGGCGCCGAGGCGGCCGCCGGCCACCGAGCCGAGGGCGAGCAACAGCACCGGGTACCAGGCGACTTCGGCGGTGATGGTGAACAGCACCGCGGCCACCAGGTTGACCAGGGCCTGGAGGAGGTTCTTGAGGCCGTTGAGCCGGTTCAGGTCCTCGTCCAGGAGCGTGGCGAGGAGGGCGAGCAGGAGTACGCCCTGTGCGGCGCCGAAGTAGCCGCCGTACACGCTGACCGTGAACACCGCCGCGAGCAGCGCCGCGCCGACACCGGTGCCGCCCTCGGGGGTAGCGCGCCGTTCGCGCCGTGCGCGCAGTCGTCGGGACAACCACGGTTGCGCCGCCATCAGGAGTGCGGCGAGCAGTACCAGTGCCGGGACCACGGCGCGGAACGCACCCGGCGGCAGGCCCAGCAGGAGCAGCCCGCCGCTCACCCCGCCGAGCACGGCGGCGATCGACAGCGGAAGCAACCGGGCGGACTGCGCGGCCAGTTCGCGTCGATAGCCGAGTGCACCGCTGATCGAGCCGGGGGTGAGCCCGATCGTGTTGGAGACGTTGGCCACCACCGGCGGATAACCCAGCGCGAGCAACACCGGAAAGGTCAGCAACGAGCCGGAGCCCACCACCGTGTTGACCGTGCCCGCGCCGAGGCCCGCCACGAGCACGAGCAGAGCCTCGGCGGGGTTCATGCCGAACTTCCGGGCAACAGCGTGACCTTGCCGAACGCGGCGCCGCTCGCCACCCGGCGGTGTGCGTGCGCGGCGTCCGCGAGCGGGTAGCTCGTGTCCGGGACCGGGATCAGCGCGCGATCGAGGCAGAAATCGACCATCGTGGCGAAGTCCGCCGCCCCGCAGGAGCCCGCGCCCAGCAGGGTGACCCCGGTGTGGAAGGCGTGCGGCAGGTCGAAGGTCGCCGAAGTCCCGGTGGTGTCACCGCAGAAGACCAACCGGCCGCGCGGCCGCAACGCGTGCAGCGACGCCTGGAACAACGCCGGACCGACATGATCGAACACCAGGTCGACGCCGGCCCCGCCGGTCGCCGCCCGGGCCCGGGTCACCAGGTCCGAGGTGGCGGTGTCGATCAGCACGTCGGCACCCAGCTCGGCCATCCGGTCGAGTTTGGCCCGCGAACCGGAGGTGACCAGCACCCGTGCGCCCAGTGCCCGGGCCAGTTGCACCGCCGCGATGCTGATCCCGCTGCCCGCGCCGTGCACCATCAACGTCTCGCCGGCCCGCAACCCGCCGCGCACCACCAGGCCCTGCCAGGCCATGCCGTACGCGGTGGGCAGGCTCGCGGCAGCCACATGGTCCAGGGTCGCCGGGATCGCATGCGTGCGGTCGGCCGGTACCACCGTCAACTCGGCGTAGCCGCCCGGCCGGTTGCCGCCGACCACGCGCAACCCCACGCACCACGCGTCGTCCCCCGACCGGCACCCGGCGCAATGCCCGCAGTGCAGTGCCGGGTTGACCAACACCCGGTCGCCGACCCGACGTTGGTGCACTCCCGCGCCCAGCGCGACGACGTCGCCCGCGACGTCCATGCCGGGCACGTGCGGGAGGCTGAAGTGGGGCAGCAGGCCGGGGCCGCGCCGCTGGAGCAGGTCGAGTCGGTTCACCGCCGCCGCGCGCACCGCGATCAGCACCTCGCCGGGGCCCGGTTCGGGATCGGGCAGGGACACCGGTTCCAGGATCTCGGGCCCGCCGTGGCCCCGGTGCAGGACGGCCCTCATACGATCCCCCGGACGAACGGCGCGCCCAGGGCCGCCGGTTGGCGGTGTGTCTTGGCCAGGAACATCATCGCGAGCAGCGCCAACAGGTAGGGGGCGGCGATCAGCAGTTGGGAGTTCAGGTGCACGCCCAGCGCAGGCAGCGCGAGCCGCATCGCGTCGGCCGCGCCGAACACCAGACAACCGGCCATCGTGCCGCGCAGGGTCCAGCCGCCGAAGATCACCGCGGCGATCACCACGAAGCCTCGACCGGCGGTCATGTTCTGGTTGAACGCGCCGACTTCGCCGACCGCCAGGTAGGCGCCGCCGAGTCCGGCCAGCACACCGCACAAGAGCACGCTCTGCCGACGCCGGCGGCGTACGTCGATGCCGGTCACGTCGGCCGACTGGGGATTCTCCCCGGCGGCGCGCAGTTCCAGGCCGAACCGGCTGCGCTGGACCAGCCACCACACCAGCGGGATCAGCCCGACCAGCAGATAGGCCGGCCAGCGGTGGGCGAACAACACCGGGCCCAGCAGCGGCAGATCGGACAGTACGGGGATGTTCAGCGCGTCGACTTGGTGCCCGGTCAGGTCGACCGAGTCGAGCAGGAAGCTGGTCAGGCCGAGCACGAGCGCGTTCAGGGCCAACCCGACCACGTAGGTGTTGACCGACAGACGGTGGCTGAACTCGGCGTGCACGAACCCGATGACCAGCCCGGCGAGCATGCCGAAGACCAGGCCGAAGGACGCCGATCCGGTCAACGAGGCGCCCCACACGGCGTTGAACGCGCCGCCGAGCATCATCGCCTCGACCGAGATGTTGATCGTGCCGGCCCGTTCGGCGATGTACTCGCCGCAGGCCGCGAAGGCCAGCGGCACGGTGAGTCGGACCGAACTGGCCAGGACCATGGCAAGGTCGTCGATCATGTCAACCTCCTGGTCTCAGGCGCCTGCGGTGCGCCGGCGGCGCACCTCGGCGTAGGCGGCGGGAAAGACCGTGGCCAGCACCAGGAGCGCGGTGACCACGGCGACGATGTAGCGCGGCACGCCGGTCGCGGACAGGAATCCGCCGCCCGCGCGCAGCGCCCCGAAGAACAGCGCGACGGGCACGGCCAGCATCGGCTTGTCCCGGGCCACCAGTGCCACCAACAGGCCGTCGAAGCCGACGTTGTCGGCGAAGCCGTCCTGCATGCGGTGGCCGCTGCCGGTGAGCATCACGCCGCCCGCGAGGCCGGCGAACGCGCCGGAGGCGAGCAGCGCGCCGCCGCCGATCAGCACCGCGCCGACGCCCGCCCGGTGTGCGGCCTTGGGGTTGAGGCCGAGCATCCGTATCCGGAAGCCGAGTCGGCTGCGGACCAGTACCACCGAGGTGCCCGCGGCGAGCGCGAGCGCGATGAAGATGCCCGCGCCGATGTTGAAGTCGGGGTATTCGCCGATCCGGGGCAGCCAGACCGACTCGGCCAGCATGTCCGTCTGCGACGTGGTGACCTGGCCGGCCACCGCCTTCTCGCGCAGCAGCGACGGCGAGTTGACCGCGTACGAGACGGCCTGGTTGGCGACGAAGATCAGCAGCAGGGTGCTGATCACCACCGCGACACCGCGCCAGTAGAAGAGCACGGCCGCGATCGCCGCCCACAGGGCGCCGCCGACGGCGGCGCCGAGCAGGGCCAGGATCAGCACCAGCGGGCCGGGGCCCGGGGTGAACAGGGCGATCGCGGCGCCCACGCTCGCGCCGACCAGGAGTTGGCCCTCCTGGCCGATGTTGAAGATGCCCGCGCGGGCGGCGATCACCGAACCGATCGCGACCAGGAGCAGCGGTGCGGCCTGGTCGATGCTCTGCCCGATGGCCGCGCCGTCGGCCAGGCTGCCGTCGTACATCGCGCGGGCCGCGTCCCAGGGGGACAGGCCGACCAGCGCGATCAGCAGACCGGCCAGGACCAGTGCGGTGGACAACGAGGCCGCGTACAGCAACGGGGTGCCCAGGTCGGCGACCCGGGGTCGGCGGCGCGGGTCGGCCGGCGGCACGGCGAGGGCCGGGGCGGGTTCGGATATCAGGGTCGGGGTCATGCCGCCTGACCTCCCATCAGCAGGCCCAGTCGTTCGGTGTCGACGTCGGCGCGGTCCATCTCGCCGACGACGGCGCCGCGGTGGATCACCGCGACACGGTGCGAGAGGGTGAGGATCTCGCCCAGTTCGGTGGACAGGAGCAGCACCGCGATGCCGGATCGGGCCGCGGCGTGCAACCGCTCGGTCATGTACTCGATCGCACCGATGTCCAGCCCCCGGGTGGGCTGCGCGGCGACCAATACCTGCGGTTGGGCCGCCAGTTCGCGGGCCAACACCACCTTTTGCTGGTTGCCGCCGGACAGTTGCCGCATCGGGGTGTCCGGCGAGGGTGTGGCGATCTCGAATTCCTCGATCAACTGCCGCGCCCGGTCCGCCATCCGGCGCCGGCTGAGCAGTCCTCGGCTGGTCACCGAGGACAGGTCCGCGAGGAGCAGGTTCTCCGCGACGCTCATGTCCAGGACGCACCCGGACACGTGTCGGTCCTCGGGCACGATGCCGACCCCGGCGGCGTGCATCGCGCCGGGTCGCCCGGTGGCCACCGGCACGCCGCACACCTCGACCCGGCCGGTGCCGAGCGGGAGCAGGCTGGAGAGCAGATCGCCCAGCGCCGCCTGACCGTTGCCCTCGACGCCGGCCAGGCCCAGGATCTCGCCGGCGCGCACCTCCAGGGTCAGGCCGCGCAGCAGCGGGCGCCGGTCGAGGGTGCTCGCGTGCGCGTCGCTGATCCGCAGCCGGACCTCGCCGGCCGGCGGCCTGGGGTCCGGTGCGGGTGCGGCGGCCGGTTCGCGTACGTCCAGCAGCGCGGTGCCGCCGGTCGGCTCGCCGGTGCCGGGTTCGATCAGCGCGTCCAGTGCGCCGACCGCCGACGCGGCGGTCCACTTGGACAGTTCGCGGCCGACCATCTCCCGGGCCAGTGAGCGCACATCGGTGTCGGCGGTGGCCCGGCGGGCCACCACGCGCCCCTGGCGCATGATGGTGACCCGGTCGGTGGCGTGCACGATCTCGTCCAGCTTGTGGCTGATCAGGATCACCGCCCTGCCCTCGTCGGCGACCACCCGGCGCAGCACGGTGAACAGTTCGCGCGACTCCTCCAGGGTGAGCACCGAGGTGGGCTCGTCGAGGATGAGCACGCCGGGGTCCCGACGCAGGCACTTGACGATCTCCACGCGTTGGCGCTGGCCGGTGGACAGGTCCTCGACGCACGCGTCGGGGTCCACCTCCAGGCCGTAGCGCGCGCCGACCTCGCGGACCAGGGTCCGGGCCCGGTCCCGGTCCACCCGGCCCCGGTCGCCGAGCACCACGTTCTCCCACACGCTGAGCCGGTCCACCAGGCTGAAGTGCTGGTGCACCATCGAGATTCCGTGTGCGGCGGCGGCCGACGGGTCGGTGATCACGGCCGGTTCGCCGTGCAGCAGGATCCGCCCGGTGTCCGGCACGACCAGGCCGAGCAGGATCTTCATCAGGGTGCTCTTGCCCGCGCCGTTCTCGCCGAGCAGGCCGTGGATCTCGCCGGCCTGTACCCGCAGCGAGACGTCCTCGCAGGCCCGGACCGCGCCGAACCGCTTGCCGATGCCGAGCAGTTGCACGACGGGGACGGGGAGTACCGAGGGTGCGGGCGGGTGTTCGTCGCCCGTTCGAGGTCGCGCGGCGGGTGGGGTCACGGCGGTGTCACTTGCCTGCGGCGACGGCCTCATCGACCTTCACCTTCCCGCTGCCGATGTCCTGGATCAGTGCCTTGAGTTGCTGCTCCTGGTCGCCGGTGGGCTTGCAGAGCTTGACCGTGGGCACCGGGTCCTTGCCCAGGTGCCATTCGCGGGCCACGCCCATCCGCAGGGTGCCCTTCTTGAAGTCCTCCAGGGCGCCGGCGAAGTAGGCGCCGGGGCTGAAGATCACCGACACCGCGTACTGCGCGCCGGGCGTCGAGCAGCGGTCGGTGCCGGGGGTGAGCGCCGGGACGCCCTTCTCGTTGGCGAGTTGGGTGACCACGTCGGTGGCGCCGCCGAGGTAGGGGTAGATCACCTTGACGCCCTGGCTGATCTGCGCCTGGGCGGCCTCCTTGGCCTTGCCGGAGTCGTTGAAGTCGCCGGTGTAGGTCTGCACCATCTCGGCGTCCGGGACGACCTTCTTGATGCCGGCCTCGAACGCCTTGGCCACGTCCCGGGCGAACTGGAGGTCGGGGCCGGTGATGTAGCCGGCCTTCTTGCCGCCGTTCTCCTTGAGGATCAGGCCGGCCGCGTAACCGGCCACGTACAGCGACTCGTTGATGTAGTCGAGGGACTGGGTGAACTCGGGGGTCTGGGTCACGCCCTGGCCGCCGCTGATGTACCAGGCGATACCCTTGCACTGCGGTTCCTTGGCCGCGCTGAGCGCGTCCTTGAGCTCGCTGGCGCCGATCGCGATCATGTCGACCTTCTGCCGACACAGGTTGCGGGCCTGCTGGACGGCGTTGGCCGGGTTGATCTTGTCGACCACGACGAGCTTCCAGCCGTTGGCGTCGGCATAGCCGTTCGCCTCGTCGACGAAGCTTTGGTAGTAGCCCTTGTCCTTGGTGTCGCCGGGGCTCATCACCCCGATGACGACCTTGTTGTCCTTGTTGACGTCGGGCTCGTTGGCGGGGAGGGTGCCGGCGCCGGGCGCACCGGCCGAGGCGGGCGCCGCGGCGGGGCTCGACGAGGAGGAGGAGCCACCGCCACAGGCGGTGACCAGCAGTCCCGGTATGATGACCGAGGCCGCGATGACTCGAACCATGTTCTTCATCGGAAGGTCTCCAGACGAATCAGGGCGCGTTGGTTCGACACGGACCGACGGGTGCGCGGCACCCCGGACGGGCACGGTGGGTGTGCCGGGTTCGGGGGTGAAGTGTCGCGGCCGGGGTGGGTGTCGGTCCGGCGGTGGGACCCGTTCCGGTGGCGCGGGAATGTCCGGCCCGGAAGCGGGTGGGGGTCGGTGCGCGACGCCTGCGGCGCGCGCGACCGTCCGACAGTGGTGCGGAGTTGCCCGGGTGCGACCCCCGGGTGAGGCGGGTCGCGGGTGGTGCGTGGGTCAGCCGTTGCGGTATTCGTCGCGCGGCGGGGTGAAGATGTCCAGGATCCAGGTCTCGCCGTGCTCGGGGTCGCCGATGAACAGGCTGTCCCCGTGGTCGCAGCCCTTGGGCGCCCAGTAGACGTCACCCGGGCCGAGCACCCGGCGTTCGTCCGAGTCGATGCGAAAGTCCAGCTTGCCCTTGAGCACCATGCCGTACTGCTCGTGCTCGGGATGGTCGTCGTAGGGAGTGGGGCCGCAACCCTCGCGGATCCGCCACAGGGTCAACATCATCTCGTCGCCGGTGTAGACGCGGCGCCGAAATCCCGGCTTGACCTCGACGAACTCGCTGTCGTCGAAGGTCCATACGCGTTGTATGTCGCTCATGTCACGGCCGTCCTCTCCGGTTGATGCGCGCAGTGCGGGCGGGTCGGCCCCGGGCCGACCACGCCGGGGTGTGGCCGGGGACACGCCCTAGAACATCCGGGCGGTCATCTGCCGCTCCACTTCGCCGAGATGGTCGGCGGCGGCGTGCGCGGCGGCGTCGGGGATGCCCGCCGCGACCGCCTCGGCGATGCCGCGATGCGAGCGGCAGGATTCGGCGATCACCTGGCGGACCGCCTCGGCGTTGCCCTCGGCGTCGAGCAGCGAGGCGAAGTCGCCGGACGCGAATACCGCGTCGAGCACCTTCGCGTACAACTCGCGCAGTGTGGTGTTGCCACACGCGCGGGCCAGTGCCGCGTGGAAGCGGCGGTCCTGGCGGCGAAACGCCTCCAGGGTCATCTGTGGGTCGAAGCCGGCCGCGAGTTCGCTGATCTCGGCCCGCTCGTCGGGTGCGGCCCGCAGGGCGGCCAGGCGGGCGATGGCCACCTCGGTGACCTGGCGCACCTCGAACAGTTCCGAGACGCGCAGTTTGCGGCCGTCGTCCGCGTCGAAGGACACCCCGGGCAGTCGCTCGGCGACGTAGAACCGGTTGCCGCGCTTGACCAGGCAGCCGAGCGAGACCAGTCCCTGGATCGCCTCGCGCACCGAGGTGCGGGCCACCCCGAACTGTTCGCACAGGGTGCGTTCCGGGGGAAGTTGGGCGCCCGGGCGCAGTTCGCCCTCACGCACGCTCGTCAGGAGCGCGTCGCGGACCTCTTCGGAGATCGTGCGTCGCGCGACCTTGGCGAACCGGATCCGGTCCCCCGGTGCCCGCAAGGGCACTACGCGTCCGCCAGGGACGCGAACCGCTCGCGTTCCGCGTCCAGGTCCAGCGGCCGGATGATCGCCTCGTGTTCCTCGTCGCCCCAATGGGCGGGCGGGACCAGCCACATCACCTCGAATTCGAGGCCGTCGGGGTCCTTGGCGTACAGGCTCTTGTTCGCGCCGTGGTCGCTCGCGCCGATCAACGCGCCCGCCGCCACCAGGCGTTCGCGGGCCTCGGCCAGCGCGTCGAGGGTGGGCACCTCCCACGCGACGTGGTACATGCCCACGGTGCGCCGGCCGGCCTGCGAGTCGCCCGCCTCGGCACCGATCGTGAAGAACGCGATGTCGTGGTGGTTCGCGGAGGCCGGCGCCCGCATGAAGACGTAGCTGCCGGGCGGGCCGTCGATGACGGTGATGAAGTCCAGCACCTCGTTGTAGAACCGGGCGGTCCGGTGTGCGTCGCGCACGTACAGCACCGCGTGGTTCATCCCGGTAACGGCCACGATCGGGCCTCCTCAGGGTGTGGGTCAGGCTGTTGGTCTGACAATCAGAAGGTATGAAGCTCGGTCAGGTGTGGTCATTGGTCCCGCAGCACAACCCCACGCTTCACCCGCTGTGCACCTGGACGTTCACGGCCTTGGTCCGGGTGTACGCGTCCACGCCGGTCCGGGCGAACCCACTGGCCCGACGCGGCTCGCCGCGCCCACCGTTCATGTCCGGCGCGAAATGGCAGTTCACGTTGACCTCGCCGCAGTCCAGTCCGTCCGAGAAGCGGAACGCCCGCTCGATGTCGCGGGTGAACACGGTGCCGTTGAGCCCGTACTGGGTCCCGTTCGCCAACGCCAGCGCCTCGGCCTCGTCCCGGAAGGGCATCGCGGCCAGCACCGGCCCGAACACCTCCTGCTGTTCCACCTCACAACCGCGACGCACCCGGCCCAGCACGGTCGGCGCGACATAGGTCGGCAGGAGGCCGTCCGGAAGGCCCGGCTTGCCCACCTCGGTGGCGTCGCCCGCGTCCAGTGCCCGGCGCACGAAGCCGCGGACCCGGTCCGCGTGCCGTTCGTTGATCAAGGGTCCGATGAAGGTGTCCGGGTGCAGCGCGTCGCCCACCGGCAGGCCGGCCGCCGCCGCCGCGACCGCCTCCACCACCTGGTCGTACACCGACTCCTCGACCAGCAGTCGACTGCCCGCGACGCACACCTCGCCCATGTTCACGAACGCGGCCATCATCGCCCAGCCCACCGCCTGGTCCAGGTCGGCGTCCGCGAACACCACGACCGGGGATTTGCCGCCCAGTTCCAGATGTACGGGGGTCAGGTTGCGCGCGGCGGCGGCCAGCACGTGTCGGCCGGTCTCGGTGCCGCCGGTCAGGCTGATCAGATCGATGCGCCGGTCGGTGATCAGTCGCTCGCCGACCGTGGAGCCGGGGCCCAGCACGATGTTCAACACGCCCGCCGGCAACCCGGCGGCGGTCAGGATCCGGCCCAGCTCGACCAGCGTCAGCACCGCGTCCACCGGCGGCTTGGCCACGATCGAGCAGCCGGCCGCGAGCGCCGAGGCGATCCGCTGGCTGCCCGTCATCAGCGGCCCGTTCCACGGCAACAACTCGGCCACCACACCGGCC
Organism: Embleya sp. NPDC020886; assembly: GCF_044333915.1. Lineage (NCBI taxonomy): Bacteria > Bacillati > Actinomycetota > Actinomycetes > Kitasatosporales > Streptomycetaceae > Embleya > Embleya sp. NPDC020886. The sequence continues at coordinate 406,196 of NZ_JBIRRX010000009.1, read as the reverse complement.
GGTTCGCGCAGCCGCAGGGTCAGCAGGTCCGGACCGCCCCCGGGCAGCAGCTCCGGCGGGAAGGACGAGCGGCGCACGTCGCCGTGCGTGGTGCGGCAGATCGCGGCGGCGTAGGAGAAGGCGTTGGCCGCCTCGTACACGTCGTTCGTCAGGGCCCCGGAGATCGCCTTCCCGGTGTCCAGCGCCTCCAGCGCGGCCAGCCGGCCGGCGTCCGCCCGAATCGCCGCGGCGGCGGCTTCCAGCACCTCGGCCTTGCGCGGGCCGGGCATGCGCCGCCACACCCTGCTGTCGAAGCTGGTGCGCGCGGCGGAGATCGCGGCCTCGACCTCGGCGTCGCTCGCCGCCAGCCAGGAGGCGGGCCGCCCGCCGGTCGAGGGGTCGAACACCGGGCGCGGCTCGCCGTCGAAGGACTCGCGCCCGTCGATCAACTGCGGGTACGGGTCCGGACGCAGCCACTCGGCGCGGATGCGCGGCTCGCTGCTGGTGGTGTCGGACATGCGGCAACTCCCTGGACGCGGCGGACGGACCTTCGAGCCGTACGCCGTGCCGGACGCCGCAACCTGGAAGCCTCGCCCGACACGGCACCGGTTCAGGTTTGCCCTCGTCGCCCTGTGCTCGCATTGTGTCCCCGGCATGTACTGGGCCCACTTGATTGTGCTCCCGGCCACGATGCCGGCGGACGGCGCCGGGCCTAGTGTCCCCAGACATGGCGAGTTCGCAGGTGAGAGCAACGTGAGCGGCACCGGGCCGACGCGGCCCGACCTGTTGGTCGTGGGCGGTGACGTGGTCACCATGAACGCGCGCCGCGAGGTGCTGCTGGGCGGCACGGTCGCGGTGGCGGGCGAGCGCATCGTGGCCGTCGGCGCCACCGGCGAGCTGCGCGAACGCTGGCCGGGCACGCCGGAGTGGGACGCGAGCGACTGCGTGGTCACCCCGGGCATGGTCAACGCGCACCTGCACCAGACCGGCGATCCACTGGCCCGCGCCCGGATCCCGGACGACCTGCCGCCGGGCGCCTCGGTCGACACCTGGGCGGTGCCGCTGCACGCGGCGCACCGACCGGGCGACGACGAACTCTCCGCGCTGCTCGCCGGCGTGGAGAGCGTACGCAACGGCGTCACCACCATCATCGAGGCCGGCACCGTGGCCCACCCGCACCGGGTGGCCGCCGCGATGACCGAGGTCGGCGTGCGCGGCGGGATCGGCGCGTGGGGCTGGGACGTGCCCGGCGCGCCGTTCGCCGCACCGGCCGCCGAGGTGGTGGACCGGCTCGCCGAACTGGTCGCCGCCTACCCGGCCGGCGGGCCGGTCGAGGGCTGGGTCACCCTGGTCGGGCACGGCCTGGCCTCCGACGAACTGCTGCGCGGCGCGGCCGACTTGGCCCGGAGCACCGGGGCCCGGATGACGATGCACCTGTCGCCGTCGGGCGCCGACCCCGACGACTACCTGCGTCGCACCGGGCGTCGCCCCGTGTTGCACCTGGCCGACCTGGGGGTGCTCGGCCCGCACCTGCTGCTCGCGCACGCGGTGTGGCTCGACGACGCCGAGGTCGAGGCGTTGTTGGCGGACCGTACCGCGGTCGCCTACTGTCCGTGGGCATATCTGCGGCTGGGCCAGGGCGTCACACACGCCGGGCGGCACGCCGAGTTGTTGCGCCGCGGCGGCCGGCTCGCGCTGGGCACCGACGCGGGCAACGCCGCCGACTCGGCCGACCTGCTGCGCACCGCGGCGCTCGCGGTGGGCCTGGCCAAGGACATGGCGGTCGACCCCACCGGCCCCGGCGCCGCCGAGGCATTGGAATTGGCCACCATCGGCGGCGCCGAGGCGGTCGGCATGGCCGATCGCATCGGCTCGTTGGAACCCGGCAAGTACGCCGACCTGGTGGTGCACGACGCCACCGGCCCGCAGTGGACCCCGCGCGGCGACATCGCCCAGCAGTTGGTGTGGTCCTCGGACGGCCGCTCGGTGCGCGACGTGCTGATCGGCGGACGGGTCGTGGTCCGCGACCACACCTGCACGACCGTCGACGAGCGGGCCCTGCGCACCTTCGCCGGCCGCGCGTCGACGGCCCTGCTCGCCCGGGCCGGCGTACCGCTGCGCTCGCGCTGGCCGACGCTGCCCGCGCACTGATCCGCGCCCGGCGCGCCGCGCCGGCCACCGCGTACCCGCATTCCACAGATTTCGCCAACCGAGGAGTCCCACATGCGAGTTGCCGTAGTCACCGCCCCCGAACAGGTCGATCTGCGCGAGGAGCCGGTCCCCGAGGTCGGGCCCGAGGACGTGCTGATCCGGGTCGGCCTCGCGGGCCTGTGCACCATGGAGCGCCGGCTCTACCTGGGCACCAAGCCGATCTACCCGGTGGCCCCCGGGCACGAGGTCGCCGGCGAGGTGGTCGCGGTCGGCAGCGCGGTCGCCGGGCTGCCCGGGGTCGCGGCCGTCGGCGACACGGTCACCGTCGACCTGCTCACCCGCTGTGGCACCTGCACCTCGTGTCGGCGCGGGCGCAGCGCGCTGTGCAAGCGACCGCAGGGCGGCGCGCTGGCCGACGGCACCATCTCGATGGGCGCCGGTTTCGCCGAGTTCGTCAGGGTCAAGGCGTTGCAGGCGTTCCGCACCGGCGACGCGCCGATCGCGCACGCCGCGATGGGCGAGCCGTTGGCGTGCGTCGCCCACTCGGCCCGACTCGGCGGGCTGCGGGCCGGCGACCGGGTCGCGGTGATCGGCGCCGGTTACATGGGCCGACTGCATCTGGCCCTGGCCCGGTTCAAGGGCGCCGCGTCGGTCGGCCTGATCGACATCAGCGACGAACGGCTCGCCGAGGCCCGCGCGGCCGGCGCCGACTGGACGAGCACCCCCCAGGAGGCCGCCGACACCGGCGGGAAACAGGACGTCGTCTTCGTCACCGCCGGTGCCCCCGGCGCCCTGGAGAGCGCCCTGGCCCTGTGTGACGACGGCGGCACCGTGGTGCTGTTCGGCGCCTTCCCCAAGGACGTCCTGGCCGGGGTCGGTCCGGACCTGGTGCACCATCACGAGCTGAGCATCGTGGGTGTGTACAGCCAGGAACCGCAGGACTGGACCGAGGCCGCCGCGATCATCGCCTCCGGGCGCCTGGCCGCCGAACTGGACGCGCTGGTCACCGCGACCTACTCGCTCGCCGAGGTCGACGACGCCTTCCGGCTGGCCGCGAAGTCGCCGGTCTATCGCGTCCTCGTGGGCGGTTGAGCGTGCCCGGCTCGCCCGCGGTCGTCGTCGGCGTCGACGTCGGGAGCAACTCGGTACGCGCGCTCGCGCTCGATCCGGACGGCGCCGTCCTGGGCGCGGCCACCGCCGGCTATCCCGGCGCGGCGACCTGGGAGCCCGGCCGCGCCGATCCGTACGCCTGGTTCGCCGCCACCGCGCAGGCGCTCGCCGAACTGCGCGCACTGGTGCCCGGTGCGGCCCGTCCCGCCGCACTGTGCCTGGGCGGGCAGAGCCCGACCACGGTGCCCGACGCGGTGCCCCGACCGGGCACCGCGTCGGCGCTGACCTGCCGGCATCCGGCGGGCGCGACCGGCTCGCCGGTCGAGCAACACCACGCGCAGCACGCCGCGTTGCGCGCCGAGCACGGCAGTGACGTGCGGGCGTGGCAGCTCTACGACTGGCTGGCCGCGCGGTTCGGCGCGGAGCGGGCGCAGGCCCGCTGGCCGGGGGATCCGCCGCTGACCGGGTACGGGCCGATCGTGCCGACCGGGTCGGTGCTGGGCACGGTCGGCACCGGGCACGACATCGCGGCGGGCACGCCGCTGGTGGCCGGCGCGCAGGACGCGTATCTGGCGTTCTGGGCGGGTGGCCTGGACCGGCCCGGCCGGGCGATGGATCCCGGCGGACGCACCGGTGGGCTCGCCGTCGCGGTGGCCGCGGGCTCGCCGGCCGCCGACGCGTACGCGCTGCCCTCGGCGGTGCCCGGGATCGACATAGTCGGCGGCCCGGTGGCCGCGCACGGGCTGATCCTGGAGTGGCTGCGCGATCTCACCGGGCGCGACGTGCGCGACCTGCTCGGGTTGGCCGCGCACGTGCCGCCGGGCGCCCGCGGCGTAATGGTGTTGCCGTATCTGGAGGGCGAGCGCGCACCGCGCTGGAACCGGGAGTTGCGCGGCGAGGTCTTCGGCCTGAGCGCGGGCGCCGGGCCCGGCGAACTGGCCCGCGCGGTCCTGGAAGGCGCCGCGTACGGGCTCGCGCACATCGCCCTGGAACTGAGCGCGCGCGGCGCCCGCCCGACCACCCTGGTCTGCGCCGGATCGCCCGCGCGCAGCCCGCTGTGGTGCTCGATCAAGGCCGCCGTGCTCGGCGTGCCGGTCGAGGTGCCCGCGGAGACCGACCTGGCCGCCTACGGCGCGGCGCTCGCCGCCGGGGCCGGGGCGCGCTGGTGGCCCGCGCCCGGCGCCGGGCGGGCCGGCGACTGGCCGCGCCCGGCGATGACCGTGTTCGAGCCCGAACCGCACCCCGAGTACGCGACCGGCCTGCGCCGCTTCCTCGAACTCGGCGACGCCGCACAGGCGCGGGTGTCCGTACCCGCGGGGGCCGGCGTTGCCGCCCGCGCCGAAGCGACGCCCGCCGCGGCGACGCCTGCCGAACCGGTGTGCGCCGAACCCATCCGATCCGAACCGATTCGCTCCGAGGAGCCGACGTGCCCAATCCGGTGATCTTCATGGACCTGCCGACCCCCGACGTGGAGGCCACCTCGGCCTTCTACGCGGCGCTGTTCGACTGGGACTTCAAGCGGCGACCCGCCGGCGAGTTCAGCGAGGTGCTCCCGGGCGTCAAGCCCAACCTCGGGATCCGCCGCGAGGCAAGCCCGGCGGTGGGTCCGGTGCCGCGCATCTACGTGATGGTCGACGAGCCGCCCGTCTACCTCGACAAGGCGGTCGCCGCCGGCGCGAGCGTGTTGTGGGAGGAGAAGCCGTGGGCCGAGTTCGAGGCCCGCTACGCGGCGTTCCGCGACCCGTGGGGCAACGAGGTCGTGCTGTGGCGCGACAAGGGCACGTACTTCACCCACGGCCACGCCCACCAGGTCTGACCCCGGCGGTCCCCGAGTCCGACGCCTGTCGGTTCCGTCCGTCCCGTCCCTCCCGCCCGTCCCGCCCGTCCCCGAGTCCGACGCCGCGTCGGATCCCGTTCGGTGCACCCGAGTTCCCCCCGGAAAGGACCCCGCATGACCAACACCCTGGTCTTCGTCGACATGCCCACGCCCGACATCGACGCGACCACCGAGTTCTACCGCGAACTGTTCGGCTGGACCATCAACCCACGCCCGCAGGGCGTCTTCCACCAGATCGTGCCGGGCGAGGGGCTGCACCTGGGCCTGTACGACGAGGTCGCCCAGGTGCCCGACCCGGCGCCGCTGCCCCAGCAGACCCGCGCGGGACTGCACGCCCGGGTGTACATCCTGGTCGACGCGGCACCCAGCGAATACCTGAACAAGGCCGTGCTGCTGGGTGCGACCGCGCTGTGGGAGCAGTGCTTCTGGGAGGAGTTCGGTGGACAACACGCCTCGTTCCTGGACCCGTGGGGCAACCAGATCGTGATGTGGGAGAAGTGAGGTAGCGCCTCGCACCGAGGCGGCCGTGCGCACCCGTACCCGCGATCCGCACCGGATCGCGGGTACGGGCGTATCGGCGCCGCGCGGATCCGTACCCCGGCAGGGTGCGGCGCCCGGCGCCGATGGTTCGCATACTCGACTGCATGAACACGAACGGGCATCTCGCCGACTTCCTCCGCGCCCGCCGGGGCCGGCTGCGCCCCGCGGACGTCGGGCTGCGCACCTACGGTGAGCGGCGTCGGGTACCGGGCCTGCGACGCGAGGAGTTGGCACTGCTCGCGGGCATCAGCGCGCCCTACTACGCCCGCCTGGAGCGCGGCGAATCCCGCAACGCGTCGCGGGAGGTGCTCGACGCCATCGCGAACGCCCTGCGCCTGAACGACTCCGAGCGGGCCCACCTGCACCTCCTGGCCACCGCCCCGAGCCGCGGCGGCACCGCCGGTCGGCCACGCCCGGAACGCGTCACCGCGTCCACCATCGCCCTGCTGACCGCCCTGGACGGCACGCCCGCCGTCGCGATCGGTCGCAGTGGCGACGTGCTGGCCTGGAATCGGCAGGGTCACGCGCTGTTCGCGGGCCATCTCGACCCGGGCGGTCCGAGCGAGCCGGGTCGGCGGCCGAACCTGACCGCGATGGTGTTCCTCGACCCGCACACCCGCGACCTGTACGCCGACTGGCAGGCCAAGGCCAGAACCGTGGTCGGCAATCTGCGACTGACCGCCGGGCGCCATCCCGAAGACGCCGCGCTGGCCCGGTTGATCGGCGAACTGACGATGCGCAGCCGGGAGTTCGCCGCGATGTGGGCGGACCATCGGATCGTCGCCTGCCATGTCGCCGACTACGAGATGCGCCATCCCCTGGTCGGCACGCTGACCGTCACCCAGCAGACGTTGCAGAGCCCGCAGGGAACCGGCCCGGCGCTGGTGGTGGCCACGGCCGCGCCCGACTCCCCGTCGGCGACCGCGCTGGCCCTGCTCGCGCACGCCACCGAATCCCGCGAGGCGACCTCACCGCGTCCGGGCGTGGACCAGGCCCGCACCGGCTGAACCGTGCTCTCCCCGGCGCCCGCGACGGTGCCGCGCCGGTACGCCGGCGATCCCGCGCGCCCTGCCACCGCCCTCCCCTGCCATCCCCCATGTCGTGCCCGACCACGGCGCCGTACCTCGGCCGCCGCATGCCCGAAAACAGTGAAGGAACCATGTCCCAGCGCAAGCTCAAGCTCACCGTCGCGGCCGTCGCACTGGCCGCGACCACCTTCGTCACGACCGCCCCGGCCGGTGCCGCGCCGGCGACCGGCGGGCCGCTGACCGATGTCCGGATCGCCGCGCACTTCGACCTGGCCGCCGGGCAACAGGCGGAGAACATCGACCTGTTGCCCGACGGCTCGGCGTACGTCGTGTTCGCCCGCAGCCGCCAGGTGGCCCGGGTCGACGGACTCGGCAGGACGCACATCCTGGCGACGCTGCCCGCCCCCGCCGACGCCGGAGCGCACCCGCCGGCTCTCGACGCGCCGATGACCACCGGCATCGTGCGCACGGCGGACGGCACGGTGTACGTGTTGTACGCGGCCGGCACCGCCGACCTGACCGGGCTCTGGCGCGTCCGTCCCGGCCGGGCCCCGCAGCGCATCGCCGCGTTGCCCGCCGACGGCGTACCCAACGGGCTGGCCCTGGATCGGCGCGGCGGCCACTTCTACATCGCCGACTCGGTGCTCGGCACGGTCTGGACCGTCCCGGTCGCCGGCGGCACCCCGACCGCGTGGTCCACCGCCCCCGAACTCGCCGCTTCCGGCTTCCTCGGGGCCGACGGCGCGAAGGTGCACGACGGCGCGCTGTGGGTGACCAACCTGGACCGGGGCACGCTGCTGCGCATTCCGATCCGCGCCGGCAACCGGGCCGGAACACCCCAGGTCAGGGCGTCGGGCCTGATCGGCATCGACGACATCGCGTTCACCGGGCGCGGCGACGAGCTGCTCGCCGCGATCAACGCCCCGAACCGGGTCGTGCGGGTGACCTCGGACGGTGCGGTGAGTACCGTCCTGGACGCCGGCGACGGGCTGCAGAACCCCACGTCCGTGGCGGTGCGCGGGCGCGAGGTGTATGTGCTCAGCGCGGCCTTCTTCACCGCCACCGATCCCAATCTGCTGCGTGCCCGTCTGGGTGGCGGCGGCAGGAGTACGGCGATGGGAGGGCGGCGGTAGCGGTTCGGCGGTGGGAATCGGGCGGTAGGAGAGCGGCGGTAGCAGTCCGGCGGACCGGCCGCAGCAGGAGTCCGGCGGGCCGGCGAAGGCATTCCCCCTGCCCCGGCGCGGCGGCACTCACCCCCGGTGCAGGATCGGGCGTGGGTAGGGCGAATCCGCCGGGTTGACGTCGGTGCCGGGGGCGACCAGGGCGTCCAGGCGGGTGAGGATCTCCGGGGACAACTCGACCGCACAGGCGCCGAGTTGCGACTCCAGTTGGGTCTCGGTGCGGGGGCCGATGATCGCCGACGTGACGTTGGGATGGGCCAGCGCGAAGGCCAGTGCCAGTTCCGGCAGCGAGCAGCCCGCGTCCTCGGCGATGGCGGCGAATTCCTCGACCAGCGCGGTCTTCGCGGCCCGCACGGCGGCGTCCGCGTGGTCGAAGTGCTCGGCGTTGCGCACCGCCCGCGAGTCCGCCGAAACACTCTGGCCCGCGCGGTACTTGCCGGTCAGCCAGCCGCCGTTGAGCGGACTGAAGACCAGCACGCCCAGGCCGTACCGCCCACATGTGGGCAGTGCGGCCGTCTCCGCGTGGCGGGCGAACGCCGAATAGGCCAACTGCTCGACCGCGAAGGGCTCGTGGCCGCGTCGCTCGGCGATCCACCGGGCCTCGACGATGCCCTCCGCGGGCAGCGCGGAGGAACCGATCGCGCGCACCTTGCCCTGGCGGACCAGGTCGGTCAGGGCGCCGAGCGTCTCGTCCGGGTCGGTGTTCGGGTCGGGGCGGTGCATTTGGTAGAGGTCGAGGTGGTCGGTCTCCAGGCGGCGCAGGCTGTCCTCCACGGCGCGGAAGATCCAGCGCCGGGAGGCCCCGCGGCGCAGCGGCGCGTCGGGGTCCATCGCCTCGCCGAACTTGGTCGCCAGCACCACGTCGTCCCGCCGGCCCTTGAGTGCCTTGGCCAGGATCGCCTCGCTCTCGCCGAACGCGTACACGTCGGCGGTGTCCACCAGGTTGATCCCGGCGTCGAGCGCGCGATGCACCATCCGTACGCACGCGTCGTGATCCGGGTTGCCCCACGCGCCGAACATCATCGTGCCCAGGCACAACCGGCTGACCTGGATGCCGGTGCGACCTAGCGGGGTGTACTCCACGGGTGCCCTCCAAAGGTGATCCACGCACGTCCTCCCCCGAGGCTGGCACGACCGCGCGTGTGCACCGATGTGGTCCCGGCGCAGCGCACGGGCCGTTTGTTCGTGCCTGAAGCACATATCGGGGCCGTTTCCCGGCGCCTACCTTCGGCTGTATCGCAAACATCCCAGGTGACGGGGAGGAAGCTGTGCCGACTGACCAGCTTGGGGCTGCCGAACGTGCCCTGGACGAGCGGGTGGCGGAACTTCGCCGGACCGCGGCGACGCGAGAGGGCGACGGGCTCGTGGTCGCTCCCCTGCCGAGCGAGATGTTGCAGCCGTGGGAGGTCTGGGACCGGGATCTGTTCGATCTGGAGATGATCCGGGTCTTCGCCCGCTCGTGGGTGTGGCTGGGCGACACGGAGGATCTGCGCCGCCCCGGCGACTTCATCACCGGGCGGATCGGCAGCCAGTCGGTGCTGGTGGTCAAGCAGCGGGACGGCTCGATCAAGGGTTTCCTGAACAACTGCCGGCACCGGGCCTCGGGCGTCGCCTTCGATCCGGCGGGCAACTGCGGCAAGGCGTTCGCGTGCCCGTACCACGCCTGGACCTACGGTCTCGACGGCAAGCTGCTGTCGATTCCGGACATGAACCGGATGTACGGTCCGGACTTCCCGATGCAGCAGTACGGCCTGGTGCCCATTCGGGTGCATGTGGCCTTCGACAAGCTCGTCTTCGCGTGCCTGTCGCACAAGGCGCCGACGTTCGAGGAGTGGATCGCGCCGCTGTTGCCGCGCTACCAGGCGTACAAGATCGGCGAGTACCACCGCTATCACCGCGAGTTGGACGAGGAGTACCCGTTCAACTGGAAGGCGTTCGTGGAGAACTCCAACGACGACTACCACGTGCGGTTCGTGCACCGGCGGCTGAACAAGGTGCGCAAGCAGATGGACACCATCGTGCGCTTCGAGGGTCGGACCACCAGCGGTTACAAGCCGCACAGCGACGCGTACGACATGTCGCTCGGGCGTACCGACCTGGGCGAGGAGGATCTGCGCGGCAGCTACGCGGAGTTCGTCTACCCCAATCTCACCCCGCTGCCCTACGCGTCCCAGTTGATCATGGTGCGCGCCGACCCGATCGCACCGGACCGGACCCGGCTGTTCTCCCGGATCTACGGGCTGACCGACGACATCGAGCTCCAGGAGCGCGAGTTGGTCAACCTGGAGCTGACCAACAAGGAGGACACGGACATGGTGACCGTGCTGATGGAGAACCTGCGTTCGCCGTTCTATCGGGTCGGGCCGCCCAGTGCCTGGGAGGGCCGCGCACAGCACATGATGCGGCAGATCCGCGAGGACGTGGCCACGCCGCTGGCGGCCGACGAGTTCACCGGCGCGATCGACTGAGCGAGCGATCGCCGCTGCCGCCGCCCTGGGCTCGTGGCAGTTCGACACCAACCCGACACACCGGAACGTGAGAGGAGCCACCGCGATGGAACCGACGCTGACCGAGGCCCGCTGGACCCATATCGCGCTGCCGTCGTCCGACCTGGAGGCGGCGGTCGAGTTCTACACCTCGTTCACCCCGCTGGTGGTGGTCTCGCGGCACAGCGATGCCGCGGGATCCAATGCCTGGTTGTCCAACCCCAACCAGGTGCACACGCCGTTCGTGCTGGTCCTGGTCGCCTTCGACAAGGACAAGGGCAAGCCGCAGCCGCAGCTCACCCCGTTCGCGCACCTGGGCATGGAGGTGGCCGCCCGCGCGGACGTCGACGCCATCGCGGACCGGGCCCGCGCCGCCGGGTGCCTGCACTGGGAGCCGATGGATGTACCACCTCCGGTGGGCTACATCTGCGCGCTCAAGGACCCGGACGGCAACGTGGTGGAGATCTCGCACAACCAGCAGGTGTTCGCGGAGGTCCGCGAGCTGTGGGGCGACCGGGCCGACGCGTGAGCGATCCGGCGCGGACCCGACGAGCCGCCGAGGCGTATCTCGCGGCGCTCAACTCCGGTGATCCGGCGGCGATCGCGGCCCGGGTGAGTGTGGACTTCCACAACGAGCACACCTCGGCGCTGGGTCGCAGTCTGCACGGGCGGGTCGCGTATCGCGAGCGACTGCCGCAATTCCTGGCCGAGTTCGAGGAATTGCGCTACGCCGTCGAGGACCTGCTCGTGGACGGTGATCGGGCCGCGCTCGCGTACACCATGACGTTCCGTCTGCGCGGCGGTTCGGCGGGCGCCGAACCGGTGCGGATCCGTGGGGTGTTCCGGCTTCGTGTGGTGGGCGACCTGATCGCGCATCGCGTGGACTACTGGGACGGGGCCGAGTTCGAGCGGCAGACGGCGGCCGCGACGGCCGACGCCGACAACCAACGCTGACAACCATCGAAGGGAACGACTGTGCAGACCTTTTCCGCCACCGGGGCAGGCAAGCTCCGCCGGATGCGCCGGATGTTCGGTGCGGACGGCCGCGCCGTGTTCGTCGCGATCGACCACGCCGCCTACATGGGCGAGGGGCCGCCGTTGGGTGAGCCGATGGCGCAGATCGCCGCCGGCGGGCCGGACGCCGTGCTCGCGACCTGGCATCTGGCCCGGGCCTACGCCGATACCTTCGCCGATTCGGGGCTGGTGTTGCGGATCGACGGTGGCGCCTCGGAGTTGGGCGACTTCGCCCCGGGCGATGTCACCGACATCATGCATCTGCCCGAGCAGGCGCTGAAGTTGGGCGCGGACTGTGTGGTCGTGCTGGCCTTCCCCGGCGCGCCCGACGAGCACCTGTCGCTCCAGCGCCTGGCCCGGTTGACCTCGGAGTGCGAACAGCTCGGCCTGCCGGTGATGGCCGAGATGATTCCCGGCGGGTGGGGCAAGGCGGTGCCGTGGACCACGGAGACCGTGGCCCGCGCGGCGCGGATCGGCGCCGAACTGGGCGCGGACATCGTCAAGACGGTGTGCCCGGGCCGGCCCGAGGAGTTCGCCGACGTGGTCGCGGCGTGTCCGGTCCCGGTCGTGGCGCTGGGCGGCCCCAAGTCGGACAGCGAGGACGAGGTCGTCGCGCTGGCCAAGGGCGTCGTCGACGCCGGCGGTGCGGGGGTGGCCTTCGGCCGGAACGTGTGGGGATCGGCGAAGCCGCAATTGCTCGTGGAGCGGTTGCGCGATGCGGTCCATGGGGGCGCATCCGTCTGATCGGCCGGCGGGCCGCTGGTCCTCATGCGCCGGACGGGCTGGGTTCGGAGCGGCCTGCGGCCTGCTTGTCCTCAAACGCCGGACGGGCTGGATTTGGGCCGGCGGACCTCGCGCGCGAGGCCGGCTGAAGACCACACGGCTTCGGCCTGTTTGTCCTCAAACGCCGGACCGGCTGGAATTGGACCGGTAGACCCCGGACGCAAATCCGGCCGAAGACCACACGGCCTTCGGCCCGTTTGTCCTCAAACGCCGGACCGGCTGGAACCGGACCGGCAGACCCCGGACCCGAATCCGGCCCAAGACCGAACGGCCTTGGGTCTGTTGCCCTCGGATGCCGGACCGGCTGGAATTGGACCGGCGGGCCCCGGGCGCGAATCCGGTTGAAGTTCGAGCGGCCTTGGGTCTGTTGCCCTCGGATGCCGGACCGGCTGGAATTGGACCGGCGGGCCCCGGGCGCGAATCCGGTTGAAGTTCGAGCGGCCTTGGGTCTGTTGCCCTCGGATGCCGGGCGGGTTGGATTTGGACCGGTGGGTCTCGGGTGCGGGTCGGGCCGAGGACCGAACGGCCTTCGGCCTGCTTGTCCTCGAACGCCGGACGGGCTGGAATTGGGTCGGCGGGCCTCGCGCGCGAGGCCGGCTGGAGGCCACACGGGCTTTGGCCTGTCGTCGTCGAACGCCGGGCCGGCGGGCCTGGGGCGCGAGGCCGGCTGAAGGCCGCACGGGCTTCGGTCTGTTGGTCTCGGATGCAGGGCGGGCTGGGTTCGGGCCCTTGGTGGGTCGAGGTTCGTTCGTCCGGTGGGTTTTTCTTCTTTGGGTGCCGCGTGTTGGCTTCGCCGTGCCTGTGATCAGGAGTCGCGATCATGTCTCAGCAGGTCACCCCCGTATCCCGGGTGGTCATCCGGTTCGCCGGTGACTCCGGCGACGGCATGCAGCTTGCCGGCGACCGGTTCACCGCGCAGACCGCGCTTTTCGGCAACGATGTGTCCACCCTTCCCGACTTTCCGGCCGAGATCCGCGCCCCTGCGGGCACCCTTCCGGGGGTCTCCGCGTTCCAGGTGCAGTTCGCGGACCACCGGGTCACCACTCCCGGCGATGCGGCCGATGTGCTGGTCGCGATGAACCCGGCCGCGCTGCGGGTGAACCTGCCCGAGCTGCCGCGCGGTGCCCAGATCATCGTGGACGCCGACGAGTTCACCCCGCGCAACCTGGTCAAGGCGGGCTACCCGGCGGGCGTCGACCCGCTCACCGACGATTCGTTGGCCGACTACCGGCTGCACGCCGTGCCGCTGACCGGCCTGACCGTCGAGGCGCTGCGCGCCTTCGAGCTGCCGCGCAAGGACGCCGAGCGGGCGAAGAACATGTTCGCCCTGGGCCTGGTGTCGTGGCTGTACCACCGCCCCACCGAGGCCACCGTGGCCTACCTGCGGGAGAAGTTCGCCGCGCGTCCGCACCTGGCCGCCGCCAACGTGGCGGCGTTCACCGCGGGTTGGAACTTCGGCGAGACCACCGAGTCGTTCGCGGTCAGCCACGAGGTGCCGGCCGCGCCGCGAACTCCCGGCAGGCATCGCACCATCACCGGCAACCGGGCGCTCGCCTACGGGCTGATCGCCGCCGCCGACCGGGCCGGGCTGCCGCTGTTCCTGGGCTCGTATCCGATCACGCCCGCCTCCGACATCCTGCACGAGCTGAGTCGACACCGGCAGTTCGGCGTGACCACGTTCCAGGCCGAGGACGAGATCGCCGGGATCGGCGCGGCACTGGGCGCGGCGTTCGGCGGCGCCCTGGGGGTGACCACCACGTCCGGCCCCGGGCTCGCGCTCAAGGCCGAGACGATCGGGCTGGCGGTCTCGCTCGAACTGCCGCTGGTGATCGTGGACGTGCAACGCGGCGGCCCCTCGACCGGGTTGCCCACCAAGACCGAACAGGCCGACCTGTTGCAGGCGTTGTACGGCCGCAACGGCGAATCGCCGGTGCCGGTGTTGGCCGCCTCCTCCCCCGGCGACTGCTTCGACGCGGCGGTCGAGGCGGTGCGGATCGCGGTCACCTACCGCACCCCGGTGGTGCTGCTGTCCGACGGCTACCTGGCCAACGGCTCGGAGCCGTGGCGGGTCCCGGAGCTCGACGAACTTCCCACGATCGACCCCGCGTTCGCGACCGGCCCGAACGCGGTCGACGCGGCCGGCGCGCCCTGCTTCCAGCCCTATCTGCGGGATCCGCACACCCTGGCCCGGCCGTGGGCGGTGCCCGGTACGCCCGGCCTGGAGCACCGGGTGGGCGGCCTGGAGAAGGCCGACCGCACCGGCGAGATCTCCTACGACGCGGCCAACCACGACCTGATGGTGCGCACCCGGCGGGCCAAGGTGGACGGGATCGCCCGCGACGTGCCGCCGCTGACCGTCGACGACCCGGACGGGAGCGCCGAGGTGCTGGTGCTCGGGTGGGGCTCCACCGCCGGGCCGATCGCCGCCGCGTGCGCCGAGGTTCGCGCCGCGGGCGGCTCGGTGGCCCGGGCCCACGTGCGCCACCTCGACCCGCTCCCCGCCGACCTGGGCACGGTGCTCGCCCGCTATCGCCGAGTGTTGGTCCCGGAGATGAATCTGGGCCAGCTCGCGCGACTGCTGCGCGCCCGGTACCTGGTCGACGTCGAATCCCTCACCCAGGTGCGCGGCATGCCGTTCAAGGTGGCCGAGCTGCGCACCGCGATCGAGAAGGTCGCCGCCGATGTCTGAGTCACGGCTTCTCACCATCGCCGGATCGGCGGCGGATCCCCCGCTGTCCGCCCGCGACTTCCGCAGCGACCAGGAGGTGCGCTGGTGCCCGGGATGCGGCGACTACGCCATCCTGGCCGCCGTCCAGGGCTTCCTGCCCGAACTGGGCCTGCGCCGGGAGAACATCGTCTTCGTCTCGGGCATCGGCTGCTCCAGCCGCTTCCCGTACTACCTCGACACCTACGGGATGCACTCGATCCACGGCCGCGCCCCGGCGATCGCCACCGGACTCGCCGTCTCGCGGCCCGACCTGAGCGTGTGGGTGGTCACCGGTGACGGCGACGCGCTCTCGATCGGCGGCAACCACCTGATCCACGCGCTGCGGCGCAACGTCAACCTGAAGATCCTGCTGTTCAACAACCGGATCTACGGCCTGACCAAGGGTCAGTACTCGCCGACCTCCGAGACCGGCAAGATCACCAAGTCCACCCCGGCGGGTTCGCTCGACCACCCGTTCAACCCGGTCTCGCTCGCGCTCGGCGCCGAGGCGGGCTTCGTCGCCCGCACCATCGACTCCGACCGCAAGCACCTGACCTCGGTGCTGCGCGCGGCGGCGGCCCACGAGGGCACCGCGCTGGTGGAGATCTACCAGAACTGCAACATCTTCAACGACGGCGCGTTCGAGCAGCTCAAGACGCCCGGTGTGCGCGACGACTTCGTGTTGCGGCTCGAACACGGCGCGCCGATGCGCTACGGGCCGGACGGCGCGCGCACCGTGGTGCGTGATCCGGGCGGCGGGCTGCGGCCCGGTGGTCCGGACGACGTCGCGGTCACGCACGACGCGCAGACGAGCGATCCGGTGCCCGCGTTCGCGCTGTCCCGGTTGCCCGAGGCCGGCGGGCCCACCCCGATCGGGGTGTTCCGCAGTGTGCGGCGGCCCGCGTACGACCGGCTGGTGGTCGAGCAGGGCGAGCGGGCGCTCGCCGAGCGTGGTCCCGGCAGCGTCGCCGACCTGCTCGGCGGCGACGCCTGGACGGTGCCCGAGCCGCAACCGCGCGTGGGAGGTGGTCCCGCATGACCTACGTCATCGGCGCGAACTGCGTGGACGTCAAGGACCTCACCTGCGTGACCGAATGCCCGGTCGACTGCATCTTCGAGGGCGACCGCATGCTCTACATCCATCCCGAGCAATGCGTGGACTGCGGTGCCTGCGAGCCGGTCTGCCCGGTCGAGGCCATCTACCACGTGGACGACCTGCCCGCCGACTGGTTGTGGCACCTGGACGCGGCGGCCGAGGCCACCGCGGGCCGCGAGGAGGTCGAGCCGGTGCCCGATCCGCCGACCGTGCTCGCGCTGCCGGCCCGACCCGCGAACGGGTGAACGCCATGCCCGCGTCCCCCTACCACCGCGAGATCACTCCCACACCGAGAAGAAGAGGAGGGCTGACGTGACCGACTGGCGCCTTGCCGTAGACATCGGTGGCACCTTCACCGACGTGGTCCTGTTGGATGCCGACACCGGCCGCGTGGTGGTCGAGAAGACGTTGACCACCCCGTCCGCCCCGCTCGGCGGGGTTCGGGCGGGCGTGACCTCCGCGCTGTCCAAGGCCGGCATCACGCCGGCCGACATCACCCGGCCGATCGTGCACGCGACCACGCTGATCACCAACGCCCTGATCGAGGGCAAGACCGGCCGAGCCGCCCTGGTGACCACCTCGGGCTTCGGCGACACGCTGGAGATCCGCAACGAGCACCGGTACGACATGTACGACCTCCAGATCGAGTTCCCGGCCCCGCCCATCCCGCGCGAGCTGGTCTTCGAGATCGACGAGCGCACCACCGCGACCGGCGAGGTGCGCACCGCGCCGAGCGAGGCCGAACTCGACGCGCTGGCGGCCCGGTTGGCTGCCGATCGGGTCGAGGCCGTCGCGGTGTGCCTGCTCAACTCGTACGCGAACGCGGCCAACGAGCGCGCGGTCGCCGAGGGACTGGCCAAGCGGCTCTCGGTGCCGGTGTGCGCGTCGCACGAGGTGACGCCGCAGATCCGCGAGTATCCGCGCATGGTCACCACCGCGTGCAACGCGGCCACGATGCCGGTGATCGGCCCCTACCTGGCCGAACTCCAGTCCTGGTTGACCGCCGAGGGCTTCGGCGCCTCGGTGCTGATGATGCTCTCCAACGGCGGCGTGGTCTCCGCCGACGACGCCCGCCGGGTGCCGATTCGGCTGGTCGAGTCCGGTCCGGCCGCCGGCGCCCTGGCCGGTGTCTGGTACGCCCGACGCCTGGGCGAGGAGCGGCTGTTCTGCTTCGACATGGGCGGCACCACCGCGAAGTCCTGTCTGATCGAGGACTATCGGCCGGAGTTGACCAACGCGTTCGAGGTGGCCCGGGTCTACCGGTTCAAGAAGGGCTCGGGCTACCCGTGCTCGATCCCCTCGGTCGACCTGGTCGAGATCGGCGCGGGCGGCGGCAGCCTGGCCCGTGTCGACGAGTTGGGCCTGCTCAAGGTCGGTCCGGACTCCGCCGGCGCGGACCCGGGTCCGGTCGGATACGCCCGGGGCGGCACCGTGCCGGCGACCACCGACGCGGACCTGGTGCTCGGCCTGCTCGACCCGCAGTACTTCCTCGGCGGCGAGATGCCGCTCGATCTGCCCGCCGCCCGGGCCGCGTTCGCCCCGCTGGCCGAACGGCTGGGCGCCGGCTCCGACGCGGACCACGTCGCGGTGGGCGTGTACGAGGTGATCAACCAGAACATGGCCGCGTCCGCCCGGATGCACGCCGTCGAGCGCGGCATCGACCTGCGCGGCGTCGCGCTGATCGCCTTCGGCGGCGCCGGACCGGTGCACGCGTGCGGGGTGGCCACGCTGTTGGAGGCGCCCCGGGTGATCTTCCCGGTCAACGCGAGCGTGTTGTCCGCGTTCGGCACGCTGGTCAGCCCGGTGCGCATCGACCTGGCCCGGAGCATGGTGCGCACGCTCGACGAGAGTGTGTCCGCCGACCGGGACACGCTGCTCGCGGACATGCGGCAGGAGGCGCGCCGGGTGCTCGCCGCCGCCGGCGCGCAGGCGGGCGAGGTGAGCTTCCGGTACGGCCTGGACGCCCGTTACGAGGGTCAGGGCAACGAGATCACGCTGTGGGTCGGCGAGGGCGACGCGTGGCCCACCTCGCTCGCCGACACCATCGAGCAGTTCCACACCGAGTACCAGAAGATCTACGGCCTGCGCATCCCCGACGTCGGCGTCGAGGTGGTCACCTGGCGAGTCGCCGCGTGGTCGGACGCACCCGGCTTCGAGGTGCCCACGGTGCCGGTCGGCACCGGGAGCCCGACGCCCGACCGTCATCGCGCGGCCCGCTTCCGGCTCGGCGCCCCCGCCGTCGAGGTGCCGGTGTACCGCCGGGCCGAACTCGGCGCCGGACACCGCTTCGTGGGGCCGGCCCTGGTCGAGGAGCGCGAGACCACGTCGGTCATCCCGGACGGCTGGTCCTGCGAAGTCGCCCCGGACGGCTCGATCGTCGCCACCGCCACCACCGCCGTCGCCACCCCCGCCGGCACCGAGGAGGGATCCGCGTGACCCGCACCTTCGACGCGATCGAGCTGGAAGTCCTGTGGGGCTCTCTCGTCGCCACCGTCAACGAGCAGGCCAAGGCCCTCCAGCGGGCCGCGTTCAGCCCGATCGTGCGCGAGGCGGGCGACCTGGCGAACGCGCTGTTCGACCGGCGCGGCCGGATGGTCGCCCAGGCCGTCACCGGCACTCCGGGCCACATCAACTCGCTGGCCATCGCGTGCCGCAACATCCTGGACCGGCATCCGGTCGACTCGTTGGCCCCCGGCGACGTGCTGGTCACCAACGACCCGTACCAGACCGCGGGCCAACTCCTGGACGTGACCGTCCTGGTGCCGGTCTGGCGCGGCGGGCGGGTGATCGCGTTCTTCGGGTCCACCATCCACCACACCGACGTCGGCGGCTACGGCATCGGCGCGGGCGCCCGGGACGTGTTCGAGGAGGGTCTGTGGATCCCGATCAGCAAGCTCATGGTCGGTGGCGAACGCAACGAGCCGGTCTGGGACTTCGTGCTGGCCAACGTCCGGCAACCCACCCACATGGCCGGTGACCTGCACGCCCAGATGGCCTCCGGCGAGGTGGGCGCGGCCCGGCTGAAGACACTGTTGGACGCGTACGCGCTGGACGACATCGAGGACCTGGGCGACGAGGTGATCCGCCGCTCCGAGGAGGCCACCCGTCGGGCCATCCGGGAACTGCCGGGCGGCACCTACGAGTCGGCGTCGATCCTCGACCTCGCGGACGGCTCGGAGATCACCATCAAGGTCGCGGTGACCATCGACCCCGAGGCGGGCGAGATCCTGGTGGACTACGCCGGTTCGTCCGGGGCGAGTCCGTTCGGGATCAACGTGGTCAAGAACTACACGCACGCGTACACCACGTTCACGCTGCGCAGCCTGCTCAATCCGGACGTGCCCAACAACGCGGGTTCGCTCGCGCCGATCCGGGTCGAGGCGCCGCTGGGCAGCATCGTCAACGCGGTGTCCCCGTCGCCGTGCACGGCGCGGCACGTGGTCGGCATGTTCCTGCCGATGCCGCTGCTGAACGCGATGTCGCAGGCACTGCCGGAGGCGGTGATGGCCGAGGGCTCGGCGGCGGTGTGGACCATGCAGGTGAGCGGGCACGACGCGGAGGGCAAGCCGTTCATCACCGCGATGTTCACCTACGCGGGCGGCGTCGGCGCACGGGCGAGCAAGCCGGGTCTGTCCACCACGTCCTATCCGACCGGCGTTTCCGCCGTGCCGCTGGAGGTGGTCGAGGCGTCCGCGCCGATCCGCTTCCTGCGCAAGGAACTTCGGCGCGGCTCGGGTGGCGCGGGGGCGCAGGAGGGCGGGATGGGCCAGACCATCGAGTTCACCGTCGACTCGCCCTCGCCGTGGGTCCTCAACGCGGTGGCCAGCCGACTCGCGCGCGGCCCACGCGGCATCTTCGGCGGCGGCGAGGGCGCCACCGGACGCTTCCTGGTCAACGGCGAACCGGTCCGCACCCAGGCCCGAATCACCCTCCAACCGGGCGACGTGGTCCGCCTGGAACTCCCGGGCGGCGGCGGCTACGGAACACCGCCGCAAGAGGCCGTCGCGGCACGGGGGTGACCTGACGACGGGTGGCGGGTGGTCGGTGGGTGGGTTCGGCGGGTCCGCCGAATCGCGGGGCCACCGGGTCCCGCGGGTCGGCGGACCCAACGGCTCGCGGGGCCGCAGCCGCGTGTGGACCGCCGGGTCCGCCGGCTCTCGGCTCCGCCGGCTCTCGGGTCCACCGGCGCCGAGGACCGCGCACGAGGGCGCTCGCGCCGGTGGACCGGGCGAATCCCGGGGCCACCGGGTGTCGAGGGCCGCGCACGAGGGCACTGACGCCGATGGGCCCGGCGGCCCGGCAACCCGGGCGCGGGACTCTGCTCGGTTGTGGGACCGCGGGGCTGCTTGGTTGTCGATCGACCCGCGCGGGAAGCCATCGGCCCCGGGGGCGCCGTCCCGCGTGCGCTCGACCGCGTGGGAAGCGGTCCGTTGTCGGTTGTCCCGGGACCGTTGGTCGTGTTCGGCTCGTTGTGCGTTTCCGTCCGCTCCCTCGTTGATGTACCTGGAGGTCGACATGACGTCCGTACCGCCCACCTTCGCGGCGCGCTGGTCCGACACGGTTGCCGCCCACCCGTACGCGCCGTTCCTGATCTGGGAGGCGCCCGACGGGAGCGTGACCCGCTGGACCTACGCCGAGTTCGACGACCTGGTCGCCCGCGTGGCCGGCGGGCTGCTCGCGCGCGGCATCGGCGCCGGCGACCGGGTCGGCATCGCGCTGCGCAACTGCCCGGCGTACGTCGCGCTGTGGCTCGCGGCGGCCCGCCTCGGCGCGGCGATGGTGTGCTCCGACCCCTCCGCGCGAACCCCCGAGCTGGCCGCGCACCTGCGCCGGACCCGTGCGCGAATCGGCTTCTGCGCGCCCGAACGGGCCGCCGACTACCGGGCCGCGGCGCACGAGACCGGCACCACCGTGGTCGAGATCGCGGAGGACGACACCGATCTGGCGATCCTGCTCGGTCGACCCACGACCGCCGGTGCCGAGCCACCCGGTCCCGCCGACCTGGCCGGGTTGATGTTCACGTCCGGCACCACGGCCGAGCCGAAGTGCGTGATGGTCACCCAGGCCAACTACGCCTTCGCCGGCGCCGTGATGGCTGCCGCCGCCGAACTCACCTTCGAAGACCGGCAGTTCGTGGTGTTGCCGATGTTCCATGCCAACGCGCAGTACTACTCGTTCGCCGCCGCGATCACCGTCGGCGCGAGCGTCGTGCTGCTGCCCGCGTTCTCCGCGAGCCGGTTCGTGGCACAGGCCGCCCGGCACGAGGTCACCCACGCAAGCCTGTTCGCCGCGCCGATCCGGATGATCCTGGCCCGCACCCGCAGTCGGGACGCGCCGTCGGGGCTGCGGGTGCGGCACTGCTGGTACGCGCAGAACGTCACCGACGACCAGTACGAGCGGTTCGCGGCCCTGCTCGGCGGTTGTCGGCCCCGCCAGTTGTACGGCATGACCGAGACCATCCCGGCCGTCCTGAGCAATCCCGCCGGCACGCCGGTACCGGGATCGATGGGCCGGCCGACGCCCGGCTGTGTCGTGGCCGTGCACGATCCGGCGACCGGCGAGCCGACCGCGGACGGCGAGATCGTGGTCGGCGGCGAACCCGGGGTGAGCCTGTTCGCGGGCTACCTCGACGACCCGGCCGCGACCGCCGCCGCCTATCGGGACGGCTGGTTCGTCACCGGCGACCGCGCCCGGGTGGACCCGGGCGGCCACTTCCACTTCGCCGGGCGGCGCGGCGACGTGCTCAAGGTCGCCGGCGAGAACGTCTCGGTGGTGGAGATCGAGGCGGTACTGGCCGAGCATCCGGCGGTGTTGGAGGCCGCGGTGGTGGGCACGCCGGACGACGTGCGCGACGAAGTACCGGTCGCGTTCGTGGTGGCCGTGCCCGAGGCCGGCCCGACCGCGCTCGACGACCTCGCCGACTGGTGCGCGGATCGGCTCGCCAAATCCAAGCGGCCGGTGCGCTTCCAGCGGGTGGCCGAGTTGCCGCGCACCTCCGTCGGCAAGATCCGCAAGTTCCTGCTGACCGAGAGGACCGCTCCGTGACCGACCTCGCCCCGTCGTCGCTGCCCGCCACCGCCGCACTCGCCGATCTGCTGCAACTCCGGGGCCGCACCGGCTGGTTGACGCCGCCGCTCCGACCGTTTCGTCGGGGCGAGGGGGCGGTGCTGGGGGTGGCCCGGACGGTCCGGATCGTGGCCGGCCGGAGCGCGCCCGGCCTCAAGCCGCTGCACGCGCTGCTCGCGGAGGACCTGACCGACCGGGTCGTGGTGATCGCGGGGGCGGACGCGGCGCCCGGTGCGGTGTGGGGCGAGATCCTGACCGCCGCCGCGCTGGGCCGGGGGGCGGTCGGCGCGCTGGTCGAGGGCAGTGTCCGGGACGTGTCGGCGGTGGCCCGGCTGGGCCTGCGGTTGTGGGCGCTGGCCGAGGCCACGGCGGGTCCGGGGGGCGCCGTCCGGGTCGCCGAGATCGGCGGCCCGATCGAGATCGCCGGCACCCCGGTGTCGGACGGCGACCCGATCCTGCTGGACGACGGCGGCGCGGTCGCCCTGCCGGCCGCCGACGCGACCACACTGCTCGCCGACGCGCTCACCTACCACCGAGCCGAGGAGGAGGTCCTGGCCGCCCTCACCACCGGCCTCCACCTCCCCCGCGCCTACACCCCCAAGGCCGAGGCGATCACGCGCCTGCGCCGCCACTGACCGTCCCGGCGTCGTCCCGAGTCGTGCGGACGGTGGGGTCAGGGGCGGGTGTTGTCGGTCAGGAAGGTCTGGATGGTGGCGGCCACCCGGTCCGGGAAGTGGGCGTGGGCGTAGTGGCCGGCGCCCTCGATGGTTTCCAGGTGGCCCAGGCCCGGAGGCATCGTCGTGACGATGGCGGTGCCTTCGGCGGCGGCGTCGGGCCAGTCCGGGTCGAGGGTGCCCTCGATCACCAGTGCGGGGCAGCGGATGTCGCCGAGGACGGCGCCGGCGTCGGTGGGGGCGGACATGCCCATCTTGGCGACCGCGGCCATCCGGCCCGGTCGGCTCAGCTCGGTGTCCAGGGCGGCGACGTGTGCGGCGAAGCCGGCGGGCTTGGTCCCCGGGTAGGCGTGCGCGAGGTAGCGCTTCCAGACGCCGACGCTGCGCAGCAGGCCGGTGCCCGTCAGCAGGAGCATGCCCTTGCGGTAGCGGGCGTTCGACAACATCGCCTTGGCGTCGACCTTCTGGGCCCGGGTGAACGGGCTGATCTCCACGATCGCGTCGACCAGCTCCGGTGCGCGGGCGGCGGCGATGGTGGCCGAGCCGCCCGAGAAGGAGTGGCCGACGAGCACGGCCGGACCGCCCAGGTGCCGAATCAGGGCGAGCAGGTCCTCGGCGGTGTCGGTGCGGGTGTACGAGGACCATCCGACGGTGGATTCGCCGTGGCCGCGCAGGTCCGCACAGGCGACCCGATACCCCGCCGCCACGAGTCGCTCGGCGACGCCGCGATAGGACGATCTGTTGTCGCCCATGCCGTGCGAGAGCACGATCAATCGTCCCTGCCCACTCACGTCGTAGGCGAGTCGGCCGCCGTCGATCTCCAGAAACTCCGTAGTCATGATCTCTCCCCCATGTGCTGATGCCGTCGATCCCTACGATCACTTAGCTAACACCGTTAGCCGAATCATGTCAAGCATCGCCGCCACCGGTCGCTCCGGACCGACGGAGGTTCACCCGTACGCCCGCCACAGGGCACCGGCCGCACCCTGCCCACGCATGCAAAAACCCCGTCGTGGGCCCCCCCCCCGGGGGGGGGGCGGGGGGGGGGGGGGGGCCCGGGCCCCCCCCCCCCCCCCGGCGGCCCCCCCCGACCCCCCCCCCCCCCCCCCCCGCCGCCCCCGCCCCCCCCCCCCCCCCGGCCCCCCCACGACGGGGTCGTCGGCCTGCTCAGGCCGCAGCGGCCTCGGCTGCGGCCAGCTTCACGCACACGGCCACGGCCCGCATCGCCCGGCGGACCTCGTCGACCGTGGGGTAGCTGGGCGCGAGCCGGATCTGGTGGTCGCGCGGGTCGTTCCCGCCCGGGAAGGCGGCGCCCGCCGGGGTCAGCGCGACGCCGACCTCCTTGGCCAGCCGTACCACCTCGGCGGCACAACCGTCCGGAACCAGCAGGCTGACGAAGTAGCCGCCCTCGGGCCGGGTCCAGGAGGCGATCCCGAGCGGGCCCAGCTCACGCTCCAGCGCCTCGTACACCGCCTCGAAGCGCGGCGCGAGCAGCTCTCGGTGCAGCTCCATGTGCGCCACCACGCCTGCGGTGTCGCCGAAGAAACGCACGTGCCGAAGCTGGTTGATCTTGTCCGGACCGATCGTCTGCTTGGCCAGCAGGCCGGTCAGCCAGGCCACGTTGGCCGGGGACGCACCGAAGAAGGCGACGCCGGCGCCGGCGTGGCTGATCTTCGAGGTCGAGCCGAAGACGAACGCCCGGTCCGGGTTGCCCGCCTCGGCGCACGCGTCCAGCACGGACAGCAGCTCGACCGGGGTGTCGGTCAGGTGGTGCACGGCGTAGGCGTTGTCCCAGAACAGCCGGAAGTCCGGCGCCGCCGTCGGCATCGCGGCCAGCCGGCGCACCGTCTCGTCGCTGTAGCTCTCCCCGGTGGGGTTGCTGTACTTGGGCACGCACCACATGCCCTTGATCCTCGGGTCGGCGGCGACCAGCGCCTCCACCTGCTCCAGATCCGGGCCCGCACCGGTGAGCGGGACCGGGATCATGCCGATGCCGAACCGCTCCAGCACGCCGAAGTGCCGGTCGTAGCCGGGCACCGGGCACAGGAACAGCACCTCGGGCTCGTCCACCCAGCGGCGCTCGGCACCGGGCACCTTGGACAACAACGCGTTGGCGATCACGTCGTGCATCAGCGTGAGGCTCGCGTTGCCCAGGGCCAGGAGCTGCGCGGCGGGCACCTGGAGCAGCTCGGCGAAGATCGCGCGCAGCTCGGGCAGGCCGTTCAGTCCGCCGTAGTTGCGGCAGTCGGTGCCGTCGGCGGCCTTGAAGTCCGCGTCGCCGGGCAACGTGAGCAGGCCGTTGGCCAGGTCGAGCTGCTGTGGCGAGGGCTTGCCTCGGGTGAGGTCGAGACGGAGACCCTCCGCCGCCAGGGCGGCGTATTCCTCCCGAACGGCCACGAGGTCGATTTCCGGAATGGGCACGGTGGTGCTGAGCGGCACGGAATCCCCAAAATAGGCGGAGGCCGCAGACACTTGCGGCAGGGCCAATCTAGCAACACGCCCGGGGTGGATCGGCGCCGACGGCCGATCCTCGAGGCCCACCGGCCCGTCCGGGCACGGGTGGGCGAACCCGCCCGGGCGGCCGACGAGCAAATCAGGCTTTCAGCCGGTCGGGAAACGACGCCGGCGTGAAGCGCAGCTCGACGTGTGCCCGACGGCCGTTGATCAGACTGTGCGTGTCCAGGAGGAGCGTCGACGCGTCCGGACTCAGCGTGCCCGAGTACAGCACGGTGCCGGACCGGCTGGTCGCGGCGAACGAGATCGACGTCCCGTCCAGCTCGTAGGTGCCCTGGCTGCATCCGGTGTGTTCGGGGCCGAACCAGCGGGCGATCTGCTCGACGGCACCGACGAGCGAGGTGACGGTGGAGACCAGGTCGGGGGCGGTGAACCGGATGTACGCACAAAAGCCCGGTTCCTTCCTGGCCCTGCGCTCCTTCCCGGCGACATCGTCCGGCTCGACGGCCACGTACAGCCCGTCGAAGCGCGGGTGCGGTCCGGCGGTCGCGGACGGCGCCGGCTGCCGGTTCTCCGCTGCGAATTCGGGGAACTCGCCTGGGGTACGCACCGGTTGCCTCCTCGCTCGACGTCGGGTTCGGGGACCCGACGTACGGAAGGCACCGAGGGTAGGCGACACCACCGACGACGGGCCCGGTCGGCGTGGGCGCGGCACCGACGGATGCGGCCCGGCGCCGAAGCGAGGCCGGATTCGCCGGCGCCCGCACCGCAGCCGCCCTGGCCGCCTACCATCGGCGGGGACACCCTCGATTCGGGAGTAGGACGATGAGTTCGTGGCGCACACCCAGGCGGTTCCGGCACGGCTCCGGCGCGGCACCCACGCCCGGGTCGGGGGCTGCGCGCGCTCCCGTGGTGGTGGACTGCGCGCTCTACGACAAGGGTGTGCGGCGCCCCGGCGAGGTGGCGCTGAGTGACGCGCTGGATGCGGCCGAGGCGGGCGAGGACACCTTCGTGTGGATCGGGTTGTACGCCCCGCTCGCCGAGGACCTGGCCGGCGTCGCCGACGCGTTCGACCTGCATCCGTTGGCCGTGGAGGACGCGGTCGAGGCCCATCAGCGGCCGAAACTGGAGTACTACGACGACACCCTGTTCCTGGTCCTGAAGACCATCGTCTACGTGGAGCACGACGCGCTGACCGCGACCAGCGAGGTGGTCGACACCGGCGAGATCATGATCTTCGCCGGGGAGAAGTTCGTCGTGGTGGTCCGGCACGGCAGTGCGCCGCCGCTGGTCGAGCTGCGTCAGTCGCTGGAGGCCGACCCGGCGATGCTGGCGCACGGGCCGGCCTCGGTCGTGCACGCGATCACCGACCGGGTCGTCGACGACTACCTGCGGGTGGCGGACAAGGTCGAGGACGACTTCGAGCGGCTGGAGGTCGACGTGTTCTCGCCTCGGCCCAGCAACGACGCGGAGCGCATCTACCAGCTCAAGCGCGAGCTGATCGAGTTCAAGCGGGCGGTCCTGCCGCTGGCCCGGCCGTTGGAGCGGCTCTCCGCCGTCGCGCTGCCCGGCGTCGGCACCGGCTTCGACGCGTACCTGCGCGACGTCGCCGACCACCTGGCCCTGGTCCGCGAGCGGCTGGCCGCGTTCGACGAACTGCTGGACGGCATCCTGTCCGCCAGCCTGGCCGGGGTGACCGTCCGGCAGAACACCGACATGCGCAAGATCGCCGCCATCGCGGCGATCCTGGCCGTCCCGACGTTGATCGTCGGCATCTACGGCATGAACTTCGAGCACATGCCCGAACTGAAGTGGACGTACGGGTATCCGACCGTGCTGACGGTGATGGTCACCGCGTGTGTACTGATGTTCCGGGCGTTCCGACGCAACGAGTGGCTGTGACGCCGAAGGGCCCGTAGTGCCGGCGGGTCGGTTCAGCGTCGTACGGGTACCGCACCGGCGGTGGGGCCGGGACGGCGGAACAGCCCGCGGCCGATCGCCTCGCCCAGCCGACAGGTGGCCGGCAACACCGCCGTCAGGGCGGCCGGCCCCCGAAGCGCGGCCGGCGCCCCATGCCGCCGCCGGCATCGCCGTGCATCCGTGAACTCGCTTGTCCCGAAGCGCTGTTGCCGGCCATGCCGGTGCTCCCCCGCATGCCTTCGACGCCGGCCGGCACCCCGATTTCCAACCGGAATCCGTATGCCACACATACGCGTTCGGGCTCGATCCGTACGCGCCCTTGACGGCGACGGGCCGGTGGGCCGCGGCGCCCTCGGGTGCGGCGGGCGGGCGAGGGTGGTTGGAGTTGCCGCAATACGTGAGCCGCTCGGGGCGCGCGGGGGTATTCGGGCGTAAGAGCCGCGTAGCGGCGGGCGGTCGGCGCGTCAGGGGGGCGTGAAGGCGGGGCTCGGGCGGGTCGGCGGCGCGTAGGTTCGGAGATCCGGCACGGCCTCCGGGATCCGCCTGCGGCACGCCGACTCACCGGCCGGCGCGGGGACGGGGTCAATGGTCCTCGGAGGCCGTGCCCGATGCCGGGTCTCGGCGTCGGCACCGCGAAGGAGAAGACACGATGAAGGTTTCCGGCTTGGGCATCGCCGCCGTGGGGAGCTGCACGGCGGCCACGCCGCTGCCGTCCCTCCTGATCGACGAGGCCGCGCTGCGCGACACGTTGACCCGGGGCGGGCTCAGCGGGGGCGATCTGGACGACCAGTACTGCCTGTTGTGCGACCGGGCCACCGCCGGCGCGCCGATCGCGCTGTCCGGGCGGCTGGTCCTCGATCGACTCGGCGTCGGCCGGATCCACGCCTACCACGCCGTGCACTGCGGCGATCATCCGCTGTCCGCACTGGGCACCCTCGCGGCGCATCTCGCGGTCGATCCCGCGGCGCGGCGCGGCCTGATCCTGGCGCCGTCGCACCAGGGACGGCCCGCGGCGGCCCTGGTGCTGGAGAAGGGGCTGACCCGTCGTCGGCTGCTGGCCGTGTCCGTGCGCGACCACCGCGTGGGCGCGGATGCGCATCCGGGCATCCGCATCCCCGGAGCGCGCACGGGTGGCACAGGGCCGGCGGCGCGCCCGCGGATCACCGCGGGCGTCCAGGCGCGTCGGCACGAGCCGGGGCGATCCGCGGTGGCCACGATGGTCGACCGGGTCAGCGTCTCCTGGCGCGCGCACCACGGCGAATGCGTACAGGACGCGCCGATCGCGATCTCGGCGGTGATCGCGCAGACGTTGCGCCAAGCCGGGGTCGCGTGGTCGACGATCGACCACGTCGCGCTGCACACGCCGGCGGCCGAGACGAACCGCGCCTTCCGTCGCCACTTCGGCCTCCAGCGCCACCGGGTCACCGACGTCGGCCCGGAAACGGGCCACCCCCGGGCCGCCGGCCTGCTCATCGCCGCCCGAATGGTCTTCGAGTCCGACCACCCCACCGGCACCCGCGTGCTGCTCACCTCCCTCGGCGGCGACGGAGCACTCGCCGCCGCCGTGGTGGAAATCTGACCACCGCCCCTCGCCGGCGATCGCCCGCGCCATCGCCACAGCCGTCGCCGCCGGCGCGGATCGTCAACGTCTTCGCCGGTACGCCCTATCCCGGCGGCACACGACGCGCGGCGGTCGAGTACGCCGGTGCGCACAAGTCCAGACAGTGGAACTGCACCGCGCGTGCGGTCTGGGTCAGGGCCAGGGGCGACCAGGGTCCGCAGCAGCGTGGTCTTGCCGCTCTGCGGCCCGCCGGCGATACCCGCATGGCCACCCGCGCCGGGCAGGGCCGCGGGCAGCGGCGCGCGGGGCTGCTCGAACGGGTGGTCCACGATGCCCACCGGAACGCACAGGGTGCCGCGCTCGGCCCTGGCGGGCGACACGTCCGGGGTCGGTGGCGCGCCCGGCGGCGACAGCCGGAGCCGATGCGCCGCGGGGCCGCCGCTCCGTGCGTCCGCTCCCGCCCGAGGTCGTGGCGGTCCTGCGCGGCGAGTGACCGCCTCGGGTGCTCCCCCGCCGCGCCGACGTCACCGCGTGGCCTCGTCCTGCACCAGTCGATGCCGGGCCGCTCGCCGGGCGGCCTGGCGGGCCGGGTCGGGCACCGGTGCGGCGAGCAGGAGGTTGCGGGTGTACGGGTGGGTGGGCTCGGTGGTGATCCGGCGGGCGGTGTCGCACTCGACGATCGTGCCGCGTGACATCACCGCCACCCGATCGCTCACGTGACCCACCACCGACAGGTCGTGTGCGATGAACAGGTATGCCACGCCGGTCCGTTGCTGGAGTTCGACCAGCAGGTTGAGCACCTGGGCCCGGGTGGACAGATCGAGCGCGCTGACCGGTTCGTCGCAGATGATCAGGCGCGGCCCGGGGGCCAACGCCCGGGCGATCGCGACCCGTTGACGCTGTCCGCCGGACAACTCCCGGGCCGGCCGGTCGGCGGTGTCACCGGGCAGGCCGACGGCGTCCAGGAGTTCGCCGATCCGGGCCCGGGCGGCGACTCGGTTGTGCGACCGGTCGGCCGTGAGCGGTTCGGTGAGGATGTCGCCGATGGTCATCGACGGATTCAGCGAACCGTACGGATCCTGGAACACCACCTGGATCTCCCGGCTCAGCGCGCGTCGCGCCCGCCGAGTCAGGCCGTCGATCCGGTTCCCGGCAAAGCCGATCGTGCCGGACGCGATCGGGACCAGGCCGAGCACGGCACGCCCCAGGGTGGTCTTGCCCGAGCCGGATTCGCCGACCAGGCCCACCGTTTCGTGCGGATGCACGTCGAGGTCGATACCGTGCAGGACCCGCAGCGCGGGCTTGCGCCGACGGGGGGCGCGGTACTCGACGACCAGGTTCCGCACGCTGAGCAGCGGACCGGGCTCGGGACCGGGCTCGGTGCCGGTGCCGCTCGCCGCCTGCGGATCGGCGTGCCGTTTCAGCGCATCCATGCGATCACCTCGTTCCCCACCCGGGCGCAGCGCACCGCACCCGCGCCGTGGCCGGTCGGTTCCGGGTGTCCGGCGCATTCGGGTGCGGCGTACGCGCAGCGCGGGGCGAAGCGGCAACCGGTGGGCCGTTCCCGGACCGAGGGCACCCGGTCCGGAATGGTGCGCAGCGGGCCCCGCTCGCCGGCGCCGCCCTCGGCGGGCGGGATGGCGGCCAGCAGTGCGGCCGTGTACGGATGCGCCGGTCGGGCGAACAGGTCGGCCGCGAGCGCGGTTTCCACGATCTCGCCCGCGTACATCACCGCGACCCGGTCGCACAGATCGGCGACCACACCCAGGTCGTGGGTCACCAGCACCATGCCCATGTCGTGCTCGCGTCGGAGCGAGCGCAGCAGGTCGAGGATCTCGGCCTGGACGGTGACGTCCAGTGCGGTGGTCGGCTCGTCCGCGATCAGCAGGTCGGGCTCGCCGGCGACGGCGCCCGCGATCAGCACCCGCTGGGCCATGCCGCCGGAGATCTGGTGCGGGTAGGCGTCGAAGACCCGGGGCGGGTCGGTGATGCCCACCCGGTCCAGGAGTTCCAGGGCACGTTTGCGGGCCGCGTCGCGGGAGAGCCCGAGGTGGGTGCGCAGCGGTTCGGTGAGTTGACTGCCGATCCGAAAGCTCGGGTCGAGGTTGGACATCGGGTCCTGCGGGATGTAGCCGATCCGGCGCCCGCGCAGGGCGTTCAGGCCGCGCTCGGACAGCGTGGCGAGGTCCTGTCCGTCGAACTCGACCCGGCCGGTGATCGAGCCGCCGGCGGGCAACAGGCGCAGCACGGCCAGCGCGGTCTGTGTCTTGCCGCAGCCCGACTCACCCACCAGGCCCAGGATCTCGCCGCGCCCCACGTGCAGCGACACCGCGTCCACGACTGCGGCCTCGCCCTCGGGGGTGGGGTAGCCGACCCCGAGGCCGTCGACCGCGAGCAGCACGTCGGTACCGACGGTGCTCGGCCCGCCCACCGCCGCCGGGTCGCGCGCGGGTCGCCCGATCGTCGGTCGGCTGCGCACCGGTCCGGCCGTGTCGCCGACGAAGGCGTCGCGAAGTCCCGCGCCCAGCAGGGTCACCGCGAGCACGGTCAGGGTGATCGCCGCGCCGGGCCACACCGACAGCAGCGCCGCGTCGTAGACGTGGGTGGAGGCGTCGCCGAGCATCGATCCCCAGCTCGCCCGGTCGGGTTCGCCCAGGCCGAGGAAGGCGATGCCGGATTCGATGATCATCGCGAGGCCGAAGATCAGCGACGCCTGGGTGATGATCGGGACCCGAACCACCCGCAGGACGTGTCGGCGCATGATCCGTAGGTCCGACAGTCCGGCCACCCTGGCGGCGTCCACGTACGGTTCGCCGCGCACCCGCCGCACCTCGCCGCGTACCAGGCGGAAGACCGGGGCGGCGGTGAGCACACCGAGCACCACCATCGACACGACGAGGCCGGGGCCGTGCACCGCGACCACGGCCAGCAGCACCACGATGCCGGGCATCGCGAGGAACACGTCCGCGATCCAACCGACCACCGTGTCCCACCAGCCGCCGACGTAACCGGCGGCGAGTCCGGTGGGCACGCCGATCAGCAGTGCCACGCACGTGGTGATCGAGCCGGCCAGCAGGCTGGTCCGGCTGCCGTACAACAACCGGCTGAGCACGTCGCGGCCGGAACCGTCGCCGCCCAGCGGGTGATTGCCGGACGGGT
Source organism: Embleya sp. NPDC020886 (assembly GCF_044333915.1). Classification (NCBI taxonomy): domain Bacteria; kingdom Bacillati; phylum Actinomycetota; class Actinomycetes; order Kitasatosporales; family Streptomycetaceae; genus Embleya; species Embleya sp. NPDC020886. The sequence continues at coordinate 374,450 of NZ_JBIRRX010000009.1, read as the reverse complement.
CGGCCAGCACCGCGTCCAACGCGGCGCTGTTGGGCCCGTGTTCGGCGATCAGGCCGGCACAGGCACCGGTCACCACGACGAGCAGCAGGACGACGGCGGCGGCGAGGGCGATCGGGTCGCGCAGGAAGCGGGCCAGCGGGCCGCGCCGGCGCGGTGCGGTCGGCGGGGCGGGCGGGGCGGATCGGGCCGGTCCCGGAGTGGGGTCGGCGGAGGCGGGCGCAAGGACGGCGGCCGGGGCGGACGAGCAGGCCGGGTTGTCTTTCATCGCATGCCGACTTTCGGATCGAGCGCGCCGGTCGCCAGGTCGACGGCCAGGTTGACGGTGACCACGACGCAGACGCCGACCAGGACGACCCCCTGCACGGTGGGCACGTCCGATTGGGAGGTCGCGCCGATCGCCAACGAGCCCAGGCCGGGCAGCGCGAAGATCTGTTCGATCACGAGGGCGCCGCCGAACAGTCCGATGAACTGCAGGCCGACCACGGTCAGCGCGGGCGGGGTGGCGTTGCGCAGGACGTGTACGAACAACACGCGTCGCGCGGGCAGGCCGCGGCTGCGCAGGGTGCGGATGTAGTCCCGCTCCAGCACCTCGGCCACCGCGTTGCGGGTCTGCTGGGCGATCGCGGCGACCCCCGCCACCGCGATCGTGGCCACCGGGAGCACGAGCGAGCGGGCCCAGTCGACGGGCGACTCGGCGAGCGGCACATAGCCGGTCGCGGGCAGCACCTCCAGGCGGACCGCGAACACGGTGACCAGCAGGATGCCCACCCACAGGCCGGGCACCGCGAAGCCGGCCACCGCCAGCACGTGCACCGAACGGTCCACCGCGCCGCGCCGGATGGCGGCGATCAGCCCGAGGGCGATCCCCAGCACCGCGCAGACCAGCGTCGCGGTCAGCGTGAGCGACAACGTCACCGGGAGCTTGGTGCCGATCGAGTCGCTCACCCGGAGGCCGGTGGTCCACGAGGTGCCCAGGTCGCCGCGCACGGCGGCGCCCAACCAGTCCAGCCAGCGCAGCACCACCGGGCGATCCAGGCCCAATTCGGCTCGCTTGGCCGCGAGTTGCTCGTCCGTCGCGGAGACGCCGAGGATGCCCTGGCCCGGATCCGGGAGCAGGTCCATCAGGAGGAAGGTCAGTGCGGAGACGACCAGGAGCAGTACGACGGCCGAGGACGACCGACGGGCGATGAAGCCGATCACGGGGCGGCTCAACCGGCGGGCCGGTAGTCGGTCAAGGCCATGAAGGTCTGCCCGGGGCGGTTGCTCAGGCTGACCGACTTGGCCGAGAAGAGCACGTTGTCGCCGCGGAACAGCGGTGCGAACCAGGCTTGTTCGACGACGTGCGCGTTGAGTTGTCGATACAGCGGGCCCTGCGCCTCGTCGGGCGACTTGGCGATCCGGGCGAGCAGGTCGACGATCACCGGGTCGGCCACCTTGAACGGGTTGGTGGGCATCGCCGGGGACAGCAGCGCGTTCGCGTCGATCCAGTTCTGCGACGTGCCCCAGACGTACATGAATGCCGGGAACCGGCCGCTGAAGTACTGCTGGGAGAGCTGGTTGGTGCTGACCGGGGTGTACTCCACCTTGATGCCGACCTGGTTCAGTTGTTCGGCGAGTACCGGATACAGCGCCGGGACGAACGCGTTCTCGCTGGGCAGGACGAGCTTGAAGCCGTCGGCGAGACCGGCCTCGGCGAGCAACCGCTTGGCCCGGGCCGGGTCGTACGGATAGGCGCGGTCCAACTCCGGGTCGTATGCCGGGGATCCGGCGGCGAACATCTGCGTGGTGGGGCTGCCCACGCCGGCCATGATCGCCTTGAGGATGCCGGGGCCGTCGATCGCGTGGTTGATCGCCCGGCGCACCCTGACGTCCTTGAGCTGCGGGGCGACCCTGCCCTCGCGGTCGACCAGCCACATGCCGGTGACCTGGCCGGGCTGGCGGGTGACGGTGAGCCCGGCGCCCTTGGCCGCGTCCATCCGGGCCGGGGCGCCGAGTCCGGCGTCGGCCTGGCCGGTGAGCAGCGCGGTGGTACGGGCGTTGGTGTCCGGGATCGCCTTGATCACGATCTTGTCGAACGGGTACGCGGTGCGGTCCGGGCGGCGCGGGTTGCGGGTGTAGGTGTAGCGGTCGCCGCGGGTGGTGTGTCCGGCGTCCAGGATGTACGGGCCGGTGCCCACCGGTTGGGCGTTCGCGTCGCCGAACGCCTTCGGGCTGAGCATCATCCCGGCGACCAGGCCGAAGTTGTACAGCAGCGAGGGATCCGGTGTCTTCAGGGCGAGTTCGACGACGGTGGGGCCGGCGACGGTGATGCCCGCGACCGCGGCGACCGCGAAGGAGGAGGGTCCGTTGGCGGCGGCGGTGCGTTCCAGGTTCTGCTTGACCACGGTCGCGTCGAAGGGGGTGCCGTCGGAGAAGGTGACACCCTCGCGCAGGGTCATCCGCAGGTTGCGGCGCTCCGGGTCGGTGTAGGTCCACGCGGTGGCCAGGCCGGGGCCGACGCTCTGATCGGGGTTGACCGTGGTGAGCGAGTCGTACAGGGGTTGGAGGTAGGCGAGTCCGTTGCCGCCGGCCCCCTTGGCCGGGTCCAGGCTCGTCGCGTCGGCCGCGGCGGCCAGGGTCAGGGTCTTGCCCCCGGCGGACTCGGCGGTGTTCGAGCCGCCGCAACCGGCGACAGCGGCCACGACGAGTCCGGCGGTGGCGAGGGCCGCTACGCGGCGGCGTCCCAGGATGGTCATGACAGGTCCTTAGTCGAATTCGCGGGACGAATTCGGTAATCGAATTCACCGGTCCGCGAGGTCGGCCGAAATGGCGGTCGCCGAAGCGGCTCCGCTCTTTCGGCCGACTTTTGCGGCATGCTCGAATCACCCGCTCGCGCGGCCCGAGGCGGGACTCGCACGGCGGTCGGTGGTGCGCTGATGCGGTGGTGCTCTCGGCGCGGCCCCGGGGCCGGCCGGTGCCGGTCGGGTCAGCCGGAGCGGTCGGTCGGGTCGGCCGCTTATCGGCCGCTTATCGGTCGGGCCGGCCGGCATCGGGCCGGCCGGCGCTGCGCGGCGGTATCCGGCGTCAGCCGGGATGCGCCGCCCGCCACGTGCTCGCCTGCGCACTGATCAGCGTGGACAGATTGCCCTGGGCAACGTTGAAGTCGACCGTGTGGGTGCCCAGCACGGCGGACAACCCGGCCTGCGGGAACAGTCCGGCACCGCCCTTGACGTCGAGCCAGCTCGCGGTGCCGGTCGCGTCCTGGGTGAACGCGCAGCGTGCGCTCACGGTTTCCGCGTATCGGGTGTATCCGGACGGGTCGTCGGCCAGTTCGTACGCGGTCAGCAGATGACCGAGGTGGCCGCGTGGGTTGAGCCAATTGCCGTTCACCAGCCGCCTGGTCGGCAGGTACATGTCCAGCGGCGCCGCACCGTCGGCGGGTGCGCCGCGCAGCAACGCGGCCGGGTTCACGCAGGCGATCCGGTGGCCCGGAACCGTGGTGCGGCCGAAGGCGGATCCGGCGGGCAACTGTTCGCCGTCGGGCAGCGCGTAGCCGTTGTAGGCCACCACGCACCCGGTCGGGATCGGTGCCTGGGGTCCCGCCCGCTCGCAGGTCGGGATGCGTTGGAAGGTGGACGCCGGATCGTTGCCGCCGCCCTGGGTGCCGCCGATCGGCACCTGGATGTAGCCGCCGAGCAGCACCGCCGACACCAACCGGTCCTGCACGGCCGGGTTGCCGTCGATCTCCTGCTGCATCATCCGGGTCAGCACGCCGGTGCCCTGCGAGTGGCCCAGGATCACCACGCCGCGCCGCTGGTGGGTGACCGGGTCGGTGTTGTGGTTGTCCCAGTAGTCGCGCCAGGCGTCACGCACGTCCCTCGATCCGGTCTCGGCGTCCGGCGGGATGCCCAGGCCGCCCACGAGCAACTCGGACAACGACGCCTGCCGGTACACCGGGGCGAACACCCGGCACGTGTCGGTGAAGCGCCCGAGTTGCATCAGGGTGCCCGCGAGTTCGCTGTTCGAGGGGATCGGCGGCAGCGAGCCCAGGCGCAGCAGCGGGTTGGGCAGCAGGTCGATGGTGGGGTACGCGTAGAAGCAGTCGACCTGCGGGTTGTTCGGGCCCGCGAAGGGCTCGGGGGTGCGCGAGCCGTCGGGGTGCACGGCGGTCGCGTCGAGGGTGGTGGTCGCTCCGTCGAAGTAGCGCGCGGTGAACGCGCCGCCGGGTCCGGGGGTTTGCGGATTGCCGGCGAGGTCCTGGTTGCAGGGGTTGGTGGGCAGGCCGGGTCGACACAGCCAGACCGTCTCGGCCAGGGGGCTGGTCAGGCTCTTGCCGTCCGCCTGTCCACCCCCGGCGGAGGCGGTCGGTGCGACGGTCAGGGTCAGGGTCAGCGCGGCCAACGCGAGGACGAGTCTCGATCTGCTCATGGCGTGAGCTCCGATCCAGGATGTCGTGGACTTTCGACGAACAGGAACTTACTAACAACTAAGTTAATAATCTAGAGTGGCGCTGTGACTGAGAATTCGGATGTACGCAAACCCCTCGTCGGCCGTGCCCGGGCGGCCAAGGCGGCCACCCCCAAGGGCGCGGAACGGCGCCGGGAGATCGTCGCCGCCGCGTCGGAGTTGTTCGCCCGGACCGGCTTCCGCGGCACCGGCATGACGGAGGTGGCCCAGCGCGTGGGCATCACCGAACCCGGCCTGCTCTACCACTTCGGCAGCAAGCAGGGCCTGTTGCGGGCCGTGGTCGAGCATCGGGACCTGGCCAGCCAGGCGTTCGCTCGGGACATCGCCGACGTCGGCGGGCTGCAGGCGCTGCGCGAGATGCCCGCGTTCGCCCACCGCAACCGCGATCAGCCGGGCCTGGCCAAGCTGTTCGCGGTGCTGCTCGCGGAGAACCTGGATCCGGGCGACCCCGAGCACGACTTCTTCGTCCGCCGCTACCGCGAAATGCGCGCCGTCGTCGCCGGGATGATCCGCGAGGGCCAGCGCAGCGGGGAGATGCGGATGGACGCGGATCCGGAGCTCAAGGCCATCGAGATCCTCGCGGCGCTGGACGGCTTCGCCTCGCAGTGGCTGCTCGACCCGGAGATGGTCGATCTCGTCGTCTGCGTCGAGGAGTACTCGCGAACGCTGATCCGGGACCTGGCCACCGACCCCGAGCCGGTCACCGCCGGCACCTCCGAGGAGATACAGGGATGACGAGACCCGGCGACCGGGACTTCCCGACCGACTTCCTGTGGGGCGCCTCCACCGCCGCGCATCAGGTCGAGGGGGGCCAAAGTGCCAACGACTGGATCGACTGGGAGAACGCCGGGCGTACCGCCGAGGTCAGCGGCCCCGGGATCGCCCAGTGGGAGCGCTGGCCCACCGACATCGCGCTGCTGGCCGAACTCGGGCACAACGCACACCGGTTGTCGATCGAGTGGTCCCGGCTCGCCCCCGCGCCCGGAGTCTGGGACACCGCCGCCTTCGACCACTACGCCCGGGTGCTGGACGCGCTGGGCGAGCACGGCCTCACCGCGTTCGTCACGCTGCACCACTTCACCCTGCCCCGCTGGTTCGCCGCACGCGGCGGCTGGCTCGCGGCCGACGCCGCCGAGGTATTCGGCGCCTTCGCCGCGGAGGCCGGCCGCCGCCTGGGCGATCGCATCCCGTTCGCGTGCACTGTCAACGAGCCGCAGATCGTCGCGTTCAACGGCTATCTCAAGGGCAACCACCCGCCCGGGCACCGCGATCGCACGGAGTGCGTCGCCGTCAACGACACGCTGATGCGCGCCCACGACGCCGCCGTGACCGCCCTGCGCGCGACCGCTCCCGGCACCCGGGCCGGCGTCTGTCTGCAACTGCCGTTCATCCAACCGGCCGACCCGGACAGCCTCCGGGACGCCGAACTCGCCGACTGGTTCCGGGACGTGCTGATCCGGCGACACCTGGAACACCTGCGCGACACCGCCGATCCCGGCGACTGGGTCGGCGTCCAGTACTACACCCGGGCCCGAGCGGACGCCGCCGCCGACACCGAACTCGGCAACGCGCCGCCCGGCACGCCCAGCACGCAGATGGGGTGGGAGGTCTACCCGGGCGGTCTCACCGAGATGTTGCGCCAGGCCGGCCAGGTCACCGGACTACCGATCTACGTCACCGAGAACGGCATCGCCACGGCGGACGACACCGAACGGGTGGCCTACCTGGACAGCCACCTGCGGGCGGTCCGGGCGGCCCGCGCCGACGGCGTCGACGTACGCGGCTACCTGCACTGGTCCGCGTTCGACAACTTCGAGTGGACGCACGGCTATCGGCCCCGGTTCGGCCTGATCGGCATCGACCGCGACGACGACCTGCGCCGGATCGTGCATCCCAGCGCCCGCGCCTACCGACGGGTGATCAGGACCGGTCGGATCGACGCGCTGCACGAGAGCGACGCCCGGAGCGAAAGCAACGCGCTGCACGAGGACGACGCCCGGCGCGAGAGCGACGTTCTGTGTGCGGGCGACGCCGAGGCCGACCCGCGCACCGACACCGCGAGCGGTGTCCCCGTCAACTCCGGCCCTGCGGCCGGTCAGTCGAAGTCGAAGGAGAAGCCCATGATGATCGACCCGCCGGTGCGCCGGCTCCTGGAGCGTGTCGCGGCCGGGGCCCAACCCGAGTCCGCCGATCTGAACGTGCGGCGCGCGCAGTCGGCCGCCACCATGACGCTGGTGAAGTTCCCGTACGACCCCGACGTGGAGGTCACCGAGCACCGGGTGCCCGTCACCGAAGGCACGATCGCCGTAAGGGTGTTGCGGCCCAGGCAGCCGGAAACACCGGTCCCGGCCTACTTCTTCCTGCACGGCGGCGGCTGGGTGCTGGGCAACCTGGACACCGCCGAGGCCGAGTGCGGCCCGGTCGCCGCGCTCGTCCCGTGCGCCGTGGTCCACGTCGACTACCGACTCGCTCCCGAACACCCGTTCCCCACCCCGTTGGAGGACTGCCTCGCCGCCTACGCGTGGCTCCTCGAACACGCCGAGGAGTTGGGTATCGACGCGACCCGGGTCGCCATCGGTGGTGCCAGCGCGGGCGGCAACCTCGCGGCGGCGATGTGCCTGGCGCTGCGCGAGCGTGGGCTGCCCCAGCCCAGCCTCCAGGTGCTCGACGCCGCCGCCGTCGACCTGACCCCGATGGCGGAGGAGCCGGTCGTGCCCGGCGCTCCGCGCACGCCGGGCCTGTCCCCCGCCGAATTCAACGTGTTCGCCCGCCACTACCTGGCCGACACCGGCGATGCCAACGACCCGCTCGCCTCGCCGCTGCACGGCGCCGACCTGTCCGGGCTGGCCCCCGCGCTGATCCTGGTCGCCGAATACGACCCGCTGCGCGACCAGGCCGAGGAGTACCTCGCCCGACTGCGCGCGGCCGACGTGCCCGCCGCGGGGCTGCGGGTGCTCGGTCACCTGCACGGGGGCTGGGTCGTCCCGGCCACCGTCACGAACACGCTGATCAACGAGATGCGCGCCGCCGCCCTGCGGCACGCCTTCGCGGGCACCTTGATCGGCCCGCTGCCGCCGGCTCTGCTCGACCGGTTGGCCGAGACGAAGCCGGCGGCGGATGTGGCCGAGAGCGCGAGCACGCCCGCCTGAGCGGACCGCCCACCCCCGGACCGCCCGGGACCGGCGCACCGGCGCGTCGGTCCCGGGCTCGGGCGGGCGCTGCGGGATGGCGGCCCGCCGCACCGGCACCGCTCCGGGTGTACTCCTCTCGACGCCCGGTGTTCGGCGCCCGGGTCAGCGCACCGTGACCTCGTCGACGAACACCGAGCCCTGGCTGGGCCCGCCCCGGCGTTCGAACTGCACGCCGATCTCGCGGATGTCCTGGGGCGAGCCGACGCCGGCCAGGTTGAGGGTCAGGGTCGTGGCGCCCGGTCCGACCGGGACCGCGCCCGCGTCGTACCACGTGTTCGACGCCGTGGTCTTGACGTAGAGCTTGGCCGTGCCGCTGCCGCCGGTGGCCCGGACCGTCGCGCCGAGGATGCGACGGCCCGTCAGGTCCAGGTTCGCCCGCCGGTTCAGGTATGCCTCGGGTGCGGCCGGGTCGACCTCGGCACGCAGCGAACGGGCGCCCTCGCTCGCCCAGTCGGCGCTGCTCACCGGCGCGGTCGCGGTCAGGTAGCCGGTCCAGCCGTCCGTTCCGGACTCGAAACCCGACACGACGGCGGGCGGCGCGATCGCGGTGACGTCGTCCACGTACACCGCCGTTCGTCCACTCGCGCCCGGTGCGGAGGCGAACAGCACGCCGATCTCCCGCACATCGTGCAGGTCGGCGACTCCGCTCAGGTCCAGGCGCAGCACGGCGCCGTTCGGGCCGATACGGATCGCGCCGCCGTCGTACCAGGCCGATCCGGCGCCGGTGCGCACGTAGAGCTTGGCGGTCGTACCGGCGGCGTGGTTGCCCCACTCGGCGGTACGCACGGTCGCGGTCAGTGCCCGGTATCCGCTCAGGGCCTGCGGTGCGACGCGGTTGAGGTATGCCTCGGGGGCGGCCAGGTCGATGTCCGCCTTGAGGGATCGGGCGCCCCGGGCGGACCATTCGCTCACCGACCACGGGCCGTCGAGCACCCGATAGCCGCCCCAGCCCTGGGTGTCGGTCTCGAAGTCGGCGAGCGGGACGGGCGTGCCGACCGGCGCGGGGGCGCCCTCGGTGCGTGCCGAGGTCGCGATTTCGCCGCGCACGACGGTCCAGGAGTCGTTCATCAGCCGGCCCGCTCCGGCATTGGCGGTGGGTCGCCATTGGTCGTTCCACGCCATGAAGTAGGCGGTGGCCGGGAATCGGCTGCGAATCGCGTCGATCCACTTCCCATAGTCGAGCGGCACCTCGACGCTGCCCCCGGGTCCGCTGCGCGGGCCGATCTCGGCGAAGGCGAACGGCTTTCCCAGCGCCACCAGTTCGTCGTAGCCCTGGACGGCCGCGGGCTCACGGACGTAGCAGTCGAGGCCGACCACGTCGGCATACCCGCCACCGGGGTAGAAGGCCGAGCGGTTGCCGTAGCTGCAGTCCGGCGCGTACACCCACAGCAGGTTGTGCAGGCCCTTGACCTCGGTCAGGTAGCTGTACATGTCCCGCCACACCTCGGCGAAGGTCTGCGGGTTCTGCGCACTCCACCAGAACGAGTCGCCGTTCATCTCGTGCATCGGCCGAAACAGCACCGGCACGCCGGCATCCGCGAGTTCGCGCAGCCCCTCGGCGACCCGGTCCAACTCCGCGTGCCAACGCCGGCCGGTGGCGCTGCCGCGATCGGTGAGCCGGTCGAAGGTGGCCAGCTTGGTGAACAGCCCACCCCAGTCCGACTGATCGGGATTGGGCAGATGCGCACTGACGGTGACCAGGCCGCCGGCGGCCGACCAGTCCTTCAACGTCGCGTTGCAGGCATGGTCGATCGTGTCGCCGTCGTGCCCGTAGTCGCAGCCCAGCAACCCCGGATACGAGCCGGTCTGCGTCTTCAGCTCCTCCACCTGCCCCAGGGAGAACGTCTTCCCGCTGTACCCGGCGAACTGCCCGGACACCACCCGGTTCTGCGCCCGATTCGGCAGATGCGTCAACCAGTCCCGCACCTCCCGCACCGCCACACTCGCCTGCGGATCGGCGGGCTCCGTCGAATGAGCCCACGCAACGGGCCCCGCCCCGAAGCCCATTGCCAGGCCCATGACCAACACGGCGACCCAGCCCCGCCATCGCAATCCCATACGCTCGCCACCCCCGCGATCAGTGATCTTCACGACGACACGAAGGGTAACGCCCCGTCACGCTGGTTGGTTGTCCGACCGAAAGGCTGGACACGCGTCCGGGCGCCGGTTACCTTGAGGCCGGGTTAGTCAGTCAACTGACTAAGAGCCGGAGGCGGCACCGTGGCCCGCATCCCGGGACCGGACCGGCGCCGACCTCACCCGAAGAACGGTCGCCCACACGGGCCGGGCCGGAGGTCGCGGTCCTCGGGCGGTCCCACCCTGTGGCTGCCTCCAGCGCATGACTGGCTGCCTCACCCGCACATGATCGAGCGGGCGAGGCCGACCGGCGGCTTCGTGTTCGTGGATGTCGTCGCGGATCGCCGGCGGTTCCACCGCCGACGGAACCACTGCCGATGGGCGAAAGCGCCTTCCACGGACCGGCGTTCGATGCCCGGACCCGACCCGAGCCGACCCGTGCTCGACATCGCGCCGCCCGATGGGCGGCCGGATCGTGGGTAGATTCGTGCCGTCGAGGTTCGAGTTGGTCCGACGCGAAGGGGTCGACGCCGTGGCTGCCGAGATCGTCGAGTGTGAACCGACGGGTCCCTGGGCGGGTTTCCTTGCCCGGCCGGCTGCGGGCGACGTCGGTGTGGGCGTGCTCGTGTTGTCCGGATCGAGCGGCCGGGTCGAGCGGGAACGGTGTCGGCTCTTTGCCCGGGCCGGGGTGAGCGCGATGTCCGTGCGGTGGTTCGGTGGGCCTGGGCAGCCGCCGGGTATCTGCGAGGTCCCACTGGAGACCTTCGTCGCCGCGACCTGGCTGCTGCGTGAGCGCGGTGCCGAGCGTGTGGGCATTCTGGGTGTCTCCAAGGGCGCCGAGGCCGCGCTGTCGGTGTCCTGTCTCGCGGATTGCACCGACGCCGTGATCGCCCTCGCCCCGACCTCGGTCGTCTGGGCCAACGTCGGCCCCGGGCGCGACGGTCGGGAACATCCGTACCGTTCGTGTTGGACCTGGCAGGGACAGCCGCTGCCCTTCGTACCCTACGACCGCTCGTGGGCGCCGACGCAGCCGGAGGGCGCCCCGGTCGCGGTGCTCGGCTGGTACGAAAGCAGCCTCGCGGCATACGCGGACCGCCTTCCCGCCGCGGCCATCCCGGTCGAGCACACGGACGCCGACCTGGTCCTGGTCGCGGGTGGCGCGGACCGGATGTGGCCATCCCTGCGCTTCGCCCACGAACTCGCCGACCGGCGCACGACGGCGGGCCGCAAGACGACCCTGATCACCCGGCCCGACGCGGGCCATCGCACCGTCTTCCCGGGCGAGTCGGCCCCACCCCCCTCCCCCCGCTTCGACCACGGCGGCACCCCCGAAGCCGACGCGACACTCGGCACGGCCGCCTGGCCCCACATACTGGCGGCCGTCCTCGGTCGCTGAGCACTGCGCGGGGCTTCGACGCGGCGAGCGCCGGCGTGATCAGCTCGGCGACGTCGGCCACCCGTGCATCGTGATGCCGCCGGTGGCTTCGAGGTAGCCGAGGAGTCCGTGGACTCAGTCGAGTTCGACGGCGCGGGCGGCGGCCCACGGGGAGGAAGCGCACAGTTTCGGAGATACGCCGGCCAGTTCGCGGAAATCGCGGTTCATGTGGGCCTGGTCGTAGAACTTGCAGGTGGCGGAGACCTCGGCCAACTTGGCGCCGGGACTGGAGAGCAGGGCGACGGCGTGTTGGAAGCGGACGATGCGGGCCACGGACTTCGGGGTCAGGCCGATCTGGTGGGTGAAGCGGCGGAGCAGGTGTTTGTGGCTCCAGCCGATCTCCTTGGCGATCCGGGCGATCGGGATGGCGCGGGGGCCTGCGGTGAGCAGGTGCCAGGCGTGGGCGACGTGGGGGTCGGCGGCCGGTCCTTGGTCGATCCGGTGCAGCAGGGTGTTGTCCAGGAGGGCGAATCGTCTTGCCCAGTCCGCGGTGGCGGCGAGGCGTTCGATGAGTTCGTCGGCGGCCGGGCCGAGGACGTCGTCGAGTCCTACCACCGTGTTCGACAGCTCCGACAACGGCATCGCGAACAGGCGGTACGCGCCCAAAGGGGTGACCTGTATACGTAACGCCTCTTGGCCGCCGGGGTGTTCGACGACGCCGGGGCCGTCCTCCAGGCCGCCCACCGGCGTGCGGAGCGTGCTCACGGTCGGGGGCGGGCCGTCGAGCCGGCCCATGCGGGTGAACGGGGCCCCGAGGTTCACCACGACCATGACGCAGTTGTTCGGCACCAGGCGCGCCTCGTAGCGCGGGCCGGGGACGCCGACGTACCCGGCACGTTCGTGGACGTACGGCGCCAGGGCGAGCGGTTCCTGGCGGTGGACCCGCCACAGCGGGCCGACGCGGGTCACCGTGAAGTCCGGTCCTGGACGCGGGGGAGCCGGCACGGCGGCGGAGTCTACCCAGATGTCACCGAGGGTTGAACGCACAAGGACCCGGGGTGCGGGCGTTTTCGGGCGTGGCCGACGCGGCCCGCGCGACAGGCGCCCAGGCGGACACGAATCGATCACCCGGCCTTGCCCCGGCCCCCGGCGGCCAGGTCAATTTCGTCCAAGCCAGGAATGGCCAGGGACGCATAGCGTCACGCCTCGGCGTGCCTACTCGGGTACGTCCCGCATATCCGTCACGTATATCTCCCCTTGCTCGGCCCACCCCGGCCCGGGCAGCAAGCACTGGAGCTCGTATGCGAAGACTCCGCACGTCCCTACTGGGCGCCGCGGTCGGCCTGGCCGTCCTGGCCGCCACCGCACAGCCCTCGACGGCGTCCTCGGTCACCGCCGCGCAGGCGTTCCAGACCGGCGCCGATCAAGGCATAGTCGCCGGCTACCCGGGGGTCATGGGCCTCATCGTCGACGGGGCCACGAACACGTATGTCAAGGCGGGGTCGAACGTCCGTGGTTCCGCGACACCGCTGGACACGAACGCGAAGTTCCGGATCGCGAGCAACACCAAGACATTCACCTCCGCGGTGGTCCTCCAGCTGGAGGCCGAGGGCAAACTGTCGCTGAACGACACCGTCGCGCACTGGCTGCCGAACGCGGTCAACAGCAACGGGTATGACGGCAACACCATCACCATCCGCGAGCTGCTCAACCAGCGTTCGGGGCTGCCGGACTACATGGCGCCCTACAACATCGCGTATTACGGGGCGTTCAACGTCGATCAGAGCTACACGCCCCAGGAGCTCATCAACTCGGCCTTGGCCCAGCGGCCGGCCACGCTGCCCCGGGTGTTCGAGTACGCGAACACGAACTACATGCTCGCCGGGATGATCATCACGGCGGTCACCGGCCACACCCCGTCGGTTGAGATCACCAACCGCATCATCACCCCGCTGAACCTGACCAACACGAGCTACCCGGAGACGTCCCCGGACATCTACGGCAACTTCATGCGCGGCTGGCGTTGGCCGCCGCCGCTGTGGGGGGGCTACCAGCCGCCGCTCGCGGACTCGACCCGGTCCAACACCCAACTGTTCGGCCCGGCCGGTGCGATCATCTCGACCCTGCAGGACCAGGTCACCTTCGAGCGTGCCCTCCTTCAGGGGCAGGTGCTCGCGCCGACCCAACTGGCCGAGATGAAGACCTCGATCAAGATCGAGAACTACGACAACGAGTACGGCCTGGGCATGACCCGCGTAAAGGCCACGTGTAACGGCGCGACCCAGTGGTTCTGGTCGCACGGCGGCGACGAGATCGGCTACCACTCCCGCTGGTTCGCCACCGAGGACGGCAGCAAGCAGATCTTCTACGCCGCGAACGAGAACCACGGCCTGGGGCTCACCGAGAGCGCGGGCCAGCAGGCGCTGCAAGCGGGCGCCCTGAACGCGATGTGCGAGCTACTGAAGCCGTAACGGCTCGCGGTAGACGTCCCCGCCCCGGTCGCCACTGTACGACGGCGACCCGGGCGGGGCTTCGTCGTTTTCAGGCGCGGAAGCGGACCGGCCACATCCACCAACTCCTTCGGATCGCGCATCGGAGCATGATCGCAGGACCCCACCCGACGCCATGTCCCGCGTCATCACGACGTCTACGACGTGTCTGACACATGGGCAGGGGTCAGGTGGACAGACGGGTGCACCGACCGAGCCCGTCCGCGACCGCGGACGGCGACCCCATCGGGGCGGGGCGATGCGACGGAGGTCGGGAATGGCCGCGACGTACAATCGCAGTGAGGGCGGAGCGCCGAGCCGAGATTCCGGCACCGGTGCGAGGGAGGGGCCAGGATGTTCGGTTCGAAGAAGAAGAAGGCGAAGCTCAACGATCTGATGGCGCAGCTCAGGCCCGACCTGAGTCGGGAATCGCTCGGCGTCGGGCCCGACTTCCCGGGCGTCGCCCCGAACCCGCTCCTGAGCGGTGACGCACGGAAGCGCAATGCGGAACTGCGTACGGGGGCGCTTGCGCTCGGCGTTCTCGTCGACTGGCGGGAAGTCAACAGCAATCCACGCGTGGTCCTGATGTTCGACGTGGAGACCGCCGACGGCATCTCGTTCCGCGGTGTCGCAGACGAAGACCTCACGATCACCGAGCTCACCCGACTCGCCCCGGGACAGACGCTGCCCGTGCGCTACCGGCCGGCCGTCATGGACCACTACGTCTCCCTCGCCCGGGACGCGGACCCCGCCCACGTGCAGCAGCTCTCGGACGAGATCGCGAGCCGCAAGCGAACCTGACCCGAAGCCATCGGCCGGATCCCTGGGGCGGGGTCCGGCAGGTTGAGCGCTCTGGCTGGAACTCTGGTCCCGTGTCGCGGTTTCGGTTCGGAAGTCGGACACGCGCCCGGCATGGTCCCCGTCCGTGACAGCAAGGACCCGAGCGCCGACCACCTCATACTCGGCGCAGTCTCCCGGGCCGCATGCACGGCAACGCCGCGCGCCCGACGGCGCAATGGGGTGTCGCCCTGCGGGTGTTCGGGTTCGGAACCCGCAGGGCGACGCGTCGGTACCCGGTCAGCCGGCGGGCGGGTCTACGGGCGGGGCTGGACGACGACGGGAGGTCCCCACGTGGGGTCGATGGTCTCGGGAGTCACCGCGGGAACCGGCGGATAGGTCGACATCTGACCGTCCCAGAGCATGCACTGCCGCCAAATCTTCCTGGCGAGAGAATCGCCGACAGACCAATAGATCCCATTCCATTGCGCTGTGCACTGAGCCTCGCGCCATGGCTCGGTCGCGCTCGCCGGCGTTCCGGCGGTCAGCACGAACAAGGGTGCCGTTGCGGCGGCAAGGGCCACGGTGGTGGCTATTCGACGGATTTTCATCGGGAGTCGGTCCCCTTTTCGAAGGTTGAACGAGTGCCCCGTGAAGGGCTGTCCAACGCAGAGTGCGCAGGAACGACTCAACGATCGCAACGACCGGGCGCAGCGGTAAGTGCGCCAAAGTTGCCCCTCGCCCCTACGAATGCCACTGGTCGCGACCATCGGCCCGTGCTACGCCCATTGCCCTTGCCGTCCGCTCAGGACAGGCCGGAGCCCAATGCCACGAAGGCGCAGATCAGCACGAAGAGGATGCCCAACAGCGGTGCCGCGAACCGGAGATACTGGTTGTAGCCGACCTTGGCCAACGACACGCCACCCATGATCACGGCGGTGGTGGGCACCCACAGGTTCATCCAGCCCGACGCCGACTGCCATGCCGTCACCACCAACGACCGTGGCACGTCCGCGAAGTCGGCCAGCGGCGCCAGGATCGGCATGGCCAGCGTCGCGTGCCCCGAGGTCGAGGGGATCAGGAAGGCCAACGGCAGGTTCACCAAGAAGATCAGGATGCCGAACAGCGCCGAGGAGGCGTCCGAGACCACGCCCTCCATCGAGTGCAGCACCGTGTCGGTGACCTGCGCGTTGTTCATGATGACGGTAACCCCGCGCGCCAGCATGATGATCAGCGCCGGTGAGATGAAGTCGGCCGCGCCCTGGATGATCGTCTCCGCGAGCTTCTTCTCCCCCAGCCGCGCCAACGTCCCGACGATCACCGCCGCCAGAATGAACAGGGCCGCCAACTCTGCGAAGGACCAGCCCAGTTCCCAGCCGTACGGGGCCGCGTCCGCATCCCCGCTGAGCACCTGGGCCCACGGAATGATCGAGAAGATCATGAACACGAACGTCACCGTCACCGCGACCAGCACGATCTGATGGGTACGGGTCAACGGCGGCGGTTCGCTGCCGGTGGCCGCCTTCTCCGCCTGCTCGCGATCCCCCGGCAGAAAGCCCACCATCGAACGGCTCGGATCCGCCTTGACCCGACGGGCATACCGCACCACGTACAGGATCGTCACCGTGGTCAACACGACCAGCATCATCAGCCGCAACACGATCCCGTCGCCCAACGAGATCCCGGCCGCCGACGACGCCACCCCGGTCGCGAACGGGTTGACCGTAGAACACAACACGCCCACACCCGCGCCCAGGATGATCGTGCCGGTGGCCACCATCCGGTCATACCCCAGCGCCAACATCAACGGCACGATAAGCCCGTAGAACCCCAACGTCTCCTCGGCGAAGCCCTCGACCGAACCCAGAATGGCGAACACCGTCATGATCGCCACGATCAACACCGCACCACGCGTGCGCAGCCGATGCGCGAGCCGGGCGATACCCCGATCGAGCGCACCGGTGGCGAAGACCACCGTGATGAACGCCCCGATGGCCAACACGAACAGGAACACCGCCGCACTGCCGTACAGATCACCCGCGTTGTCCGGCGCGACCTGCCCGCTCTCCACGTCCCTAAGCCCGTACAGGCCGTTGACCGGGGACAGGAACAGGTCGTTGAGCCGCTGGACGAAGTCCTCCGGCGACTTGACGTGGTGGTAGCTCCCGGCGACCGGCTTGCCGTCCTCGCCGCGCTGGTACTCGCCGGCCGGAATCGCGAACGCCAGCACCCACACCGCGATCGTCACGATCGCCAGCACCGTCAGCGCGTTGGGAAAGCGGAAGCCCCGCTTCGGCGGCGGCGCTTCGTCCTCGGCCGGGGTCGACGCCTGGTCGGTGCTCACGCGCTGCTCCTTGCGACTGCCGATGAATCCGATGAAACAGACGAACCAGATGGAGCCGATGAATTCGGTTGCGGAGTAGGGCCGTTCGGCTGCTACCTTCCGCGAAAGCGCTCCGCATAGGCACTGAAGAACGCGGCCTCCGCCACCACCGCG
Organism: Embleya sp. NPDC020886; assembly: GCF_044333915.1. Taxonomy (NCBI): domain Bacteria; kingdom Bacillati; phylum Actinomycetota; class Actinomycetes; order Kitasatosporales; family Streptomycetaceae; genus Embleya; species Embleya sp. NPDC020886. Next base: position 357,599 of record NZ_JBIRRX010000009.1, on the reverse strand, counting down.
TCGCGCAGTTCGCTCACCAACACCCGCTCGTTGGGCCCGTGCAGGTTGCACATGCTGTCCTGCGCCCCGAACAGCAGGATCTCCGCGCCAGGTCGGGCCGCCGCCAGGCTGTTGACCAACGGAATCGATCCACCCGCCGCCGCGTGTACGGGCTCCGCGCCCCACGCCGCGCGCAGCGCCTCGTGCGCGGCCCGATAGGCCACCCCGTCGGTGGCCGCCGCGAAGCCGAACCCCGGCGCGCCGGCCTGGGTCACCCGCATCGGCACCCCGAACGGCCGCAGCCCGACCAGGAAATCGATCAACAGCCGCTGCGCCTCGGCCGGATCCTGGGCCGGATGGCAGCGCATGTTCAGCTTCGCCCGAGCCGCCGGCACCACCGCCGACGCGCCCCTGTCGACCGACGGCGCGTCCACGCCGGTCACCGTGATCGCCGGCCCCGACCACAAGCGTGAGCCCAGGTCCCCGGTGCCGATCAGCGGCATGCCCTCGCGGATCCCGGCCAGCCGGCGGAACTCCTCCTCGCTCCAGCCACCGCCCGACCACGGTTCGCGCCGCAGGCCCGGCACCGCGAGATCACCGTTCGCGTCGTGCAACGCGGCCAGCCCGTGCAGCAGCACCAACAGCGCATCGGGTGCCGCGCCGCCGAAGTTGCCGCTGTGCTTGGCCTCTTCGAGGGTGTGCACCTCCACGATCACCTCGACCACCCCGCGCAGTGCCACGGTCAGCGTGCCGGTGCCCGGGCGGATGTTGCCCATGTCGGCGATCACCATCGCATCACACGCGAACTCGTCCGGATGCGTGGGCGGGTAGTCGTCGAACTCGCTGCCGTACTCCTCCTGCCCCTCGAACACGATCCGGATCCCCACCGGAGGCCGCCCGTCGAAGGCACGGAGCGCGCCGAGGTGCACGATCAGATTCGACTTGTCGTCGGCCACCCCACGCCCGTGGATCGCCCCGTCGACATCGGTCGGTTCGAACGGCCGCGTCGTCCACAACGACTCGTCGCCGGCCGGCTGCACGTCGTAGTGCCCGTACAGCAGCACGGTCGGCGCGTCGGGATGCGGTGGCGGAATGTGTCCGGTGATCACCGGCGAGGTGTCCGGCAGCCGCAGCGCGGAGACGTCCTGCACACCCGCCTCGCGCAGGAGGCCGGCCAGCATGTCGTGGGCCTGCTGCACCGGTTCCGGCGGATAGCCGGGAAACGCGATCGACGGGATCCGGGTCAGCCGCCGCAGGTCCTCGCAGAGGTCGTCGAGCATGCCGTCCACCCGCGTGGTCAGCTCGTCCATCGTCATGCTCCCTCACCACGCCGGATACGGTGCGCCGCTCGCGTCGCCCGAGCCATGCTCCCCCAAATCGGCCGATAGCCGACGATCCGCCGCGCGACGTCACGCGCCTTCACCCGACCGGCCGCACCGCAGGGCGGGGACCGATCGGGCGAGGGTTCGAACCGGTGGCGACAACGTCCTCATCCGAGACAAGCGAGTTGCCGCGACGAGGAACGCATCCGTGCCGCGAGGATCAGAGGATCGCGTAGGGTCCGGCGCCGAGTTGGCTCCACGAACTCCAACCGGCGTGATAGGTGGCGTGCCAAATGCTGTTGTCCGTCCCGAGATCGAACAACTCCAGGCTGCTCGTGCCGGCGTCGTACACCGCCGTCGGCGTCGCCGTGAACTTCGACCCCGCATCCATCACCGACCAGCCTTCCCAGGCCGTCCCGTTCTGAATGCAGTTGTGCCACACCGCGTTGTCCGTCCTCAACGCGAACAATTCCAACGCATCGGTTCCCGGGTTGTACGCCACCGACGGCGTGCCCTTGAACTTGGCCGTCACATGCACGCGGTCGCCCGGACCAGGGCCCAGGGCATCCCCGTGCCGGAGATGCCGCCCGCGCCCAGCCGCACCGGTGGCGGCGGCACCCCGCGCGAGGAGATCGCCTGGCTGCTGCAAGTGGCCGACCACTACCGGCGGATCGACGGCGCCGGGTCACCGGCCCCCGCCGGCACCTCGGCCTGAGCGCCGGCGGTACGCGGCCGACCGCGACACGACGGACGGTCCCCCGTCTCGCACAGGGCAGCGAGACGAGGGACCGTCCGGCACCGCGTCACGGGGGAAACGCGGTGCCCGGGACCGCGTCCGGAACGAACGCGGCGTGGGTCGAGATCGGGATCGGGGCCGAGCCGGGCGTCAGCCCACGCGCGGGGTGACCTGACCCATGAACAGGTAGGGCTCGCCGGTCGCCAGAGCGCCGAAAGTCACCTGACGCCAGATCGCCGATCCGGGCTCCCGGATCGCGAACAGGTTCTCCGCCACCGCGACCAGCGGCATCTCCCGCACCGCGTTGGGCAACGTGTCGGCCAGGTCCCCGGTCATCCGGATCCGCAACACCAGACCCTCGGCGGTGCTCGCCACCTCCATGCGCTGCATGGCCCGCTCGTACACGCCGACGTAGCGGTCCGCATCGAACGCCGGCGGTTCGGCGGGCGGGGCGAACGAGGCGGGCAGGGCTACCTGCGCGACCTCGGCGAAGATCTCCCGGTACAGGTCCTCGTACAGCTCCGGCGCCTCGCCACCGTTGGTCAACAGCGCTACCGCCAGGCCCAGTTCGGGCAGGGTGCGGAGGAACGCGTACTGCCCGATGGTGCCGCCGTCGTGGCCGAACACCTCGTGGCCGTCCCATTGGTAGCGGTGCCAACCCAGGCCCCACGACGCGTCCATCGCCGCGAGGTCGGACCCCTCGACCTGCTTCTCCCGCATCGCCAAAGCGTGTTCGGCGCCCAGGAGTCGAGTGCCGTCGGCGGTCGCGCCGTCGGTCAGGTGCAGCCGGGCGAATTGCAGCAGCTCCGCCGAGGTGGAACCGATCAGACCGGCGGGTCCGGCCGAGCGGGGCAACATCCACACCGGCGCGACGACGGGAGCCCCGCCGTCCTCGGAGATGTGACCGACCGCGGCCCGCAGCAGCAGTGCCTCCTCGGGCAGCGTGATGGTGCGTTCCAGGCCCAGCGGCCCGCTGAGGCGCTCGTGCAGCACCTGGTCCCAGGTCTTGCCGGTGACGTGCTCGATCACCCGTCCGGCCAGCGTGAAGCCGGAGTTGCAGTAGGACCAGGCCGCGCCGGGCGGAAACACCTGGGTGGCGTCGACGAGTTGCGCCACGTATGCGGCCAGACAGTCGTCCCCGCGCCCGGTGTCGATGAACCGGTCGCCCTCGATGCCGCTGGTGTGGGTGAGCAGGTGGCGCATGGTGATCTGCTTGGCGAGTTCCGGGTCGGACAACCGCAGTTCGGGCAGCACCTCGGCCAACGGCTGGTCCAGGTCCAGCAGTCCGTCCTCGACCAGTTGCATGACCAGCGTCGTGGTCCACACCTTGGTGATCGAGCCGATCTGGAACACCGTGTCGGTGGTCACCGGGACGCCGGTGTTCACGTTGAGCACGCCGTGCGCGGCCTCGACCAGGTCGTCCGCCGCGTGCTCGTCCAGGCGCAGGATGCCCAGGGTCGCCCCGGGGACACCGTGGCGCTCGGCCAGCGTGGACAGCCGGCGCTGCCAGTGCGCCGCGTCCAGCGGGGCCGGCCGGGTGCGACCGGTGGATCCGGCGTACTGCTCGACCCAGTCGACGATCCGACGGTTCCAGTCCAGTCGGTGCGAGGGCCGGCCGGAGAGGATGAACAGGTGCGACCCGCCGGGGTAGAGCACCAGCCGGGTGGGCACGTTCCGCTGGCGCAGCGCGCCGAACCACTGCTGGGCCTGGCCCAGCGGGCACCGTACGTCGGCACCGCCCTGCACGATCAGCGTGGGCGTGTCCACGTCGCCTACCTTGGCGAACGGGTTCAGCCGGGTGTACAGCTCGGGATCGTCCCACGGGGTGCCGCCGAACTCGGCGTGGGACATGTAGGCGCCCAGGTCGGAGGTGCCGGGCATGCTGTTCAGGTCGCTGACCACACCGCCCGCGACGGCCGCCGCGAAGCGCTTGTCGCGGCTGGTGAGGTAGCAGGTCATGTAGCCGCCGTAGCTGTAGCCGGAGACGGCCAGCCGCCGCGGGTCGGCGGTGCCCTCGGCGACCAGTTCGTCCAGCGGCTCCAGGAAGTCCGGCGCGTCCGACTCGCCCCACTTGCCGACGGTGGAGGCGAAGAAGTCCTCGCCGTAGCCGTCGCTGGCGCGCGGGTTGAGCAGCAGGATGGTCCAGCCGCGCTCGGCCAGTACCTGGTGGTAGAGGTGCACCGGGTCGGCCGCTCCGCTCCACGCGTTGTGCGGGCCGCCGTGGATGTCCATCAGCACCGGCGAGGGGCCGGTGGTCCTGGGGTCGCGCAGCAGCCGGCCGTGCACGACGGTGCCGTCGGAGATGGTGAACCGGCGGTCGACCAGGGTGAGCAGTTCGACGTCCGGCAGGGACTGCGCGCCGTGCGCGGTGAGCACCCGCTCGGTGCCGTCGGCCGGGTCCACCAGCGCGACCTCGGCGTACGAGGACGGGGTGGACAGCACGATCGCGACCGGGCCGGGGGTCCGGGGCACGGAGAGGCCGGAGACGCAGCGGCCGGTACCGCCGAGCACCAGACGTGTGGCGCCGTTTTCGAGGTCGAGCGCGTACAGGTGGGTGTTGCCCTCCTCGCGGAGGCAGAACAGGAGTTCGCGATCCCCGGGCGTGGTCTGCGGCAACGCGCCCGGGTAGCCGGCGCCGCCGGGCATCACGTTGCGGTCCAGGGCACCGACGAGATCCTCGGTGGGGCCGCCGGCGAGCGGCACGCGCAACATGCGGGTGTGCCCGGTGCGGGTGTGCTCGGTGCCCAGCACCAACAGGGACTCGCCGTCGGGGGTCCAGCCGACCCAGCCGGCCATGCCGTCCGCGGAGCCGACCCGTTCGGCCGGCGCACCGGGAGTGGACACGTCGACGACGTAGGCCGCGGATTGCATGGTCAGGTCCGCGTCCGTGCCCAAACCGGCGCCGTAGGCCAGCCGTCGTCCGTCCGGCGACCAGGTCGGGTCGGTCGCGTGCCAGTCGCCCTCGGTGACCCGGGTGACCTCGCCGGAGGCCAGGTCGAGCACGTGCACGTGGTTGCGCAGGGTGCCCAGCAGGCCCGCGCCGTCCGCCTGGTAGTCCGCCCTGTCGATGACCATCGGCGCGTTCGCCCGGGCGGCCCGCGCGGCGTCGTCCTCGCCCGCGACGGCGTGGATGTCGATCACGGCGCCGAACGCCAGGCGGGTCCCGTCGGGGCTCCACACCGGTTGGCCGGCGCCCATCGGCAGGCTGGTCAGCTTGCGCGGCTCGGCGCCGTCCAGCGGCAGCTCCCATACCTGCGGCGGGCCGTCGACCGCGCGCAGGAACACGACACGGGTGCCGTCCGGCGACCACACGGGGGTGCTGTCCGAGGGGCCCTGGGTGAGCTGTTCCGGCTCGCCGCCACCCGAGGCGACCTGCCACAGGCTGCGTACGTCGCGGTCCGCATCCGGATCGACGCGGACCAGGGTGTACAGCACCCGGGTGCCGTCGGGGGAGATCGCCGGCTGCGCGGGCAGTGCGATCGCGGTCAGGTCGTCCAGACGCAGACGTCGTGTCATGGCTTGCTCCATCCTGGTCGGCCCGTCCCGGTCGCCGCCCGGGTCGGTCCGGTACCGGGTACGCCCGGCTACGAACCGGGACGGCGAGTCTCCGATCGACGCCGAAACCGAACCGCCCGTCGCGCGGGGTGACCGCGAGGGAGGGTGTCGGCGTTCGTCGGTGGTGTCGAAGTCTTTCGCGGCGCTGGCCCGACGCTAGCCCGGTGCGAACGCGGTGGACTTCGTGGGCACGGACCAAGGACCACCGCGCTTTCGGTGCCATCCCACCAGGCGCGGGCTCGGCCCAGCGGGTAGATGCGCGGGGCCCGGCCGACGAGTGCGCTAGCCGGGTCCGTCGGCCGGCGCCGCGAGCTCGTCGCGCAGGATGCTGTAGAAGACCGTGTCGCGCCATCGACCGTCGCGGAAGGTGTAGGCACGCGCCACGCCTTCGCGGGTGAAGCCGACCTTTTCCAGGGCGCGTTGCTCGGCGATGTTGTCCACCTCGGTGCCGGCCTCGATCCGGGCCACCTGGGTGTGGGCGAACAGGTAGCGCACCAGCAGGAGTTGGGCTCGGGTGCCGATCCCTCGGCCGCGCGCCTCGGGGAACAGGTTGATGCCGACGTTCCAGCAGTGCGAGGTGCGCGACGTGACGATCCTGCGCCAGGCCACGAAACCTGCGACCTCCGGGCCGCAGACCACCGGCAACAATCCCTGGTCGTCGCCGAGCAGGCCGTTCTCCGCCCACCTGCGCCGCCAACCGTTCGGATCCGACCAGCCGTACCAGCCGAACGGGCCGGCCGCGTCGGGATCGATCAGGAAGCGTTCGAGAAGGGGTATGTCCGCTTCCGCCGCGGGGCGCAAGGACACCTGGTCGCCACTCATGAGCCGACTCCGTCCGGTCGTCACCTGCACCGGCACCGGGCCGGACCGGCAGCGTACGAAGCCGGTGTCCCGGGGACGCGATGGGTGCGGTTGGTCAAGGCAGCCGACACTACCCGCGGCGCCGACCGGGCAGCGCTTCGCTGCACCGGTACGTCATCGCGGATCGCCTCGTCACGAACGGGAATGCGGCGGATCCGATTCGGGGCGGTTGGCCAGCAGGCGACGCACCCGGGCACGGAAGGAAGGCCCGGATCCGTCGGGCGCCGGCCGCTCGGCCACCGGATCCGGCGTCGACTCGCTCCATCGACGGGCCTGCCACACCAGGGCGGCCAAATCGTCGGCACCGGGCTCCCGGGATGCATCGCTCTGCGTCATGCCGAGCCGCTGCCCGCCCCGGGAGGCCCGCACGGCTGCCGAATGATCACGAATGCGCGACATATCCATAACAACGCCGAAATCCGCCTTGCCAGACAAGCGCTTCGGCGACCCCGCCGCCGGCCTTCGGCGGCGGATCCCGACACCGAACTCCCCCGAATCATCGCGAGGTTGCGAACTCCGCACCCCGGCTCGGTCGTTCCTGCGGGCCTGCTCCCGCCTCCCGGCGACGGTCCGCAGACGGGCGCGGTGCGGGCAGGTGACGTGCGCGCGGGTGGGGTGCACGGGTGGGATGGATGGGCGCAGGCCGGGTGGGGTGACGTGGTGGAGGTGGGGTGCGGGAAGTCCCCGGTCCGGCATGTTCCGCATGACGCACGCCATGTTGACGGCCCGTTCGGGCGAGTGCTTTGGTAAGGCTCGCCTGATTCCGAAATGTGTTCGAATTCCTGAGTGGGGTTACCCGTGTTCGCCAACTACCTGATAGGTCTGCGCGAGGGCCTGGAGGCGGCCCTGGTGGTCAGCATCCTGATCGCCTATCTCGTCAAGAGCGAGCGCCGGGACGCGTTGCCGGCCGTGTGGCTGGGGGTGGCCGCCGCGGTGGCGCTGAGCGTCGCGCTGGAGGCGACCCTCGAACTGACCTCCGCCGAGATGACGTTCAGGCAACAGGAACTCTTCGGCGGCTCCCTGTCGATCGTCGCCGTCCTGCTGGTCACCTGGATGATCTTCTGGATGCGACGCACCTCGCACGCCCTCAGGGCCGAGCTCCAGGGCCGACTCGACCACGCCCTGTCCATGGGCACCGGCGCACTCGTCCTCACCGCGTTCCTGTCCGTGGGCCGCGAAGGACTGGAGACCGCCGTCATCGTCTGGGGCACCGCCCGCTCCACCGGCGAGAACACCGAACCCATGATCGGCGTCGCCCTCGGCCTGGCCACCGCCGTCGTCCTCGGCTACCTCTTCTACGCCGGCGCCGTCCGCATCAACCTCGCCAAATTCTTCCTGTGGACCGGCGCCGGCCTCGTCGTCGTCGCCGCCGGCGTCCTCGCCTACGGCGTCCACGACCTCCAGGAGGCCGACCACCTCCCCGGCCTGACCGACCGCGCCTTCGACATCAGCGACACCATCCCCCCCGACAGCTGGTACGGCACCCTCCTCAAGGGCATCCTCAACTTCCAACCCGACCCCACCGTCCTGCAGACCACCGTCTGGCTCCTCTACCTCGTCCCCGTCATGGCCCTGTTCCTCCTGCTCCCCAAGGGCGGCACCAAGACCCGGACACCGACCCCGCAGGAAACCACCGCCGGCTGACCCGCCAACCGACCCGGCCCCGGCAAACCCCGGCGGCGAGTGGCAGGCGGGCGCCGGTTGGTGTGGCGGGATGATCATCGCCGCACGGTGGGCGGTATCGTCTGATTCGCTTCCGTCGGGGGGCTTGGCACAACAGGGGGCATTCGCATGGCGCAGGCGTCCGGCGACGGGGATCTGTCGGGGCAGTCGCTGGACGAGGGCGGGGCCCGCACCGCGCGCTGGGCGTTCATCCGGACCGAGAGCGGCAGCGCGACCGTGTTGCTCGCCGCCACCCTGGTCGCGCTGGCCTGGGCGAACATCGGCGCCGACTCCTACGAATCGCTCTGGCACACCCACCTGTCGGTGCGGCTCGGCGACTCCGGCGTGTCCCTGGACCTGCGCGAGTGGGTCAACAGCGGGCTGATGACGCTGTTCTTCTTCGTGGTCGGCCTGGAGGCCCGACGCGAGTTCGACATGGGCGAACTGCGCGAACGGCGCCGGTTGACCCTGCCGTTGCTGGCCGGCCTCAGCGGCATGGCGGTGCCGGTGCTGATCTATCTGGCGATCAACGCGGGCGAATCCTCGGTGCACGGCTGGGGCGCCGCGATGTCCACCGACACGGCCTTCGCGCTGGGCATGCTCGCCCTGCTCGGCAACCGCTTCCCCCGCCGGCTGCACACCTTCATCCTGACCGTCGCCGTGGTCGACGACTTCCTCGCGCTGGTGGTGATCGCGATCGCCTACAGCGACCACATCGACGTGCCGGCGCTGCTGGTGGCGCTCGCGCTGCTCGTGGTGATCGTGCTGGTGCGCACCGCGAAGGTGCGGCGCGGCAGCGCGTACGGCGTGCTCGGGGTGATCACCTGGGTCGCGGTGCTCAAGTCGGGCGTGGACCCGGTGGTGGTGGGCCTGGTGATGGGCCTGTTGACCTTCGCCTACCCGGCGTCGCGGGCCGAATTGGAGCGGGCCACCGGCCTGTTCCGCTCCTTCCGCGAGCAGCCCACGCCGGAGTTGGAACGCAGCGCCCGGCTGGGCATGGCCGCGGCCCTGTCGCCGAACGAGCGCCTGCAGCGGATGTACCACCCGTGGACCAGCTATGTGATCGTGCCGCTGTTCGCGCTGGCCAACGCCGGCATCACGCTCGACGCCGGGCTGATCTCCCGGGCCTACACCTCGCCGGTGACGCTGGGCATCCTGTTCGGCTACGTGGTGGGCAAGCCGGTGGGCGTCATCGGCGTCGCCGCGCTGACCACCCGGCTCAGTCGCGGCCGGCTGCGGCCGCCGGTCGGCTGGGGTGCCGTGGTCGGCGGTGGCACGATCGCCGGCGTGGGCTTCACCGTGTCGTTGCTGATCGCCACGCTGGCCTTCGAGGGGGATCGGCTCGACGAGGCCAAGGTGGGCGTACTCAGCGCGGTGGTCTGCTCGTTCGTGCTGACCTGGCTGGTCTCGGTGGTGATCGCCGCGATGCCGCGCCCGGCCCGCTCGCGGGCACTGCTCGGCACCGCGCAGAGCCTGGTCGACCTGGCCGTGCCGGTGGATCCCGAGCGCGACCACATTCGCGGTCCGATCGACGCCCCGGTGACGCTGGTGGAGTACGGCGACTTCGAATGCCCCTACTGCGGTCTGGCCGAGCCGGTGGTGCGCGAACTGCTCGCCGACTTCGGCGACGTGCGCTACGTGTGGCGCCATCTGCCGCTGCCGGACGTGCATCCCCGGGCCCGGCTCGCCGCGATCGCCGCCGAGGCCGCCGCCGAGCAGGGCGCGTTCTGGGAGATGCTCGACCACCTGCTGGAGAACCAGGACGCGCTCAAGCCCGGCGATCTGGTCGAGCACGCCCAAACCCTGGGACTGGACGTGGCGGAGTTCCGGATCGCCTTGCGTGCCCACCGCGGCGCCGACCGGGTGACCGAGGACGAGGAGTCGGCCGACCTGAGCGGGGTCTCCGGCACCCCCACCTTCTTCGTCAACGGCCGTCGACACCACGGCCCGTACGACATCGACGGACTCACCGCCGCGGTACACGCGGCCAAGGAACGCGCGTTGATGGACCGCTGAGCGGGCGGGGGCCGCCGGCACATTCGAGGGGCCGGATCGGCCGGACCCGGGCACTCCTGCGGGGGTTGCTTCGTTGGCACGGCAAGTTCCTTGAGCGCCTTGACGCTTACGCTTCGAGGTTTCTAGGGTGCGGTGCGTAGTCATCCTCCTGAAAGGTTGGTTCGCGATGCACGGTCAGTCCGTCTTATCCGATCGACGGTTCGTGTCATGACGGTGGGGCCCGACACACTCACGGCCCTCCTGAAGGGCAAGGACGTTCTTCCGGCGGGCTGGGAATCGGTGTTCGGCATGGTGGCCCGCGAGGACTTCGTCCCCGCCCGGATCTGGCCCGACGACAGCGACGCGCCGGTGGACCGCGATCGCGATCCGGAGGCGTGGCGCCGGGCGGTCTACTCGGATCGGGCACTGGTGACCCAGTGGGACGACGGCCGGCACACCGGCAGCACCGCCGGGACGTTGGCCACCTCGTCGGCGTCCACGCCGTCCACGCTCGCCGAGATGCTCTACGACCTGGACGCGGCACCGGGCATGCGGGTGTTGGAGGTCGGCACCGGGACCGGCTACAGCGCCGGCCTGTTGGCGGCGCGCGGCTGCCGGGTGACCTCGATCGAGGTCGACCCGCAACTGGCCCACCGGGCCCGGGAGAACCTGGCCGCCGCCGGATTCGGCGATCTCGTCGAGGTGATCACCGGCGACGGCACGCTCGGCCACCCGGCGGGCGGCCCGTACGAACGCATCCAAGTCACCGCGGGGGTCCGGCGCGTGCCGCCCGCGTGGGTCGAACAGGCCGCGCCCGGTGCGGTGATCGTGCTGCCCTGGGGCACCGACTACGGCAGCGGCGACTGCGCGCTGCGCCTGGTGGTCGACCCGGATCGGCGCGCCGCGAGCGGGCCGTTCACGCTGGCCACCGCGTTCATGAAGCTGCGCGCGCATCGCCCGCACTGGGGCAGGTACGGCGGCGCGGCGCTGCCCGAGGACTGGGCCGCCTACGCGCAGCCGACCACCAGCACACTCGGCTACGACGACGTGGTGGGCGGCCCGTTCGACCCGGTGGCGCTGGTGCTGGGTCTGTGTGTGCCCGATTGCCTGGCCCGGCCGGTGTTGCACGGCGCGCTCGGCGGCACGTTGTGGCTCTACGGCGCCGACACCGGGCACGGGCACTCGATCGCCGCCGCGCACTTCGCCGCCCAAGACCCGCCGACGATCCGCCAGTCCGGCCCGCGCCGGTTGTGGGACGAGGTCGAGGCGACCTGGCACTGGTGGTATTCCCGGGGGCGGCCCACCATCCACGACTTCGGCCTCACCGTACAACTCGGCGACGGCGACACGGTGGAGCAACAACCGTGGTACCGCTCCCCCGACCATCCTCTCCTCGCGCCGGCCCACGACTGGGCGCCGCCCGCGGCCCGTTGACCCGGCCGAGCCCGCTCGGCGCCGCCGCGCCGGGGCCGAGCACCGTCTTCGACGGGTCACGTGCGGGGGAAGCCGGCGTCGGCGAGCCAGCTCAGCGAGGCGTCCGCGATCTCGGGCCAGCCGTGATCGAGGATCAGCGAGTGTCCCCGGTCCTCGAAGCAGCGATACTCGGTGGTGGCCCGGGACTTGGCGTACCGCTTGAAGGTGGCGCGGGTCAGCACGTCGGGCACCGTGTGGTCGGCCTTGCCGGACAGCAGCAGCAGCGGTCCGCGCGACTGGTTCTCGGTGGCCACCTTGGCGGCCGAGTTCGGGGTGACGTTGCCCAGCGTCAACTGGAAGAGCGGCCGGGCCGGGCTGGGGATCGTCCAGGCCGCGAACAGGTCCTCGGACTCCTTGAGCGGGACGGTGTTGGCGAAGGCGTAGCGGAAGCGGGCCTGATTCAGCGACACCACACGCTTGATGTTGGCCGGGTTGCGCAGGAACGCGAAGGTCGACTTCGCCTGGGCCGGACCGACCGCCTTGACCCCCTTGATCGGAGCCGGCGCGATCGCCACGGCCGCTGCGGCGAGCCCCTCGCCCAACAGGTGCTGGGTGATGAAACCGCCGACCGAGTGGCCGATCAGGACGGGCGGGGAGGGCAACTCGCGGATGGCCCGGACATGCGCCTCGGCGATCTCCGCGAGGCCGACGCCGCTCTGTGGCTCCGGCTGTCGGCGCGCCGCCAGGACGGTGTCCGGAACGCCGGGCCACTCCGGCAGCACCGGTTCGAAGCCGGCCTCGCGAAAGCGCTCGGCCCAGGCCCGCCAACTGGTCGAGTGCAACCACAGGCCGTGGATGAACACGACGGGTGTGCGCTTGGTGGTCATGCGTCACCTCGCTCGCGAACGGCTCGATCCGAGGACCGCCGCGGAGACGACCTTCATGGCGGGCGACGGGGCAATCGACGCCGCTCGTCCCGCCGGTCACGCCCGCGACCGGCCGCACGAAGATCCTTTACCGCCACTGTGTCACCGCTGCCGCCCGGGCGCGCGCCGGCTCCCGGGCCCGAGCGGTGGTGGCGGGCGAGAGTCGCCGATGGGCTTGGGGTAAGGTTTCTACAGATGTGTAGAAGCCTGGTTTCGGCGGATTCGACTCGGTCGAGACCGCTCCGTCGCCTGCGGATCAGGGGTGGAACTGTGCTGAATGATCATCGAGAGCGGTCCACGGCCGACGGCCCGGAGACCCAGTGGGTGCAAGCTCCTCCGGAGGAGGAGATCCGCCGCGTCTACGAGCCGGTGGAGATCCGTAATCGCGACGGCAGTTGGGCACTCGGGCGGATCAACGCCCGCTGGCACGGCGACCGGGGCCAGGACTGGTGCCGACTGCGCATCGTGGGCAGCGACCGCCCGGCCCGCTGGGTGCCGTTCGATCCGGACGTGTTCGTCGAATTGCAGATCGACGGGACCTGACGCCACCACCGGCACCGCTCGGCGAACCCCGGACATGGCCCCGGGGCCGACGCGGCGTGTGCGTCGACCCCGGGCCGCAGCGGCGGTCTGCGGTCTCTGCCGTCGGCGACCCCGCAGGGCCCCGACGTGGCATCAGCGGCCCTGGAGGGCCTTGACGTTGTTGCCGAAGGACCAGCTCTTGGAGCCGTCCCAGTTGATCGACCAGGTCATCAGGCCCTTGAGACCGCCGCTGTAGCGGTTCCACGCCTGGGCGACCTGAGGGGGCGTCATGTAGCCGCCACCGGCGCCCGGTTGCGCGGGCAGCCCGGGGACCTGCTTGTCGAAGGGCACCTTGATCGTGGTGCCCTGGATGACCAGTCCGCGGTTGAGGCAGTCGGTCTGCGCGGTGAAGCCGGCGACCGTGCCGGCGGAGTACGAGTCGCCCGAGCAGCCGTACATGTTGCCGTTGTAGTACTGCATGTTCAGCCACCACAGCCGACCGTTGTCCGCGTACTTCTTCACGATCGGCAGGTACGCGCCCCAGATCGAGCCGTAGACCACGCTGCCGCCGGTGACGTAGGCGGTCTCGGGTGCCATGGTCAGGCCGAAGTTGCTCGGCATCCGGGCCAGGATGCCGTCGATGATGTAGACCAGGTTGGCCTGCGAGGCGGACAGCGTGTTGATGTTGCCGCCGCCGACCAGGCCGGTCTCGATGTCGATGTCGATGCCGTCGAAGTTGTAGGTCTGCAGGATCGGCACGATGGTCGCGATGAACCGGTCCGCGACGGTGCGGGAGTTGAGGTCGATGCCGGCCGCCGCTCCGCCGATGGACATCAGGATGGTGGCACCGGCCTCCTTGGCCTGACACATCTCGGTCGGCGTCGCAACCTTGACGTTCTGGTCCATCCCGTCCTGCCACAGCGCGGTGCCGTCGCCGAGGATGACCGGGAAGGCCGCGTTCAGCACGTTGTAGCCGTGTGCGGCGATCCGCGGGTCGGTGATCGGGGTCCAGCCGAACGGCGGATGCACACCGTTCACCGCACCGTCCCAGTTCTCCCAGTAGCCCTGGAGCACCTTGCCCGCGGGCTTCGACTTGACCGCGCAGGTGCTGCCCACCGACCCGCTCGCGTGCTTGGCCGGCTGCGAAGTGCCGTGTGTTTCGGCGTTGTTCGGTGCGGCCGCGACCGACCCGGCAACCGTGAAGGCGACCGCGACCGCGGCCCCCAGAAGGCGTGACGTGCGACCCATCATGCTCGATTCCCTTTCGGCACTTCGAGCGCGGCCGAGCACGGAAGGGAACGCCCTGCGTGGCACGCCTACCTCCCGGGCGGGGACGGGCCCGGAGACTCACGTGGTGCGATTGCCATGACCGTAAAGTGGTCCAGACCTTCCGGTCAATAGGTCTGGACCACTGGCAAACTCCGGCAAATGCCGCCGACGGTCGGCGGGACGGGGCGGGATGCTGCGCTGCGCGGGCGGGGCTGCCGGGGCGCGGGCGCGGCGCCCGGAGGGAGCGGGTGGGGCGGCGGCGCAGCGCGGGGTGGGCGAGGCGGAGTGGTGGGGTGGGGTGGGGGTGGTTTGGGTGTTCGGTACCGTGGGTTGTCGGGGGTTGGGTTGCGTGTCTCGGGGCTGTGTGTGGTGGGTGACTGTGGGATGGGGGTTGGCGCAGGGTCATGGAACACGTCGACGTCCTGATCGTCGGTGCCGGCATCGCGGGCATCGGCGCCGCCTGCCACCTGCGGCGGCGCTCGCCGGGCAGGTCGGTGCTGATTCTGGAGGGCCGCGAGGCGATCGGCGGGACCTGGGATCTGTTCCGCTATCCCGGCATCCGCTCGGACTCGGACATGCACACCCTGGGCTACTCCTTCCGCCCGTGGGCCGCCGGTGATTCGATCGCCGAGGGCGCGGTGATCCGGGAGTACATCCGGGACACCGCGCGTGAGCACGGCGTGGACCGACTGGTGCGCTTCGGTCACCGGGTGGTGGACGCCGCGTGGTCCGGCGAAACGGGCCGGTGGACGGTTCGGGCGGTGCGGACGCAAGGTGCGGACGGCGCCGGCGACCGCGACGGCGCGACCGAGACCGTGGAGCTGACCTGCTCGTTCCTGTTCGGGTGCACCGGCTACTTCCGCTACGACCAGGGCTACACACCCGAGTTCCCCGGCATCGAGAACTTCGCCGGGCCGGTGGTGCACCCGCAGGCGTGGCCCGAGGACCTGGACCACGCGGACCGTCGGGTGGTGGTGATCGGGAGCGGCGCGACCGCCGTCACCCTGGTCCCGACGCTGGCCCGCACCGCGGCGCACGTGACCATGCTCCAGCGCTCGCCCGGCTACGTCATGGCGTTGTCCAGACGCGACGCGACGGGTGCGCGATTGCGCCGGGTGTTGCCGGATCGGACCGCGTACGCGCTGATCCGGGCCAAGAGCATCGGCATGGCCATGCTCGCCTTCCACCTCTCGCGCCGCGCGCCCACGCTGATGAAGTCGGTGCTGCGCCGGGGCGCGATCCGCCGACTGCCCGAAGGGTACGACGTGGACACCCACTTCGCGCCCCGCTACGACCCATGGGACCAGCGCATGTGTTTCGTCCCGGACGGCGACCTGTTCACCGCCCTGCACGGCGAACGCGCCTCGATCGTCACCGACACGATCGCCGGCTTCACCGAGACGGGCGTGTGCCTGGCGTCCGGCACCGAACTGCCCGCCGACATCGTGGTGTCCGCGACCGGACTGAACCTGCGCATCCTCGGCGGCATCACGCTGCGCGTGGACGAGACCCCGGTCGAACCATCCGAAACCGTGGCCTACAAGGGCATGATGCTCTCCGGCGTGCCCAACTTCGCGTTCGCGATCGGCTACACCAACGCCTCCTGGACGCTCAAGTGCGACCTGGTCGGCGAGTACGTCTGCCGACTGCTGAACCACATGGACGCACACGACCAGCACGTGTGCATACCGCAGGCTCCCTCGGCCGACATGCCGCTGGAGCCGCTGCTCGACCTCGAATCGGGGTACGTGCAGCGCGGTTCCGCGTCGTTGCCCAAGCAGGGGTCGGCCACCCCGTGGCGGCTGCACGAGAACTATCCGCGCGACATGCTGATGCTGCGACACGGCACGGTCCGGGACCGGGGCATGCGCTTCGCGCGGGTCGGCCGGCCGGCCGAGGCCGGTGCCGAGCAGGATCCGCCGGATCAGGCCCGCGCGGCGACCTCGCGCAGATAGGCGTCCGTCCGGTCCGGCTCGTACAGGAAGTTCTCGAAGTCGGCCGGGGTGTCGATGGCTCGGGCCACGCGATCGGCGACCTCTTGGTACTCGTTGCCGGCCGCCAGCAATCGCACCACGTGCTCGGGCGGCGGCGCGAGCAGCGCGGTGGTGAACTTCACCGAGTGCCGGGCGTACGCCCAGAACCGCTCGAAGGTGTCCTGCATCCAGTCCCGGTCGAACGGCTTGTCGCCGTGCTCGACGATCGCGTCCAGGTGGACCGCCGCCGCCCGGGCCGCACTGTTGGCGCCCTGGCCGGTGATCGGGTCGTTCGCCACCACCACGTCGGCGATGCCCAACGCGAGGCCACCCGAGGGCAGTTCGGCCACCGGTCGGCGTACCACCGGGGTGAAGGCGCCGCTGAGCACACCCAGTGCGTCGGTCAACTCGGCGGCCCGGGTGCGCTCGTAGTCCCAGGGCGCGTAGGTGCGGATCAACTCCAGTGTGGACGCCCAGTGTTCCTGCGGATCGCGGACGCCGGTGAAGCGGTCGAACGGGCCGCCGGGGATCGCCTCGACCAGGATGATCTCGCACGGTCCGGACAGCGTGAGGCCGGGCAGGTAGTACAGCTCGCCCAGGCCGGGGATCACGTTCAGGTGCACCGCCTGCAGGCCGACCTCCGGGCGGGGCGTGACGCCGTGCACGTAGGACACCGCCAGGTGTCGCTGCGGCACGGTGTGCACCGAGCGCTCGTGGTCGCGGTCGAACATGGTGACCAGTTCGCCCTTGCCGGCCGCGACGACGACGAGGTCGTAATTCCGGCTGTACCAGTCGATGTCGCCGACCGAGACCGGATGCAGCACCAGATGCCCGCCGCGGCGCGCGAACAGTTCCAGCCAGGTGGACATCTTCACCCGCTGGTCGACCGACTCCGAGCCGCCCATGTCGCCGAGCCAGTCGACGAACGGCACGCCGTCCGGGCCGGGGATGGTGAACCCGGTGGAGGCCAGCTTGGGCACCTGGTCGTCCCACAGGTCCAGGCCCTGGGCGGCCTCCAGGGCCAGTTGCGAGGGGAACATCATCTGGGTCGAGCTGACCCGGCCGGCCCGAATCTCCTCCGGCGTGCGCTCGGTCATCACGGTGACGTCGTAGCCTCGGTCCTGGAGCCCCAACGCGAGCTGAAGCCCGGAGTGGCCGGCGCCGACGATCAGGATCCTGCGCACGAGTGACGCTCCTTCCGGTTCACGGTCGAATGCATGCTATGACCACGCATCTTCCGGTCGGCGGGCGCCCTCACCGGCCGGGTGGCCGGCGGGTGCGGCGCACCAGCGGCGGCAGCACGCGAGCAGCCAGGGGATGGTCGGGTGGCGCAGCGGCGCGATGGCACCCCGGATCGGACGGGCAACGGGCGTTCGAAGCGCATGGCAGGGGCGGCGGGCGGCGGTTCGGCTCGGCTCGGCGGTCAGGGGGATGTGGCCGGCAGGAGGTAGGAGCGGCCGGCGCGGCGGTCCGCGATGCGGACCAGGGCTTCCAGGAAGGCGAGTCGGAAGGGGCCCATGCCCGGAGCGTCGCGCAGCCGCAGAACCCGCTCGGTCCAGGCCGTCGACCGGACCTCGGCACCGGGACCGGGCACGACACCCGCGCGGGCGGCGTCCGCGACGCCGGCCGGGCTCCGGCGGCCGTCCCCGACGCCGTCGGCGAAGAGCACGGTGGGGTCCAGCACGATGGCCGGCACCCACCGGTCGCCGGGCAGTTCGACCGGGCCGAGCCGGTCGCCGACCTCGACGCCGAGCACGCGCGGCACGGTGCGTTCGGCCTCGTCCGGCATCGGCCGCACCGATACCCGGACCTTGCCGTGGTGGGCGGCCACCAGGTAGGTGATCAGTTCGGCGTCCGCCGCGTCGTTCAGCAGGTGTACGTCCGGGTGCAAGAGGGCGAGTGCGGAGACCAGTTCGTGTCGGAAGTGGGCGCGCGAGTGCCGCCCCTGGTCGTGGCCGGATTTCGCCCACGGGCCCGGGCCCGGCGGTTCGGCCCCGGGCGGGCAGTCGTCGCACAACATCGCCTGGAACGCGGCGTGCGCCTTGCCCACGTCGTGGTACCGCCCGGCGACAGCCGCCGATTCGACCAGGTGTCCGGGGATCACGAAGCCGGTCTCGGCCAACTCCCGGGCCACCAGCCGCACGTCACGCTCGACATCGGCCAGGTGTCGAGGCAGGTCGATCCAGCGCTCCGCGCACGGCACCGCCGATTCCTCGGCCGCGCCCGGCTCGTCGTCGAGTGGCACGACCGGCACCGGACCGGGGTGGTGCAACCCCCAGCCCGACGCCACGTCGTAGCAACCCGCGGCGGCGTCGGCCAGCACCACCGCCCCCGGCCGCAGGTCGTCCGCCGTCAACGGTCGGCAGCCGCCGGTGCGATCCAGGGTCCACCACCGGTCCGGCCGGCGGGCCGCCGCGCGAGCCACCTCGCTCGCCGGCGCCGGACAGATCTCCACCCGACGCGGGTACGGTTCGCGGTCCCGGGGACGGCCGTTCGGCCAGTGCCGCCAGGTCACGGCGACGTGCGGATCGGCATCGTCGCGAACCCATCGGGCCACCTCGTCGGCGCCCTCGCCCACCTCGGCATCGACGCCCGGCAGCGTATCGAACAGGCGCAGCAGATCCCCGCGCCGCAACACGTGCCGAACCGGCGTGTCCGCGCCTATCGGTGTCCGCGCCAACCGGGTGCCGGTCACCGCGCACCCCTCCAGACCGATCAACACCCTTGCGGTGCGGCGCAGTTCCGGCTCCGAGTACGGTGCGTGGTGCGCCCCGCCGGCCCCGTCCGTGGGCGGCCACGTCCACAACAGTCGCGCGTCCGGCTCGCGGCCGTCCCGATTGCAGCGCCCGGCCCGCTGGACCAGGGCCGGCCACGAGGCCACTTCGGTCAGCAGCACCCGCGAGGTGATCTCGACGCCGGCCTCCACGACCTGGGTGGCCACCACGATGCGGCCGGCCGCGGCCGGCTCCCGGGCCGATCGTTCGACCAGGACGGCACGTTCGGCCGGGCGCAGCAGCGCGTGCAGGCCGATCAGTTCGGGCGCGGCCGCCCGGCCGGCCACCATCCGGGCCAGCGCCGCCCGGACCGCGCAGGCGCGTTCGTCCGTGTTCAGGATCGCCAGCGTCCGTGTCCCGGGGCGGTGCCGGCGGAGCAACTCCGCGGCCACCGCGTCCGGATAGGACTCGGCGTCGGTGGGCATCGGCGCGAACTCGACGGTGCGGGTCGCCTCCAGCCGCCGGGCCAACTCGGTCCCGACCGGCAGGTCGAGTGCGTTCACCATCCGGGCGACCGTCGGATGGTCCGGGGTGCCCAGTCGGGTCGCGTCGCCGAGCGCCGACATCCACATCGTGGACGAGCCACCGACGGTGCCCAACTCGTCGCGTAGGCCCTGGAGTTGAGCGGAGGTCTCCAGGCCCGTGCCCATCAGGTGCGACTCGTCGAAGACGAACTGGGAGCCGGCGTGCAGCAACCCGAAGGACAGCGGCCAGGACGACCGCCCTTCGCCCCGACCGCGCATCAGCAGCCTGGACAACACCGCGTCCTGGGTGCCGACCAGGACGGCCGGGCGGGCGGGCCGCACCTGCCAGTCGTCGGCCTCGGGTTCGGCCCCGACGGACAACACGTGCACGTCGACGTCCGCACTGTGGCCGAGGCGCTCGATCCACTCGACGACGACCCGACGGGTGTACTCGGTCGACGAACGTTGCGGCAGCACGTAGACCAACCGGCCGGGCGTGGCCCGGCGCACCGCGCGTTTGGGATGCGCCAACCGCCGCCACAGCCAGGGCAGTACGGCCGCGACCGTCTTCCCGCAGCCGGTCGGCGCGCACAGCGCCTGCGGCAACTCGTCGCGGGCCAGCGTCTCCTGGTAGGCGTACGGCGGCGACCCCGTCGCCGTACGCACGAACTCGACGAATGAACGTTCGGCCATCCGGTACCCCCGCACCCCGATGCCCGGCACGCAGCCGGACACCGAGCATCCTGCCGGCCCGTACCGACATCGGCGGGCATATCCCCCGATCCGACCGCACGCGAACGCGATTCGTGCCCGGATCGACCGGCGCGGAGGCGGCTTGCGATCGGCGTGTGATCGGCCGGTGACGCGGTGACGCCACAGCCCGATTCCCCGGCCGAAATCCGGTCGGTGCGCGCCCGCGGCAGCCGATGCGGCGTTCTCCGGCCTCGCCGGACGGGTCGCCTAGGGTGAGACGCATGGAGAGCCTGCCGAAGCACATATCCGACATCGACAACCCGTTGCGCGCGCTCACGCTCGACGTGCTGCGGCAACGCACCAGCGAGAAGTGGCGGGCCTACCCGGCGGACGTGCTCCCGGTGTGGGTGGCCGAGATGGACGTACATCTGGCCGAGCCGGTGGCCCAGGCGATCATCGACGCGGTGCGCCTGGGCGACACCGGATACGCGTCGGGCACCGGCTACGCCCGAGCCCTGGCCGACTTCGCGGCCGAGCGCTGGGGCTGGCAGACCCTGGCCGTGGAGCGCACCGCGATCGTGCCGGACGTGATGCTCGGCGTCGTCGAGATGCTCAAGCTGGTCACCGACCCCGGCGGCCGAGTGATCGTCAACTCGCCGGTCTACCCGCCGTTCTTCATGTTCGTCACGAACCTGGACCGGCGGATCGTCGAGGCGCCGCTCGGCGTGGATCGACGGATCGATTTCGAGGCCCTGGAAGCGGCCTTCCGCACCGCGACCGCGAGCGGGGAGCGGGTCGCCTACCTGCTGTGCAGCCCGCACAACCCGACCGGCACCGTGCACACCGAGGCGGAACTGGCCACCGTGGCCGCGCTGGCCGCCGAGTACGGGGTACGGGTGGTGGTGGACGAGATCCACGCGCCGCTCGCCCCGCCCGACGTGTTCGTGCCGTACCTGCGCGTACCCGGCGCCGAGAGCGGCCTGTCGCTGATGTCCGCGTCCAAGGGCTGGAACCTGGCCGGCCTCAAGGCCGCGCTCGCCGTGGCCGGTCCGGCCGCCGCCGCCGACCTGGCCCGGCTGCCGATCGAGGTGGCGGACGGCCCCAGCCACGTCGGGGTGATCGCGCACACCGCGGCCCTGCGCGACGGCGTGGCCTGGCTCGACGCACTGCTGGCCGGGCTGGCCGAGAACCGGCGGTTGCTGGCCGGGTTGCTCGCCGAGCAGTTGCCGGGCGTGCGGTACACCCCGGCCGAGAGCACCTACCTGGCCTGGTTGGACTGCCGCGAACTGGGCCTGGGCGACCGCCCGGCGGCGCACTTCCTCGAACACGGTCGGGTCGCGCTGACCTGCGGCACCGACTTCGGCACCGGCGGCGCGGGGCACGCCCGGTTCAATCTGGGCACCCACCCGGACATCGTCGCCGAGGCGGTCCGCCGGATGGCCGGCTCGATCTGATCCACGACCGATCGTCGACGCGTCGGCCGGGCCCTCACCGTGGTGGGCGCGGCCCGGCCGCGTACTCCAGGGCGTGCAGGAGGTATACGGCGGAGGCGTCGGTGTGGTCGTGGCGCAGCGCCCACAGGGCGACCTCGGTGGGGAACTGTACGTCGGCGAAGGCGATCACCACGACGCTGCCGTCCAGGAACAACCGGCTGCGGGCGCTGCCCAGGTCGACCCAGGTCGCGGCGACCGCGAGGGCGGCGTCCTCGTCGGCGCACGGCAGGAACGCGTAGCGACCGTCGAGCAGGGCCGCGGGCAGGATCGCCGCGGCGCGGCGGACTTGGGCCAGGTGTTCGTCGAACGCGCGGCGGTGTTCGGGCGCGGACCAGGGCAGGCGGGAGCGCCACAGCAGGCAGGTACACCACGCGAGCACTGCGTCGTCGTCGGGCGCGGCGCCGGTGTCGGGGGGCGGGTCGGCCCGGTCGGGGTGCGGCTCGGTGCGCAGCTCGTGTCGGGCCAGGGTCCGCGCCTCGACCACGTCCTCCGCGTGCCCCCCGTCCGCCGCGTCGGAGTCGGGCCGCCGATTCGGTTCTTCCTCGCTCAACGATCCGCTTCCGTTCTCGATCATCCGTCCACCCCGCCGGACAGCACGGTAGTGCAACCACCCGGCTCCCGGGCGCGGTCCGGGCCGGAGCCGGCCTCCGACTCGTTCACCACCACTTTGCCGTCCCGGACAGTCGCCCCATCGTGGCGTAGACCTGGCCGAAGGCCAGCGGCTTGCCGCGGCCGAAAAACGTGTCGTAGTCCCGCTTGAGGTCGTAGCCGTGACTGGGCTCTCGCTCCAGCAGGCCCAGCAAGGTGAGAGGAACGCTCATGCCGGGTGAATACGCGCTCGGCGTCTACGCCGCGTCCATACGCTCGGAGTACAGGTGGCCGACACCCGCATCGACCCGGTGGATCCGGGCGGATGGGCGGCGATTCGTCCGGCGAACATCAACTATTGACGTCCTGGTCCAGACCAATTACCTTCCAATAGGCGTTTTGGTCCAGACCAATTCGCTATGCGACTGCTTCCTGGTCGCGGTCGATGTCCCCATTCGCCGACCGCGATCACCCCGGTGAGGCGCGCGCGTGCACGGTTCCGTACCGCCCTGTTCCACGCACACAGGGAGAGAGCCATGTCCCCTCACAAGCGCGGATTCCGCTTCCGCAACAGATTCCGGAGCCGGGCCGTTGCCCTGCTCGCCGTCCTCGTCCTGCCCCTGGCCGTGCTCACCGGCCTGCACGCCGGCGCCGCCCAGGCCGCCGGGAAGCTCACCGCGACGTTCTCCATCCAGGACAACGGCTCGTGGTGGAAGGGCACTTACGTCGTGCACAACGGCGGCACCGCCGCCGTGACCGGCTGGCAATTGGAGTTCGACCTGCCGGCCGGCGTCACCGTGACCGGCAACTACTACGGCGACGCCACGGTGACCGGCAGCCATGTCTCGGTCAAGAACGCCTACTACAACGGGACCGTCGCGGCGGGCGGCAGCACCGACCCGTTCAGCTACTGGTTCGTCGGCAACGGCCCGGCCGGGCCGCCCACGCACTGCACGGTCAACGGCGACAAGTGCGACGGCTCGCCCGACGTCCCGCCCAGCGCGCCCGGCGCCCCGCACGCCACCACCGTCACCGCCCACTCGATCGCACTCGGCTGGACCGCCGCGACCGGCGGCGACTACCCGGTGGCCGGCTACGAAGTGGTCTCGGGCGGCGCCACGGTCGCGACCGTGCCGACCGCCTCGGCCACCCTCACCGGCCTCACCCCGGCCACCGCGTACACCTACGCGGTCCGGGCCAAGGACACCCGGGGCAACCTCGGACCGCTCGGCCCACCCGCCACGGTGACCACCGTGGACCCGGCGAGCGATCCGACTCCGCCGACCGCCCCCGGCACCCTGCGCAGCACCGGCAAGACCTCCTCCACCGTCGCGCTGGCCTGGAACGCGTCGACCGACAACGTCGGCGTGGCCGCGTACGACGTCTATCGCGACGGAACCCTGGCCAAGACCGTCCCGGCCGGCACCACGACGGCCACGATCGAGGCCCTGTCCCCGGTCACCAAGTACACCTTCACGGTCAAGGCCCGGGACGCGGCGGACAATTCCTCGCCCGCCTCCAACGCGCTCGACGTCACCACCGACGACATCGCCGGCGCCGGCAAGAACCTGCGGGTCGGCTACTTCGTGCAGTGGGGCATCTACGGCCGGCAGTACTTCGTCAAGAACCTGGACACCTCCGGCTCGGCGGCCAAGCTCGACGTGATCAACTACGCGTTCGAGAACATCGATCCGGTCAACCTGACCTGCATGGCCGGCGTCACCAAGGGCACCACCGCCAACCCGCAGGACCCCGACCAGGGCACCGGCGCGGGCGACGCGGACGCCGACTACGCCCGGCCGATGTCGGCCGCGCAGTCGGTGAACGGGGTGGCCGACGACGGCTGGGCCAAGTTGCGCGGCAACTTCAACCAGCTCAAGCAACTCAAGGCGAAGTACCCGCACTTGAAGGTGGTGGTCTCGCTCGGCGGCTGGACGTACTCCAAGTTCTTCTCGGACGCGGCGGCCACCGAGGCGTCCCGGCAGAAGCTGGTCAAGTCCTGCATCGACATCTGGATCAAGGGCGACCTGCCGGTCTACAACGGCGCGGGCGGGCCGGGCACCGGCGCCGGCATCTTCGACGGGATCGACGTGGACTGGGAGTGGCCCGGCTCGCCCGACGGCCACGCCGGCAACCACTACAACGTCAACGACAAGCAGAACCTGACCCTGCTGCTCGCCGAGTTCCGCAAACAGCTCGACGCAACGGCCGGGCCGCGCAAGCTGCTTACCGCGTTCACCCCGGCCGACCCGGTCAAGGTGAACCAGGGCTGGGACACCTCGAAGATCTTCGACTACCTGGACGTGGCCAACGTCCAGGGCTACGACTTCCACGGCGCGGGCAGCGACAACTCGTGGGAGCCCAACCGCACCGGTGATCAGGCCAATCTGTACACCGACGCGCAGGACCCCTACCCGACCCACTTCAGCATCGACGACGCGGTGAAGATCTACACCGACGCCGGGGTCAATCCGCGCAAGCTCACCATCGGTTTCCCGTTCTACGGCCGAGGTTGGCAGGCCGTCGCCGACGGCGGCGCGCACGGTGAATGGCAGTCGGCGGGTGGCGCGGCGCCCGGCCAGTTCGCCGAGGAGGCCGGCACCAGGGGCTACTCGAACCTGCTTGCCAGTGTGCCCAATCTGACCGTCTACCACGACGAACAATCCGTCTCGACCTACGGCTACACCGGAGCCGGCGGCCAGTGGTGGACGTTCGACGACGCCTGGTCGATCGCCAAGAAGACCGCCTACCTGAAATCCAAGAATCTACTCGGCGCGATGATTTGGGAGATGTCCGGGGATACCGCGAACGGAGCGCTGATCACCGCGCTCGACAACGGGCTCAAGTAGCACGACAGCCGCAACTCGACGCACGTCGAGGCTCGTTCCGTACCGCCGTCCGGGTCCCACCGGGCGGCGGTACGGCCGTTTCGGCCGCTGCCGGGTCGCGGCAGCCAACCACCGAGAAGTCTGGCGCGGGGGCGAATCGGGATGGACACTTCGGGATACATCATGGTGAACACGCCCAGGGGAGGGGATGTTCATGAGCACACCGGACAAGGGTGGCGGGGGATCCGGCAGCGGTGGCGGTGGTTCTTCGTCGTCGAGCTCGTCCAGCTCGTCCAGCTCGTCGGGTTCATCGGGTTCGTCGAGTTCGTCGTCCGCGCCCGTGCAGGCACCGGCACCGCCTCCGCCGCCGCCCCCGCCTCCGCCGCCCCCGCCGCCTGCGCCCGCGCCCGCACCGGTGATCACCGCGGCGGCTCGGCTGGCCGCGTACGCGGCGGCGCCGAACTCCTTCGACATCCACTGGGAGGACCGGGCCTCCTTGACCACCAAGGCGATCCGGATTCCGATGGGCGGGGTCGAGCTGATCGTCAACATTCACTTCGGCAGCGAGGCCGGTGTCTGGTTCGGTTTCGGTAGTGCCTACGTCCGCGGGCAGGACAACAACTTCTGCAACATCAACGCGCAGACCACCCTCGCTCAGCGCCGGCTCATGCGAAACCAGATCGAAGGCGACTTCAACGCCCAGTGCAGTTACGCGTTCGCGCACCGCAACGATTGACCGCCGACCCGAGCCGAGCACACCCCGCCGAGGCCACGGCCCTCGGCGGGGTGTTCGCGTGTCGGGCCGGCTCCCGGCTGTGGTGGCCCTGACCGACACCGGCCGGCGTCGCCACGAGGAACGCAAGGCGTTCCTGCTGGACGCCCTGCACACGAGCCTCGGCCACCCGGACACCGACGCCGTCGACACGGCCTCGGACGTGCTGGGGCGACTCGTGGACATCTACGACCGGCTGTGAGCCCGCCCCCGACGCCCGTCCGGCACGCGGCCCAAACCGCCTAGCATGGTCAGGCCCGCGTACGCCGATTCGTCCCGTACCGGCGTGTCCGGGCGCCAGTGCGGCAGGAAGACCACGCCCGGCTCGACCGGTTCGGTGCCCTCGAAGAAACTCTCGATCGTCTCCCGGCTGCGGAACCGCCCGCTGCCCAGGGTGGACAGGAACAGCCGCTCCAACTCCCGCCCCTCGGGCGTGGCATCACTGAAGTGCGTAATGAACACGAAGCTTCCCGGGGCCAACGCCTCGCGGTAGGCCCGGACCAGTCCGGCCGGGTCGTCCTCGTCCGCGAGATGGTGCAGCACCGCCAGCAGGAGCAGCCCCACCGGCCGCTCCAGGTCCAGGAGTTCGGCGACCTCCGGTCGGGAGAGCACGTCCCGGGCATCGCGCACGTCGGCGGTCACCACCCGGGTACGGTCGTTCTCGGCCAACAGTGCGCGCCCGTGCGCGAGTACGATCGGGTCGTTGTCGACGTAGACGACGCGTGCCTCGGGGTTGTGCTCCCGGGCCACCTCGTGGGTGTTGCGCACGGTCGGCAACCCCGAGCCCAGGTCCAGGAATTGGTCGATGCCGCACTCGGCCATGTACCGCACACCGCGTTCGAGGACCGCCCGGTTCAGCCTGGCGCCGACCCGGGCATTGGGCATCGCGGCCATCGCCTTGTCGGCGATCACCCGATCCACGGCGAAGTGGTCCTTACCGCCCAATATCGCGTCGTAGACCCGTGCGACGCTGGGCACACCCACATCGATACCGGTAGGCGCCCACGCCTCCGGTTCCTCCGGCCAGTCGTCGACCCCACCACTCGACGGCACTCGCCACTCATCCGACACGTTTCCCCCCGATCGGATCCGACGCACGCGCGGGACGACCCGCGCACAGCAGCGTATCCACCCCGCCCGCCCCGACCCCGCGCCCCCCTACTCCGTACCCCGACTGTTACACCCGCCCCCACATCCCCACCTCCCGTGCCACACAACGGAGTTCCCGCCGGCGGCCCTACCGCGGGAACGGCCGGCGGCGGGCCCGCCGGTGGATGCCGGTGCCTCGTGTGCCGGCGATCAGCGGCCGAATCTGCGGGTGCGGGCGCTGTAGGCGCGCAGTGCGCGGAGGAAGTCGATCTTGCGGAAGGCGGGCCAGTTCAGGTCGCAGAAGTAGAGCTCCGAGTAGGCGGCCTGCCAGAGGAGGAAGCCGGACATGCGCATTTCGCCGCTGGTGCGGATCACCAGGTCCGGGTCGGGCCGGCCGCCGGTGTACAGGTGGGCGGCGATGTCGTCGGCGGTGAACCGGCTCGCGACGTCGTCCAGGGTCGCACCCGCGCGTGCCTCGTGGTCCAGCAACGAGCGGATCGCGTCGACGATCTCGTCCCGCCCGTCGTACCCGACCGCGACGGTCAACTCGAAGCCGGCCGTGCGGGTGCCGGTGACGTCCGCCGCGAGCTTGAGCGCGTCCCGGGTCGAGTCCGGCAGGGCGTCGAGTCGGCCCGCCGGGTGCAGGCGCCAGACGTTGCCCGGCTCGGTCACCCCGCCGACCACGACCTCCTCGATCACCCGGGCCAGGTAGTCGACCTCGCCTGCCGGACGTTTGCGCAGGTTGTCCGTCGAGGCCAGGAAGACGGTGGCCCGGGTGATGCCCAACTCCTCGCACCAGCCCAGGACCTCGTGTACGTGTTCGGCCCCGCGTCGGTGCCCCACGCTCGGGTTCTCGAAGCCCATCGCCCGGGCCCACCGGCGGTTGCCGTCGATCACCAGGGCGACGTGATTCGGGAGCGTGTCCTTGGCGAGACCGGCGCGCAGGCGACCGGCGTACAGGC
This sequence comes from Embleya sp. NPDC020886, assembly GCF_044333915.1. NCBI lineage: Bacteria > Bacillati > Actinomycetota > Actinomycetes > Kitasatosporales > Streptomycetaceae > Embleya > Embleya sp. NPDC020886. Next base: position 329,723 of record NZ_JBIRRX010000009.1, on the reverse strand, counting down.
GGTAGGCGGCGTTGCGGATGATCCGGATCATGCCGTCAGCAAACCAGCCCACCCCGCCCGACCGAAGCCGCACGGGGGGAGGTTTTGTGAAGATTGCCCCGGCACGAGGCCGGGGTGCTCCCTTCGACGCCCCGTACGGCGACGGTGGCGCGGGTCAGGCGAAGCCTGCGATCGGGCGGGGCGTGTAGGGGCTTTCCAGGCGGCTGGTTTCGGGGTCGGTGAGGGTGATGGAAAGGGCGGCCACCGCGTCCTCGATGTGGCCGGGCTTGGTAGCGCCGATGATCGGGGCGGTCACGCCGGGACGATCGGCGAGCCAGGCCAGGGCGATCCGGGCGCGGGAGACCCCACGCTCCTCGGCGATCTCGGCGACCGCTTCGACGATCGGGCGATCCGCCTCGCCGTACAGGGTCTTCCCGAAGTCGTCGGTCTCGCTGCGCGCGCTGTCCGCGCCCCAGTCGCGGGTGAGTCGGCCCCGGGCCAGCGGGCTCCACGGGATCACGCCCACCCCCTGGTCGGCGCACAGCGGCATCATCTCCCGCTCCTCCTCGCGGTAGAGCAGGTTGAGGTGGTTCTGCATCGAGACGAACCTGGTCCAGCCGTGCCGCTCGGCGGTGTACTGGGCCTTGGCGAACTGCCAGGCGTACATCGAGGAGGCCCCGATGTAACGCGCCTTGCCCGCCTTGACCACGTCGTGCAGCGCTTCGAGCGTCTCCTCGATCGGGGTCGCCGCGTCCCAGCGGTGGATCTGGTAGAGGTCCACGTAGTCCGTGCCCAGCCGGCGCAGGGAGTTGTCGATCTCGGTCAGCACGGCCTTGCGGGACAGCCCGGCCGCGTTGGGTCCGGGCCGCATCCGACCGTTGAGCTTGGTCGCGATCACGATCTCGTCGCGCCGGGCGAAGTCCTTCAGGGCGCGGCCGACGATCTCCTCGCTGGTGCCGTCGGAATAGACGTTGGCCGTGTCGAAGAAGTTGATGCCCGCCTCGACGGCCTGCCGGATCAGCGGTCGGGACGCCTCCTCGGGCAACGTCCACGGGTGTGTACCGCGTTCCGGCACGCCGTAGCTCATGCAGCCGAGGCTGATCCGCGAAACGTCCAACCCCGTGCTGCCGAGCTTCACGTATTGCATCCGGTGCCGTCCCTTTCCTGCTGCCGCATACCTTCGAGTTCCCCCGCGACCCACCGGCCGCGACGTTCACGAAGATATCCCGCGCGGCGACCGCCCCCGTGAGCGGTCGCCGCGCACCCGTGCGACGGATGCGGCCCGGTGGTGGTGGCGTGCGCTCAGTCGGGCAGGCCGTCGCGGCGGTTGCGGGCCAGCACGGACAACAGTTCGTAGCCCACGTGCGCGGCGGCGATGCCGGTCAATTCCGCGTGGTCGTAGGCGGGCGCGACCTCGACGATGTCCGCGCCGACCACGTCCAGGCCGACCAGTCCGCGCAGCGTGTTGAGCAGTTCGCGGCTGGTCAGACCACCCGCCTCCGGCGTCCCGGTACCGGGCGCGTGGGCCGGGTCGAGCACGTCGATGTCCACCGAGACGTAGACCGGACCGGTGCCCAGTCGGCGGCGCATGCGCTCCACCACCGAGGCCACCGTGGCGTCCTGATAGTCGTCGCTGTGCACGACCTGGAAGCCCAACACGCCGTCCTCACGCAGGTCGTCGGGCCCGTACAGCGGTCCGCGGATGCCCACGTGCAGGCAGCGGGCCGGGTCCAGCAGGCCCTCCTCGGACGCCCGGCGGAACGGCGTGCCGTGCGTGTACGGCTCGCCGAAGTAGGTGTCCCACGTGTCCAGGTGCGCGTCGAAGTGCACCACCGCGACCGGGCCGTGCTCGGCGGCCACCGCGCGCAGCAGCGGCAGCGCGATGGTGTGGTCGCCGCCGATGGTCAGCAACCGGGTGCCGCGGGCGGCGAACCCCCGGGCGGCCTGCTCCAGGTCGGCGATCGCGGCGGCGATGTCGAACGGGTTGACCGCGATGTCGCCCGCGTCGGCGACCTGCTGTTCGGCGAACGGCGAGACGTCCAGGGCCGGGTTGTAGGGCCGCAGCAGCTTGGAGGAGGCCCGCACGTGCGCGGGGCCGAACCGGGCGCCGGGTCGGTAGCTGACGCCGCTGTCGAAGGGGACCCCGACCACCGCGACGTCCACGTGCTCGACCTCGTCGGCACGCGGCAGCCGCGCGAAGGTGGTGGGTCCCGCGAAACGCGGTACGCGGGTGGCGTCGATGGGGCCCTGCGGAGCGCCGGTCATCGCTCGGTCCTTTCGGTGGTGGTGCGGTCGTTCGAGGCAAGGGTCGGGTCGGCGGCGCGCTCCCCCGCGTCGGCGGCCCGCGCGTGCGACGCGGCGGCCGGGTCGGCCGGCGGCGTCAGGATCGGCCCGTACAGCTCGGGCCTGCGGTCGGCGAACACGTCGTTGTGTGCGCCGATCCGCTTGTCCCGCGCGTCGGCGAGTCGGCAGCGGGCGAGCAGCAGGTGTTCGGCGTCCTCGGCGGGTGGCCCGGCGAGCGGGAAGCCGTCCGGGTCGACGATGATCGAGCCGCCGACCCACGAGGTGCCGCGTTCGGGTCCGGCGCGATCGCACGCGGCGATGAACACCCGGTTCACTGCGGCGTTCGCCTGCACCCGGATGTCCTCCGCGGGCCGCTCGTCGGCGGGCCTGGGCGCGAACGGCCAGTTCACCGGCGCGCACAGCAGATCCGCGTGGCGCAGTGTCGCGGTGCGCACCCACTCGGGGAACTCCACGTCGTAACAGACCAACACCGCGATCCGCCCCGCCGCGGTGTCCACCACGGGTGGCAACTCGTGTCCGGGGACGAACAGTTCCGCCTCCCGGCCCCACAGATGTGCCTTGCGGTAGCAAGCCCGCACGCCGCTCGGGTCGACCAGCACCGCCGAGTTGCGGATCGCCCCGTCGGCGTCCCGCTCGGCGAAGCCGCCGACCACGATCAGGTCGTGCCGCCGGGCCGCCTCGACCCAGCCGGTCACGGTCGGCCCGTCGACCGGCTCGGCGAGCGCCGCCGCCTCGGCCGCGTCGCGCATCACGTAGCCGCTGTTGACCAGTTCGGGCAGGACCAGCACGTCGGCTCCGGCCGCCGCGGCGCGTTCGATCGCGGCCAGCGCGGCCCGGCGATTGCCCGCCACGTCGCCCACGGACAGCGCGAGTTGCGCGCAGGCGACCACCGTCTCGGTCATCTCACACCCCCGACGGCGCGTCCGCGCCTTCCAGTTCGGCCTCGCTCGCGCGTTCGGCGGCGCGTTCGGCGGTCAGGTCCAGGTCACGGCACAGCCACGCGTACAGCGCGCCGCCGACCAGCAGCCCGACCACGAAGGACAGGTCCGCGCCGTCGAGTGCGTCGGCCACCGGGCCGGTGAAGAAGCTGGTCTTGAAGAACGGGATCATCGCGGCGAAGCCGACCGTGTAGGCGGTCAGTCCGCGCCAGGACCAGCGGCCGTAGATGCCGCGCGGGTCGAAGATCGCGGTCACCGCGTAGTGCCCGCGACGCACCAGGTAGAAGTCGACCAGATTCACCGCGGTCCACGGGATCAGGAAGTAGAGCATCATGAGCACGAAGTCGTTGAAGCTGCCCAGGTAGTCGTCCGGGAGCACGATCGCGACCACGAAGACGATCGCCTCGATCGCCACGATCCCGGCCACCCGGACGCGCACCGTCGGCCGAACCGGCCGGAAGGCGTCGATCGCGCTGGTGGTGGTGAGCATCGCGCCGTACGCGTTCACCGCCATGATGCTGATCAGCGCGAGCGAGGAGACCAGCACGGCGAAGGTGCCGAAGCCGGGCATGATGTCGTTGCCCACCTTGCGGACCGCGTCGATCGCGTTCGGGTCCGGCAGCGCGGACGCGAGCAGTGCGCCCAGCGACATGAGCCAGGCGGCCGAGCCGGCGGCGCCCGCGTACGTCCACCAGATCACCTTGCGGGCGGGCACGTCGGCGGGCAGGTAGCGGGAGTAGTCCGAGACGTAGACGGCGTAGCTGATCTGGTAGCCGGCCGCGCCGGAGAAGACCACCAGGAAGGCCGTCCAGGACATGCCGCCACCGGTGGCGGGCGTGGCCACGTCGAGGTTGACCATCGCACCGATGCTGAGCACGCCGAAGACGGCGATCAGCGCGTACGTCAGCCAGCGCTGGACCAGGTGCAGCAGGTCGTGGCCGACCACGGCGAGCACGATCGCGATCGAGATCAGCACCGCGTACCACAACGTCGAGCCGCCGGGCAGCACGGTCTGCAGGCCCTCGGTGGCCAGCACCACGTTGAACACGTTGAAGCCGACGTAGACGAAGACGACCGCGACGAAGGGCACGATCGCGCCGCGGATGCCGAACTGGGCGCGCGACTGGATCATCTGCGGCAGGCCCATCCGCGGGCCCTGGTTGGCGTGGAAGGCCATGAAGAAGGTGCCGAAGCAGGCGCCCAGCACCACGGCCAACACCGACCAGCCCAGCCCCAGACCCAGGGCGGGTCCGATGAACCCGGTGACCATCGTGGTGAGCACGAAGTTGCCGGTGAACCAGAACGGACCCTGGTGCCACACCTTGCCGTGCCGCTCCCGGGCCGGGACGTAGTCGATCGAGCGGGTCTCGATGGCCACGCCGCCGGGGCGCCCGCCGGCGTCGGATCGCACAGCGGTGTCGGCTCCGCGGCCGGCGGCGGGACCGGGCGCCGCGGGGACGGCGGCGCGGGCGGCGGAGCTGCCGGTGGCGGGGGCCGCGCGCGGTGGCCTGGTGGCGTCCATGGGCTCTCCTGCGGTCCTGCGTCCTGTGCGGTCGACGCGTCGGGGACGACGGCCGGTGAGGCGACGCGTGGTTCGGTGGGATGACGCTTGAAGGTACGCCCGGTTAACAACCGTAAACGATCGATATCATGTCGAATCTGATCCTGATGGGTGGACACTATGTCCATGTCCCCGTCGACGACTCCACCCGCCGCGCCGTCCGACCGGTCCGCGATGCCCGATTTCTCCGGCGTGTTGCGGATCGCCGACCTGGTCGCCCTGCCCGACCTGCACCTGGCGGTCGCCGCCGGGGCCGAACACCTGGATCGGCGGGTCGAGGCCGCGCACGTGTCCGAGCTGCTCACCCCGGGCCACTGGCTCCAGGGCGGCGAGCTGCTGATGACGATCGGCCTGCTGCTGCCGATGACCGACGCGGACTGCACCGCGTATGTACGTGACGTCGCGGACGCGGGTGCGTGCGCCCTGGTGCTGGGCCTGGGCCGGGAGCTGCCGCACCAGCGGGCCCCGGAGCCGCTGATCCGGGCGGCGCGGGCGGCCGGCCTGCCGTTGTTGACCGTGCCGGACGAGGTGCCGTTCATCGCGGTCACCAAGGCGGTGTTCGAGGCCCGGGCCGCCCGACAGCGGTTGGCCTTGGAGCACGCGTTCGAGGCGCAGCGCCGGCTGACCATCGCGGCGGCCTCCGGCAACGGCGTGCTGGCCACGCTGCGCGCCTGGCGGGCGGCGACGGGGGTGGACGCGATCGTCGCCGACCCGGTGGGCCGCCTGGTCGCGGACAGTCTGGCCGGGCCGCCGGAGGCACCTGGGGCCGACGGGTCGGCGGACGCGGTGGCGCTGCTGGCGGCGAGTGGCGACCTGCTTCGCCGGGTGGCCGCGCGGGGCCTGCACGGCAGCGGCAGCAGCAGCGACGCGCGGGGGTTGCGGTTCGAGGTGCAGCCGTTGGGCGCCCGGCGGCTGCGCGGGCTGTTGGTCCTGGCCGGTCCGGTCGAGTCGGCGGCCCGGCTGCTGGTGTCCGGCCTGGTGTCGCTGCTGTCGCTGGAGTTGGAGCGCCGGCATCTGGCCGACGAGCCGGTGCGCCGGCGGCGGGCCGCGCTGCTGGGCCGGCTGCTCGCCCCGGGGACCACCGCCGAGCAGGCACGTGACGTGCTGGCCGCCGCGGGGCTGGCGGCGGACGAGGTGCGGGGGGTGGTGGTGGGACCGGCCGCCGACCCGGCGCGGGTGGACCCGGCGGGCGCGGACGGCGCGCAGGCCGACGCCGCCGAACTCGCCGCCGACCTGGCGTTGGCTGTGCCCGGCGGTCTGGTCCGGGTGGCCGGCGGCGCGGTGGAGGCGGTGTTGGGTGCGGAACTGGACGTACGGGCGGTGCTGGGCCGGTTCGCGCCCGGCCGGCCGGCGGGCATCGGGCCGGCCGGCGCGGCGGAGGCGGCCGGGGCCTCGATCCGCCAGGCACGCAGCCTGCTCGCGGTGAGCCGGGCCGCCGGGCAACCGGTGGAGGCCCGGCACGGCACCGCGAGCAGACTGCTGCTCGGCCTGGCCGACGCCCGCACGTTGGCCGGCTACGCGGACGCGGTGCTGGGGCCGATCGACGCGGCCGATCCGAGCGGCGAATTGGCGGCGACGCTGGCCACCTGGCTGGAGACCGGCGGGTCCTGGGACGAGACGAGTCGCCGGCTGGACGTGCATCGGCACACCGTGCGCAATCGGGTGGACAAGGCGATGCGGCTGACCGGTCGGCGCCCGGAGGACGGCGACGATCGCTTCGATCTGTGGCTGGCGGCCCGCATCCGCCGCGACAGTCCGAGCTGATCGCCCGCCGTCCCCGGGCGCCGGCCCATCGTCAGCCGACGACCCTGCGCACCCTGGGCCGCGTGGCCGGCGCGGCCGGCGCGGACTCGGCGGGCGCGGTCGAGGCGTCGGCGCCGCCACGCGCCAGCAGCCGCTCCAGGGCGAAGCTGCCCGACCCGAACACCACGATCAGCAACATCGACCAGCAGAACATCGCGGAGGCCTCACCACCGTTCTGGATCGGCCACAGGTCCAGCTTCTGGTGCTCGGTGAAGTAGGCGTAGGCCATCGACCCGGACGAGACGAACGCGGCCGCCCGCGTGCCCAGGCCGAGCAACACCAGGCCACCACCCACGAGTTGAATGACGGCCGCATACCAACCCGGCCATTCGCCGGCGGATATGGTGCCCCGCCCGCTGTCCGGGAAGCCGAACAGCGAGGCGGTGCCGTGGCACAGGAAGAGCAGTCCGACGACGATCCGGAACAGGCCCAGAACGTGGGGTTTGACGGATTCGATGGCGGCGTGCGGGACGGGAACTGGTGACATCGGACGGCTCCTGGGGGGACGGAGTGCGGGAGATTGGTCCAGACCAGTGTTGATGGGCGGTCCCGACGCCGACAATGCCGTCCTCCGCAACCGGCACAAAATGGCAACAGGCTCCCGGTGGACACCGCGCCGCGGATGGTGACCCTCACCCGCGCCCGACCGCCCCCGGGCACCCTCTCCCGCGCCGACCGCGGCCGCACACCGCTCCCCGGTCGGGCGGAGCCGTCCCCGGGAGCGGTGTGCGGCGATGGCCCCTACTGGGCGCCGTTCGCAGCCCCCACGTGTTGTAGGTATCGGTCACAAGATCGGCCGCCGCTCGGGGGCCGGCGGCCGAATTCGATCTTTGCTTCGTTCCTTGTCCCGATCGACTCGTCGACTCGTCGGGCTTTTCCGCGAAGTCCCGGACGGAGAAGGCCGAGCACCGATCCGGGAGGGATGGGCGGGGCCGATCGACCCTCCTGGTACCGGAGTTGCCGAGCCGGCCGGTCGAGATTGGCGCGAACTCGCCGCTGCCGTCCCGGCCTTGTGTCACACCTGGGGCGTCCGATATCGGCGTGTTGGACCTGCTCTCGGGCACCCATATCGGTGCGTCGGGCCGGCTCTCGCGCGCCCGATCGGCAGGTGGCGGGCCCGGCCCGCGCACCCGACCGCCCTCGGCCGGGCCGCGTCGATGTGCCTCCGGCGCCGAACCACCGCGGGAGCGAGGGGGGTCGGTCTTGATCACGCCGGTGACAACAGAGGCGCGATATCACCCAAGTTTCGTTTGACGTCGGGTGGATTCGCAGGGACAGTGTGTGTGCGCACCGATGCGAACAGTTGCCCTACCCGCGATCGGGCGTTTCCTGGTCGACCCCGCACCCCCTTGCGAGGAGTGATCCGTTCATGGGCGTTTTTGCGTCGAAGGCTCGCGACCGAACGATCCCACGGCGGTCGGTGCGCTGTCCGAGGACGCCGAGTCGGGACGCGAACACCACTTTCTCGCCCGGGAGTTCACCTCGGATGAGCCGGCTCCCGCACGCGACCTAGCCGATGCGCGCCGCTCCCGATCGTTCATGACGCGGGCACGGACGGCCGCCGGTCGAGCACCCGGACCGGGCCGCCGCCGGCGCAGGGCGCGCGGACCGTTTCCGAACCGGAAGCGGAAGTGCCGCTACCGGCCGTTTTGCTCGCCTTGGTGGTATTCGAGCCGGCCGCCCCGGGCGCTGCCGGCGCCGGATGCCGCCGGCCCGGAAGGCCGAGGCCCACACACCCGGCTCGCGCCCACGCCGTGCCCGTCGACCGTGTGCGTCGCCGGTGGACCGCACCTCGGGTCCGCCTCCGGCGCATCCCCCCTCCCACCGACCATCGTTCAGGGATTCCAGCCCGTGTTGCGATTACTCCGCACTCCCCCGCACGTCGCCGACGCGAACCGCTCCGGTGGCCACGACCGGCACCCTTGTGCACCCGCCGCTCGGCCTGCGAGTACCGCTCCACGCACGCGCCCGCAACCCCGGGCGGGAGCACGCCCGTTCGGGTGCGCCCGGCCCCGCCGGCCCGGTCCCGGGAGCGAACGCGGATGAAGATACGTCCCTCCCGCTCGCAGCACACCGGCCCCATCGACGCCGGCCCCACGGGCGCGACCCCCGCCCCGCGCCGCCCGTTGCGGACCCGGCTCGCCGCCCGGGTCCGTCCGCGCGTCCGCGGCCTGATCACCCTGATGGTCGTGGTGCCCTCCGCGGGCATGGTCTTCTTCGCCGGATCCGCGATCCTGGTGCTGGTCGAACAGGCCCAGGCCGCCGACCACGCACACGATCTGGTCGGCGTCTCGGCCGACGCCGGCGAGGTGGGTCGCCGACTCCAGGCGGAGAGCGCCGCCGCGGTGACCCTGCTCTCGCGCGGCGCCGGTCCGATCACCAGCGCCGACTACCGCACCGCGATCGACGCGAGCGAGGCCGCCGTACGCCGCTACCAGGATCGCCGACGCGGCCTGGAGCCCGACTCCACCGGCGAACGCGACGCCCTGGCCGCCGTGGACACCGCGCTGCGCGGCCTGCCCGGCCTGCGCACCCAGGTCGACCAGCGGGGCGTGGCCACCTCGGCGGCGGCCGTGCGCTACTGGGCCTGGATCGGCACCACCGTGGACCTGCGCGCCCGGGTCGCGCTCGATCCGGGCGTGTCCACCGGCACCGCCGGGCGGCTGCGCGCGATCACCGCGCTGGCCCAGGCCCGGGCCGCGCTGGGTCAGCAACAGGTCACCGTGTTGCGCTCGTTGGGTGCCGGTCCGCTGGGCGGCCCGGTGCTCAAGGCGGCCTCCACCGCCCGCGCCGCACACGATCAGGCCCTGGAGTCCTTCGCGGTGACCGCGCCCGGCGCCTGGCGCGACCGGCTCGCCCGGGCACTGGCCGGACCCGAGATGATCCGGGTCGCGCAGACCGAGGACGCGCTCGGCCGCGACACCCCGGAGGCCGACGTCTGGCGTGCGGCGCTGGCCGAACGCGCCGACCGGCTGTGGTCGGTGGAGCAACGGGCCGACGCCGACGTCGCCCACGAGGTGGCCGAGCTGACCGACGACCGGTGGTGGCTGGCCGGTGTCCAGGGCGCGGTGCTGATCGGCGCGGTGCTCGCCGCCGCCGCGGCCGCCGCCTGGCTCGGCCGACTGCTGCACCGCCGACTGCAGACCCTGGCCGAGCGGGTCACCGTGATGACCCAGGAGACGCTGCCCGCCGTCGAGGCCGACCTGCGCCGCCGCGACGCGCTGGCCCCGCACGAGAGCGGTCGGGCGTACGCGCTCAAGATGCTCGGCCCGCAGCCGGACCGCGAGCGTGGCGCCGACGAGATCGCCGATCTGGCCCGCGCGCTGACCCAACTCGCCTACAGCACCGTGGAACACAGCGCGTCGCTGGTGCTGGCCCAGCGCGAGTACAACGACGCCCTCGGCGACGTCGCCCGGCGGATCCGGGTGCAGACCAGCCGGGTCAGCAGCGCCCTGGACCGGCTCCAGGCCTCCAACCTGACGGTGGATCAGCTCGGTACCGTGTTCGAGGTGGACCACGGCAACGAGGGCACCAAGCGGCTCGCCGACTCGATCGCGGTGCTCAGCGGCCAGCCGCCGAACCGGTTGTGGCCGGACACCCCGCTCTACGAGGTGATTCGTGCCGGCGCCCAGCGGGTGACCAACTACGAGCGACTGCCCGACATCGCCTTCAAGGGCATCCCCACGTCGGTCACGCTCGCCGGCGACACGGTCGGCGCGGTGACCCAGATCCTCGGCGAGATCGTCGACAACGCGGCCCGCTTCTCCGGCCGGCACGAGGTGCAGATCACCGCCGAACGCACCGAGGCGGGCGTGTTGGTGCGGGTGCAGGACCGAGGCGTGGGCCATCGCGACCCGGAGCTGCTCAATCGCCGGTTGCGCGCCGACGTGGACGCGTTGCCCTCGCTGCGCCAGACCGGCCTGACCGTGGTCGCGCTCCAGGCCCGCCCGCTGGAGATCCAGGTCGAGCTACAGGCGGGCGAGGAAGGCGGAACGGTGGTCGAGATCGTGCTCCCGCACACGATCATCGCCTCGGTGGGCCGGCACCGCCGCCGGGTGGAGCAGGTCTCCCGGCCGCTCGCCGCACCGGCCGGCCTGGCCCGGCCGATCGCCCTCGGGTCCGGCCTGAACGGCGCCGGCGCGAACGGCGTCGCCAGGAACGGCAGCGGCCCGATCGGCGCCGGTACCGACGGCCCGGCCGCCAACGGCAACGATGCGTACCCCGACGGCGCGGATCCCGGCGCCACCGGCACGATCACCGGCGGCCCGCTGCCCGCCGACTACGCGCCCGAGTTGACCGCGCAGGGCCTCCCCCGCCGCGAGCGCCGGACGGCACAAGCGGCCCAGTTCCGTCGTACCGCCCCACCCACCCGTGACATCGCGCAGGCCAGCGCCGCCGCCGCCTCGTTCGGGCGCGGCGCCCGCGATCTGCCCTTCACCCGGACCCCCAAGGAATCCCCATGACCGAGCCCGCCGTCGACCAGAGCGTGCTCGACGACTTCATGCGCCAGTTCGTGCACGACCACGCCCCCGACGTCCTGCACGCGGTGGCCGCCAGCGGTGACTCGCTGCTGGTCGCCCAGGCCGCGCTGCCCGGTCGCATCCGCGCCGACGAGGCATCGCAGACGGCGTGGATCGCGAACGCGGAGAAGATCGCGTCGAGTGCGCCCGGTGCCCTGCTGATGCAGGACTACAGCGCCGACCTGATGGGCCTGGGGCCGGTCAGTGTGCTGATGTCGCAGGCCGAGCACGGTCTGTTGCTCACCATGGGCAACACCAGCCCGGGCCCGGACGGACAGGTGCACCCCTCGGCGCTGATCGTGGCGACCACCTGGAACGCCGACGTCGGCAACCTGATCCGGGCGATGCACGCGCTGATGGAGCGCGTCGGCCCGTCCTTGACGCCGCTCGCACGCGGTCGCGGTCTGCAGCCGCAACCCGCCCGCATGCCGGCCCCCAGCCGGGTCTTCTGATCCCATACCCGGCTGTCCCGTCCCGGACGACCCGGCCATCCGCCCCGGTCGTCCGGAGTATTCGCGCGCCCGGCCCACCGGCCGCCCCGGCGCATCCGCCCCGGCTCCCGCGCGCCCCGAGACACGTTCCGCGTCGTCGCGCGACCGAGCCGGCAGTCCCCATCCGGAGTTCGTACCCCGTATCGCCGAACCTGCCGAGAGAGAGACGGACATGCGCAGCAGCACCCGTAGACGGATCCGAAGCATCCGCACCCCCCTGGCCATCGCCACCGGTCTACTCCTGGTGGTGTCGGCGTGCTCGGGCAGTGCGGCCGGCGACGACAAGGGCAAGGGATCCGACGCCGTCGCCAAGATCGGCCTGCTCACCCCCGCGAGCGGCCCGTACGCCGCGGTGGGCGAGGACACCCGCGCGGGCCTGGAGCTGTACCGCGACACGCACGGCGGCAAGCTGGGCGGCCTCAAGGCGGACATCGTGGTGCGCGACGAGGGCGCCGGTCCGCCGACCGCCGTCCCCGCCGCGACCGAACTGGTCAAGCAGCAGAACGTGTTGGCCATCACCGGCATCGTCAGCGGTGGCAGCGTGGCCGGCGTGTTGCCGATCGCCGCCGCCAACAACACGGCGCTGATGGGTGTCGCCGGCCGGCCCGAGTTCCCGGATCCCAAACTCACCGCGCACGTCTGGTCGTTCAACACCCAGTCCTACGAGGCCGGCGCCGCCGCCGGGCCCTGGGTCAAGGAACACGTCAACGGCCCGGTCTACGCGATCGGCCCGGACTACCAGGGCGGTTGGGACCAACTCAAGGGCTTCACCGAGTCGTTCACCAAGGCCGGCGGCACCCTGGCCAACCCGGAGGGGAAGACCACCTTCACCCCGTTCCCCGCCACCCAGAACTTCCTGCCCTACCTGAACAAGATCGCGCAGAGCGGCGCCAAGGCCGTCTACGCGTTCTACGCGGGTACCGCGGCGGTCGACTTCGTCAAGCAGTACAAGACCTCCGAAGCCGCCAAGCTCCCGCTGTACGGCAGCGGGCCGTTGACCGAGGGTCGCCAACTCGACGCCCAGGCCGACGCCGCGGCGGGCATCACCACGTTCGCCACCTACGGCGCGGACCTGGACAACCCGGCGAACCGGGCCTTCGTGGCCGCCTGGCAGCAGCGTCACCCGGAGCGGAGCCCGACCATCTACGCGGTCGCCGCATGGGACATCGCCCGCTCGCTGGACACCGCGATCGGCGCGGTCCGCGCCGACAAGAAGAAGCTCACCCCCGAGGCGGTGAACGCCGCGCTGGGCAACGTCGGACAGATCGACAGTCCACGCGGGGTGATGCAGCTCAACCCGGCCACCCACTCGCCGGTCCAGCAGTGGTACCGCTTCGAGGTGCGCAACGACGGGCCCAAGCGGGCCAACGTGGCGGTCGAGCAACTCGCCGTCCTCGGCGGTTGATCCGGCCGCGCCGTTCGACATCGTCCATCCCAGCGAGGAGTCGCTCTTGTACGCGTTCGCCGAAGCCGACGACATCACCTTCCAACTGGAAACCCTCCAGGACCTGCTCGATCCCAGCACCCGCATGGTGCTGGACTCGCTCGACGACCCGACCGGCCAGGAGTGGCTGGAGATCGGGCACGGCCTGGGCAGCATCGCCCGCGAGTTGTCCCGCCGGATCGGCCCGACCGGCGTCGTGCACGCCACCGATCTCGACGCGCGGGCGGTCGCCGCGCCCGCCGACGGCGCACCGATCCGCACCTTCCCGCTGGACCTGCGCACCGACGAGCTGCCGCGCAGGCCCTACCGGGGCATCCACGGGCGGCTGGTGCTGCTGCACATACCCGAGCGCCGGGCGATCCTGCCGCGCCTGGTCGACGTGCTGGAGCCCGGCGGCGTCCTGGTGATCGAGGACTGGTACTGCCCCGAGCCGCCGCGCGTGCTGGCCTGCGCCGACCCCGCCGACGAGAAGGTGTTCACCGAGGTCGTCGCGGGCATCCTGGCCGTCCTGCGCGGCCGGGGCGCCGACCTGGAGTGGGCGGCGGCGACCAAGGACGCGTTCGTCGAGGCGGGCCTGGTCGACGTACGGGTGACCCGCACCGACGCGGACTGCGCCGGGCCCGGCCTCGCCCACCGCCTGTACGCGTGCAACGCCCGCCAGCTCCGGGCGCAGCTCGTCGAGCTGGGCATCGACGAGGACCTGCTGGACCGCTTCCAGGAGGTTGCCGCCCACCCGGATCTGGTCACCACCGGCTGGCGGCTGATCTCCACGATCGGCACCCGACCCGACGCCCGCTGACCCACCCGCGGTCCTCGGTCGCCTCGTGGTCGGGGCGACCGAGGACCGGGTCGACCGACGCCGCACGCGGCCCGTCGGGCCGCTCGTACGCGCACGTGTTCTCGTCGAGGTGGTTCCGGCCCCCGCCCGGATACCGCTCGCCGAGCGCGGGCGCGCGGGACCGGCACAGCCCTCGGGTACGGCCCCGCCGCCTACAGCTCGCGCACCGGATCGCCCGCCAGGAACGCGGTGACGTCCTCGACCGCGTCGGTGTAGGCGAGGGTGTAGTTGCCCTGGGTGGTGTAGCCGATGTGTGGCGTGAGGACGGTATTGGGGGCGGCCAGGATCGGGTCGTCGGCGGGGATCGGCTCCACCGGGTAGACGTCCAGGGCGGCACCGGCGATCCGGCCCTCGTGCAACGCGGCGAGCAGGGCGGGGCCGTCCACGATCGGCGCCCGCGAGGTGTTGACCAGGTAGGCGGTGGGGCGCATCAGGGCCAGCTCGGGCGCGCCCACCAGCGAGGTGGTGCGCTCGCTGTGCCGCACGTGGACCGAGACGAAGTCGGCCTCGCGGAACAACACTTCCTTCTCGACCGCGGTGACACCGACCGCCGCGGCCTGCTCGGCGGTGAGGTTTTGGCTCCAGGCCAGCACCCGCATCCCGAACGCCGCACCGATCGTGGCCACCCGGGTGCCCAGCCTGCCGAGACCGATCAGGCCCAGGGTGGATCCGGCGAGGTCCAGACCGACGCCGTGTTGCCAGCCGCCGGCGCGCAGGTTGGCGTCCTCCGCGCCGGTACGCCGGGCCAGTTCGAGGATCAGCGCCCAGGTCAGCTCGGCGGCCGGATGCGACTGCATGCGGGTGCCGCACACCGTGACGCCGCACGCCCGAGCCGCCGCGATGTCGATCGCGGCGTTGTTCATACCCGTGGTGATCAGCAGCCGGAGCGCGGGCAGTCGGGCGAGCAGGTCGGCCGGGAACGGGGTGCGTTCGCGCATCGCGATCACCGCGTCGAACGGCGCCAGTCGCTCGACCAGTGCCTCGATGTCGCGCACGTGGTCGGGAAAGAACGCGACCTCGGTGTCCGCCGGCAACTTCCGCCAGCAGTCGAGTGCGGCGCCCGGCCCCTGATAGTCGTCGATGACCGCGACCCGAAACACGTGTGAGCCCCCGAATCCGGCGATCGCCGGAGTGCGGATCACCCGGTCGGACCGTGGGTCGACCCTACCGGGCGATCGGGCCGGCGCGGCCGACTCGGCGTTGATCCGCGCCGCGTCGACCCGGCGCGGATCAACCCAGCGCGGCCAGGCCCTTTTGCAGGTCGTCGAGGTTCATCACCGGCTTGAAGGTGACCTTGGCGCCGAGTTCGAAGAACGGCTCGGCGATGCTCGGCAGTTGCGACGAGTCCTGCATGTCGAACACGAGCACGCAGGTCCGGTCGCCCTCGAAGGCGGTGAAGTAGGCGGCCTCGGGATGGACATGCTCGACGACGCCCTTGATGATCGTCGGCAACGACCCGTCCTTGATCGCCTTGTTGCCGGCCTCGGTATCCATACGTGCCTGGAGGAGCATGCGCATCGATCTCACCTGATCCCGGTACGGACCGCGCTCGGCGCTCGCCTGGGGCACTCGTGGGGACCCGGTCGCGTACCCTTCCAGCGTCCTCCCGGGCACCGACCCGTGCAAACGCCGCGAAACAGGGTCCGGGCACCGCTCCCCGACCCGGGTATGCGGGGGATAGTCGGGTATGCGAAGGATATGAGTGCCCGACATCGCGCTCCGGCCAGGCGCCCGCCCGGCAGCGAGGCGGCCCATCCGCGCAGCGACCTCGCCGCGCGCCGGGTGATGTCCACCATCGCGCTGCCGTTCTTCGTGATCGGCTGTGCACTGTGCGCGTTGGCGGCCACCGCGGATGTCACGCACGGCGTACGCACGCTGTGGATCGTGGCCGCGATCGTGTGCGCGGCGACCGCCGTGATCGCCTGGATCGATCTCCGGGTCATCGCCCGCCGGATGCGCGCCGAGCGCACCGGATCCTCACGCGCCCGCTGAGCCGCGGGTTGTGGTCGGCGGGCGCGTGGCCCGTCGGCGGGCCGTGGCGGGTCAGCGGGCGAGCGACACCGGCTGCGCGGATTCGGCGGCGGTCGGTTCGCGGTGTGCGGTCTCCTCGGTATGGCCGACCCGCCAGTAGCCCATGAAGGCGATCGAGCGGTGGTCCATGCCGCGCTCGTCCTTGAGGTGCCGGCGCAGCGCCCGCACCCGACTCGCCTCACCGGCCAGCCAGGCATAGCCGCGCTCGACCGGCACGTGGGCGTCCCGGATCGCGTCCAGCAGCCGGTTCTCCGCGAACGGCGCGTCGCCGCGATGCACCCAGTCGACCCGCACCCCGGGCGGCGCCGCCAGGTGTTGGCGGTCCGCGGCCGAGCCCACCTCGACGAAGACGTGCCCGCGGGCGTCGGCGGGCAGCGACTCGACGATGGACCCGATCGCGGGCAGCGCCGCATGGTCGCCGGCCAACAACAGTCGGCGGCCCGCCGGCGGCTCGAAGCTGTAGCCGCCGTTGCGCTCGGCGGTCGGCCCGAGCAGTTCGATGGCATCGCCGGTACGCGCCGCGCGGGCCCAGCGGCAGGCGGGGCCGCCGGGCGTGTGCAGCGCGAAGTCGATGTCGATCTCGACCGGGTCGGACCTGTGTGCGCGCACGGTGTAGGTGCGCTGGTAGGGCCGATCCGCCTCGGGGATCGAGGTCCAGGCTTCGCGCCAGCTCAGGTCGGTCCGGGTGATCCGGGACGCCGGCCGACCCTCGCGCGGGACGAAGAGCTTGACCCGTTGATCGGGGCCGCCCGGGACGAAGTCCGCCAGCCTCGGGCCGGTGAGGGTGATCCGGGTGGCATTGCGGGTGATCGGCGTGTTCCGGACCACGGTGAGTCGGAAGGGCCGGTAGAGCTGCGCGCGGCGTTCACGTTCGGTGGAGATTGGAGCTCGCCCTCTCGGACACGGTCGACCACGGCCGACCCGAGACGATGTCGAAGTTAGGTTAACCTAACCCAACGCTCGCCGTGCGCACCGTCGACGCGCCGGTAGCGACCCGAACGGCCCTGGGGTGGACCGGATTTGGCCGGTAAGTATGCCTACCCTAAGTTGTCTCGGGTCCGGGCCGAGAATCCGGATCGACGCTCCGGGTCGATGGTCCGGTTCGCCGTGCCCGGGTCGACGTGTCCGAGAGGGACCGATCACGCATGCGGCTGTACCTGCTCGCGCTCAATCCCACCGATTCGGTGACCGAGGGATTCCTCCCCGCCGCCGGCCGCCTCGGGCTCGACGTCACCCTGCTCGCCGACCCCGCCCACGCGGGAGCCCACCGCGAACTGTGCGCCGCACTCCCCCGGGTCGAGGTGCTGGACTGTGACGTACGCGACTTCCGCGCGGTGATCGATCGCGTCGGCGCCGCGGATCGGCCGGACGCGGTGTTCACCAACAGCGACCACCTCCAGGTGCAAGCGGCCCTCGCGGCGCATTGGTTCGGCCTGCCCGGCAAGGACTGGACGGCCGCGCTGCGGGCCAAGAACAAGGCACAGACCCGCCGCCGGCTCGCCGATACCGGCGCGGACACCGTGTGGGCCGCCGAACTGGCGCCCGAGCAGCGGGCGACGGACCTGCTCGCCCTCGCACCGCCGTATCCGTGCGTGCTCAAACCGCGCGAGGGGGTCGCTGGCGAGGACGTGGTGCTGGTCGCCGACGACACCGAACTCCTGGCACGTTGCGCCGAGATCCGGTCCCGCCGACCGGCGGCCGCGCTGCTGGTCGAGGAATACCTGCCGGGCGAGTTGTACACCCTGGAGACCCTCGGCGACCGGCACGGCGTGCGGGTGGTGGGCGGCTTCCACACCCGGATCTCGCCGCCGCCGTACTTCATCGAGACGCGCCTGGACCTGGTGCCCGACCCGCCGCCCGCGATCACCGCCGCGGTGCTCGCCCAACTCGACGCGCTCGGCGTGGGATTCGGGGCCTGTCACACGGAATTCGTGGTCCAGGACGGGCGGCCGCGACTCATCGAGGTCAACTACCGTGCGATCGGCGACCGGTGCGACCTGCTGCTCGCGGACGTCCTCGGCATCCCGCTGTTCGAGCAGATCCTGGGCGTGCATCTCGGGGTCGACCTGCCCGCCGACCCGGGCGCCCGGTCGGGGCGGCATGCCCGGCTCGACTACCCGTGCGCCGACCGGGCCGGGGTGCTCACCGGTGCCCCCGGGCACGAGAACACGGTCCTGGACGGCGGCGTCCGGATCGACTACCACCCGTTGCGCACGATCGGCGAACGGCACGAACTGCACCATTCCAACCGGGACTATCTCGGGGTGCTGCGTACCGTCGGAGCCGATCGGGCCGCCGTGCACCGCGCGGCCGAGGCGTTCCTGACCGGCCGGCAGTGGAGCATCACGCCGTGACCCGGCACGCCGACGACCCGCCCATATCCCGGGTCCACCGCACCCCCTCACCCCCGCCGGCCACCCGGTTCGAGGACGAACTGCTGTGTCGGGTGCTGGACACCGTGCTGCGCGAGGACGTACTGGGCCTGCGGAGCACGGCGGTACCGCTGTCCCGACCGGACGGCACCTGGTTGCGGTTGACCGTGCCGGGCGGCACGCACACGTGGTTGTTGCCGGTCCGGGTCGACGGGTTCCAATGCGAGTACGCGGCCCGGGCGCCGCTCCTGGTGGGCGAACACGACGGCACCCGGGTGACCGACACCGACCACCTGCTCGCGGTATTGCGCGAGGCCGCCGATCCGCAGGACCGGTCCGGCTTCGCCGACTTCGCCGAGGAGTGCCGGCAGGCGGCCCGCGCGGGCGGGTTGCTCGCGCGCACCGGTTCCGCCGTGCGGGCCGGGCTCGCCGATCGGCACGGCCCCGACCCGAGCACGTGGACCGGCCTGGGCGCGGGTCCGGCGCTGGACACGCTGGCGGCGCACGTGGACCATCCGCTCTACCCGACCGCACGGGCCCGTTCCGGGTTGCCCGCCGCGGCGCTGCGTCGATACGCGCCCGAGCACCATCCGAGCCTGCGGCTGCGCTGGGCGCTGCTGCCGCACGAGGCGACCACCCGCACCGGGACGCTGCCGGACTGGTGGCCGACCGCCGCGGAACTCGGCCGACCCGACCTGATGGGCGATCATCTCGCGCTGCCCGTGCACCCGTTGACGTTCGACCGACTCCCGGCGCCGGCCGTGCGGACCGACCGGGAGCACCTGGACGTGCGGCCGACCCTGTCGATGCGTACCGTCGCGGTGCGGCACGACCCCGCCGTGCATCTCAAGCTCCCGCTGCCGATCGCCACCCTCGGACTGCGCAATCGGCGCACGATCAAGCCCGGCACGCTGGTCGACGGCGCCGCCGGACAGCGCCTCCTGGGCGAGGTCCTGAACCGGGAACCGCAGTTCCGGGAACGGGTGTTGCTCGCCGACGAGCAGACCCACCTGCACGCCGGGCACGAGCTGCTGGCCGCTTTGGTGCGCCGCCATCCGCCCGGCCTGGAGGACGCCCTCGTCCTGCCGCTCGCCGCGCTGCTCGCGAGGGGGCCGGACGGTGTACGGGTGCTGGATCGGGTCGCGGACCGCTTCCATGGCGGTGACCGGTTCGCGCTGCTCGACGCCTACCTCACGCTGCTCCTGGACTGGCAGACCACCCTGTACCGGTACGGGATCGCGCTCGAATCACATCCGCAGAACGTCTCCCTGGTGTTCGCCCGGGACCGTCCGGTCCGCCTGCTGTTCAAGGACAACGACGGCCCCAGGGTGTATCCGGCCCGCTGTCCGCTGCCGCACGACGGGTTCGACGACCCGCGCACCTACAGCACGGACGAGGGCGCGCTCGCCGACGTGTTCGTCACGATCACCGTGCATCTGTGCGCCGGCGCCATCGCCTTCGCCCTGCCGGTGCCGGAACGCGACCGGCTGCTGCACCTGGTGCACGACCGGCTGGACGAGTTCGCGGAACCGGAATTGCGCCGCCGGGTGCTGCTCGGGGACCGACTGCCGGTCAAGGCGATGATCACCGCCGGCACCCTGCTCAGCAAGCAGCGCTCGGGCGCGGCGGACATCAACAAGCACTACACGACCGGCCCGAACTACCTGCACCGGCACGCGAGACGCGGCTAGCACGCCGACACGCCCGCCGCCGACCCCTGGCCTGCACCCCCGCACGCCCCGCCGCCCCTCGAACCGCTGGAGTCGCCCATGCCGCTCTCGTCGGCCGCATCCCGAACCGTCTCCGCCGTCCCACCCGCACCACCCTCGGCCGACGACGTCGTCGCGCACACCCTGCTCAACTGTCTGCACCGGGAGGTGTGCGGCCCGGCGGGACACAGCTTCGTGGAGCCCGGCGACGCCGGCCATCTCCGGCTGCACCTGGTTCGTTCGGGTACCTGGCTGCGCGTGCGGTTGCGGCGCACCTCGCTGTTGGGCGACCACCGGTTCATCGGCCCGGTGGCCGAACTGCGCGGCTCCGCCTGGCGGGTGCTGACCTGGTCCGAGCTGGCCCGGCGCATCCACACCGAACTGGGTCGACAAACCGGCGTGGACAACGACGAGTTCCTCGGCCAGGTGGCGTCCAGCCGAGCCGGCGTGGCCGCGGGGCTGGCCCGACCCGTCGTCCGGCCCGCCTCGCGCTACCTGGAGTCGGAACAGGCCCTGCTGTTCGGGCACCGCTTCCATCCCACGCCCAAGGCACGCGGGGCCGACCCGGCGACGTGGCCGGCCTACGCGCCCGAGGCCCGGGCCACGTTCCGCCTGCGGCACCTGGCGGTGCGCAGCGAACTGATCGCCCAGGAGCGGCTCGCCGCCGCCGACACCGCGGTCCTGGATCGACTCGGCCCGGTCCCGGCCGGATACACCCTGCTGCCCGCACACCCGTGGCAGTTCGACCTGCTCGCCGAACACCCCCGTCTGCGCGCCGCATTGGCCGCAGGCGACATACTCGACCTGGGCCCGGGCGGCGCCCCGTTCGCCGCCACCGCGTCGGTGCGCACCCTCGCCGGCGCCGGCATGTTCCTCAAGTTCGGTCTGAATGTGCGGATCACCAACTGCGTGCGCCGCAACGCGGCCTACGAGTTGTCCGGGGCGGTCGCGCTGACCCGTGCGCTGGCCCCGATCCTGGCTCGATCGGCGGCACGCCACCCGGACTTCGCGATGCTCGGCGAGCCCGCATATCGCAGTGTGTCGGCGGCGGTGGCACCCGACCTGCTCGAAGGGTTCGGGGTGATCGTCCGGGACGGCCTGGACACGCGGCTGCGGCCGGGCCACACGGCGCTGTTGGCCGCCGCGGTGGCCGCCGAATACGCCACCGGGTCCGCCCACGTGTCCCGGCTGCCGCCCGGCACCGGACCGGACGCGGCGCTGCGCTGGTGGGACGACTACCTGCGGTTGTTGGTCCCGCCGGTGCTGGCCGCCTACTTCGCGCACGGCGTGGTGTTGGAGCCGCACCTGCAGAACGTGCTGCTCGCGGTCGACGCCGCGGGCCGGCCCCGCCAGGTGCTGATCCGGGACATGGAGGGCACCAAGCTGCTGCCCGGACCGCACGCCGCCACCCTGGCCGCGCTGCCGCCCTCGGTCGCCGAACCCATGACCTACACCGCCCGGCGCGGCTGGGACCGGGTGGCCTACTGCCTGCTGGTCAACAACGTCGCCGAGATGCTCGCCGCGCTGACCGACCTGCATCCGCGGTTGGAGGCCCGGCTGTGGGCGCGGGTACGCGCGGTGCTGGCGCGTTGTTCGGCCGAGCACGGCGAACCACCGCCGCTGCGGGCGCTGCTGGCCGGCGCCCCGCTGCCCGCCAAGGGCAACCTGCTGGCCCGCTGGGAACGGCGGTCCGACCGCGAGGCGCAGTACCTGCGGATCCCCTCACCACTGGCCGCGTCGATCCCCGACGGGGTCCGCCGCACACCCGCCCGGAGCACACGATGATCACCCCCGCCGTACGGACCCGGGTGACGCACCTGGCCACCGCCGAACTCCCCGCCTACATCCACGACCTCGGCGCGCTGCGGGCGCACGTGGCGGCCGTGCGCGCCGCGCTGCCCGCCCGGGTCGAGTTGTACTACGCGGTCAAGGCCAATCCCGCACCGGAGATCCTGGCCGCGCTCGCCGCCGAGGTGAGCGGCTACGAGGTCTCCTCGGGCGGCGAACTCGCGCATGTGCTCGCCCGGCAGCCCGCCGTGCCGGTGGCCTTCGGCGGCCCCGGCAAGACGGTGGACGAGCTGATCGCCGCGCTGCGCGCGGGAGTCGGGCGCTTCCATGTGGAGAGCCGCCACGAGCTGCACCAACTCGTCGCACTGGCCGCCCGGTTCCGGCCCGAGCGCGACGTCGACGTGCTGCTGCGGGTCAACCTGCCGCTCGGGCCGGACCTGCTCCGGGGCGCGGCCCTGACCATGGGCGGCGGCTCCGGCCCGTTCGGCATGGATCCGGCCGAGGTCGAGGACTGTCTGCGGCTGCTCGCCGGGCCGGACGCGGGTCGGGCGCGCCTTCGCGGCATCCACACGCATCCGGCCAGCGGCCTGGACGCGGACACCGCGCTCACCGTCGCCGAACGCGTCCTGACCTGGACGCGGGACGTCGCGGCACGCCACCGGATCGCGCTGTCCGAGGTGAACATCGGCGGCGGAATGGCGGTCGACTACGCGGATCCGGCCGCCCGCTTCGACTGGACCCGCTTCGGCGCCGGCCTGGCGCGCCTGGTCGCCGACCACCCCGACCTCACCGTGCGGATCGAGCCGGGTCGGGCGCTGACCGCGTACTGCGGTTGGTACGCCACCGAGGTGCTGGACCTCAAGCACAGTCACGGCCGCACGTTCGCCGTCCTGCGCGGCGGGACCCACCACCTGCGCACCCCCGCGGCCAAGGGCCACGACCAACCGTGCACGATCGTGCCGAGCACGATCCCCTGGCCCTATCCGTGGCCGCGCCCGGAGGTGCACGACACCGAACTCACCCTGACCGGCCAACTCTGCACCCCCAAGGACGTGTTCGCCCGCCACCGCCCGGTCGCCCGGCTTCGCGTCGGCGACCGCGTGGTCTTCGCCCTGACCGGCGCCTACGCCTGGAACATCTCCCACCACGATTTCCTGATGCACCCGCACCCGACCTTCCACTACCTGTGATCGCCGCCGGAAGCGGCGGCGAACTCGTGGGCTCGATACATGCTTTTATGGATCAACGGCCCCTTCGGCGTCGGCAAATCCCAGACCGCACACGAGTTGTCCCGGCGGTTGCCCGGCAGTGTGATCTGCGATCCGGAGGAGGTCGGCTACGGCCTGCACCGGATGTTGCCGCCGGCGCTGCGCGGCGACTTCAAGGATCTGGTCGCCTGGCGACAGGGCGTGTTCGAGGTACTGGATCTGGTGCTGACCGGACGAGGGCGATCCGGCCCGGTGATCGCGCCGATGACGATGATCGAGCCGGACCACTTCCGCGAGACGATCGAACGTCTGCGGGAACGCGGGCACAACGTACGGCACTTCACGCTGTTCGCCGAGCGGGAGACGATCCTGCGGCGGCTGAACGAACGCGGCCTCGGGCAGGCGATCCGGATGGTGCTCGGCAAGGAAGCGCCGCCGCGTCGGGAGAGCTTCGCGGTCTCCCGACTCGATGTGTGCCTGGAGAAACTGGCGGCCCCGGAGTTCGCCGAGCACATCGACACCGAACGCATCGACGTCGCCGGGGCGGCCGAGCGGATCGCCGCCTCGGTCGGGCCGACCCTGGCCCCGAACACCGACGGCCCGCTGCGCGGCCGGCTGCGCCGGGCCGGGGTCGGCATCCGACAGATCCGGATCTTCTGACCCGGGTCGGAAGGCGGTAAAGGCCCGCCGGGCGCCGGTCAGTCCTGCGCCGGCAGCAGGGCGGCGAGTGGGAAGGTTGTGGTGTCCTGGGGTGGGCGGGACAGGTGCAGGGCGGTGTGGAAGTAGCCGGCGCTCTCCTTGCCGCGGGGATCCTCGGCCTCGGCGAGCACCGCCTCGACGGCGTAGCGCTGTTCCTGCTCGCCGGTGAAGCGGCGCTGCGGGAAGGTGTGCGGGCCGACCTTCTCGGTGACCAGGCCGAGCGCGCTCAGGCCGTCGGCGATGGCCTGGTAGGACCCCGTGCGCAGGACGAACGCGGCCACCCACACGGGTTCCGCGGCGTCGGTCAGGAACGGTCGGAAGGACCGCGGGGACAGGAAGCTGGCGCCGCCGGTGACGGTGATCAGCCGGGTCGACCGGGTGGCGGCGAGCAGGGCCGACGAGGGCGGTGCCACCTCCAGGTTCTCGGCGAACCCCGCGTCGAGGAGGCCGACCGCCCGGGCGTAGGACACCGCGTTCGCGGCCACGTCGAGACCGACCACGCGCACCGCGTCCGCCCGGCGCCGGGCCGCGTACCAGGCCCGGTCGGCCTCGATCAGCTCGGCGGTGTCCAGCGCGGCGATGGAGGCGGACCCGTACCGGTCGTAGAGGTCGGCCAGCGTCACGTCGTGATTGAGCAGGGCCGCGTTGATCCCGTACGAACAGCAGATGTCGAGCACGCTGCCCGGCCCCGGGCTGCCGTTGCCGTTGCCGGTCCAGGTCGTGAGCATGTGGCGGAAGATCCGCTGGGCGTGATGCGGCGTCTGGTACTCGAACGATCCGAGCGCCCGGAAGAAGGCCCGTGGGTCCGGCCGGTCGTAGATGTCGTCGAACCGGGTCATCGCCCGGCCGTCGACCTGCGCCGACTCGCCTTCGCGTTCCGTATCCTCGGTCCCGGACACCGCGGCCTCCTCTTCCTTCTCCTGCCGACACGCTGCCCGGCGGCCACCGGCGGCAACCCCTCGACCGGAGCGGCCCCGGCCGGCCGAGGCCCGAGCGCACGGGTGCCCCGTGGTTGGTGCCGGCCGCCGCCTGCCCATTCGGCGCGCCGCCCGGATGGCACTCGGGCGCGACCGCCGCACCGAGTGAACACGACGTCCTCCTAGACCACCGGCCCGCGCAGCGTCGGCGGGGCGGTGATCCGTCCGCTGGCCGCGGCCCGGGCGGAGCCGCGGCCCGGATGCACGCCGTGCAGGCGGAGTTGGAACATCGCGTCGAAGCGGGCGTCCCCGTCGGCGAGGTCGATCGCGCCCACCTCGGACAACCGGCGCAGTCGATAGCGGAACGTGTTCGGGTGCACGTGCACGGCCGCCGCCGCCGCGGTGACGTCGCCGAAGGTGTCCAGCCACGCGGCGAGGGTCTCGGTGAGGTGCGTGTCGTGTTCGGCGTCGTAGGCGCGCAGCCGGGTGACCGGTCCGGCCGGCGCGTCGTCGGTGGCGGCGACCCGGTCGGCGACGTCGACCAGCAGCGAGGACACGTACACGTCGCACAACCGGGCCACCCGCAACGACGAGCGGCCCGCACGCAGCACCCGCAGCGCGCGGTCCGCGTCGGCGCGGGAGGAGGGCAGGTCCACCTCGCGGGCGGCCACCCGGCCGATGCCCACGACCGCGTCGATCCGGCCGCCGATCCGGGCCAGGAACTCCTCGGCGAGCCGGACCGCCCGAGCGTCCGACTCGGTGGGCAGGATCGCGTAGGTGAAGCCGCCCAGTCGGGCGGTGGCGGTACGCGGATGGACCGCGGCCAGGTGCAGGGCCAGCGCGTCGACGATCCGGTGTTCCTCGGCGCTGCGCTCCGCCGGTGCCGAGTCGCCGACCACGGCGAGG
Source organism: Embleya sp. NPDC020886 (assembly GCF_044333915.1). Lineage (NCBI taxonomy): Bacteria > Bacillati > Actinomycetota > Actinomycetes > Kitasatosporales > Streptomycetaceae > Embleya > Embleya sp. NPDC020886. The sequence goes on along the minus strand of NZ_JBIRRX010000009.1, from coordinate 304,215 downwards.
GCGAGGACGCACGCGGGCTGATGGGCCAGGCCCAGTCGGCCGGCCGCGTCCACCGCCGCCGGGCCGCCTTCGAGCACGGTGGCGAGCAGATCGGTACGCAGTCGGCGTTCCACGTCCGCGCCGGCCCGGCGGCGCAGCAGGTGCAGCGCGACCACCTTGGCCGCCTCGGTCAGCGAGCGGGCCAACTCCTCGGACAGCGGCTCGTGCACCACGACCCAGATCGAGCCCAGGATCTCGTCCCCGGCCCGGACCGCGATGGCCACCCTGGGCAGGTCGGAGACGCCGGCCAGATACAGCGGTCCCTCGCTGCGGTACAGCGCGTGGAAGGCGCCGCGCTCCTCCAGGATGCGCAACATCTCCGCGGGCACCTGGCGGTCCAGGATGGTGGCGATCCGGGGTTCGTCCGCCTCGTCCTGGCGGCTGGAGAAGGCCAGCACCCGGCCGCTGCGGTCCTCCACGGTGACTGGTCCGTCCAGCAGCGCGGCGATCGCGTTGACCAGCGCGAACAGGTCGCCGGCCGGTGCGCCGTCGAGGGTTTCGCCACTTTGCGCGGTGCCCACCTCGTCCACCGCGAGCAGGGCCCGCAGCATGGTGGTGACCTGCGACCAGGACGCACCGGGGGTGAGCGCCAGGATCACCACGCCGGTGCTCGCGACGGCCGCCTCGATCTCGGCGTCCACCACGATCGGGCCGCGCACCACGATGGCCGGTGCGCCCAGCCCGGCGGCGCGGTGCACCAGGGCGGCGATCGCGGCGGATCCGTAGACGGCGACGCCCAGGACCACCGCACCCGGCAGGTGCGCGGGTTCGTCGTGCGGATCGTGGATGAGCACGCCGGTGACCTCGCGGTCGGGATCCGGCGTGCCGGCCGCCACCGCGAACAGGGTCGAGCCGAGGTCGTCGATGATGCGCCCGAGGACCGCGCGCGGACTCGCGGTCATCGGCTGCCCACCGGGGTGTGCGTGGGAGTGCTGCCCACGGGGTGTATTCGCCGGCTGCTTGGCACGTTCATGACTCGGGGTTCCAATCCGTCGACACAGGTCCCCCGTCGAGCCCGGCCGGCCTGTCCGGCCCAGGGGCCGCCCATGTCCTCGATGGCCGGCCCGTGGGCGGAGTCTAAACGATCTTGAGTCGGATGTGCGGGGGTGAAACCGGCTCACTCCGCACGATGTCGACTCTTACGGTCGATACCCGTCCGGTCCGCGATCGAGCACGTACCGCCCGTCCCGGCCGAAGCCGCGCACCTGCCGACCCTGGCTCATCAGCTCGCCCAGCACCTCGCGCACCGCCAGCCGCCACCCCCGCGCCGCCGACGGGTCGGCCCGCCGCAGCGCCTCGATGTCCCGAGGTACCGCGACCAGCACCACGTCCCCGTCGGTGCGGCCCCGGATCGGCCGCCCGTCGGGGCCCGCGTCCAGGCCGATGACCACCTCTCCGGCCAGGTCCTCGGTGTCGACGGGTTGCGCCACCCCGGCACAGGCCAGCGCGACCCGGTCGGCGGTCAGGTCCCAGCGGGCCAACAGCCGGTCGGAGAAGTCGTCCCCGTTGATGGCGTCGGACATCGGCCCGTAGAAGTCGGCCAGGTACTCGGCCGGGAGGGCGCCGAGCTTGGCCAGGTTGAAGTAGGCGTTGCGGCCGACCAGGGGGTCGAAGGTCCAGGTGACCCGGGTGATGGCGCGCTCCAGGCACCAGGCGCGCTGGTAGACCTTGAGCGCGTAGCCCACGTCGCGTCCGCGCGAGCGTTCGTCGACGCCGGCGATGTGCGAGTGCAGGCCCTCGGTGGAGAGCAGGCCCACACACGCGCCGATCAGCCGGTCGCCCTCGTAGGTGCCCACCACGTAGCCGCCCGAGTGGGCGACCACGGTCATCAGTTCGGGGCTGATCATCGGGTTGGTCGGCTCGGGCTGCCAGACGTGTTGGAACAACTCGCACGCGTCGGCCATCTCGCCCAGGGTGTGCAGCTCACGGATCTCGATCCGGGCCAGGCGAGCCGCGCGGTCGGCCGCCTCGACCGCGCGCTCGCGAAGTGCACCGGAATCGGGTTCGGGTTCGCGGTCGGCGCGGTACAGGTCGCCGCCGGTACGCGCTCCCGCCGGTGTCGGCGTCATCGGGCCGTTGCCTCCGTCTCCGCTTCGGTCGCGGGCGCGACCGCCGCCCGCTCGGGCAGCGGCTCGCCGATCGTGGGGACACCGGACAACAGGGCCCGGGTGTAGTCGTGTTCCGGGTTCTCCAACACCTGTGCGGCCGGGCCGCATTCGACCAGGACGCCGCGGTCCATCACCGCGATCCGGTCCGCCAGGTAGCGCACCACGGCCAGGTTGTGCGAGATGAACAACATCGCGAAGCCGAGCTCGCGTTGCAGGTCGCGGATCAGGTTGAGCACCGCACCCTGCACCGAGACGTCCAGTGCGGAGGTGACCTCGTCGGCGACCAGCACGGCGGGCCGGGCGGCCAGCGCGCGAGCCAGCGCGACCCGTTGGCGCTGGCCGCCGGAGAGCGCGTGCGGCAGGCGGGTACTGACACCCGGGTCGATGCCGACCAGGTCGAGGTAGCGGGCCACCTCGGTCGCCCGGGTCGCCCGGTCGGCGCGCGGCAGCGCCTCGGCGACCGAACCGCCGATGGTCAGCCGCGGGTTCAGCGACGCGAACGGGTCCTGGAAGACCAGTTGGATCGGCCGACGCCCGGGCTTGCGGCCCTGGTCGACGCCGTCCACCAGGACCTGTCCCGAGTCGATCGAGACCAGCCCGACCGCGGCCCGGCCCAGCGTGGACTTGCCCGATCCGGAACCGCCGACCAGACCGACCACGCTGCCCGCGGGCACGTCCAGGGAGACGTCGTCCACGGCGGTCGAGGCGTTGCGGCCCCGTCCGTAGCGCACGGTGATGTTGCGCAGTTCGAGCGAGCCGGACGTGGTGCTTCCGGCGGGGCCCGAGGCGGCTTCGGCGGCGGAGGGATCCGCCGTGCTCACGGCTTTCATCGTGCCTCCTCCAGTTCGTGGGTGGCGGTGGTGATCGGGTCCCAGCACGCGACGCGTCGGCCCGGGCGGATCTGCTCCAGCACCGGCTCCTCGGTGCGGCAGCGGTCGGTGGCCCGGGCGCAGCGGGGCGCGAACGGGCAGCCGACGCTCTGCTCGCCGGGCTCGGGCGGGCGGCCGGGGATGGTCGCCAGCGGGGTGTCCCGGTCGGTGGTCATGCTGGGCACCGCGCCGATCAGCGCGGCCGAGTACGGGTGGGCGACGCCGTCGGCGAGGTCTCCGACCGGGAGTTCCTCCACGATCCGGCCCGCGTACATGACCACGACGCGGTCGCACACCTGGGAGACGACGGCGATGTCGTGCGAGATGAGCAGCAGCGCGGCACCGGATTCGGTGCGCACGTCCCGGAGCAGGGCCAACACCTGGGCCTGGACGGTCACGTCCAGGGCGGTGGTGGGCTCGTCGGCGATGATCAGGCGGGGTTCGCCCATCAGGCCCATGGCGATCATCACGCGCTGGCGCATGCCGCCGGAGAACTCGTGCGGGCGCTTGCGGACCCGCAGTTCGGGGTTGATGATGCCGACCGCGCCCAGCCGGGAGACGGCGCGGGAGACGGCCGCCGCGCGTCCGGCGTTGTGGTGCACCTCGGCCACTTCGGCGAGTTGCCGGCCGACGGTGAGTGCGGGGTTGAGCGAGGCCATCGGGTCCTGGAAGACCATCGCCATCGAAGTGCCCTTGGGCGCCTGCTTGTTCAGGTCCCGGTCGCCGAAGCGCATGGTCCGGGAGCTGACCCGGCCGGGGTGCGGGACGAGTCCGGCCGCGGCGAGCGCGGTCAGGCTCTTGCCCGAGCCGGATTCGCCGACGATGCCCACCGCTTCGCCCTCGTCGACGGTCAGGCACACGTCGTGCACCGCGGTGTGGCCGGGGAAGCGGACCTGGAGGTGGTCGATGTGCAGCAGGCCGGACGCGCTCTCCTCGGCGGGCGTCATGGCGCTCGTTTCGGCCGTCGCGATCTCGGGCTGCGGCGCGGTGCGACCGGCGTTCGCCTTGGCGACGACCTCGCCGATCAGGCCGAAGGTGATGCCGGTGAGCACGATCGCGGCGCCGGGGCCGACCGCCGACATCGGGTCGACCATGACCCGGTCGAGTTGTTCGTTGAGCAGGCGTCCCCAGTCGTAGTCGGGCGGTTGCACGCCCAGCCCGAGGAAGGACAGGCCGGAGAAGGCGACCAGGATGCCGGCGGCGGTGGTGGAGACGAACAGCGCGACGGGTTCGGCGATGTTGGGCAGGATGTGCCGCACGATGATCCGGAAGCGGTTGACGCCCAGGATCCGGGCCGCGGCCACGTAGTCGGTGCCGGCGATGGAGGCGGTCAGGTTCTGCACGAGTCGGGCGGTGCTGGGTGCCGCGCCCAGGCCGATGGCGAAGGCGGCGGAGAAGGTACCGACGCCGAAGATGACGGCGAGGAAGAGCACGAACAGCAGGCCGGGGAAGGCGACGAGCAGGTTGACCGTCGCGGTGATCAGGCGACCGGCGCGGCGGCCCAGGACCGCCGGCAGCACGCCCAGGATCAGGCCGCCGACGACCGCGATGAGCGTGGCGAACAGGGTGAGTTCCAGCGTGAGCCGGGTCGCCACCACCACCCGGGCGGCGATGTCGCGACCGAGCGCGTCGGTACCGAACAGGTGCTCGGTGCCGCTGTGTCGGCCGATCGCGTCGGTGTCGATGCGGTCGGCCGTGTCGCCGAGCAACATCGGTCCGAAGATCGCGGTCAGGACGATGATCGTGCTCGCGGCGGCCGCGGCGATCCCCAGGGGGGTGCGCAGGGCGAGGCGGAGTCTTGGGGTCTGGGACATCGTCAGCTCCCGCGAATCGTGGACTGGGGATCGGCGGCGGCGACGGCGAGGTCGACCATGAAGTTGATCGTGAGGGCGGTGGCTCCGTAGACCAGGACGATGCCCTGGACGAGCGGATAGTCCTTCTGCAGGATCGCCTGGACGATGGTCATGCCCAGGCCGGGCCAGGCGAAGACGTTCTCGATCAGCACGGTGCCCGCCAGCAGGCCGCTGAGCAGCAGGCCGCCGAGGGTGAGCGAGGAGGTCAGCAGGTTGGGCAACGCGTGCCGCAGGTAGACCAGTCGGCCCGGCAGGCGCTTGGCCCGGGCGGTGCGCATGTAGTCGGTCTCGAACACGCGCAGCGCCTCGACCCGAACGATTCGCGACAGTGCGGCGATCGGGGTGACGGCGAGGGCGAGCACGGGCAGTACGTAGGAGTCGGGGCCTTCGCGCAGCGCCACCGGGAACCAGCCGAGGGAGACGCCGAACACCGAGGCGAGGCCGACGGCGAGGAGGAATTCCGGGATGGCCACGATCGCCCCGGTCGAGGAGGCGAAGGCCAGTTCGCCGCGCCGGCGCCGACCGTTGCGGGTCCACACGGCCATCGCCATGCCCAGCGGGACGGCCACCAGCATCACCAGGACGAACGCGTAGATCGCGATCTCCATGGTGGCCGGCAGTCGGTCGCCGATCATCTGGGACACCGGGACCCGGGCGGTGATCGATTCGCCCAGATCGCCGTGGAAGAGCCCACTCAGGAAGTGCCGGTACTGGGAGATCAGCGATTCGTCCAGGCCCAGTTGTTCCTTGCGGGCGGCGACCGCCTCGGGCGTGGCGTTGAGCCCCAGGGCACCTCGGACCGGGTCGCCGGGGACGAAGTGGATCATCGCGAAGGCTGCGGTGATCAGAGCGGCGAGCGAGACCAACAGGCGCCCGGTGCGGCGTACCAGGAAGGAGGCCCAGGGGCCGAGCCGGAAGTCGATCACCCGACCGGTGAGGGTTGCGGTGCTCATCGGCCACCGACCTTGCGAAGACTGGTGGGAATCGGGCCTCCACCATCGAGTTGGAAGGTATAGCCCCGGGTGAAATACAGGGTCATCGAGTCCATAAAGGTCACCACATCGACACGTTTGGTCAACTCGGACTCCGCTGCCGTCCATTCTGGGCAGCCGGAGGTGTCAGGCTTGGCCATCGCAAGGGCCATGAGCCGCTTGTACTCGGGGTTGTCGAGCGAGCCGAAGTTCAGGCCGTCGGGCGGCGGAGGCCCGCCGAAGAAGGGCACGGCCTGGTCGGGCGTGGTCACCGAAAGCGGCGCCCACGCGACCTCCCACTGGCCGCTGAACAGGACTGTGGCATTGGTCGAGGGGGTGGTCGGTTGCAGGCTGACCTTGGCCCCGAAGGAGGTCCACTGCTTGGCCACCAACTCGACGGCGGCCACGACCTGGGTTCCATAGGTGTTGCCGGGATTGACCAGCGAGACCGACAACTGCTTGCCGTCCTTGCTCCAACGCCCGCCGACCTTCTTCCAGCCGGCCGCGCGCATGGTCTCGGCAGCCTTGGTAGGGTCGTACGGCGCGATGTTGCCGGTGATCGCGTCCTCCGTGCACGGCGGGCCCATCGTGACGCCCAGCCGCAGCGGCGCGACACCCTTGCCGCCGGTGGCCACCGCGCCGATCTGCTTGAGGTTCAGCGCCGAGAGCAGCGCCAGCCGCACCTGCGGATCGGCGGTGACCCGACCGGCGGCCTCGTTGAAGGTCAACATCCCGAGCGGATCGCGCTGGGACTGGTACTTCACGCCGGCCGCGAGCAACCGGGAACGGTCGCTGCCGATGACGGGCGCGATGTCGATTTGGCCGGCGAGCAGGAGGTTGGCCCTGGTGGACTCGTTGCCGATGACCTTGAAGACCACCCGCTCCGGCATGTGCTTGTTGTCGACACCGTCCGGCCCCCAAACGTATCCGGGCCGTTTGGTGAAGGTGAAGTGATCGCCCGAGGCCACCTCGGTCAGGCGATACGGCCCGGTGCCGTCGGACGTGTGGGTGAGTTGCTCCGACGCACGCAGCCCGGTGGGGCACACCAGCGGCAACATCGCGGAGCCGCGAACCAGGAAGGGGCTGGGATCGGTGGTCTTCAGCGTCAGGGTGTTCGTCGCGTCGTCGGCGGTGGCAACCACGCCGGGGGGCACCATCAGACCGTTCAGGGGGGACTTGTTCGCCGGGTCGACGATATACGTGTACTGAGCCGCGATGTCGGACGCGGTCAGCGCGACACCGTTGTCGCACATCACGTCGCGCCTGATCGTGAAGGTCGCGGACGTCGCGTCGGAGGTCCACTTCTCCGCGACGCCGGAGACGATCCGCCCGTCCACCGGGTCGACCTGGATCAACGCGTCGTAGGTGTAGCGGTTCATCGTCACCGCGGACGAGGTCAGCGCGGTCATCGGGTTCAGGTTGCCCGGGTCGCCCGGGATCGCGATGGTGACCGCATCGTCACCGCCCCCGGCGCCACCGGGGGCGGTTCCCCCGCAGCCGGCCGCGAACAACCCCAGCGCGAACACGACCGCGGCGGTGCGCGGGGCGCGTCTCATCGCTCGCCTCCGGAGGAACACTCGGCGCCGCGCTGTCCGTTGCCGGGTGCGGTGCCCGATTCGCCGGCGGTGACCCGAGGCAGCGCGCGGGTCATGTGCAGGAAGCCGGCGCGGTCGCCGTCGCCGAGGAAGGCGTACTGGGTGTACCGCCCGCCCCGCGGCTCGACCTCGATCAGGGTGCGGGCGTCGCGAACCGCGAGCCTGCCGGTCCGCACCTGCTCGCCCCCGGCCATCTCGGCGGCGGCGCCGATCGTACGCATGGTCAACTCGAGGCCCTCCTCGGACTCGACCACGTCGTAGACCATCGCCTGCGAGGCGTAGCGGCCGACGAAGAAGCGCGAGTCCACCACCGGGGGGTCGACGGGCGGCGCGACGGGTTCCGGGACCACCACGTCGGCACTGGCCGCGAACACGTCGCGGACCAGGTCGTACATCACCCCCAGGTCACCGCCGTTGGTGAGGATCGCGATCGAGACGCCGCTCTCGGGGGCCACCCGCAGGATCGCGCTCTGCCCGATGGCACCGCCGTCGTGGCCGATCACCGGGCCGCCGACCCAGTCGAAGAGGTTCCAGCCCAGCCCCCACACGGTGCCCACCGCGCCGATGTCGGGCGCGTGCACCTGCGGCTCGCGCATCGCCAGCGCGGACGCCTCGGACAACAGGCGCGTGCCGTCCGGCAACAGTCCCCGGGCGACGTGCGCGGCGGCGAAGGCGACCAGGTCGGTCGCGGTGGTGGTCAGCGTCGAGCCGGCCGGCGCGTTGGACCGCGGCCCCTCCCAGGCCGGCACCTTGACCGGAACCCCGTCCGGCCCGGCACCGTGCCCGATCGCCACCCGGTGCAGGAGCGCCTCGTTGGCGTTGGTGGCCACCCGGGTCAGCCCCAGCGGGATCGCGATCCGCTCACGCAGGGTGGCCTCCCAGGTCTGCCCGGTGAGCACCTCGACGATCCGGCCGAGCACGACGAAGCCGCTGTTGCAGTAGGAGAACATCTCGCCGGGCGGGAAGAGTTGGCCCGCGTCGTCGGCCAGTCCCGCGACCATTTTGGCCACCGCGTCGTCACCGGGGCCGTGGTCGTCGAACAGGTCACCCTCGAAACCGGCGGTGTGGCACAGGAGCTGACGGGGCGTCACCACCTGGGCGGCGGCCTCGTCGACGAGCCGGAACTCGGGCAGGTAGGTCCGCACCGGGGCGTCCAGGTCGAGCACGCCCTCGTCGACGAGCTGCATGATCAGCGTCGCCGTCCAGACCTTGGTGATCGATCCGATCTGGAAGATCGAGTCGGGGGTCGCGGGGTACCCGATCTCCACGTCGAGCACACCCGTGGCGGCGGTCACCGTCTCGTCGCCCATCCGTACCGCGACGCTGGCGCCGGGGATGTTGCCACGCTCGGCCAGCTCGCCGATTCGGGTCGCTAGATACTCCGGCGTCGGCAGCGTCCGGGCAACCGGCCCGGACACCTCGGATCGTCCCATCGTGGGATACCTCCTCGGAAAGCGGCGGCGAGTGCCGCAGAGGACGATCACGGTAGGCAGCGCCCGAATGGCGTGAATCGTCGTCCGGGACGAAGAACCGCCCCCGAACCTGTCCGAATCACCGACGCCGAGCGGTACCGCTTCCCGGAATCCTCGGCAGAGGCCGCCGACGGTCCGCGCACCGCCCGCACCGGTTTCCCGCAGGACGCGCGCGAACCGGACCGGCACGGGCAACGCGACGAAGCGGGAGTGACCGATGGACGTGTACATCTCGATCGACATGGAAGGTGTGGCGGGCATCGCCACGCTGGACCAGATCTGGCGCGGCGGCAGCGGCTACCCGCGGGCCCAGCACCTGATGACCGGCGAGGCGAACGCCGCGATCGAGGGCGCCTTCGCGGCGGGCGCGGACCGCGTACTGATCAACGACAGCCACGGCACGATGGACAACCTGATCGCCGAGGACCTCGACCCCCGGGCCCGGATGATCCTCGGCTCGCCCAAGGCCCAGTGCATGGCCCAGGGGCTGGGCCCGCAACACGCGGTGGCGCTGTTCGTCGGCTACCACGCGGCGGCCGGCGAGCCGGGCGTGCTCGCGCACACCTTCTCCGGCAACTTCACCACGGTCAAACTCGGCGGTCGCCAGGTCACCGAGGCCGAGGTGATCGCGCTGCTCGCGGCCCAGCACGGGGTGCCGATCGGGTTGGTCACCGGCGACAACCACGTGTGTTCGGTGGCCGCGGAGGCGTTCCCCGGCGTGGTCACCGCACAGGTCAAGTCGGCCGAGGGCTGGGCTGCGGCGGACACCATGCACCCCTCCCTGGCTCGGGACCTGATCCGCGAGCAGGCCGCGCTGGCGGTCAAGAACGCCTCCTCGCTGCGCGCGCTGCCGGTGCCCGAGGAACTGGTCCTGGAGGTGGGTTTCCAACTCCCCCTGGCCGCCGAGTTCGCCGCGTTGGTGCCCGGCGCCGAGCGGCTGGACCTGTTGACGGTGCGGTGCGCGGCGCCCGACCCGAACGCCCTGATGGACCTGGTCAACATCTGGTACGCGGTGGCCGCGCACACCTCGGCCACCCACCTGCCCAACACGTCCGCGAAGCGCTGAGCCACCACCACCGGCCCCCAGGGGTCGGCCGACGATTCACGGAGCGCACATGAGCAGCGAGCAAGCGCCGGCCGAGCCGGCGAAGAGCATCCGGGCCGTCTTCGACGCCGCCGACGTGGACGGCTACCTGCACGTACGCGAACTGGACGGGGACGGCGAGGTCGAGTACCAAGGCGACGCGCCGGTCGTGCTGGCCTCGGTCTTCAAGATCCCGATCGCCCTGGAGTACGCCCGCCAGGCCGCCGACGGCCGCCTCGATCGGGCCGGCCGCCACCTGGTCACCGACGCCGACCGCGAGGGCGACGGCATCGGCACCGACGGTTGCCGGCACGACGTGGAGATGAGCGCGCGCGACCTCACCCACATGATGATGACGATGAGCGACAACGCGGCCACCGACGTGATGTTGCGGCTGGTCGGCCGGGAGAACGTGCGCGCCACCCTGGACGAGCTGGGCTGCCGGGACACCTCGGTCACCGGGTGCAAGGAACTCTTCGCCTCCGTGATGCTCGATCTGGGCATCGACCCGACGGCCGCGGACGCCCAGGAGAAGATGGCCGCGCTCACCCCCGACCAGTGCCGCGGGCTGCGCGTGCGCGACCCCGAGCGCACCGCCTCGACCACCCCGCGCGAGATCACCAAACTGCTCGCCGCGATCTGGCGGGACGAGGCCGGTCCGGCCGAGGCGTGCGCCGAGGTGCGCGAGATCATGGGCCGACAGATCTGGCCGCACCGGCTCTCCTCCGCGTTCGGGGACGAGATCCGGGTGTCCGGCAAGACCGGCACCCTGTGGGGCGTGCGCAACGAGGCCGGTGTCGTGGAATACCCGGACGGCAAGCGCTACGCCGTCGGCGTGTTCCTGCGCTCGGAGTCGATGGGCTTCCGGCTCCCGCGTGCCGACGCGGCGATCGGCCTGGCCGCCCGCACCGCGATCGACCACCTGCGCGGCTGACCCGATGCCGTATCCGGCGACCCGTGCCCTGTCGCCGGGTACGGCATCCGCGCGTGTTCCGGAGGGGGCTCGGGAACACGCCCGGGACCCCCGCGTCCCGGCCCGGCTCGCCGTCCCGCCGGGTCAGGACGCGGGGTCTCCCGCCTTTCGCGCCACATAGACCGTGTTGGTCGACGTACCGCCCTGGAGCGGATTGTCGAAGTCGACCACGTGCGCGACCGGGTCCGTGAACACCTGGCCGAGCACCTCGCCGAACTCCGCGTCCGGCGGGTCGTTCGACCACAACGCGAAGATCCCGTCCGGATGCAGCCGATCGGCCAGTGCGCGCAGTCCTGCGGGCCGGTACAGGGCGGCGTGGCTGGGGTGCAGCACGTGCCGCGGCGAGTGGTCGACATCCAGCAGGATCGCGTGGAAGCGGCGACCCGGCTCCTGCGGATCGAACCCCCGGGGATCGCCCGCCAGTGCGAAGAAGTCGCCCTGGCTCAACCGGCACCGGGGATCGTCCGCCAGTGCGAGGCCCAACGGCACCAGGCCGCGCCGATGCCAGTCGATCACCTCGCCGAGCGCGTCGACCACGATCAGGCTGCGCAGGCGCGGGTCGTCCAGTGCCGCCTTGGCGGTGTAACCGAGCCCGAGCCCGCCCACCACGACGTCGAGTTCACCCTCGGGCAGTGCGGCCAGGCCGAGTCTGGTCAGCGCGATCTCGCCTGCGGTGAACAGGCTGGACATCAGGAACTCGTCGCCGAGCTTGACCTCGTACACGTCCTCGCCGGTGGCCGGATCCCGCCTGCGGCGCAGGCTGATCTCGCCCATCGGCGTCGGCCGCCAGTCGAGTTCCTCGAAACGCGCGCTCATCCGTGCACCCTCAACCGTGTCGGTGCCGCTCTCCGGCGCCAGTGGGTGGTCAGCCTATAGAGCGCGGACCGCACGGCGCCGGAACACGGGACGCCGGACGCGGGACGCGAGGCACGTCGGCGCCCGCCGCGCACCGTGTGGCCGGCTTGGCGGGGGCCACGGAGTCGGGGCCGATCTTTCGTCGGCGGCGACGGTGCGACCCGTCGCGGCAGCGGCGCACAGTGACGTCATGCGAATGCCGGCGGAACCGACCCCTGGAGCCCGACCATGACCGCACTCGCGACCGATCGCCCGGGGCCGCGGCCGCGGATCCGCGACTACGGCCACGCACCGGGTGGACTGCGCCCCGGGACGTGGAACGCGATCACCGACGTGGCGGGCGTTCGGGTGGGCCACACCACGCTGCGCGACGCCGCGGCGGGGCTGTACTCGGGGGTGACCGCGATCGTGCCCGACGCGCTGTACACCCACGGCCCGTTGCGCGCGGGGCTGTTCGTCGGCAACGGCCACGCGGGGTTGGTCGGAGCCGGCCCACTGGTCGAACTCGGCCGACTGGGCACGCCGTTGTTGTTGACCTCCACGCAGTCCACCTGTCGGGCCGCGGACGCCCTGCTGACCTGGCGGCCGGCCCGGGTCGACCCGCCGCCGGCCTCGGTCGACCCGGTGGTCGGCGAGATCGACGACACCTGGTTGTCCCGGGCGCGACCACGGGCGCTGACCGCCACGCACGTGCACGCCGCACTGGACACCGCCTCGACCGGGGCGGTGCCGCAGGGCAACGTGGGTGGCGGCACCGGCGCGTGTGCGCTGGGCTACAAGGGCGGCATCGGCACCGCGTCGCGCCGGGTGCCGACGGACACCGGCGAGGCGACCGTCGGCGTCCTGGTCCAGGCCAACATGTCCGGCGAACTGCGCCTGGGCGGCCAGTCGGTGCGGCCCGTCTCGCTGGGCCTGCCGACCGCCGGGCCGGTGCACGGGCGGGGTTCGTGCGTGATCGTGGTGGCCACCGATCTGCCCTGTTCGACCCGCGAGTCGACCCGGATCGCCGGCCGCGGCGTGTTCGCCCTGGCCCGGGTCGGCGCGGCGTTCGCGCACGGCAGCGGCGACTGCGCGGTGGCCTTCTCCACCGCGCCGCCGCGCGCGATGGAGCCGCTGCCCTCGGCGCTGCTCGACACGGTGTTCGCGGCGACCATGGACGCCGTAGAAGAGGCGGTCCTGGACGCCCTGTTGGCCGCCGAGACGGTGCACGCCCCGGCCGGGCAGCGGGCGTACGCGCTGCCGCACGCGGCCGTCCGCCGAGCCCTCGGCTGAGCCGGCGGCGCGCCGGCTCGGGCCCGGCCGGGTGAGTCGCCGTCCACCCGGCCGGACGTGCCGCACCGCTCAGCGCCAGACCGCCCGCTCGACCTCGCGCGGGGCGAGCACCGTGCTCGATTCGGGCGCGTCGAACACCCGGACCGGGCGCCGGACGTCCCACGGTTCCCAGCCCGGGTCGCCGGTCTTGGCGAACCGCACCCACGCCGCGTGCATCTCGTCGGCCAACCGCTGCGGCGGCGCGTCTCCGGTAAGCGCCCGCCAGTCGGGCAGGTCGAGGCCGTCGAACACGAACGGGAGTTCCATCGCGTGTGCGGCGCCGAGGTCGCGGGCCGGACTGCGCCAGCCGAACTCGTAGACATGGGTGGGTGCCTCGCGCGCCAGCCGGGCATCCGCGAGCCGGTTGATCGGCAGCCGGAGCAGCAGGTCGCCGGCCAGCGTGCCCAGCAGTTCGCCGCGCGAGGCGCCCGGCCGCTCGGCCCGATACACGGCCAGGATCCGGCGCCCGATCCGGAACTTCAGCCGGGCGCCCGCGAACAACAGTGGCCCGACCCGGTGCAACAGGCCCGTGGGCACGAACCACAACCGGTATTCCTCGGCGTTCGAGCCGATCAACAGCCCGATCCCGGAACCGGCGCCGGCCAGTAGCGCGGCGAACGGCTCGACCGGCACCGGGTCCTCGCCGACGGCCAAGGCAAAGCCCGGGCCGCCGGTCATCGGGTTGCCGCCGGCGGTGACCGCCTGCTCGGCGGCGACCAGTTCGGCCGCGGGCACGTCCGCGAACGCCTCCCGGGTGGCCGCCCGGCCCAGCCGCTTGGCCACCAGGCGGGTGATCCGCCCGGCCCGCGCGGGCGGGACGGCGCCGGGCATGCCGCTCTGCAGAATGGCCCGGGTGCACAACGACTCGGCCTCGGGATGCGCGATCAGCGCACCGAGCAGGATCGATCCGGCGGACTCGCCGAACACGGTGACCCGTTCCGGATCCCCGCCGAAGGCCGCGATCTCGGCCCGCACCCAGCGCAGCGCGGCGAGCACGTCGGCCAGTCCGAGATTGCGCGGCGCACCCGCCAGCACCGAGAAACCCTCGGACGCCAGACGGTAGTTCGGCGCCACGAACACCACGCCGTCCCGGGCGAAGGTGCTGCCGTCGTATCCGGGCAGCGCGTTCGCGCCGTGTGCGAGCGAACCGCCGTGCACCCACACCATGACCGGCAGACCGGTCGCGTCGGCGGGCGCCCAGATGTTCAGGTTGAGCACCTCGTCGCCCTCGACCGTCACCGTCGGCAGCAGCGATTCCAGGCCGCCCCGATACGGCGCCTGCGGCGCGGTCGGCCCCATCGAATCGGCGTCCCGCACACCGGACCAACCCGGGTGCGGCACCGGCCGGTCGAACCGTCTCGGCCCCACCGGCGCGGCGGCGTACGGGATGCCGAGGAAGCGGTGGATGCCGTCCGAGGCGGTGCCGCGCACCCGTCCGGCGGAGATCGACACGGTCGGCCGCTTTGTCTCGACTTCCGGGGGAACGCTCATCTTGGCCATCCGATCCGCGGGCCGCCCCGCTCGTCGATTCCGACAGGTCGGCCGAGGGTAGCGAAAGGGGCCGGCGCACCGGAACGGCTGTTTCCCACTTCGGATTTTCCTCCCATACTCCCATCGCGGAGCACCATGAAATGACAGTGTGTCCTGAAGTCGGCACGCACCGCGATCATGGTGCGTCGTCGACGTCGTGCGCTCGATCCGACGAAGTGGGAAAGGACCGACGTGAGTTCTCAGGAACCGCAACCGACCACCCTCTATCCGGAACTGGACGAGGCGGCCTTGGCGCGAATCGCCGAGGCCCTGGAGACCGGGGACACCAGTCATCTCGCGCCCGCGCGGGCGGCCGAGATCGAGCAGCTTCGGTCCCGGGTCGACTTCCGCCGGGTCACCGTTCCCCGTCCGCCGGAGGGCGGGAGCACGAAGGTGTCGCTGGACGGCGCGCTCTGGGCGCACCGCGACGGCGAGGCCCGGCCGGTGGTGGTGATGCCCTCGCCGTGGACGGACGCGGGCTGGCTCGTCTACGTGGCACAGGCGATCCGGTTCGCCCTCAAGGGATACGACGTCCTGGCCTACACCGCCCGCGGCTTCGCCGGATCCGGTGGCCACGTCGAGGTGGCCGGCACCCCGGACATCGAGGACGGCATCGCGGCGCTGGACTTCGCGATCGAGCAGATCGGCACCGAGCCGACCTCGGTCGGCTTCCTCGGCGACTCCTACGGCTCCGGGATCAGCCAGTTGGTCGCCGCCCACGAACCCAGGGTGAAGGCGGTCGCCGCGCTCAGCACGTGGGGCGACCTGGGCAAGGCGTTCTACGAGAACGACACCCGCCATGTCGCCTCGGTCGCCGCGTTGTTGAAGGCCGCGGCCAAGGCCAGGCTCAGCAAGAAGACCCAGCAGGTATTCGCCGACGTGTTGAACAACGAGAACGTGCCGGACACGTTGGCCTGGGCCGTCCCGCGCTCACCGATCACCTACATCGAGCAGATCAACGACAACGACGTGGCGGTGCTGTTCGCGAACGCGTGGCACGAGACGCTGTTCCCGAGCAATCAGATGTTGGAGACGTTCAACCGACTGAGCGGACCCAAACGGCTGTTGATGTCCATCGGCGATCACTCGGGCCCCGAGGCGACGGGCATCGTCGGGTTGCCGAACCGGATCTGGGAGGACGCCCACCGATGGTTCGACCACCACCTCAAGGGGGTCGACAACGGCATCAACACCGAGGGCGAAGTAATCTCCGAGATCATGTGGCACGGCCCCATCGAGGAACGGTCCACCTGGGGCGCGGTCACCGGACGCACCGAACGCCTCTACCTGTCCGCGCCGCAGAACGGCGGCGACGGCACGCTCACCGACAAGCCGAGCGGCGACGGTGACGTCACCTTCCGGGCCGGCACCGACACCCGGGCCACCGTCGCGGACGCGATCATCTTCTCCGGATTCGCCGAACTGGCCGGTCTGCCCAGGGTCTACCGCACCGGCAAGATCGACCGGGCGAACGCGGGCGTGTGGGTCACCGCGCCGCTGCCCGTCGTCACACCGCTGCGCGGCATCCCCCGGCTGCACCTGACCTACACCGTCGACGCGCCGGAATCGACGTTGGTGGCCTACCTGTTCGCGGTCGGTCCGCGCGGCCTGGGCCACATCATCACGCACGCGCCGTTCACCCGGCTCCTCGGTGAGGCCGGCGAATCGGTCACGGTGGACATCGAACTCCAGGCCACCGGTTACAACGTGCCGGCCGGCCACCGGGTGATGTTGGTGGTCGACACCATCGACCCGTTCTACGGTGCCGCCACCGTCGAGGGCAGCACCATCACCATCGCCCGCACCGAATCGGACCCGCATCATCTGGATCTCCCGTTGGGCTGATCCGGGCCGATCGCACCGACCGCCCGATGCCCGACGTGCCTCTCCGAAGGCGCGCCGGGCGCCGGGCGGCCCCGTCGACCGACTCCCGGCCGTCATTCTCCGTCCTGGGCAACTCTGGTGCGGAAGAAGGCATTTGACAGATTTTGCCGACCGCTCGACGGCGCATTGAACGGGGCCGTCCCACCGTGTGAGCGTTTGCCGATCGGGCACGAACCCGGCGGCCATACTCGGCGGCGGTTCGCTCTCCTTGCGGACACGCACGGCGAAGGCCGGATTCGTGGTCGAGGTCTACCTTCCACTCAAGGAGCCTCGATGAATCGAAAAACGGTGACGGCCGGGACTGTTCTGGCCGTACTCGCCGGGCTGACGGTCGCCTCGACCGCTCAGTCGGCCTCCGCCGACCCGCCTCCCCCCGGCTCGCAGTCCCTGGCGGTCTCCGCCGCCGACCGGGCCGCGGCCAGTGGTCTGGACTCTCTCGCCAAGGGTCCCGACGAGCAGTATCAGCGCCAAGCGGTGACCCCCTGGGTCAACGGCCTCTACTCGGTCGCCTACGAGCGCACCTACCGGGGCATCCCGGTGGTCGGCGGCGACGCCGTGGTGCTCGCCGACGGCCAGGGCCGCGTCCGCGCGACCCAATCCGCCACCGGCACCCGGATCGCGGCGAACACCACCGCGCGAATCGACGCGGCGGCGGCGGAAGCCACCTCCAGGACCAGGCTCGCCTCGGTCGACAAGGTCGAGTCGCACCGCCTGGTCGTCCGGGTCAAGGACGGGCAGAGCAACCTGGCCTGGGAAACCGTCCTGGCCGGTCGTACCGCGTCCGCGCCCAGCAGGCTGCACGTCTTCGTCGATGCGAGCACGGGCACGGTGCTCGACACCGTCGACGACGTCAAGGCCGGCAGCGCGAACAGCCAGTGGAACGGGCCCGGTCCGCTGACCATCGACACGACCAACAACAACGGCACGTACTCCCTGCGCGACCCGAACCGTCCCGGCCTGACCTGCGCCGACTACGCCAACGGCACGGTCTTCTCCAAGTCGAGCGACTCGTGGGGCAACGGCCAGGCGTCCAGCAAGGAGACCGGCTGCGCCGACGTCATGTGGGCGGCGCAGAAGGAATGGAACATGCTCCGCGACTGGCTCGGTCGCAACGGGCACAACGGTACCGGCGGAAGCTGGCCGGTCAAGGTCGGCCTGAACGACGTCAACGCCTACTGGGACGGCTCGTCCGTTTCCATCGGGCACAACCAGGCGAACCAGTGGATCGGTTCGATGGACGTCGTGGGCCACGAATTCGGGCACGGCATCGACCAGTTCACCCCCGGCGGCGCGGGCACCGAGCCGGGTCTGGGCGAGTCCACCGGCGACATCATGGGTGCGCTGACCGAGGCGTACACCAACGAGCCCTCGCCGTACGACGTCCCCGACTACACCGTCGGCGAAGCCGTCAACCTGGTCGGCCAGGGCCCGATCCGCTACATGTACAAGCCCTCCACCAACGGCGACCCCGACTGCTACAGCTCCTCCATCCCGAACACGGAGGAGCACGCGGCGGCCGGCCCGCTGAACCACTGGTTCTACCTGCTCGCCGAGGGCACCAACCCCGGCGGCGGCAAGCCCACCAGCCCCACCTGCAACAACACCACCCTCACCGGGGTCGGCATCCAGCAGGCCGGCAAGGTCTTCTACGGCGGCATGCTGCTCAAGACCAGCGGCATGACCTACAAGAAGTACCGCACCGCCACGCTGAACTCGGCCAAGACCCTCGACGCGACCTGCGCGCTGTTCAACAAGACCAAGGCCGCCTGGGACGCGATCAGC
Organism: Embleya sp. NPDC020886; assembly: GCF_044333915.1. Lineage (NCBI taxonomy): Bacteria > Bacillati > Actinomycetota > Actinomycetes > Kitasatosporales > Streptomycetaceae > Embleya > Embleya sp. NPDC020886. The sequence goes on along the minus strand of NZ_JBIRRX010000009.1, from coordinate 285,889 downwards.
GTGCCCGCGCAGCCCAATGACCCGACGTGCACCGGTGGCCCCGGGCAGAACGACTTCTCGATGGCCGTCACCCCGAACTCGGGTTCCGTGCTCGCCGGCAACTCGGTCTCGGCCACGGTCGGTACCACCATCACCTCGGGCGTGGCACAGACCGTCGCGCTGACCGCCACCGGTCAGCCCGCCGACGTCTCGGTGAGCGTGGTCCCGAACTCCGTCCAGTCCGGCGCCTCCGCCACCCTGACCGCGACGGCCGCCGCGAACGCGGCGAACGGTACGTACGTGATCACCGTGACCGGTACCGGTCCCTCCGCCACGCACACCGCGCAGTACACGCTGACCGTCGGCAACGCGCCGCCGGGCAACTCGATCCGCAACGGCGACTTCGAACAGGGCACCGCGAACTGGACGCAAAGCGCCAACGACATCACCAACAGCAACCCGGGCTCCGCGCACGGCGGCTCCTGGTACGCGTGGATGATGGGCTACGGGTCCACCGCGACCGAGACCGTGAGCCAGTCCAACATCACGATCCCGGCCGGTTCGCCGAGCCTGAAGGTGTGGATCAAGACCACCACCAAGGAGACCGGCAGCACGGTCTACGACACTCTGAAGATCAAGATCGGCTCCACCACCCTGGCCACCTATTCCAACGTCGGCGCCACCGGTGCCTACGTGCAACGCACGGTGAACCTGAGCGCCTATGCGGGCCAGACGGTCACCCTCACCTTCGCGGGTGCCGAGGACTCCTCGCTGACCACCACGTTCCTCGTGGACGACGTGAGCATCTCCTGATCACGCGCGACCGATGACGGCCTCGCTTCCGGCGCCCCACGCCGGGAGCGAGGCCTTTTCGCCGTTCCGGCGACGCAGCGCTCCCGGGCCCGATACGGGCGTTCGCCCGTCCCGCGCAGCCGGGGTTTGGTCCGACCCGGACCGGGCGACCATCTCGCCCACGGCGGCCCGCCCGTCGCCGTGCCTGCGCGCGGGCGGCCGGTCCGCCCTCGGCCCGTCTGGAGAGTGATGGCCTCGAACCAGTCCACCCCCTGGGTCGGCGCGTCTCGGGTGCTGCGCAATCCGCGGATCTGGGTGATGCCCTCGGTCATCGTCGGGGTACTGGCCTTCCTGTTGTCCATGCTCTACATGGGCGGCATCCTCAACCCGCGCACGGATCTGCATCGCCTGCCGATCGGCCTGGTCGACGCCGATCAGGGCGCGCCGGCCGGGACGGAGAACCTCGGCGCCCGGATCACCGAGGGCATCGCCGCCGCGCCCGACCCGGACCACGCGGTCTCCTGGCGGATCATGGACGAGGACTCGGCCCGACAACAAATGGGCTCGGGCAAGCTGTACGGCGCGATCGTGGTGCCGGCGGGCTTCACCGCGTCGGTGGCCGCGCTGGGAGCGCCCGCGCCGGCCGCGCCGACCCGCCCCACGGTCACCGTGCTGACCAACCCCGGGGCGGGCAGCCTGGCCTCGTCACTGGCCACCGGCATCGCCCAACAGGCCCTGCACGCGGCCTCGTTGCAGTTGGGTGCGGCGCTCACCGCCGTGCCGCCGAGCGGGCCGGGGCAGGCCACCACCGCGTCCCGACTGCTGCTCGCCGACCCGATCGCGGTCGCCGTCGCGGTGGGTCACCCGATCGGCCCACACAGCGGACTGGGCCTGACCGCCTTCTACTACACGCTGCTCCTGGTGCTGGCCGGCTTCCTGGGCGGCAACGTCATCGGCAACGGGGTCGACGTCGCACTCGGCTACGTGGCGAGCGAGATCGGCCCGCTGCGTACCGAACGGCCGCTCGTGCACATCACCCGCACCCATCAACTCGCGGTCAAGAGCGCGATGTCCGCAGTGTTGTCGATGCTCACCACCACCCTGATCATGATTGCCACGATCGGCATCCTGGACATGGACGCGACCCATCTGCCGCTGCTGTGGGTGTTCTCGGTCTGCGCGACCACCGCGGTCGGGCTGGGCGTGCAGGCGATCAACGCGGCCTTCGGCGGGATCGGCCAGTTGGTCAGCATGTTCGTCTTCATCGTGCTGGCCCTGCCGTCCTCCGGCGCGACCATCCCACTGGAGGCGTTGCCGCACTTCTACCGGGTGTTGGCCGTGTTCGAACCGATGCGCCAACTCAGCGACGGCGTGCGCGCGATCCTGTACTTCGACGCGCGCGCCGACGCCGGTCTGACCCGGGCCTGGCTGGGCATCGCCTTCGGCGCCGCAGCCGGTCTCGCCTTCGGCTTCGCGATGACCACCTACTACGACCGCAGGCAACTGCACCGGATCGCGCCGAAGACCGAATAGTCGTGCGGGCTGCGGTCAGGACGGGTGGTGGCGGCTGATGTTGCGCTCCAGCAGCGCCGTCGCGGTCCGGACGCCGACCGCGTCCGGACCGTCGGCCTCGGGCAATCGGCCGTCGGCACGGATCAGTTCGGTCAGCGCGGTGTCGATGGCGGTGTGCGCGGCGAACAGGCAGGGTGTGCTGTAGATCGCCGCGTCCACGCCCAGTTCGGCCAGTTCGGTCAGGGTCAGGCGCGGCGACTTGCCGCCCGCGATCTGATTGAACAGCAGCGGCTTGTCGCCGACCGCCGCCCGGATCCGGCGGATCCACTCGACGCTGCGCACGCCGTCCACCAGGACCAGGTCGGCGTCCGTCTTGGCGAGTGCCTTCGCCCGGCGCAGGATGTCGTCCGGCTCGGTGGCGTCGGTGCGGGCGACCACGACCAGGTCGCCCCGGCTGTCCAGCACCTGCGCCAGCTTGTCCAGGTATTCGCTCAGCGGAAGCACCAGCTTGCCGTCGGCGTGGCCGCAGCGCCGGGGCCGCATCTGGTCTTCCAGGATCACCCCCGACGCCCCGGCCCGGGCCAGCCGTTGCACCACGTGGCAGGCCACCTCCGGGTCGCCGTAGCCGTCGTCGATGTCGACCAGGAGGTGCTGCCGGGGAAAGGCCGGCCGCAGGCGCTCGACGAACGCCACCATGTCCGGCCAGGCGATGAAACCGATGTCGGGCAGCCCGTAATAGGAGGCGGCGAAGCCGAAACCGGAGACGAAGAAGCCGTCGAAATGTCGCGCCGCGAGGGACGCGGAGTACATGTCGTGGATGCCGACGAGGGGTGTGGTCTTTGCGCGGGCCAGGTCGTCCCGCAAGGCGCTTCCGTAGAGCACGAGTTCTCCATATGTAGTCAATCGACTACAGCCGCAGTATGGAGATCTCGGGTGATTCATGTCAATCTCTGCCAACCGCCCGGGTGACCTCCAGCGTCTCGACCATCCGGCGCAGCCTCGCCTCGACCCGGGCCGCGTCCCGGGCGCTCACGGTGACCTCGACGGTGGCCGCACCGAACTCGGTGGAGACGTAGCTGAGTCGGCGCACGCCGTGGTTGTTCAACGTGGAGGCGACCCGGGCGAGCACGCCGCGGCCGTGTCGCATCCGGGCCACCAGGCGCGCGTGGCCGGCGTCCTCGTCGCCGGGCAGGGCGACGGGGCCGGGGTCGCCCGGCGGTGGGGCGACGTCCGCGGACCGGGTGACTTCGAGGACCTGGGTGCCGTCGTCAACCATGGATCGGGCTCCTGTCGAGGTGGGATCGAGGGGATCGAGTGCTCGTGCGGATCGGAAGGAGGTCCGGAAAACAGAAAGACCCCTCGCGAAGCGCGAGAGGTCTGCGTGCGGACGGTGGGCCGCAGGGAAGTGGTCGTCCTGGTCAGCCCGGTGTCGGCACGCTGCCGGTAATAATCATCCGACGTCGCATGGGGTCGAACCTCGCACACCCGCTCCGCGTCGTCCAACGCGTCTCATGATGCGGATGCCCGCGTCCGCTCCGTGGGCCGACGGTGCCCGGTCGATCGGCTGATCGACCGGGCACCGTCGGGTGCGCGGAGCAGGGTTCGCAGCCGGCTCCCGAGGGAGTTCGGGAGCCGGCTGCGGATCGGGTCGGGCTGCTCAGAGCTTGATCCACTCGCTGGACGTGGTCACCGAGTCCAGGATGTCGACGATCGGGTCGATGCCCAGGCCGGGACCGGTGGGCACGTCGAGATGGCCGTCGGCGAGTTCGAACGGCGTGGTGATGTCGGTCGCGTAGTAGCGGCGCGACGCGGAGGTGTCGCCCGGGAGCACGAAGCCGGGCAGCGCGGCCAGGGCCACGTTGGCGGCCCGCCCCAGGCCGGTCTCCAACATGCCGCCGCACCACACCGGTACGCCGTGCGCCACGCACAGGTCGTGGATCGCCTTGGCCTCCAGGTAGCCGCCGACCCGCCCGGGCTTGATGTTGATGATCGACGCGGAGCCCAGGGTGATCGCCGCCGCGGCGTCCTCGACCGACTCGATCGACTCGTCCAGGCAGATCGGGGTCCGCATCTGCTTGGCCAACTGGGCGTGCTGGACCAGGTCGTCGTCGGCCAGCGGCTGCTCGATCAGCAGCAGGTCGAACGCGTCCAGCTTGGCGAGCTGGCGCGCGTCGGCCAGCGTGTACGCGGCATTCGCGTCCACCTGCAACAGCAGGTCGTCACCGAAGCGCTCGCGCACCGCGCGCACCGGCGCCACGTCCCAGTTCGGCTCGATCTTCAGCTTGATCCGCACATAGCCCTCGTCGACGAACTCTCCGACCAGGTCCAGCAGTTCAGGGATCGAGTCCATGATGCCCACGGACACCCCGCACGGCACCCGGTCCCGGGAGGCGCCCAGGAACGAGCCGAACGACTGCTCGGAGGTGCGCAGTTGCGCGTCCAGGACGCCCGTCTCCAGGGCCGCCTTGGCCATCTTGTGGCCCTTGAACGGCTTCAGTGCGCGCTTGACCGACAGCGCGTCCACCCGTTCGGGCAGCGCCGGGATCAGGAAGCGCTTGAGCACGTCGACCGCGCCGTCCACGTACTCCGAGTTGTACAGCGGGTCGGACATCGCGACGCACTCGCCCCAGCCCTCCGCCTCCGGCGTGACCACGCGCAGCAGCAGGATGTCGCGGGCGGTCTCGACGCCGAAGGAGGTGCGGAACGGCGCGCGCAACGGCATCGCGATCCGGCGCAGTTCGATACCGGTGATCTTCATGGTGGCTGAGCTCCTGTTCGAGGGTCGGGCGGGGATCACGCGGAGTCGGCGCGCGTGAGGATGTAGCGGGACTTGTCCTGGAAGCCGATCACCCGGGCACCGTCGGCGAGCAGTCCGCCGAACACCTCGCGCAGGGCGAGCCGCCACTCCTTGGCGGCCCCGGGGTCGGTGCGGCGCAGTGTCTCGATGTCCGGGGGCACCTCGACGAGCAGGTACTCGGCGTCGGTGCGGCCCAGCAGCGGCCGTTCGTCCCGGATGGCGAGCGCGGTCACCGCGTCCGCCGGCACCGCGACCGGGGTCGGCGTACCGTTCACCGCCGCGATCACCCGGGGAGCGGCCAGGTCCCAGACCACCATGGCGCGGTCGGTGTCGGTGCCGCCGTTGATCGCGTCGTCCACCGAGCCGTAGAAGTTGGGCAGGTAGCCGTCCGGGCGACCGCCCAGCTTGGTCACGTTGAAGTGGGCGTTGCGCCGGATCAGCGGATCGTAGGTCCAGGTGATCCGGGCCACGCCGCGCGCCAGTGCCCAGTTGCGCTGGTGCACCTTGAGCGCGAAGCCGGCCGCGTGACCGGCGCGGGCGCCGGTGATGTGCGAGTGCAACGTGCGGGCGGTGGGCGCGCCGAAGAACCCGACGGTGGCGCCGGTGATGCGCCCGTCCAGGTAGGCCCCGGCGACGTAGTTCCCGGCGTGCGACAGGGCGCGCATCTGTTCGACGGACATCGGTGCGTTGCCCGGTCCGGTTCCCCAGATCTCGCAGAACAGGCGGAACGCTTCCTCGATCTCGTCGAGTTCGTGCAACTCGCGAATGACCACGGCGCTCATCGCACGGCCTCGATCAGGCCGGCGAGCAGCAGCGTGCGCGGTGCCAACTCGGCCACGATCACGTGCTCGTGGTCGGCGTGCGCACCGCCGCCGACCGCGCCGAGCCCGTCCAGGGTCGGGCAGCCGATGCCGGCGGTGAAGTTGCCGTCGGAGGCGCCGCCGACCGCCGCGGCGCGCAGCGGCGGCAGGCCGCTGCCGCTCGCGACCCGATCGGCCAGGTCGAACAGCGCACTGGAGGAACTCTCCTCCAGCGGCGGGCGGTTGGCGCCGCCGAGCACCTCGATCCGGGCGCCGGGCACGGTCGCGGTCAGGCCGCGGATCAACTCGTCCACCCGCTCCTGGGCCTTGATCGTGGGCACCCGTACGTCCACGGTCACCTGGGCCCGATCGGGGACGGTGTTGGTCACCGCGCCGGCCGCGACCACGGTGGGGGTCACGGTGGTCCGCCAACCGTCCGAGCCGCCCTCGTCCACCAGGTCCGGCAGGGCGTCGAGCGCGAGCACCAGGTGGGCGGCCTCGATCGCCGCGTTCACGCCCTTCTCCGGCTCCAGGCCCGCGTGTGCGGCCTTGCCGTGCACGATCAGCTCGTACATCGAGCCGCCCTTGCGCCCGGTCTTGAGCGCCCCGCCGTCGGCGGACGCCTCCAGCACGAAGGTCGCCACACAACCGCGCGCGGAGTCCTCGATCAGGGCGCGCGAGGTGGTCGAGCCGACCTCCTCGTCGCCGGTGATCAGCACCGAGATTCCCTCCAGCGACCGCAACGAGGCGAGCGCGTGGAACATCTGGACCAGGCCGGCCTTCATGTCGAAGACCCCCGGGCCACGAGCGATCCCGTCCAGCACCGACCACGGGTGGGTGGCCAACGAGCCCATCGGCCACACCGTGTCGTGGTGCCCGACCAGCAGGACGCGCGGGGTGCCGAACGTCCACTGGAGGTGGGTCACTCCGTCCAGCACGATCCGGCGCGGTTGCACGCCGAGATGGCGCGCACCCTGGGCCGCGACCACCTCCGCGCTGCGCGCGACCGCGGCCAGATCGGCGGAGAACGACTCGCATTGCACCAGCTCGGCCAGGTCGGCCAGCATCGCGTCGGTGTCGAACGGGATCGCACCCGCGGCCGAACCGACCGTCGTGCCGGTCATCGGGCCAGACCCAACTCGGCGCGGAACAACCTCTGTACATTGCCGCCGAGGATCGCCATGATCTCCTTCTCACCCAGTCCGCGCCGCACCAGTACCTCGGTGAGCGCGGGCAGTTCGGCCGGGCCGTTCAACCCGGGCAGTTCGGCGGCGATGTCCACGCCGGTGTAGTCGGCGCCCTCGCAGCACGGCGGAGTGATGTCCGCGAGCACTTCGCGCAGGAAGTCGGGGCCGATCCCGACGTGTTCGACGCCCACCAGGGAGATGATGTGTTCGATGTGGTCGACGAGCCCGTCGATGGTCTGCTTCGACCGGTCGGCGGACAGGAAGTCGGGCACGAAGTTGACGCACACGACGCCGCCCGTCGCGGCCACGCCCCGGATCTGCTCGTCGGTCAGGTTGCGGTGGTGATCGCACAGCGCCCGCGCGCCGGAGTGGGTGGCGATCAGCGGGCGGGTGGCCTGCTCCAGCACGTGCGCCACACCGACGGCCCCCAGGTGGGAGATGTCGAACACGATGCCGAGTCGTTCCATCTCGCGCAGCGCCTCGACGCCGGCGTGGGTGAGCCGGCTGCCGGTGGCGTCCTCGCCGCTGCCGTCGCCCAGTGCGGACCGACCCCAGTGCGCGATCGAGGCGACCCGTACGCCCAGTCGGTACAGCGTGCGGAACAGCTCCAGGTCGGCGTCCACCCCGGGCGCGCTCTCCAACGCGAGCACCAGCGCGATCAGGCCCTCGGCCAGCGCCGCGTCGATGTCCGCGCCGGTCAGGCACAGCCGGACCGCGTCCGGGTTGCCCTCGGCGATCGCGTGCGCACACTCCACCATGCGCAGCGTGCGGCGCAGCGCGCCCTCCGGGCGGAACTGGTCGTCCACGAATACCGGCAGCACCTGGATGTCCACCCCGCCCTCACGCAACTGGGGCAACCACTGCTCTCGGAAGAAACTCGCCCACCTTCCCGGTGGTCGTTCCACCACTGCCATCAGGAGATCGTTGTGCGTGTCCGCCACGACGGCACGGGTGTGCAGCTCGGCGCTCATATCGCGTCCTTCCGGTTGGTGTGTGAGCGACGCTAGGCCGCGCCACGCACCGGGTTCTTCGTCCGAATGACCAATGCTGTCGACACTTTCCGTCAGCGGGCACCAAAGCCACGACCGGCCCGCGGAACTTCCGGATCGACCGCCCACCACCGGATCCCTTCCCGACCGACATGTGGGTGAGGCCATAGGTGGCCCGCGACGAAGAACGCGGCTCGGCTTTGTCGCGCCGGACGATCCCGGACCCCCGGCCGGGCACCTACCGTGCGCAGGTGTCCTGGTATCCCCCGGCCTCGGTCCGGCGGGTCCGCGCCGCCGATTCGGGAGCCGTCCCCGGCCGCGGCACCAGGTGTCCCGGGCCTCCTTCCCGGCCCGCCCGTCCACCCCAGGGATGCCTCGTGCCCGTCGATCGTCTGCTCCCCACCGACGAAGCCCACGACCTGATCGCCCGGACCCGGGCCTTCGCGGACCGGGAACTCGCGTCCCGGGTCACCGGGTGCGAGGCCGACGCGAGTTATCCCACCGGCCTGTTCGCCGCGCTGGGCCGGGCCGGCCTGTCCGGCCTGCCCTACCCGGTGCCATACGGGGGCGGCGGCCGGCCGTACGAGGTCTACCTCCAGGTGCTGGAGGAACTCGCGGCGTACTGGGTGGCGGTGGCCGGCGCCGTGGACGTGCACACGCTGGCCTGCCTGCCGACCGCCGTGCACGGCACCCACGCGCAGCGCGAACAGTGGCTGCCCGGCATGCTCGACGGCGCGTTGACCGGCGGCGGCAGCCGGTCCGAGCCGCAGGTCGGCGCCGACCCCTCGGCGGTCACCTGCCGAGCCGAGCGCACCCGGGGCGGGCATCTGCTCCAGGGCACCCAGTTCGCCGTCGCGCACGGCGGGCGGGCGCACTTCCACACGGTGTTCGCCCGCACCGGCCCGGCCCGGCCGGACGTGTCCTGCTTCCTGGCTCCGGGCGCCGACGAGTACCTCTACTTCGGTGCGCCCGAGGAGACGACCGCGCTGCGTGCCATCCCGACCACCACCGCGTATTGGGACGGGGTGTACCTGGAGCCGGAGCGGCTGATCGGGGCGCCGGGTCGGGGGCTGCGGATCGCCTTCGACCTGCTGGACGCGGGTCGGTTGGGCGGCGCGGCGTGCGCGACCGGGCTGGCCCAGGCCGCGCTGGACGTCGCGGGCGCGTTCGTGACCCGCGTCGATCGGCATCTGCTGGTCGAGCCGGCGGGGGCGGTGGACTCCGCCCGGGCGATCTACCTGGACGCGGCTCGGCGCCGCGACGCGGGCATCTCGTACACGCGGCAGGCGTCGGTGGCCGAGCCGGCCGCGGTGGAGGCGGCGGTCAAGGCGACCGCGGCGGCGGTGCGGATCCTGGGGGCCGTGGCCGACACGGACGAGTTCCCGGTGCGGCGGTATGCCCGCGAGGCGGCGGCGTTGCGGCTGCGGATCGCGCCGGCGGCGGGCGGGGCGGGGGCGGGTGGCGGCGACGCCGGTGGGGGCGGGCGGGCGGCGGCGGGCGTTGCGCCGGGTGGGCCTTCCTCGACTCTGGCCGCGGTGGGGCCTTCGGTGGGCTAGGACTGCTTCGGCTGTGGCTGCGGCGGGTCGTCGGGGGCTGCGGGCCTCGCGGAATCGGCGGCCGTTGCGGGTTCGAAGGTGATCGGGGCCTCGAAGGCGGCCTTGCGGGCGGCTCGGCGCAGAGCGGCCAGGACTGCCGGGCCCACCAGCACGATCGCGACGCAGTTGGTGATCGCGCGTCCGGTGTCCCAGCCGAAGGTGGAGGTGAGCACGGTGAAGACGAAGAACCGGTGCAGGTTGTCCAGGACGGCGTCACCGGGGACGAACGCCGGACCGACCATGCCCGGCGCGTCGGCCAGGAACGGCCAGAACCACATGTTGAGCAGGAAGCCGAACGCGTAGGCGGAGAAGACGCCGTAGCCGGCCAGCATGACGATCTCGGCACGGCCGCGCACCCGCTGGGGCAACAGGCCCGCGCCCAGTCCCACCCAGGCCGAGGCGAGCATCTGGAACGGCAACCACGGCCCGACCCCGGCGGTCAACAGAGCCGAGGCGAACAGGGACGTACAGCCGAGCACGAAGCCGAAGCCGGGGCCGAACACCCGCCCGGCGAGCACGAGCATGAAGAACACCGTTTCGATCCCGGCCGTTCCGGCGCCCAGCGGACGCAACGCGGCGTTGATCGCGGACAACACGCCGAGCATCGCCAGCGCCTTGGAGTCGAGGCCGCCGCTGGTCAGTTCGGCCAGTACCACCGCGACCACGAACGGCAGGGTGACCGCGAAGATCAGCGGCGCGTCGCCGGAGTGCGCCGCGGATTCCGGCGCCGGTGAGGCGAACAGCGGCCACAGGAACATCGCCAGGCCGGCGATCGAGGCGATGGTGAGCACGAGCGCGGTGCGCGGGGTGATCCGGATCGCGCTGGTGCGCGCGGTGGGGGTCGCGGGCGGGGGCGGGGGCGGCGCCGGGGGGCTCATCGGGTCGGCTCCTGGTCGCGGGCGGGGTTCGAGGCGGGGGTACGGTCCGGGTCCGGTGCCGGGTCGGGGCGCGGGGCCGATTCGGGGCGCAGAGCCGGGTCGGGGCGCAGGGCCGCCGCCACGTCGGTGACGGTCAGCCACGGCAGCGGGGCCAGGATCTTGGCCACCTGCGGTGCGAACGCCGGGGAGGACACCACCACGTCCGGTGTCGGGCCGTCGGCCACGAGGTCGCCGTCGGCCAGCACCACGACCCGATCGGCCACCTGCGCGACGAACTCGACATCGTGCGTGGCCAGGACCACCGTGCCGCCCGCGTCCGCGAGTTCGCGCACCACCCGGACGAACCGTCGCTTGGCGTGGTAATCGAGACCCCGGGTGGGCTCGTCCAGCAGCACCACCCGTGGTGCGGCGACGAGTTGGATCGCCAGCACCAGCGCGAGCCGCTGTCCCTCGGAGACGTCGCGCGGGTGCAGTGCGCCGTCGACGCCGGGCGCGATCCGGTCCAGGAGGGCGCGGCACGAGCCGGGCGCGACCGCGGACTCCCGGTCCGCCTGGGCACATTCCGCGTCGACCGTCTCCAGGTACAGCAGATCGCCGGAGCTTTGTGGAACCAGGCCGACCAGACCTCGGGCACGATGCGGCGCGGCCTTGCCCGGATCCTCGCCGGCCACGTCCACGGTGCCGCCCTGGCGCGGCCCGGAGCCCTGGAGTGCCCACAGCAGCGAGGACTTGCCGGATCCGTTGCGGCCCATCAGCGCGGTGACCCGACCGGGGAACAGGTCGAGATCCAGGCCGCGCACCGCGATCACGTCGCCGTAGCGGACGATGATCCGCCGCGCGCTCAGCAACGGCTCGGCCGACCCGGCGCCGGCCGGTGCCGCGGGCGGCATACGGTCGGCCAGCCGCGCCCGCAGCGGCGGGGCCTGCCGGCGGGCGTCGCGGACCGAGAGCGGCAGCGGCGACCAGCCCGCGAGTCGGCCGAGTTCGACGACCGGCGGGGCGATGTCGCACGTGGCCAGGATCTCGGCGGGTGGGCCGGAGCGGACGGTACGGTCGCCGGGCAGGTGCACCAGGCGGTCGGCGTACTGCACCACCCGCTCCATCCGGTGTTCGGCGACGATCGCGGTGATTCCCAGATCGTGCACGAGCCGGGTGATCGCGGCCAACACGTCCTCGGCGGCGGTCGGATCGAGTGCGGAGGTGGGTTCGTCGAGTACCAGGACGCGGGGGTGCGCGGTCAGCACCGAACCGATCGCGACCCGTTGTTGCTGGCCCCCGGAAAGGGTGCGCAAGGGTCGGTGCCGCAGTTCGGCGATGCCGAGCAGATCGAGCGTCTCCTCCACGCGTTTGCGCATTACCGCCGACGGGATCGCCAACTGCTCCATCCCGTAGGCAAGTTCTTCCTCGACCGTGTCGGTGACGAAGCCCGCGAGCGGGTCCTGGCCGACCACGCCGACCAGGTGCGCGAACTCGCGCGGCGGTTGCGTGCGGGTGTCCACGCCGTCCACGAGCACGCGCCCGCGCAGGGTGCCGCCGGTGAAGTGCGGGACCAGGCCGTTGATCGCGCCGAGCAGGGTCGACTTGCCCGCTCCGGTGCGCCCGACGACCAGACACAACTCGCCCTCGGGGATCGCGAGTTCGACATTGCACAGGGCCGGCGCGGGCGCGTCGGCATAGCTGATGGTGACGTCGTGGAACCGGATCACCGGACGGAGTTCTCCTTGCCGGCGGGGCCGGTTGGGGTCGGGTCGGCCGGCGCGCCGATCCGGGCGGGTGGTCCCGGCACGGGTGCGGGTGCCGGTACGGGTACGTTCGTGCCGAAGCGGGGCGTCTCGCTCGGCGGCGGGGCCAGCCACGCGGGCAACACCGCGACGACCAGCGCGAGCGCCGGGAGCGGGGCCAACTCCGGCCAGGCCAACGGGCTCAGCGACGGGTAGAGGTTGCCGGCGTCGATCCGGCCGGTCAGATGGACCAGCGCGCCGGCGCCGATCCCGCAGCCGGCCACGACGAACTCGGCCGGCCGCCAACGGTCCGGCAGGTAGACGCTGCGGTCGATGCGCCGGCCGGTCAGCACGAAGCCGATGCCCGCGATCACGACGCCGCCGGGCAACATCGTCGCGCCGAGCCGGCGCGGGGCACCGCCGTCGAGCAGCGCGTACACCCCGACACACACGCCGATCAGGCCCACCAGCGTCAGCACGCCGGTGAGCAGCCGGATCGTCCGGGGCAGATGCCGGTTGCGGCCGTAGCCGCGCGAGTCCATCGCGGCGGCCAGCGCGAGCGAACGATCCAGCGCGTCCTGGAGCACCGGGATGGCGATCGAGCGCAACGCCCGCATGCCACGCTGGGCGCCACCGCGCAGCCGGCGGGCCCGACGCACCCGCTGCACGCTCTCCACCAACTGCGGGGCCACCGACAGTGCGACCACCACCGCCGCTCCCACCTCGTACAGCGCCGCCGGCACCGCCTTGAGCATGCGCTTGGGGCTCGCGAGCGCGTTGGCCGCGCCCAGGCAGACGATCATGGTGGCCAGGCGCAGCCCGTCGTAGCACCCGCCGAGCACGTGCTCCAGGACCACCGGGCCGAACAGGTGGATGCCCGCCGCCCAGGCGGGCAGCGGGAGTTCGGGCAGGTCGAGGAGCACGTGGCCGCTCGCCGCACCGACGCCGAACAGGATCCGGAACAACACCCGCATGACGATCACGAACAGGCCCAGGAAGAGGTACATCCGGAACGCGAGGGCCCACGGGGCATCACCGCGCCGGTTGGCGACCACGTATCCGGCGACGGCCAGGATCAGTGCGAGCAGCAGCGGGTTGGTGGTGCGACTGGCCGCCGTGGCCAGGCCGAGCGCCCAGATCCACCACGCGCCGGGATGCACGGTGCGGGGCAGTCGGCCGGCGGCAAGGCGCGCGGCCACGCTCGACCGGGCCGAACCCGCGGCCCCGGTCAACGTGTTCCGCTCGCCGCGCGTCGCCGTCGCACGATGGTGAAGGCGGCACCCGCGCACAGCACGGCGAGCAGGCCGATGCCGACCAGGGTGGTGATCGGGATGCCGTGCTCGTCGGTCCGGGCCGATTCCTCGCCGCCGGTCCAGGTGGCGCCGGCCGGCGTGGTGCCGGAGGGCCGGGCGGCGGTGGGTGCGCCGGACCCGGGTTCGGTGCCGGCCGGCGACGGGTCCAGGACCGGTGGGGCGGCGGGTGGCGGTTCGGTCTCCATCGGGTTGCCCGCGACCCCCGGGCCCGGGGCGAGCGGGTCGACGGATGCGGTGCCGGGGGTGCTGTCGGGGCCGCCGACGGGTGGCGGGTTGCCGGCCGGATCGGGACCGGGTTGTTCCGGCTTGGGCTGTTCGGGCCTGGGCTGTTCGGGCTTGGGCTGTTCGGGCCGGGGGCGCTCCGGCTCGGGCACATTCGGGGTCGGCTCGGGCGTGGGGCGGGCCGGGGCCGGCCGGGGTGGCGGATTCGTGGTCTCGGTCTTGTTCTTGGCGAAGGACCAGCCCTCGAAACTGCCGATCGGGGGCTTGCGGTTCAGCACACCCCATTGGCTGTACGTCCACGAACCGCCGTTGGGGGCATGCCAGTACGACCAGTAGGCGGAGGCGGGCGGGGTGTCGATGCACGGCTCGGAGTCGGCGCCCGGCTTGCCCTCGACCCGGCAGACGAACGCCTCGCCCCAGCGGGCGACCCCGGTGATCCGGATGCCGGCGTTCTTCAACGCGGCCAGCCCGGTGGCCTGTTCCCCCGGTGCGCAGCGCACGATGGTGGTGCCGCCCAGTTCGTGGAAGTCGACGATCACGGTCACGCCGTTGCGGTCGGGGCAGAATCCGGGCGTGCCCCTGCCGGGATCGATCGCGTGTGCGGCCGGTGCGGAGACGGTGAGTTGCGCGGTCGCGGGCAGCGACAGGAGCGTCATTGCCGCGGCCAGGCGGCCGATCCGGGCACGATGTGCGGTGATCCTCACGTGTGCTCCCCGTTCCGGCGGCGGGCGCCCGCGCGTACCGCGATGCCGGCACCGACCAGGCCGACCGCGAGCAGGATCGGACCGCCGATCCGTGCGCCGGTTCGGGCCAACCGGCCGCCGCCGGAGCCGGATCCGGACCCGGTACCGGTGTGCCCGCCGGACACCGAAGCGGGCGGCGTGGCGGTGGTGGTCGCCGAGGCGCTCGCGGTCCGACCGGCCGAGGTGGTGGGGCTCGGCGAGTTCGTCGCCGCCGAACGGGTCGCGGAGGAGGTGGCGGAGGCGCCGGCCGACGCGGTGTGCGTGGTGGTCGCGGAGGTCGTCGCGGTGGCGGTGCTCGACGTGCCGGTCGTACCGGTGGGCCGGGGCGGAGCCTTGCCCAGGTCGCCGAGCGGGACGTCGGCGAGCGCCAGCAGCGCCTGCGGTGTGGCCCGGCGCCACTGGTCGCGCTGGAACTCCGGGATGCCGTCCGCGCGGGCCGAGGCGAGGGATTCCGCGTTGTACGCGATCGAGCCGATTTCCTTGTCGGCGGCGCCCGCGTTGTCCTTGGTGATCTGGTGCCCCAGCACCCACGCGGCGGCCCGGTCCGACTCGACCGCGTAGCCGGCCGCGTGCAGGGCCTGGCCGGCCAGGCCGGTGCTGTTGCTGTTCGAGGCCGCGGTCGGACCCGAACCGCCGAACGAACCATCCTCGCGTTGCCTGGACTTGAGCCAGTCCGCACCCTTGCGGGCCGCGCTCGCGGCGCCGACCGAGTGGCTCTCGGCCGCCGCCGACAACAGCGCTTGGACAGCCATGCCGGTCGAGTCCGGGTCCAGCACGGTGGTCGGAGTGTCCTGGCAGGTCGCGCCGGTGCTACCCAACCGGCCCGGATAGAGCCGGAATCCCCCGCTCGGGCATTGTTGTGCGATCAGGAAGTCCACCGCGCTCTGCGGCACCCCGCCACTGCGGGCCAGACCCAGCACGGCCAGCGACTGGCCGAACGTGTTGCCGGAGTCGGGGCTGCCGGTGAGCTTGTCCCGGATCCGGCCCGCGTCCTCGCCCGCGTCGGCCCCGGCGATCAGGTCGAGCGTCTCGGCACGCATGTCGAGGCCGCCGAACCTGGTCGGATCGCGGTCCGCGACCACCGCGGCGAACAACACCTTCGCGGTCGCGCCGGCGATCCGCGAACCGGGCAGGCCCCACTCCTCGGCGCTGTTGTACCTGCGCACGTTCGCGGCCACCGCGTCGGCCGCGGCGCCGAGCGCGGTCGGTTCCGAACGGGTGGCGGCCAGCGCCATCATCGTGTCGATGGTCAGGCCCCAGTCGGAGCCGGCGAAGCCGGGTATGCCGCCGGCGACCAGTTCCCCGGCCTGCCACTTCGCCGCCGCGGCGGCGGCCTCGGCATGCGGGTTGGCGACGTCGGCCGAGGCCGACAGGACGGGGGCGACGGCAACGAGCACTGCGCCGCAGACCGCGACGGCGCAGGCGGGTGCAACGGTGAACCGGAACATCAGGGATCCTTCCGGGACTTCACGCGTCCCGGCATCCGACCGACATGGGTGCGCCGGCGGTGGAATCCGGGCTTCAGCGTGCAGTCCACGACCGCTGGAGCCTTCAAAACGTACGAACCCAGGCATTCCGACTCGTGGTGACCTGTCGGTCACCACCCACGGTTGCGGGACAGCGCCGGATTTCGACCGGCTTCCCCTGGGCTTCGAACTATGCAGTTGAGAAACACCGACGACATGCGCCGGCGTGCGGAGCGTATGAGACACACCACCTCGCGGACAACCGTTCGCGTCCGCCCGACGCCGTGCCGTTGGTCACCACCGACGGCTTCGGCCGCGATCCGGCGGCCGTTTCCGGCTACTGCGCCCGGCCGTTGCCGATGGCTGCGCCCGGCCGATGCCGGTCGTCGCGCCGCGTTCGGCATGGCGAGCGTGTTGCCCGTCGAGGTGGGCATCGCCGAAGCCCTTGGCCGGAAAGCGAGTTACCGCCCGCGGCGAACTTTCCGTAGAGTGCGCAGCGTCTCGTCCGAGGACCCTCGGCGCGACGGTGCCGTGCGCTCCCGGGCACCGTCGTGGCCGACCGGTCCGGGCGCGGCGACCCGTGTCATCTTCGGCCGCAGGGAAAGTCCGGTGTGATTCCGGCGCTGACCCGCAGCGGTGGTCCGTCCGCGTGACGGCGAGCCCGAATGCCTGGGGCCGGAGCGTTCCATCTCCATTCCCTGTCGTGGTCTACGGGGCGGAGCCCTCGCGCCGCCGGGCCGAGACCGTCCCGCCTTCGGGCCCGCGGTCGAACGCGTGGCGGCTTCGCCGGGCATGCCGCGTCGCAGGCCCGGAAAGGCTTCACCATGACGCTCACCCGCCCCGGCCGGAGGATCTCCGCCCTCTTCGGCGGTCTGCTCCTCGCCGCCGCGACCGCCGTCGTACCCGCGACCGCGGGCGCCGCCCCCACGCCGGCCGACCGGTCGGCAACCGCTTCGCTCCCGGCCGGCAATCGCACTCAGGCCGCAGCCGGCTGGCTGGCCCGGCAACTCGTGGACGGCGAGCGCTTCGAGGCCACCTTCGACGGGGTGACCTACCCCGACCAGGGGCTGACCATCGACGCGGTGCTGGCGTTCGCCGCCGCCGGGGTGGCCGAGCAGAACGGTGCCAAGGCCACCGCGTGGCTGGCCCGTCCGGAGATCCTGTCCGGCTACATCGGCGACGGCACCACCAACGCCTACGCCGGCGCCACCGCCAAGGTGCTGCTCGCGGCCGAAGTGCGCGGGACGAACCCTGGCAACTTCGGCGGCGTGGACCTGCCGACCCGGCTGCGCGCGCTGCAACAACCCTCGGGCCGGTTCACCGACACCTCGCCGTGGGGCGACTACAGCAACGCTTTCAGCCAGTCGCTCGCTCTGCTCGCCCTGGACCGCACACCCGCCGGCGCACCGACCGCAGCGGTCGACTTCCTGGCCGGCGCGCACTGCGCCGACGGCGGTTTCCCGCTGAACTTCGGCCTCGCGACGTGCACCGCCGACGCCGACTCGACCGCGATGAGCGTGCAGGCGCTGGCCGCCACGGGCCGCCACCAGGAGGCCGCCGCCGGACTGAACTGGCTGGTCGCGCACCAGCTTTCCGACGGCGGCTTCGCCACGCCGGGCGCCGTCACGTCCAACGCCAACAGCACCGGCCTGGCCGGGCAGGCGCTGCTCTCCTCGTGGCGGGTGCTGCCGGGGCTGACCGCGCGGCAGTTCCTCGGCGGGCGTCAGGTGGGTTGCTCGGGCCCGCCCGCCACGCGAGGCGCGATCGCGTACGACGCGACCGGGTTCGACCCGGCCACCGCCACCCGGGCCACCGCCCAGGCGGTATTGGGCCTGGCCGGCACCGGCTTCGCCGACCTGACCGCCGCCGGGGCCCGGCCGGGCGCGCCGGCCCTGCACTGCCCGTCGTCCGCGTCCTGACCAGGATTCGCAACACCCGCGTCGCCGCTCGCCGATCCGGGCGGGCGACGACGCGGGGCCCGGGGCACCGAGTGCCCCGGGTGGGCCGGAGTTCGATCGACCTACCGCGAAGGGGCCACTCGCGGCGGCGGGTTGGTCGACGCGGTCCGGTCCTTGGCGAAGGACCAACCCTCGAAGCTGCCCGGCGGGGGCTTGCGGTTGGACGCACCCCACGAGCTGTACGTCCAGGTGCCGTTGTTCGGCGCGTGCCAGTAGGACCAATAGGCGTTGGCCGGCGGCGTGTTCAGGCAGGGTTCGGTGGCCGGGCCGGGCTTGTTCTCGATCCGACAGATGAACGCCTCGCCCCAGCGGGCGGTACCGGCTGTCTCGAATCCGGCGTTCTTGAGCGCGGCCAGTCCGGTGGCCTGGTCACCCGGCGCGCAACGCACGATCGTGGCACCGCCGAGTTCCTGGAAGTCGACGATCACGGTCACGCCGTCGTTGCTCGGGCAGACCCCGGCGCTGCCCTTGGTGGTGTCCACGGCGTACGCGCTCGGCGCCGCCGCGGTGACCTGCGCGGTGGCGGGCAGCACCAACAGGGCCAATGCGCCGACCAGTCGGCCGATACGCCCCTTGTTCCGGAAAAGCTTCACGGACGGATTCCCTTCGTGCGGTGGACGCGGGCGCGGACGGCGGGAACGACGAGTCCCGGCATCCGGCCGAAGGCAGGCATCGGCCGCGGAATCCGGGCTTCAGCGTGCAGTCCACGACACCTGGAGCCTTCGAGATCGAGCAACCCAGGCATTCCGACTCGTGGCGACCTGTCGATCACCACCCACGGTTGCGGGACAGCGCCGGATTTCGACCGGCTTCCCCTGGGCTTCGAACATGCAGTTGTGGCAAGTCGATCCGTACGGATCGCGGTGCGCCGACGAACCTGTCGGCGTCCGGAGCGTATGAGAGAGCGCACCCTGCGGACAACCGTCGACCCACGGTCCCCACCGTGCCGTTCGTCACCCGGACGGCGGATCCGAGGTCGGCGGCGCAGAGCCGATCGGGCGCACCGGGCCGGCCGGGGTCCGCCGGAAGGTGTCACCCGACTGGGTCTTGCGTTCGGCGATCGTGGTTGGACAGCGTGGAGTTGCGCGCGTACCCGGCGTGTGATCGCACGTCGGAACCAGCACACCCCGGATGGGCCCCTGGGGCCCGGCGGTGTGGGCGGACGAGAGCAACGGGAGTGCTGTGAGCGATCGGGACGGCAACAGGCGAACGGACGACCGCATCGTCCGAGTACGCATCCATCCGGCCATCGGCATTGCGCGCGTGGGCAACAGCACGCGCCCGGACGGCTGGTACTACGGACCCGAAACCCCCGACCCGGAGCCCACCCCACCGGGCTTCACCAAGGACGCGGACGGCGCGATCAAGCGCCAGGCGGCCCGATTCCGGCTGTACGGCCACGCCGCCGACGGGCACGTGGTGCGCGAGGTGACGGTCGCCGACCCGGGCACCCGGATCACCTGGGGCGTACACGTGGCCAATCGCAAGGCCGCGTGGTACCAGTTCCAGCTCCCGCTGGACATCCCGGACTCGCGGGATCCGGCGGCCAGGCCGTCCGCGCGGCGCAATCCGAGCGTCACCGATCGCCGGTCGCTGGTGATCGATCCCGGCCGCAAGACGCTGAACGCCACGCCCGGTGGGCGGGTGCCGTTCACCGGCGGCCGTTTCCTGGGTCGGGTCGACGTCCCGCTGGGCGAGATGCGCACGGACGAGCACGGCCGACTGGTGGTGCTCGGCGGGCTCGGCGCCGCCGGCTCGCCCGATCACACGCCGCCGGCCTCGGTAACGAACAACGACGGTTGGTACGACGACATTTCCGATGGGCCGGTGACCGCGTCGGTCACCATCGACGGCGTCTCGGTGCCGGTGGATCCGGCCTGGGTGGTGGTCGCGCCACCCAACTTCGCGCCGGACCTGCGCACCGTACGCACCCTCTACGACCTGCTCTTCGACGTGTTCGTCGGCACCGGCCAACTGCCGTTCCCGGCCCGGGTCTCGTTCGGCGAGCACATCGAACCGATCCTGCGCCGGTTCTGCGAACTCCAGTGGGTCAACGCCGGGTTCGCGGCCAAATTCGGCTGGGCCGGTCCGGAGTACTTCCTCGCCCCCGAGGCGTTGCGCCGGTTGTCCAGTCCGGCGATCGAGCATCGCGAGGTGCGCCGGCAGGTGTACACCGCGCTGCGCGACTACAACCGCGACGACAAGTCGCCGATGCCGTGGCCCTGGCTCTACGGCGACGGCATGGCCAGTGTGCCTCGGACGGTGCGCCAGTACATGACACTGTCGCCGACCCAGGACCGGCTGCTGCTGGCCTGGTCGCAGGGGAACTTCGACGCGTCGCCGTTCGCCGGCTACCCGCACCGCGTGGAGGACGCGCCGCCGGCCGCGCAACCGGGGCTGCTGGATCGGGCCGCGTTGGACTTCTGCGTCGCGGACGCGTTCCATCCCGGGATCGAGGTGACCTGGCCGATCCGGCACGCGACGATGTTCGCCGAGCCGTTCCGGATCAGGGCGCGGCCCGAGGGCGATCCCGATCCGGACTACGGCAACACGCTCACCCCGGACAAGGCGCTGGCCCCCGACGGCCCGCTGTACGCGCAGGGACCGGGTGACCTCAGTCGATGGATGGCGGTGCCCTGGCAGACCGACACGGCGGGCTGCCGCGCGGGCTACGAGTCGCAGGCCGGACTCGGGCCGCGTTACGACCCGTACGTACCGACGTTCTGGCCCGCACGGGTGCCCAACCACGTGCTCAAACAAAGCGACTACGAGAAGGTCAACCGGCCGGACAGTGGCGGTTCGAGCGATCGCGAGGCCGCGTTCACGCACCGCGCGGTGTGGTTGCGCGGACTGACCGGGACCACGCCCGAGGCGCAGCGCCGACAGATGATCGACGGCTGGTACAAGCTCGGCATCGTCGAAGTGCGGCCCTACACGGTCGGCGACGGCCGCTTCCCGGCCCGCATGCAGGTCGAGTCGCCGCCGCAACCGCCGTTCGACCAGGCCCGGGACGCCAACAACCTGGTGAACGTGCACGTCCCGGAACCGGCCCCCGACGAGCCGGTGATCCGCGATGTCGCCGAGGCCACGGGGCAACACGCAGCGGACGTCACGGTGGGCTACGTCGACAACATCGATCCCTACCTGGATTCGCAGTGACGGGAGCCGCATCCGCGTGGCGGCACGGACCTGCCCGCGAACGGCGTGGCGGTGGAGGTGCCGTGCGGGTGAGCGGCGTCGGCTCGTGCGGACTTCGCCCGTGACCGGGGTCGGGGCGCCGCCGGCCCGGCGGCGGTACGACGTCGTGGTCGCCGGTGGCGGGCCGG
This sequence comes from Embleya sp. NPDC020886, assembly GCF_044333915.1. NCBI lineage: Bacteria > Bacillati > Actinomycetota > Actinomycetes > Kitasatosporales > Streptomycetaceae > Embleya > Embleya sp. NPDC020886. Next base: position 264,611 of record NZ_JBIRRX010000009.1, on the reverse strand, counting down.
CCGGCGCCGCGGCGGCGATCACGCTGGCACGTGCGGGTCGTTCGGTGCTGCTCGCCGACGCGGGTGGCGGGCCGCCGGCGATCGGCGAGGCGCTGCCGGGGGCGGCCCGGGTGCTGCTGGCCGACCTGGGGGTCGGCGAGCACGTACCCGGGGCGGGCCATCTGCCCTGCTACGCCACGCTGTCCGTGTGGGGGTCGCCGCAGCCGGTCACGGTCTCCGCGATCGACGACCCGAACGGGCCCGGCCGGCACCTGGATCGCCCGCTGTTCGACCGCCGCCTGCGCGACGGCGCCCGGGCGGCCGGTGCCGAGGTGGCCGAGCGCACCCCGGTCGGCGCGCCGATGCGCCGGCCGGACGGCACCTGGTCGGTGCCGCTGGGTCGGCCCGACCGGCGCGAAGTGGTGTGCTGCGACTGGGTCGTCGACGCGACCGGGCGCCGAGCGGCGGTCGCGACCGGAAGCGGCGGCGCCCGCCGGCACACCCACGACGCCCTGGTCGCGCTGCACCTGACCCTGGTCGATCCCACCGCGTGCGACGCCGACGCGAGTACGGTGGTCGAATCCGGGCCGGACGGCTGGTGGTACACCGCGCTGGTGCCCGGCAATCGGCGCCTGGTGGCCTACTTCACCGACGCCGATCTGCCCACCGCGCGAGCGGGTGACTCGGCCGGCTTCCGGGCCCGCCTCGCCGAAACGACCGAGATCGGCCGACGACTGGCCGGGTGGCCCCTGCCGTCGCCCGTACTCCCGCGCCGGGCCCCCGCACACGGCGCCCACCTGGACCGGGTCTGCGGCCCGGGCTGGATCGCCGCGGGCGACGCCGCAACCGCCTTCGACCCGGTGTCCGCCCAGGGCATCCTCACCGCCCTGTACACCGGCCTCACCGCCGGTCAAACCGTCGACGCACATCTCGCAGGCCACCGGGACGCGCCCGACACCTACCAAGCCCGCCTCGCCGACCTACGCCACGCCTACCACCGCAACCACCACCACGCCTACACAGCCGAACAACGCTGGCCCCACACCCCCTTCTGGCACCGCCGCCACCACCCCACGCCCCCACACGACGCCGACTGCTGCTCGCGCCGAACCGACACCGACGCGCTTGCGGACCGGGTGCGGTGACGCCGCCGCCGGCGAGCCCCGGGTGGGCTCGCCGGCGGGGTGGTCGGTGGTCGGTGGGCTATCGGATGCTGCGGGGGCGCATGTCGGTCCAGACCCGGTCGATGTGGGCGAGGCAGTCCGGGCGGGTGCCGGTGAAGCCTTCCGCGCGCCAGCCGGCCGGGAGATCCCGGTCGGTGGCCCAGACCGAGTACTGCTCCTCGTCGTTGATCACCACGCGGCAGTTGCGTTCGGTTTCGTCGTTGCCGGTCATACCTTCTCCAGTTCGGGTTCGGGCGACTTCCGGACGGGCGGCGGCGATGCGTCCGCCCGCTTCTTGCGGCGTTCCTCGATGCCGATCAGGTCGTCCGGCATCGCGTCCGGGACCTCGTCGTCGAATCCGGCGATCACCCGGTGCCGGAAGGAGGCGAGCGCGAGCAGGATCATCGCGGACGCGCACACCAGGTACAGGAACCCGGTGCCGCGCCCCTCGCCGACCCCGATCACCCGGCCGACGCTGGACGCCAGCGCGCCGCCCGGGGTGAACAGCGGTTCGAGCAGGTGCACCGCGAGCGGCGCGATCACCCCGAAGCCCAGCGGGAGCGTGGACCACGCCACCATCGTGTTCAGCGCGATCACCCGGCCGTGGAACCGCTGGGGCACCTTGACCTGGATGATCGTCGCGTAGATGCCGTTGAGCAGGGACAGTCCGAAGAACACCCCGAAGAAGCCGATGCCGACCAGCACCGGCGAGGGCCGCAGACCGGCGACGAAGGCGAAGAGCGCGATCAGCACGGTGGCCAGCAGGATGCCGTGCATCCGGCGATGCCGCGGACCTCCCCACACCCCCATCGCCAGGCCGCCGAGCAGCGCGCCGGCGCCCGCCGCGACGCCGACCGCGCCCGCGGTGTGCACCGATCCGAAGGACAACACCAGCGGGGTCATCAGCACCAACATCGGTGCCAGGAACACGTTGAGCAGCGCGAAGTAGAGCAACATCGTGCGGAATCCGGGATGCCCCATGGAGTAGCGCACCCCGTTGGCGATCTCCTTGACCATGCTCTCGCGCCGGGTCTGCGCCATCGTGTCGGGGAACGGCACGAAGGCGACCACCGTCACCGCGATCACGAACGTGGTGATGTCGATCACCAGGATGCCACCGAGTCCGATGCTCGCCAACAGCGCGACCGCGATCAACGGCACCACCAACTGGGCCAGCCCGGTGCTCATTTGCACGATGCCGTTGGCATGGCCCAGATAGCGCTTGGGTACCAGTTGCGGCACCGCAGAGGTGTAGGCCAGGCGTTGGAAGGTGGCGGTCACCGACAACACCACCAGGAGTCCGTACACCGCCCCCACGCCCAAATGGCCGCCCCACAACAGCAGCGCCATCGTCACCTGCACCGCGCCCGCCGCGCAGTCCGCGGCCAGCATCACCGACCGGCGACTGTTGCGGTCCACCACCGCCCCCGCCAACGGCGCCACCAGGATGCCGGGCACCAGCGCCAGCACCGAGAACAGCGCGAACTGGGTGAGTGAATCGGTGCGCAGATAGATCCAGATGGGGATGGCGAACTCGGTCAGCGCCGACCCGGTGATCGACGCGAGCTGCCCCAGGGCCACCGCCATGAACCGACCCATGCTCGGCCGCACGGCCGGGGTGGGCGCCGACCGCACGGCGGCGGGTGCGGCTTCATCCTCGGAATCGGCGTCGGTGCCGCCCGATACGCCCTGCAACCACCATCCCGCGTCCGCACCGCGCGCCGCCCGGGTCAGCGGCTCGGTCCGGTCCCGGGCCACGGCCTCGTGCGTCGCGGTGACGATCTCGGCCAACTCGTCCGCCCGGTAGCGCAGGAAGTAGTGGCCCGCCTCGTCGATCACCACCAGCGCCGTGGCGTCGGCCATGAAGTGCCACTCCCGGAAGCGCTCCTGGTAGAACTCCGTGCTGGGGTCGCGCTCGCCGATCACCGAGATCACCGGTGCGGCCAACGGCCGCATGCCCTCGGCCATCCGCCGGGTGAAGTACTCCTCCGAAGTCCGGCCGTCCTTGCGCATGTTGCGGATGATGAAGGTGACCTGCTCCTCGTCCAGGTCGCCGAGGTCCGCGCCCATCGAGGTCAGCCAGTTCAGGTGCACCCGGTCCCCGCGCAGCCGTTCGAGTCCGGAGAAGCGCGACAGCGCGCCGAGCAGACCGCCCTCGGGTCGGGCGAACGGGAAGATCGCGCCCAGGTACACCGCCTCCAGCCGGCGCCCCGACTCCTCCAACAGATGGGCGATCTGCGCGGTCAGCGCACTGCCCACCCCGCAGTGCCCGTAGAGCGCCAACGGTCCCTCGACCCGGGCCAGGATCTCGTCCACACACTCCTGGGCGACCTCCTCGATCGGCCTGGGCGCCTCGGGCATGGACAGGTCGTGGCCCGGAATGGCCACCGAGTACAACGAGTGCCCGGCGGGCAGCGCATCGGCCAGCGGCTGGTACACCACCGCGCTGCCGCCGCCGTACGGCACACACACCAACGAGAGCACCCGCTGCGCGACAGGCACCGGCCGAGTCAACTCGTGCAACAGCGAACGGGGTTCATCCGTGCCGACCGGACGGTCGATCAAGGCGGCGAGTTCGCGCACGGTCCGGTGTTTGAACAACTCCAACAGGCTCACCTGTCGACTCCCGGGCGGCAACACCTTGCGCAGCCGGGCCAACACCTGCATCGCGAGCAGCGAATGCCCGCCCAGTTCGAAGAAGTCGTCGGTGACCCCGACCGCGGCCAGATCGAGCACCGACGTCCAGATCCCGACCAGCGCCTCCTCGGTCGCACCGACCGGCGCCACCCGCTCGCCGCCGTCCGCCCCGCTGCCGGCCCCGGCGTCCGGCTCCGGCAGCAGCGCACGGTCGACCTTGCCGTGCGCCTTCAGCGGCAGTCGGTCGAGCCAGACGAACCTGGACGGCACCATGTACTCGGGCAACCGAACCAGCAGTTCCCGGCGCAACTCGGCACCGGCCGGCGGCTCGCCCGGGTGGTCCTCGGCCGGCACCAGATAGGCGATCAGCCGTTGCGATCCGGCCGGTCCCCGCGCGTCCACCACGGCCTGGCCGACCGCCGCTTGCGCGCGCAACGCCTCCTCGATCTCGGCCGGTTCGACCCGATAGCCGCGAATCTTGACCTGCTGGTCGCTGCGACCGAGGAACTCCACGTCACCGTCGGGCAGGTATCGACCCAGATCGCCGGTGCGGTACAGCCGGGCGCCCGGCGGCCCGAACGGGTCGGGCACGAACCGGTCGGCGGTCGCGCCCGGTTGCCCCAGATAGCCGCGGGCCAGCCGCTCGCCCCCGATGTGGATCTCCCCGGTGACTCCGATCGGTACCGGTTCCAGGTGCGCGTCCAGCAGGTAGATCCGTGCGTTCGGCAACGGTCGGCCGATCGGCGTCACCGTCGAGATCGGCACCTCCTGCGGGCGGACCCGGTAGGTGGTCACCCCCACCGTGGTCTCGGTCGGCCCGTAGTGGTTGACCACCGCGCAGGTGCCGAGCGCGGCCAGATCCCGCGTCCACTCCCACGACGAGCCCTCGCCGCCGAGGATCAACATGCTTCGGGGCAACAGGCGTTCGGCGCCGACCTCGGCCGCCAATCCGGCCAGGTGGGAGGGCGTCATCTTCAGGTAGTCCACCGGATGCCGACCCAGGTGGTCGGCGAACTCCGCACCGGAGAGCCGCTTGGGGATCAGGTGCAGTTCGCCGCCGGTGGTCCAGGCCAGGTACAGCGCGGTGATCGCGAAGTCGAAGGACAACGACTGGGCCAGGCCGTAGACCGATCCGGGGACGATCTCGAACCGCTCGCGTACGCCGTCGAGATAGGCAAGTGCCTCGCGGTGCTGCACCGCGACGCCCTTGGGACGACCCGTGGAGCCGGACGTGTAGATCACGTAGGCCAGGTTCCCCGGGCCGGCCGGGGCCCCCGACTCCGCCCGCTCCGAATCCGCCCGCTCCGAATCCGGATCCCGGGCGTCGATCGCCGCCTGTTCGCGATCGAGCAGAATCACCGTGCCGGCGTGACCCGCCGTGCGCTCGCGCAGCGCGCTGTCCGTCACCAGGACCCGCACACCCGCATCGGCGAGCATGAACGCCAGCCGCTCGACCGGCTGTTCCGGATCCAGTGGGAGATACGCCCCGCCCGCCTTGAGCACGGCCAGCACCGCCACCGCGAGGTCGAGCGACTGTTCCAGGCACAGCGCGACCGGTGTCTCCGGGCCGACCCCGCACCCGCGCAGGTAGCGGGCGAGCCGAGCGGCGCGCGCGTCGAGTTCACCGTAGTCGAGCGTCTGCCCCTCGTGTGTCACCGCCGGGGCGCGCGGATCCAGGGCCACCCGGGCCTCGATCGCGGCGGCCAGCGTGGGGTGTTCGGGCAGTGGCCGGGCGGTGTCGTTCCAGCCGGTGACGAGTTGGGCCCGCTCCTGCGCGCCGAGCAGGTCGATCCGGGACAGCGGGGTATGCGGGTCGGCGGTCACCACCCGCAGCAGGGTGGCCAGATGCCCGGCGAGCCGAGCCACCGTGCTCGCGTCGAACAGGTCGGTGTTGTAGGTGAGCAGGCACTGCATCCCGGTGTCGGTCTCGAACACGAACAGGCTCAGGTCGAACCGGGTCACCCGGGAGTCGCCGGTGAACCAGTCGTGGTCGAGCCCGACGAAACCGCGCTCGCCGCGCCCGTAGTTCTGCAGCGCGAAGGTGACCTGGAACAGGGGTGTACGGCTGACGTCGCGGGTCACGTTCTGGTCCCGGACCACCTGGTCGAACGGCAGATCCTGGTGTGCGTAGGCGTCCAGGCTGCTTTCCCGGACCCGACCGAGGAGTTCGGCGAAGGTGGGGTCCCCGGCCAGCGGCGCCCGCATGGCCAGCATGTTGACGAACATGCCGATCATCGGTTCCAGGTCCGGATGCGGACGTCCGGCGATCGGCGAACCGATCGCGAAATCGTGCTGACCGCCGTGCCGGGACAACACCGCCTGCCAGGCCGCGAGCAGCGTCATGTACGACGTGGCGCGGTGCGCGCGGCCCAACTCCACGACGGCTGCCGCCAACTCGGCGTCCAGCTTGAAGCCGTGCGCGTCGCCGACGAAGGTCTGTTGGGCCGGTCGGGGCCGGTCGGTGGGCAGCGCGAGCGTACCCAGCCCGGCCAGTCGCTCGCGCCAGTAGCGGGCGGCCCGCTCACCTTCGGGACCGGTCAGGCGCTGCTGCTGCCAGGCCGCGTAGTCTCCGTATTGCACCGCCGGTTCGGCCACGGGCGATTCCAGGCCGGCCGTGAACGCGCCGTAGTCGGCCATCAGTTCGTTGACGAGCAGGTGCACCGACCAGCCGTCGCCGATCAGGTGGTGCAGGACCACCAGCAGTACGGTGTCCTCCCGGTCCAACCGCACCAGCGCGGCCCGCACCAGCGGTGGCACCTCCAGGTGGAACGGGCGGGCGGACTCCGCACCCACCAGCGCCGCCGCCCAGCGCTCCCGGGCCTCGGCGTCCAGGTCGGCGTCGGGCGTGTGCCGGGTCACGGTGAGCGGCATCGGCGGATGCACGGTGGCCACCGGTCGACCGTCCGCGCTGGTGCCGAAGGTGGTACGCAGGCTGTCGTGCCGGGTCAACAGCGCCTGTAGCGCCCGTTCCAGGGCGTCCTCGTCGAGCCGCCCGCGCAGTCGCAGCGCGAGCGGAATGGTGTACGCGGCGGTTCCCGGGGTCAGGTTCTCCATGAACCACAGCGGGATCTGCGCGAAGGACAACGGGACTTCGGCTCCCTCCGGCAGTCGCGGGATCGATGGGGGCGCGGCCGTCGCGGATCTGCGCAGCCGCTGTTCGAGCAGGGCCCGTTTGGCGGCGGAGAGGTCGCCGGGACGGGTCGGTGGCGCCGGGGTGAGCGTCATCGTGGATCTCCTGTCTCGGCCTGGTCCAGCACCAGTCGTTCGGCGTCCGCCTCGGAGAGCGTGTCGAGTTCGGCGAGCAGCAGTTCCTCGACCGACGCGGCCAGTCCGGCCACGGTGGGATCGGCGAACAGGGCGCGGATCGGCACGGTCAGTTCGATCGCCGCGCCGAGTCGGGCCACCGCCCGGGTGGCCAGCAGCGAGTGGCCGCCGAGGGCGAAGAAGTCGTCCAGCGCGCCGACCCGTTCCAAACCGAGCACATCGGCGAAGGTCTCCGCGACCAGTTCCTCGGCGCTGCCGCGCGGCGCCACGAACGAGGTCGCCGGGGTGCTGCGTTGTTCCGGTGCGGGCAGCGCGGCCCGGTCGAGCTTGCCGTTGGTGGTCAGCGGCAGGCGCTCCAGCAACACGTACGCGGCCGGCACCAGGTACGCGGGCAGCGTCCGGGCCAACGCGGCACGCACCGCCGGCGGGTCCGGCGGGTCGACCGCCTCGGCGCCGGGCACCAGATAGGCGACCAGTCGTCGATCGCCGCGCTCGCCCCGCACCAGCACGGCCGCCTGGGCGATATCCGGCTGTGCGACCAACGCCGCCTCGATCTCCCCGAGTTCGATCCGGTAGCCGCGCAGCTTGACCTGCTGGTCGGTGCGACCGAGGAACTCCAACTGCCCGTCCGGGCGTTGCCGAGCGCGGTCGCCGGTGCGATAGAGCCGGGCGCCGGGTGCGCCATACGGGTCGGGCACGAACTGCAGTCCGGTCGCACCCGGGCGGCCCAGATAGCCCCGGGCCGGTCCGATGCCTCCGACGCACAACTCCCCCGGCACACCCGGCGGCACGGGTTCGAGATGCCGATCCAGCACGTGCACGCGGGTGCCGGCCAGCGCCCGCCCGATCGGCGGTCGGGCGCCGTCCCACGGTTCGGCGCGCGGGCCGGCCAGGGTGGCCGACGTGACGATCACCGCGGTCTCGGTGGGCCCGTACGTGTTGACCAGGTCGACCCGGTCGCCGAACGTCTCGCGCCAGCGCCGCGTCGAGGCGGCGTCGGCCTGATCGCCGCCGATGATCAGCAGCCGCAGCGCCTTCGGCCACGGCAGACCCGGGGTCTGGGCGACCAACTCGTGCCAGTAGGAGGTGGGCAGATCGAGCACGGTCAGGGTGCGACCGGCGTGGGTGCCGAAGAAGTCCGGCAACAGCCCGTCCGCGGGTGCGAGCACCAGCGTCGCCCCGCCCAGCAGCGTCGGATAGACCTCCTCGACGTGGGTGTCGAAGCCGAACGAGGCGAACTGCAGGACCCGGTCGGTGGGGCCGCTGCGGTAGCGCTCGCGCATCCAGGCCACCCGGGCGGCGAGTGCTCCACGGGTGATCAGCGTGCCCTTGGGGCGGCCGGTGGAGCCGGAGGTGTAGACGAGGTAGGCGAGATGCTCGGGCCCGGCGATCGGGGTGAGCGGCTGGTCCCGCGCTTCGTCGCCGTCGCCTTCTCCTTGGAGGCCGGCGGCCCGGTCCCCGTTCTCGTCCCGCTCCCCGGGCCCTTCCCCGGGCCCGGCCTCGGGCCCGTTCTCGGACCCGTCCAACAGCAGGACCGGCGGCGCGCCTTCGGCGAAACGGCTCGCGAACTGCGCTCGGCACAGGACACGTTCGGCCCCGCTGTCGGTCAGCATGTAGGCGATGCGCTCGGCCGGCAGCGCGGGATCCAGCGCGAGGTAGGCGCCGCCCGCCTTGAGCACGGCGAGCAGCGCGACGATCGTCTCGATCGAGCGCTCGGCACACACCGCGATCACCGAGTCCGGGCCGGCGCCGCCGCGCCGCAGTTCGCGGGCCAACCGGTTCGCCCGGGCGTCCAGGTCGGCGTAGCCGATGCGGGTGTCGCCGCACTCGACAGCGTCGGCCTGCGGTGTACGCAACGCCTGTACCTCGAAGGCCAGGATCGCGTCCGGGCAGTCACCCGCGTCCGGGCCGGCTGCGGCCGCCGTGACCCGGGCCCGCTCGGCCGGCGGCAGCAGCGGCAACCGGGACAGCGGCGTATCCGGGTCCGCCACCGCGCCCCGAAGCAACGTCTCGAAGCAGCGCGCGAGGCGGGCGACGGTCTCGGGGACGAAGCGCTCCGTGTCGTAGACGAACTCGACGACCAGTTCGTCGCTTTCCGGCCACACCTCCAGCGTCAGGTCGTACTTGGCCTGGCGGAAGCCGGACTCGAAGACCTCCGCGCTCGCCTCGCCGAGCCGCAATTCGGGGCCCGCGGGCGGGCGCAGGATCAACATGGTCTGGAACACCGGCGGGCTGTCCGGATCACGGTCCACGTCCAGGGCGCCGAGCAGTCGTTCGAACGGCACGTCCTGGTGCTCGAACGCCTGGAGTGCCACCGTCCGAGTGCGGGCCAGGAAGTCCCGGAACGAGGGGTCCCCGGCGGTGCTCCCGCGCAGCACCAGCGTGTTGAGGAAGTAGCCGACGAGAGGTTCGTACTCCTCCTCGTCCCGACCCGCCAACGGCGAGCCCACGCACACGTCCTCCTGGTCGCAGTAGCGCGCGAGCAGGGTCTGGTAGGCGGCCAGGAGGAACATGTACAGGGTGACCCGCTCGCGCCGGGCGAGTTGCTCGATGCCCGCGCGCAGCTCGGCGGGCAGGTGATGGGTGACCGTGCCGCCGCGCCCGGGGTGACCGCCGCCCACGCGGGCCCGGTCGGCGGGCAGGTCCAGGGTCGGCGCGCCCGCGAGTTGTCGGGTCCAGTAGGTCAGCCGTTCGTCGAAGCCGGGCGAGTCGACGAGTTCGCGTTGACGCCGCACGTAGTCGGCGTAGCTCAGCGGCAGCGGTTCCAGCGGCGAGGGCAGACCGGCCGCGAACGCCGAGTACACGGCCACCAGCTCGGTGTCCAGAACGTTCATCGACCAGCCGTCGGCGATGATGTGGTGCAACACCAGGCACAACACGTGATCGTGCCCGTCCTCGTCCAGGCGCAGCAGGCTCGCCCGCAGCAGTGGGCCCCGGGACACGTCGAAGGGTCGGTTGGTGCGTTCGGCGACCAGTTCGCGGGCGTGCCGCTCCCGCTCGGCGGGCAGGCCGTCGACGATCACCCGCTCCAGGGCGAAGTCGTGCCACGTGCCGATGAGTTGTACCGGCACGCCGTCCTCGTCGGGGAAGCAGGCACGCAGGCTGTCGTGTCGCGCGACCAGTGCGGCCAGCGCGCGTTCCAACGCGTCGGCGTCCAGCGGGCCGCGCAGGCGATGAATCTGGAACATGTTGAAGGCGGCGTCGCCGGGGTTGAGCCGGTCCAGCAGCCACAGTCGTTCCTGGCCCGCCGACAGAGGTGTCCGGGTGGACTGTTCGGGCCGGTTCGCGAGCTGCTCCGCCGGTTGTTCCCGGTGCGGGTCGAGGCTTCGGAATGGGGTACTCATGGCCGCCGTTCGCTTTGCATCGCGCTGACCGCGCTGGTGAGTCCGGTGATGGTCGGGGATTCGAAGAAGACGTGCAGCGGTACGTCCACGCCCAGGCGCTTGCGAATCCGCGCGCCGATCCGGGTGACGGTGAGCGAGTGACCGCCCAGGTCGAACAGGTCCTCGTCGGGGCGGATGTCGTCCAGGCCGAGCACCTCGCGCCAGATGGCGGTGATCTCGGCGGCCGGGCCGGGGTCGCCGAGCGGCTCGGCCGCCGGGTCCCGATCCGGGTCCGATGCCGAATCCTGGTCCGCCGCCCGCACGCGAGGTGGTGCGGGCAGCGCGGCCCGGTCCAGCTTGCCGTTCGGCGTGAGCGGCAGGCGCTCCAGGGCAACGAACGCGCTCGGGACCAGCGCCCGGGGCAGCGTCGCGGCCAGGTGCACCCGCAGTTCGGCCGGACCGGGGACGGCGCCCGGGCGCGGCACCAGGTAGGCCACCAGGCGCGCGCCGTCGGCCCCGTCCTGCCGGGCCAGCACGGTCGCCGTCGCGACATCCGGGTGGACGAGCAACGCGGCCTCGATCTCGCCGAGTTCGATCCGGTGGCCGAGGATCTTCACCTGGTGGTCGACTCGCCCCAGGAACTCGATCCGGCCGTCCGCGCGGTAGCGGGCCCGGTCGCCGGTGCGATACATCCGGGCTCCGGGCGGTCCGAACGGGTCCGGTCCGAACCGGTCGGCGGTGACGCCGGGCAGGTGCCGGTAGCCCCGGGCCAGACCGCTGCCGCCGATGTACAGGTCGCCCTCGACCCCGATCGGGACCGGGGCGACTGCGGCGTCCAGGATGTACATCCGGGTGTTGGCGATCGGGCGGCCGATGCTCACCTCGTCGTCGTCCGGGCCGATTTCCGCCGTACTGGACCACACCGTGGTCTCGGTCGGTCCGTAGGCGTTCACCAACCGTCGTACCTGCGCCCGCAGTTCTCGGGCCAGGGGGAGCGGGAGCGCCTCGCCGCCGGTGACCGCGACCACGGCCGGCTCCGCGAAGCCCGCGTCCAGCAACATCCGCCACCCGGAGGGGGTGGCCTGCACATGCGAGACGTGTTCGTCCCGGATCAGCCGGAGCAGCGCCCGCCCGTCGCGTACGTCGCCGTCCCGGGCGAGCACCAGCAGGCCACCGGTGATCAGCGGCACGTACAGTTCCACGGCGGAGATGTCGAACGAGGCCGAGGTCAGGCCGAGCCACACCGCGTCCTGATCGCTGTGCAGCGTGTCCCGCATCGAGGCGAGCAGGTTGCTCAGCGCGCCGTGCTCGATCTCCACGCCCTTGGGCCGGCCGGTGGAGCCGGAAGTGGCCAGCACGTAGGCGAGGTCGCCGGGCGCGGGCGCCGGCCACGACCGGGGTGCGCCGGCGATCGCGGTGCCGACTTCACTCGCCTCGCCGACCTCGCCGATCCCGTCGATCAGCAGCGCGCCGTCCGCGTGTTCGGGGAATCGGCCCAGCAGGTCGTGCTCGGTCAGCAGCACGGTCGCGGCACAGTCCGCCAGCACCGACGCCAGCCGCGCCGAAGGGTACTCCGGGTCCAGCGGCAGGTATCCGGCGCCGGCCCGCAGCACACCCAACAGGGCCGTGGGCAGTGCCGCGGTGCGCCGCACGCAGACCGCCACCAGGTCGCCCGCGCCGATGCCGGCGGTGCGCAGCCGCTCGGCGACCGCCTCCACGGCCGCGTCCAGTCGGGCATAGGTCAGTCGTTCCGCACCGCAGTGCACCGCCGGTGCGTGCGGCGTGCGGGCGACCTGCGCGGCGAACAGTTCCGGCAGGGTCGCGGGATCGCCCGCCCGAGCGGTGTCGTTCCAGTCGACCAGAATCGCGGCCCGCTCCCGGTCGGTCAGCACCGGGAGGCGCGACAGCGCGGTGTCCGGGGCCGCGACGATCGCGCGCAGCAGGGTGGCATAGTGCCCGACGATCTCCTCGGCCGCTCCCCGGTCGAGGGCGTCGGTGGCGAAGTGCAACTGCATGGCCAACCGGTCGGGGTCGTCCAGGCATTGCAGGTGCACATCGCCACGCACCGCGTGGTTGAACATGGTCCAGTCGATCGACCCGGGCACCCCCGCGAAGTCGGGTACCTCGGTGCGTCGGCGATAGCTCATCGACACCGGTGCCAGCGCCGAGCGTGGGGTGAGACCGGCCACCACCCGACCCAGCGGTACGTCCCGCACCAGGTACAGCTCGCGCAGGTCGGCACGCAGCGCCCGGCCGAAATCAGCGAACGACAGATCCGGCGACGGCGAGCTGTGTACCGGGAGTTCGTTGACGTACGGGCCGATCCGGTCGCGGCTGTGCGGGGTTCGGGTGCCCAACCCGATGGCCACCGTGGGGCGTTCGTTGCCGTAGCGCCACAGCAGCACGTGCAGGGCGCCCAGCAGCAGCGCGAACGAGCTGATGCCCAGCAGTTCGGCGGTGCCCGCCAGGTCGCGCCGCAAGGCGTCGTCCACGGGTATCGGCACCGACTCGCCGGGACCACCGTCGGTGCCGGGGCGGCGTCGACCGGGCAGCAGCACCGGTGGCGGGTCCTGGGCCTCGGCGGCGAAGCGTTCCTTGGCGAGGGTGACCCGGTGGGCGAACTCCGCCGCCTCGCGGGCGCTGCGCTCGGCGTCGGCGCTCGGCTCGTGTTCCACCGGATCCGGCTTGGTTCCGCTGCCGAAGGCGGTGTAGAGCGTGGCCAGTTCGCGGACCAGGATGTCCTTGGAGACGCCGTCGAAGGCCAGATGGTGGACGACGATCAGCAACACCCGGTGACCGGGGCCCGCATCGAGCAGCGTGAAGCGCGCGAGTGGGCCGGTGACCTGGTCGAACGGGCGCAGGGTCTCGTGTCGGATCGCCTCGGCGACGGCGTCCGTACCCCGATCGGGTGCGGGCGCCGCGAGGGGCAGGATCACGAGTCGGGGGATGAATTCGGTGGGAACCGACCACAGTTCGCCGTCGACTTCGCGCAGCACGCTGCCCAGGATCGGATGGCGGGCGACGAGCGCGTCGCAGGCGTCGGCCAGGGCCGCCCGATCGAGGTCGCCGGTGAATCGGATGGCGAGCGGCATGTGGTGGGCGGTGCCGGTGTGGCCGGCGAGTTCGGTGAACCGGATCCCGTGCTGCGCCGGGGTCACCGGGGCGCGGTGGAGGGTTTCCGGCGGCAGGGGTACCGGCTGGGACTTGCGCATCGTCAGCCCTTCTCGGTGATGATCGGTGGGTGCACAAGCGCGTCGGTGTCCCCGAACACCGGTGCTTGGGGCTGGTCGAGCGCGAGCGCCCAGGCGTCGACGAAGGCCCGAGCCAGGCCCTCGACGACGGACGGCGCGAAGGCGCGTTCGTTGTACAGCAGCCAGCCGGCGATGGTGCCGTCCGGTTGTTCGGTGAGGGCCAGTTCCGGCACGCCGAGATCGGGAAGACCGCCGGGAGTGGGCCACTCGGCGTCCAACTCTCTGGGCAGTTCGAAGGGTTCGGAGAGCCGTCCGAGGAAGTGCGCCCGGTTGGACCAGCTCTCGTAGCGAATCCAGGCCGTGTCCGGAAAGCGCGGGTAGAACTCGGCGAACGGGTAGGACTGGTGCTCGTTTGCTGCCAGTGCGGCGCTGCGGACGCGGGCCAGCAGTTCGCCGAAGGAGGGGTCGCCGTGCAGGTCGATCCGGATCAGCAGGGATTGCACCAGGCAGCCGATCAGGTTCTCGCTGCCCGGTCGCGAGCGACCCGGCACCGGTGACATCACCACGATGTCGCGAGTGCCGGCGGTCCGGGCCAGCACGCTCGTCCAGCACGCCGTGGCCAGCATGAACGGGGTCGCGCCCTGCTCACGCGCGCTCGTGCGCAGCCGGGCGACCAGGTCCGCGTCCAGGGTGAACCGGACCGAGGCGCTGTGCAGTCGGTCGGTGACCTCCCGGCCGGGGAAGGGGTCGATCGCGGCCGGTGCACCGGCCAGGGACGCCTCCCAGAAGGGGCGGGTGCGCGGCCACTGGGCGCGCGCCCAACCCAGGTGTTCCGAGCAGGTCGGGCTGGGCACCGGCAGCGGGCTCGGCCGACCGGTGCGAAACGCCGAGTAGGTCATCGCGAGTTCGCGCAGCAGCACCCCCATCGACCAGCCGTCGAACACCATGTGGTGCACGGCGAGGATCAAGACGTGTTCCTCGACGTCGAGTTCGATCAGCAACGCGCGCACGAGCGGTCCCCGGGCCAGGTCCCAGCCCGGTTCCCGTTCGCCGCGGGCGTGTTCGTGGGCGAACCGCTCGCGCTCGGCCGGGGTGTCGCCCAGGGCCCGGACCCGCCGCACCTCGGGCGGCAGTTCGGGTCGTACCACCGCCTCCGGGACCCCGTCGACATAGCGGAACACGGTGCGCAGCGCCTCGTGTCGCCGAACGACGTCTTCCAGGGCTGCGGTCAAGGTATCCGGGTCGAAGACGTCGGTGATCCGGATCCCCACGCTCACCGGGCCGACGTCGCGGGGTTCCTCGGTGGCGTGCATCCAGACGAAGAAGTTCTCCTGCTGCGAACTGAGCGGCATCGGCGCGAGTTCGGCCGAGGTCGGTGGATCGTCGGCGCGGGCGGGTACGGGTTCGGCGCGCGCGGTGTCGATCCAGGCTGCCTGGGCGGCCAGTTCGGGTCGGTCGAAGGCGAGCGAGGAGGGCACCTCCAGGGCGAACAGGCGTGCCGCGGCGGCGGCGAGCCGGGTGGCCTTGAACGAGTCCCCGCCCAGGGCGAAGAAGTTGTCGTCGGGACCCGCGCCGCAGCAGCCGAGCACCTCGTCCCACAGGCCGCTCACCGCCACCTCGGTCGCGGTGCCGGGCGCGCGTTCGGACGGGGTGTCGCCCGCGGTCAACCGGGCGCGCAACTGTTGCTTGACCACCTTGCCCGCCGGGTTTCTGGGCAGCGAGTCCATCCGCAGGAGTCGGGTCGGGATCTCGGGTCGGGCCAGCCGTTCGCCCAGGAACACCCGCAGGTCCTCGGCCGACACCTCGGCCCGCAGCACCAGGGCGGCGGCGACCATGGTGCCCATCACCGGGTGCGGCACGCCGAACACGGACGCGTCGGCGACGGCGGGGTGTTCGTGGAGCGCGGCCTCCACCGCGAGGGTGGACACGCGCATCGCGCCGGACTTGATCAGGTCGCTTTCCCGGTCGATCAGGTACAGGTAGCCGTCGGCGTCCAGGCGGCCGATGTCACCCATCCGTACCCAGCCGTCGGTGAACACCTCGGTGTCGGCCCGGGGGTCGCGGTAGTAGGTGCGCGACGTGGTGGGCGAGCGCAGCCAGATCTCGCCGGCCTCGCCGGTGGGTACGGGTTCGCCGTCCGCACCGACGATGCGCAGATCGTCCCGGCCGGTGCCGCGGCCCACCGAGGTGGGGCGGTCCGGGTCGAAGACCATGGTGGTCTGCGCGGGCGCCGCCTCGGTGGAGGTGTAGGAGTTGACGATGGTGGCGTCCGGGAACGCCTCGGTCAGCGCGAGTGCGGTGGTCGGTGGCAGCGCGGCGGCGGTCGAGCCGAACAGTTGTACCGTGCTCACGTCGTGCCGGGTCCAGGCCCGGGAGTTCACCAACTCGGTGGCCATCGCCGGGACCGTGAACACGGTGCCGACCCGGTAGGCGGCGATCAGCGCGCAGAACTCCTCGGCGTCGAACGCCGGTGCGCACAGGGCGGTCGGCTCGGCGGTCAGCGCGTTGAGCAACATCGTCTGGCCCGCGTTGGTGCCGATCGGGAAGGCGTGCAGGAAGTGCCGCGAGTGGGCCAACTGTCGTCGTTTGGGCGCGGGTTCGAAGCCGTGGGTGAGATTGGCGTGAGTGGCGGCGACGCCTTTGGGCGTGCCGGTGGTGCCGGAGGTGTACAGGATCTGGGCGAGGTCGTCGGGGCGCGGGGCAGGCAGGTCGGGCAGGTGCCGGCTCGGGCCCCGGTGCTGCTCGGGTCGTTCCCGCTCGGGTCGGCGCGGATCGCGTCGGTGTGCGTCCGGTCCGTGCGCATCGGGTCGGCGCGGATCGGGCGCACGGCCCTCGGCTCGGTCCGCGGCGGCTTCGAGCTCGGCCGCGGGCGAACTCCACGCGTCGGTCGGCGCCGGCCGGATTTCGGCGCCGTGCAGGACGCCGGTGGCGGCGCAGTGGGTGAGCATCGTGTGCAGGGCGGCGGGCGGCAGTTGCGCCGGGAGCGGCACCGCGACCGCGCCGGCTCGGTGCACCGCGCAGTAGGCGACGGCGTAGTCCGCCCATTCGCGACCGCCGAAGAGCAGCCCGATGCGGTCGCCGTCGCGCACTCCGTGTACGCGCAACTCCCGTGCCAGGGAGGAGGATCGACGGTCCCAGGCGGCGAAGGTGAGCCGGTTCTCGGGTATTTCCGGCGTCGCCGGTGCTCCCGATGTTCCAGTGGTTCCCGGTGCTGCCGGGATCAGGAAGGCGACCCGTTCGGGGTCGACGAGCGCGCGGGCCGCCAACAGGCCCGGCACGGTCAACCCCGGCGCGGTCGCCCTCGTCACGGAGCGCGCCGGGTCGGCTAATCTCCGGTGGGTCTCGGCGGGGGTCACCTCGTGGTCCCCGTCGGGGTGACGGGATGCGGGCATGGGTGAGTTCTGGCTCGGCGCATGGATGTATCTCCGGGGTAGGAGTGCAACGTGCGGAAACGCCATGGGCAACGTCGGCCCACGCTGGGCAGCGCAAATGCCGTACGGGAACCGCCGATTCGGCCATGGAGCGATGACCGTCGGCGACAAGTCCAAGACTGTCAATGGACTAGACCAATGACAAGAGCCGGGCGGAATCCCGGTGCCGATCCGGGCGAGAAATCGCCCGCGTGACCACCTCGAAGGCCCATTCCCCCGCACCGGTTGGTCGGACGGCGACGGACGAACCGTTCGATTTCCACGCCGGGAAGGCGAAAATCACCGGGCCGAAACAGGGCCTGTCGCCGCCGGGATTCCGGCGCTACCGTGAGCCTGCCGCACTTCCCTAACCCAGGGTCGATGGCTGGTGAACCCGACGTACCCGCCGGGAACATCGGACATCGGCGGAAAGGTATCGTCATGCGCACCGCATCGATTGCCGCTCGGAACACCGTCGTCAACGCCTGGCGCTCCGGCGCCGAATCGGCCGAAGGCGTGGAGAACCCCGCCGGTTCGCTCTACATCGGCGGATCCGCGACCGAACAGGGCCTCACCGAGATCGACGTCGCCGCGATCAGCTGCGGCACCGCGTGCTCCTGGTCGCGCACTCGCGCCTGTTGTTGATCCGTACCTCAACCGACCCGCCGTCGGAAGCCGTCGCACCCGAACCGGCTTCGGACGGCGGGTCCGTCGTCGATGGGTGGCGATCCGCGCATGGCAATCCCGGTCCGGCCCCGCCCGGTGGTGACGTACGACGACGCGGGCGAATTCGACGCCGCGTTGCGGCCCTTGACCGAGCCCGCCCTGGAGCGCTTCCGACGCCGCCTGCGCGCGATCCCGGATCCCCTGTCGACGGCCGAGCGGGAGATCCTGCACCGAGCCGCCCACCGCTCCCTGTTGAGCGCGGTCCGCCCCAAGGCCAACCGCCTGCTCCTGCTCGAACTGCACGCCGCACGGATGTCCGGCCGGCTCACCCGGGCCACCAGTGAACAGCGCTGGGACGAATTCCTCGAACTCGCCGCCGAGTCCGGCTTCTGGAGTGAACTCGACGCGGACTACCCGGCATTCGCGCCCCGTCTGGACCGGGTGATCCGCAATCGGTGCGCCGCGCTGCTCGCCCTGGCCCGCCGGTTGGCCGCCGACCGTGCCCGCCTGGCCGACCTGCTCGGCACCCCGCCCGGCGAACTGGTGGAGATCGGCCTGGACGCGGGCGACTCGCATCGCGGCGGCCGCACCGTCGCCCTGCTGCGCTTCGAGTCGGGCCGCGCGGTGTACAAGCCCCGCCCGCTGGCCGTGGACACCGCGCTCGCCGCGACCCTGGACGCGCTCCTGGCCGGCACCCCGCACGCGGACCGAATCAGGGTTCCGCAGGTGCTGCTCGGCGACGACTACGGCTGGGCCGAGCACGTCGAACACCGGCACTGCGTCGACGCACGCGAACAGGCCCGCTTCTACCAGGGCCTGGGCGAGTGGATGTGCGTGATGCAACTGCTGGGCGCCACCGACCTGCACTCGGACAACGTGATCGCCCGGGGCCCGGTCCCGTGGGTGGTGGACTGCGAGACGTTGTTCAGCCCCGAGCCGCACGTGGGCGCGAGCGGACTCGGCGACGCCTTCGACACCGCCGCCGCCTCGGTCCGCCGGACCGTGCTGCGCACCGGGCTGTTGCCCATGCGGTTGGCCCAACTCGTGCTCCAGGGCGTGGACATATCCGCCGTGGGCGCGCTGCCCGAGCAACAACCGCGCATTCCGGTACCGGTGATCGCCGGCGCCGGCACCGACCTGGCCCGCCTGGCGATGGAGCCCGCCGAGGTGGCCGGTTCGGCCAACCTGCCCGCACCCGACGCCGATCCGATGGCCCATCAGGACGACATCGTGCGCGGCTATCGCGACCTGCGCGGCCGGCTCGACGGGCTGGACCGGGCCGGCCGACTGCGCCCGATCCTGGACGCCTTCGTCGGCTGCGACCTGCGGGTGGTGTTGCGTCCCACCCAGGTCTACGTCGAGATCGCCCGGATGTTGTGGCACCCGGCGTCACTGCACGACGAACCGGCGGCCGTCGGACGTGCCCGGGACGTGCTGACCCGACAGGCGAAGGCCCTGCACGGCGCGCCGTCCACGCCCGAGGTGGTCGGCGCCGAGGTCGCCGATCTGCTCGACGGCGACATCCCGTTCTTCGGTGTGCGCCCCGAGGACGGCCGGATGGACGGGCCGCGCGGCACCACGTGGGGGGATCCGGTGCACTTGATCGACGCGAGCGTCGAGCGCTGGCGGGCGGGCGACCCGGAGTTCGAGGAGGTGATGATCCGCTCGTCGCTGCTGGGCGTGTATCGGGACCGCAGTGCGATGCCCGAGGCCGATCGACGCCGGGACCTGCCGGTACGGACCGAGCGACTGGACGAACGTCGCCGTGACCTGACCGCCCGCACCGCCCGGGACCTGTGCGCGCGGGCCGTGCTGGGCAAGGACGGCACGGCCACCTGGGTGGGCCCGGTGTACACCGAAGGCGGGTTCAGCGTCCGGCCGTTCGCCGCCGACTTCTACGGCGGGCAGGCCGGCGTCGCACTGGCGCTGGACGCCTGTCTGGCCCAGTCGCGCATCGGTCGGGTGCCGATGGTGCCCGAGTTGGAGGCCGTCACCGACGGCGCGATCCGGGCGCTCGCGGCGATGGAGGACGCGGTACCGATCACCCGGGTCGGCGCTTTCGACGGAATCGGTGCGGCGGTGCGCACGTGGTTGACGCTGGGCGCGACCTCCGGCCGGCAGGCGTACCTGGATCGGGCCGTCCGGCACGCGGAGCGCGCGTCGGAGCTGCTGGCCCGGGACACGATCCTCGATGTCGCGGGCGGCGCCGCCGGGTTGGTGGTCCCGCTGTTGGCACTGGCCGAGCGCACCGGCGACGAACGTTGGCGCCGCGTCGCGGAATCCGCCGGCCGGGTCCTGATCGAGCACGCGGTCGTCGAGGACACCGGGCACGGACGGGTCGCCCGTTGGCCGACCGCACTCTTCCCACAAGGCATCGGCGGCTTCGCGCACGGCGCGGCGGGCTTCGGCTGGGCACTGACCCGCCTGGGTCTGGCCACCGGCGACCCCGAACCGCTCGAACTCGCCGACCTGGCCACCGCGTTCCAGGAAAGCCTCTACCGCCCGGAGGCCGCCGCCTGGCTCGACGCCCGAGAGCCGGACCAAGTCCTGTACCTGGACTCCTGGTGCCACGGCAGCACCGGCATCGGCCTGGCCGCCTGGGACCTCCACGTCCGCACCGGCTCCCCCACCCACCTGGACCGCGCCCTCCGCGCCGCCGCCGCCACCTGGCGCACCGGCTTCGGCTGGGACTACACCCTGTGCCACGGCGACCTCGGCTCCTGGGAACTCCTCGACACCGTCCTCACCGGCGCCCCCACCCACGTCCGAGCCCACCTCCCCCAACCCCCCACCCACTCCCACCTGACCGCCCTCCTCCTCACCTCCCTCGAAACCCACGGCCCCCTGACCACCCCCACCCCCACCACCGGCCTCCTCCCCGGCACAGCCGGCACCCTCCACCAACTCCTCCGCCTGAACCAGCCCCAAACCCACCGAATCCCGTCCCTACTACTCCTCGACGAACTGTAGAAGGACACCCACTCAGCCCGGCCGGCGCTTGAGGCCAAACCAGCCCCGCCGGCGCTTGAGGCGAAACAGCCCGGCCGGCACATGAGGCCAAACCAGCCCCGCCGGCGCTTGAGGCGAACCGAGCCGACCCCGAGATCAACCCCCCTCGCCCAGGGGACCATAGGCCGCCGCCTGCAACCGATACAGCTCCGCGTAGTCCCCCCCGGACCGCATCAACTCCTCGTGCGACCCCTGCTGCACCACCTCCCCACCCCGCAACACCACGATCCGATCGCACTCCCGCACCGAAGCCAGCCGATGACTGATCAACACCACCGTCCGCCCCGCCGCCAGCCGCCGAATGTTCGCGAACACCGCATGCTCCGCCCGCGCGTCCAACGCCGCCGTCGGCTCGTCCGCGATCAGCAACCGCGCGTCGCGATAGAACCCACGCGCGATCCCGATCCGCTGCCACTGGCCACCCGACAGATCCACCCCGGCCCGAAACTTCTTCGACAACAACGTGTCGTACCCGTGCGGCAGCCGCGAGATCAGCCCATCCGCCCCCGCATCACACGCCGCCCGCAACATCGCCGCCCCATCCGGATCGACCCGATCCGCCCGCCCCAGCACGATGTTGCCGCGCGCCGTCACCGGCCAGCGCGTCGGCTGCTGCATCACCAGCGCCACCTGCTCGCGAATCCCGACCGGATCGACCTCGGCCAGATCGACGTCGTCCCAGTGCACCGTGCCCTTGTCCGGGTGGTACAGCGCCGCCAACAGCAGCGCCAGCGTGGTCTTTCCCGACCCGTTCTCGCCGACCAGCGCCACCGTCTCCCCCCGACGGATCACCAGATCCACCCCGCGCAGCGCCGACTCCGCACTGCCGGGGTAGCCGAAGTACACGTCCCGCAACCGGATCTCGGCGAAGCCGACCGGCCCCGCCCGGATCGCCGACGGCCGCGCACGCGCACTCGCCTCGTCCAGGAACGCGTGATAGTCGGTGATGTACAGGGACTTCTCGTAGAGCCGGTCGACGGCCACCATCAACGTGGCCAACGACCCGCTCGCGGTCCGCACCGCCAACACCGCCGTACCCGCCACCGCGAGCGGCACGATCTCCGCCCGCACCAACAGCCCGAGCGCAACGTAGGTGGCCCCCAACGCCAGGCCGGACAAGGTTCGGCCGATCACCCCCACCCGCACCTGCGCATAGCCGACCCGGACCTCGGCCCGCTCCACCGAACCGGCCAGCCGCCGGAATTCGGCGAGCAACGGCCGCTCCGCGGTACAGGCGCGCACCTCCGCCGCCGCCTCCCGGGCGCTGAGCAGATCGGCGAACAGCCACAACCGCCGATACAGCGTCATGCGCTGCACCATGCCCTCGAAACCGATCCGTGCCGAACGCAGCGCCGCCCATCCCTGCGGTGCGATCGACAGGGCCAGCAGCGGCAGCAGTACCGGATGCAGCCCGGTCACCACGCCGACCCCGACCAGCAGGCCGACCAGCGCCCCGAGCAGCTCCACCGCGTGTCCCAGGGCCAGTTGCGCGTGGTCGATGCCACGATCCCGGGCCCGCGCCAGCGCGTCGTGCCAGTCGGCGTCGTCGAACGCACCCAGATCCGCGCCGACCGCCGCGGCGTGCAGCCGGTTCTCGGCCACCCGGCGGATTCCCGGCGACAGACGGGCCTGGGTCGCCGCCACCACCGTCTCCAACCCCGCCCGCAACGCGGTGGCCAGCACCACCGCGACCACCGCGGGCAGCGCCGCACCGACCCGATCCGGCGCCGGCCCCGAGGCGAACAGCGCCCCCAACGCCCGCGCGGTGGCCAACAACGCGAGCGCGGTGGCCACCCCCGCAGCCGACTGCGCGAGCACCAGCAGCCAGGTCGCCCGCCGACTCGCCGCCCGGGACAACCGCCACACCTGGGCCAGCGCGACCGGCAGCCGAGTGAGCATCCGTCCCAGGCCCGCGTTCGCCGCGTCCCCGTCGAACGGCGTGTCGTACCCCTGCCCCAGCTCGTCGAACTCGCCCATCCCCACAGGCACTTGCCCGGTCATCCGCGCACCCCTCCCGGCCGACAAGTACAAGTACGGTATGCCCGGGCCGGGTACCCGCTACGGGTGCCGACGCGCCGCAAGCCCGAAGGGGGATCGAAGACACGCCTAGTCGGGGATCAACCCGCTGCGTCGTGCCAGCGCCACCGCCTCGGTGCGGCGGGCCGCGCCCACCTTGGCCATGATGTTGGAGACATGCACACTCGCGGTCTTGGCGCTGATGAACAGCTCCTCGCCGATCTGCCGGTTGGTCCGCCCCTTGGCGAGCAGTTCCAGCACCTCGCGTTCGCGCGCGGTCAACACCGTCTCCCCGGTCGATGCCGCATCGGAACCGCCCAGCCGGGCCCGCCGGACCGTCGCGTCCACCGCGTCCCGCAGCGGCACCGCGCCCAGCCGCTCCGCCGTCTCCCGCACTCGGCGCGCGTGGTCGGCCGCCTCGTCCCGGCGGCCCGCCGCCACCAGGGCCTGGGCCAGCCGCAGTTCACTGCGTGCCGCCTCGAAGACATTGCCGTAGTCGTACGCCCGGACCGTCTGCTCCCACAACGAGACGTCCGAATCGCCGGACACCCGCGACCATTCGGCCTCGGCCCGCAACAGCCAGGCCCTGCCCTCCGATCCGCTGCGCGGAAAGCGGCGACCGGGCCAACTCGCCGTGACACGGGCCAGTTCGATGAACTCCCGTGCCGCGGCCAGCTCCTGTTCGACCCCCTCGGTATCGCCCGCCGCCCGTAGTTCGATCAGCGTGTCACCGATCGCGGACAGCGCCAGCGCGGACAGCCGGATGCCCACGTCCGGGTACGGATTGCGCTCCTCGGACAGTTCGGCCAGCACCGCGCGCGCCCGGTCGGCCGTCGCCCGGGAGTCACCGCGCCAGGCGGCCTCGTCGGTCAGCACCAGACCGCCCACGAGCGTGCCCATCCAGTTGAACGGCCGGGCCTCGAACACCGCCCGCGCCTGCTCCACGACACCGGGCTCGCCGCGCCCCAGCGGCACATACAGCGCCGCCGCCGCGACGTGCCCGTACGCCGACGACGGCACGGACGAGGGCACCGCCGCCAGGGCGTCGTCCCAGCGGCCCAGCGTGTACAGGAGTTGGGCGCGCAGGTAGCGCATGTCGAGCGGATACGGCGACGAGGACCTGGTGGTACGACGGGCCAGTTCCAGACCGTCGTCCAACCAGCCCAGACTCTCCTGGAGCAGGCCGGCCTCGAAGGAGCCCATGGCCAGGTTGAACAACGCCCGCAGCTCGATCGCCGTATTGCCCGAGCGGCGAGCCAACTCCCGTGCCTGGACCAGCCGTTCGCGCCCCTCGAAGGACTGCCGACTGGCCCACTCCAGGCCGGTCAGCGAGATGATCGCGTCGGCGAGGGCGTCGTCGGTACCCAGCTCCTCGGCGACCGCCAGCACCTGGCGTCCGACCCGCAGGGCGGTGTCGTCGTCCTTGGAGAAGTACGCGGCCTGCACAAACGTGGCCGCCGCCCACAACCAGGTGCGCGTCGGCGGCTCGGCCGGGATCATCGCGAGTGCCTGGCGGCTGTACTCGAACGCGGCCTGAAGATCGTCCACGCTCATCAGACTGGAGGCGAGCGTGTAGCGCACGGTCACCGCCAGGTCGATGTCCGCGTGCGCACCGAGCCGGTCCAGGGCGGTACGCGCCAGCGCGACGGCGCGGTGCGCCTCTCCGGCCCGGACCGCGGCCGCGGACGCCCGCAACATCAGCGAGACGTCGTCGGTCCCGGTCGACTCCCGTGCGTTCGGCACCGCGTCCCATACCTCCAGGACCGCCTCCAGCCAGCGCAGTTCCTCGGCGGGCGCGCCCACGCTCGCGGCGTGATCGGCCGCCTCCAGGGACGCGGTGAGCGCCCCGGGCAGGTCGTGACTCGCCCGGTGGTGGAGGGCACGCTCGGCGGAACTGCCCGCCCGCCGCCCCGCGTCGTCGAGCAGCCGCGCGAACGCCGCGTGGATCCGCACCCGTTCGCCCGGCAGCAGGTCCGCGTACGCCGCCTCGCGGATCAGCGCGTGCCGGAACGCGTAGGCGTCCCCCTCGGCGGCCACCAACAGGTGCCGGCCGACCGCTTCGCGCAGCGCGGTGTCCAATTCGTCGTCGGGCAGGTCGACGGCGTCCCGCAGCAGCCCGTGTTCGACCCGGCGACCGGCCACGGCGGCGGTCCGGATCACCCGCTGGGCGGTGCCCGACATCTGCTCGATCCGGGTGAGCAGCACCTCGGCCAGGCCGCTGGGCACGCCGCCGTCGGTGGCATCGGTGGCCGCGCGCAACTCCTGCGCGTAGAACGCGTTGCCCTCGGCCCGCTCGACGATGGCCCGCACGGTGGCCTCGGGCAGCGGAGCGGCGGTCAGGCCGCGCACCAGGCTGGCCACGTCCTCGTCGGCCATCGGCCGCAGGTCCAACCGCCCGACGGAGGGCAGCCGTACCAACTCGGCCAGCAGCGGGCGCAGCGGATGCCGTCGATGCAGGTCGTCGGAGCGGTAGGAGACGAGCACGGTGAGCCGCTGGTACGCGGTACCTCCCGGACGTTGTGGCAACAACCGACTGAGCAGGAAGCGCACCAGGTCGCGAGTCGACTGGTCGGCCCAGTGCAGGTCCTCGACCACGAGCAGCATCGGAGCCCGCTCGGCCAGGTCGCCGAGCAGCGCCGCGACATCCTCCAACAACCGCAACCGCACCCCGGCGTCGGGCAACGCGCCCGCGTACTCCGCCGCACCCCCACCGGCCCGCAACAACCGCTCGACGGCCGGATGCGCGGCCAACACCTCGCCGTACCGCGCATCGGCGTCCAGCCCGCGCAGCACCTCGACGAACGGCAGATAGGGCAGCCCGACGTCCCCCAGGTCCACACAATGCCCGGTCAACACGGTCATCCCGGCCCCGGCCGCCCGGGCAGTCGCCTCCGCGAGCAACCGCGTCTTCCCCACCCCCGCGTCCCCCGCGAGCAACACCGCGCACGGATCCCCGGCCCGCCCCCGCGCCAACGCCTCATCGAGCCGAGCGACCTCCTCGCCCCGCCCCACCAGCGCCACATCCCAGCCCACGTCGGTCACCGCGCAATCCTCACACGCGCCCCCGACACAGGACATCCGGATTCGACCACCCCTTCCCCCGCAAACCACCCGAACCGCGCCCATTGCCGCAGTACCCGGATGTCCCGGCGTGGTCATCCGCCCGGCACGGAACCCCGTGGACGCCCCCTACTCCGAGCCACCCGCGCCGCCCGTGAACCTCCGAAGCCGCTCCCGCTGCTCCTCGACCCACCCCTCCGGCAGGTGAACCGGCAGCGTCACGGTGACCAGCGAGGCCGAGTCGTCCCCGACGCCGATGTCCTGCCCCTCGGCCTCGGGCACAAAGCGAATGCCGATCGACGGCCCCCGATCCAGGTCCATCCAGACGACGTCCCGCCCCGCCGCGAGCTCGTCGAGCGCGTGCCCCCAACTCTCCAGCTTCGAAGGTGACAGATAGAGCCACAGCCGCCCCGTCACGAACGAACTCTCCACCAGAATCTCGGCATCGAAGCACCCGGGCTCCCGGACCATGGGATTCAGCACCCGGACCCGAACACTGTTCAGTCGATCCGTAAGGCGGATGAGCTCGAACGGAAAGGAATCCATCAATCCTCCTCTGCCGCCGCACGTCGGCTCTGCCGCATCACTGAAGGAACGTCTCGCCTTCGTACCAACCGTCGTCATCGAAAGCTTCGATCGTGACGGCGTAGGGAACATCTTGTCCGGGATGGTAGCGAGGAGTCGAGGAATAGAGGATGGTCTTTCCGTCCACGAAAACATGGGCGGCGATTCTCTTTTCGAGTTCGTTCATCGGCCCGTTGTCCACCCGCGCGGTCGTGGTGACCAGGTTCGATTCGACAGTCCCGGATCCACCCAGGGCTTTGGGCAGAAGGTGGCCGCGACTCAGGCCCACATTCGGCGCATAGCCCGGAGGATCGCGGTTGGCCTTCGTCCCCTGGGCGGTTTGCGGAGTAACGATCGCGACGATACCCGAGCGTTGACCCAGGGCATCGATGCTGCCGTAATCAACGTCGCAGTTGTGCACCAGTACCGGCGCAGTCCCTGCCGACACGTAGTACGAATGTGCGACGTCGACGGTCAGGTCGTGTGTCCGCTGTCGGCCGTGCAGATGGCGGACGGCGCCGACCTGGACCCAGGTGCCGGTGGCGGTTTGCAGGAGTTGGCCGGGGTGGAGGTCGCCGGCGTTTATCCACTGTTTGAGGTCGGGGGCCCAGAATGGGTGGTTGACGGTGGCGATGATGGAGGCGTCGCCCTGATCGGTTGCGACGGTGATGTCGGCGAAGTTCTTGTCGTCCTCGGTGGTGATCGCCGCCAGGACGGTGCGAGGTGCGGATTCGCCCGATTCCGGATCGGTGGCCAGGACCGTGTCGCCGGGCTTGACGTCCTGGATGGCCTTGGTGGTGCCGTCGGCCATCAGTACGCCGGTGCCGGCCGGGAAGCTGTGGCAGCTCGGGTCGGCGCCGGTCGACGGGGTGCCCGCCGGGGCGTTGTCGATCAGGCACGAGCCGCCCGCGCCGGTGACGCCTCGGCATTTGGACAGGCGGGTATTGGGGTCGCCCAGGTCGCCGGGGGCGGGTTCGACGTGGCAGTCCTGCATCGCGTCGGCGCCGAAGCGGCCGGAGCAGTCGCCGATCAGGTGCAGGTCGCCCGGGCCGGGGCCGGACCCGCACGAGGCGGTGGAGCCGCCGGCGCCGCAGGTTCCCGCCAGGGGTGCGCCGGAGGGTAGGTCGGGAGCCTTCGCCGAGTCCGGCACCTGGCTCACTTCGACCCGGAGCGCGTTGTCCAGGTCGATCAGGCGCCGGGCGATCGTCTTCCAGTAGTGCTCGAACAGGCTGCTCCACCCGCCGGAGGTGGTGTCACCGGTCGACCACTGGTTCCACTTGTGGGTCTCGGTGTAGCGGTACCAGTCGGTGCGCTCGTAGGCGAAGGTGCTGTCGAAGTACTTGTCGACCGTCGACCATGCCTTCCAGGACGTGGTCGTGGCGGTGCCGGTGATGTACGGCGGCGGGGGCGGCGGCGGCTCGGCGGGCGGCGGAGGCGGTGGGCAGCAGGTCGGCTGGGGATCCGCCGGTGGGTCGGCGGGCTTGTCCAGTGGTTCCGGGTCCCGGACGGGAGTGGTGGAGCCGTCCATGTTGACGACGACCCAGACCGTCACGCCGGTGACCAGCGCGACCAGCACCACCGCGCCGACCACGAGCAGGACTTCGGGGGTGAGGACCGAGGCGACCGCCAGCACCGCGCCGCGCATCGCCACCCGCAACCCGGCCCGCGCCACCGGCTTGGCGGCGGATTTCACCACGTTCCCGGCGAGTGAAATGCTCTTCGAGCCCGCGTGTCGGAGCGCGGCGGCACTGGGCGTGCCGGGGATCTTGAGGAAGTGCCCGGTGGGGTCCCACGTACTGGTCGGGTTCCCTTCGCCGTACCCGTACCGGTTGGTCGACGCCGACCCGTTCATCGGCACGGCCGCCGTGTCCCCCGATGCGAACGAGCCCGTCGTCGGGTCGTACCACCGCGCCTGGGCCTGGACCCGACCCGTCGTCTCGTCGGTCCACGACCCCTGGAAGCCGATCGGTGCCTGCGCCCCCGCCGACGCGGTCACCTTCCCGAACGCGTCGTAGCTGCGCGACCCCGAGATCGCACCGGTCGTCGGATCGATCAGCGCGATGGCGTCCTGGTGCGCGTTGGTCAACACGCCGTACGCCGGCGCGGCGCCCGAGGGCAGGTCCGCGTCCGCCGTCGACTCGCGCGCCGCGAACGTGGTTTCCGGTGGGCCGTCCCGCGCGCCCAGGACGGTGTCACCGCTGCGGGTGAACCACCAACGGCCGTCGGTGGCGGGCTCTTTGTCGAACCCGTTGTAGCCGAATCGCCGATGGCTGGCCGCGTCCGTGTTGCGCGACGTGGTCAATCGGTCCAGCGCGTCGTACTCATAGGACGCCGTCCCGTCCGCCGTCAATCGGCCGAACGCGTCGAAGCTCTGGTCCGCGGTCGACACCGGCACGCCCACCGCCCGACGGGTGGTCCGCGCCAGTGTGCCGTTCGCGTCCCACGTGTAGTCGGTGGTCCCCGCGACCGGATCGCTCGCCTGCACCAGCCGGTTGCGCTCGTCGTAGCCGAACGAGCTGCCTCCGGTGGCCACATGCGATTGCGGGGTGCCCTCCCACTTGGTGGCGGCCTTGCGGTTGCCGACCTCGTCCCAGGTGTAGTCCGTGCCGGTCTGCGCGGTCGGGTCGAAGTCGCTCGACAACCGGCCGGCCTGGTCGTAGGTGTACTCCCGGTTCTTGGCTCCGGCGATCTCGCCCTCGGTCGTGGAACCGAGCAGGTTGCCTTCCAGGTCCCAGCGGAAGGTCTGCTTCGCGGTGACCCCACCCGCAGGGTTGCGCACCGTGTCGGTGTCCACCCGGCCGGCCGCGTCGTAGGTGTAGCTGCGCGTGGCCAACTCCCGGATCCCGCGCGTTTGTTCCTCACCGGTGACCCGGCCCGCCGCGTCTCGCGTATACCTGCGGGTGAGCTGCGAGATCGTGTCGCCGACCGAGACCAGGTCCGAGTTCTCGTAGTACCACGAGACGCCGTCGGTCACCGCCGGACCGAAGCTCGACTTGACCCGACCGTCGCCGTCGTAGGTGTACCGGGTCTGGCCCACGTGACCGGTCGAGAGCGTCATCAACCCCCGGTCGTCGTACTCGTACATGGTTTCCGCGGTGCCGCTCCGGGTGTGCGTCACCCGGCCGGCCGCGTCGTAACCGAAGGTGCGCTCGGTCGCCTTGTCCGCGCCCGTCCCGCTCTCGCGCACCGTGCGGCCCAGTCCGTCGTACTCGAACCGCCGCACCACACCGCCCGGTTCGGTCGCGACGGTCGGATATCCGGCCACGTCGTAGGACGTGCTCCAGGTCCGGTCGGCGATGGCGGGGTGGGCGGCCGTCACCGGCTCGCGTCGGGTGCTCGGCAGGTTCCACGTGTTGTACGTGGTGTACGTGGCCCGCCCCGCCGCGTCGGTGACCCGGGTCCGGTTGCCCACCGCGTCGTAGCCGAACCGAGTGGTCAACACCTGCGTGGCGGCCCGGTCGACGCCCTCGGACAGCGCGATCACCCGTCCGCTCGCGTCGTATTCCCTGCTTTGGAAGGTCTGGCCCAGCGTCCCGCCCCGCTCGCCACCGACCCGGGTCGCGTTGCCGGCCGCGTCGTACTCGTAGTGCTTCTCGCCCGCGGGCGCGCCGTCGGCCGCCTTGGCCACCGTCTCCAGCAACTTGCCGTCGACGTCCCACAGGTTGACCACGGTCCGGCCGACCGGATCCACCGTCGTGCGCAGCCGACCGGCGATGTCGTAGGAGTGGGTGGTCGACCCGTGGCCGCGCACCGTCTCGGTCCGTACCTGCCCGTCGGCGGTGTACGTGTAGGCCGTGGACTGCCCACCGGGTGTGTCCACGCGCAGCACCCGACCCAGGTCGTCACTGGTGTAGGTGGTGGTGAAGCGGTCCACCCAACCGCCCGGGAGCCGCTGCAGAGCGGTCGCGGTGCGTGTGCGGTCCATCCCGTCGTACGTCCACAACTGCTGGGCGCCGAGCGAGTCGAGGCGGGCCACCACGTTGCCGTTGTCGTCGTGCGTGGAGGTCACCGTGTAGGGCGAGGCACCTTCCGAAGCGGCCGGCTCGATCAGCTGGAACATCCGGTTCCGGGCGTCGTACTTCATCGTCGTCGTGCGCCCATGGCGGTCCTGATGCCGAATCGGGTTCCCGACCCGGTCGTCGGTCCACTGCTCCACCGGAAAGCGAACGGATCCGTCGGGGTTGGTCATCTGCGGATACGTGACCTTCACCCGGCGGCCCTGCGCGTTGTACTCGGTCACCGTCACCCGGCCCAACGCGTCCCGCTCATGGGTGACTTCGCCGAACGTGTCGTAGCCGATCGTGGTGGTCGCCCGCACCTGGCGCGGAGCCGCGCCGTCGCCGTCCTCGACCGCCGCCGGCGGTTCGACGGTCTCGCGGACCCGGCCCAGCAGGTCGTATGCCTGCTCGGTGGTGAACGCCGGGTTCGGCGGGTCGGTGGAGCCGATCGCCGGCACCCCGCGCGGGTCGGTCGTGGCGAGCAGCCGACCCGCGCGGTCGCGCTTGAACGCGGTCACCGACTCGCCGGAGCAGCACATGGTGCGCACGCCTGTCGCGACCAACTGCCCGGCGGCGTCGTAGATCTGTCGCGTCGTATCCGCCGTGGTCGACCCGTCCGACAACACCGTCGAGGTCACCGCGCCGGCCTTGCTGTAGCCGGTCGTGGTCACCCGGTTCAGGCCGCCCGGGTCCAGGACGGTGCCGATGCTGCGGTTGACCGCGTCGTAGCCGGACGTGGTGACCAGGCTTGCCGTTCCGGCGCCTTGCACGTCCTTGACCACGTTTCCGGCCGCGTCGTAGGTGTACGTGCGCAGCGGGATGTCCCGCGTCGTGTTGGTGACCGGGTCCTGGAAGCCGCGCAGCGTTTCGGTCAGTCGCAGTCCGTCGGGCGTGTAGGTGTACCCCACCCAGTGGCTCATCGCGTCCGCCACCTGGCTGAGCCGGCCGCCCGGGTCGTAGCGCCGCGCCGAGATCCGGATGTCCCGGGGATCCGTGCCCGTGACGCTGAACTGTCGGAGCCAGGTGTCGGTCAGCCGGGTCTGCGCGTCGTAGAGGAAGTCGTAGCGGGTGCCCACCGGGTCGTAGCTGGTGCGCACCTCGCCGAGGTATCCGTAGGCGATCGACCCGGTGTAGATTCCACCGCTGGTCACGGTGGTCCGGCGATCCCGCACGTCGTAGGTGTAGACCGTCAGTCGCTCGCCGTCGCCTCCCGCCTCCGGCGGGGTCAGGTCGGCCACCCGCACTTCGAGCAGATTCCCGTTGACGTCCCGCCTGTTGGTGGTGCGCTTGCGGTGGGTCACGCCGGAAATCGAGTTCGTCACGGCCGGTTCGGTGACCGTCTCCACGTTGCCGAGGGCGTCGTAGGTGAGGGTGGTCACCGCGCCGTCCACGCGCTGCTCGACGGGTTGGCCGGTCCGGTTGTGGAAGACGTCGGTGACCAGGCCGGTGGGTGTCGTCGTGCGGGTCACGTCGCCGAAGCGGTTGTACTCGTAGCGGGTGGTGCGACCGTCCGGATCGGTGCGGGTGCGGGCGAGGCCACACGGCTGCGCCGCGCCGGCCGGGGCCTGCGGGTCGTTGACCACCAGGTCATCACGGCCGCGGGTGGCCGCCATCGGTGGTAGACCGTGAAGCCGCTGTTCGGTGTTCCCACCCGCAACCAGCCGCTGTCCTGGCACGGCTTGGCCGGCTCGCCCTGCGGGCACAGTTCGTACTGCACGTCGATCGGCCGCGAGTCGTCGCCGTAGACGCCGATGGACAGTTCGGTGTCGAGCCTGGCGTAGGTGGCGTCGTAGGGCGGGTCGTAGATCCGCGCGGACGGCGGTTGGTGCGGAAGGGTGAAGAGCATCGGGGTGGCGGCCGGCACGCCGCGATCGACGTAGTAGACGCCGTCGTCCTGCACGTCCCAGACCAGCTTGAACGACCCTGCGGGCAACCGCTCGATCCGTGCGTAGATCTGAGTGGTGGCACCGACCGGGACGTCCGAGGTCAGTGCGGTCGGGGTGCCGAGGTAGTTGTACAGCGAGCCGTCGGCTCGATAGAGGTGGTAGCCCAGTGCGAAGCTGGAGTTCGCCAACCACGTGTAGTTCGACCTGTTGGTGAGGGAGACCCACACGTAGCCGGGTTGGGCATAGGTGGGCACGACACTGAGGTTCCCCCACGAGTACCAGACCCCGTACTGGGCATCCGGCGGCGCCGAGGCCGGACCGGAGCGCACCGGCCCGGGGGCATCCTGCGGTCCGGGCTGCCGGTTCGAATCCGGTGCCGGGGGGTCATGGGCGGATCGGCCCTCCGCGTGCGGGAGTTGCTCCAGTCGAGGACCCTCGGTCACCCGCTTCGGCAGGTCGATCTCGGGGTGTTCGGCGGTCGGCTCCTCGGGCGCGCGGCCCTGCCGGACCAGAGTTTCGTTGACGGCCCGCATCGCCGGATCGAGCGCGGTCGGTGTCGGGCGGGCCGGCGCCTGCCGTTCGGCGACGGTCTTCGCGACGCGTTGCCGGGCCTCGTACAGGGCGTCGCCCGGCTTGGCGTCCACTCTCGCCGCCGGCGTGGGTGGCGGCTCGGTCGGCACGGCCGAAGTCGGCCCGGCCGGCTGCGGTCCGGCCAACGACTTGTCCGCCGCGGCGGCGTCGGTCGGGCCGGGCCATGGCGCCAGGAAGCCCGCCAGGAGTGCGAGCAGCACCACGCCGACCAGACCCAAGCGAACGCGGATCCCCACCCTGTCCCCCTGACGCATGCGGACACGGTGGGCACGTCTGTTTCCCCCCGCGTTGCCCACTGTGGCCAACCGGCCCGCCGGTTGTCCGGAGTCGATCCTGACTGGATGTCAGGAACCGCGACAGGGACCGGAAGCAGGGTTCATCCGACGTTTCCCTGGCGGATATTCGGCCGATGGACGGCCGCACGACGGTGCGACCCGCGACGCGCGGAAGGCCACCGCCGAGGCGGTGGCCTTCCTGGTGCGGGACGAACAGGGTCGGAAGCGGCGCGATTCCGAGCCGATCCACGTCGAAGAAGGATGGGGGAAGGGGGAAGGGAAGGGGGTGGGGCGGAGGGTGGAGCAGGTCGGGCGGTGTCGATCAGCTCTTGATCGAGTAGCTGTCGCCGTAGACCTTCCAGTTCAGCGGGGGGTTGAGGTCGAGGTTGCCGGCCTTGAGGAAGACCCGCTGCTCGGTGTCGACCCGGCTGGTGTCGCTGTGCGCGTCCTCGTGCTTCATCGCGACCTTGCGGGCGTCGAGGAAGGCGTTGAGGTAGGTGGTCTCGTTGCCGCCCTGGGCCGGCGACTTGGCCTTCTTGAGCGCGTTCGCCCGGATCGAGCTGAAGCTGTCCCGGTCGCCACCGTCGCCGTGCATGACGATCGCGTCGTAGTAGATGAACTGGCCCAGTGCGCCCAGGCCGTCGGACTTGCCGCGGTTGACCGCCGGGTTGAAGTACACCCGGTCCCGCTCGTCGTTCTGGGCCGTGCGGAAGTCCGCGTCGGCGGCGGCGGTCGCCCACGCCTTTTCGAACGAACTGCCCAGACCCGCATGCGAGTCGGTGCCGTTGACCTTGCGCAGCGCGGGCAGGTACTTGGCCAGCACGTTGCCCGGTTTGCGCGCGGTGTACAGCTCGACCAGGTCGAGCATGTCGCCGGTGCCGGAACAGAAGCCGATGATGCCGGCCGTGTATCCGCGCCCGTCGTCGATGTCCTCGATGTACTTGTACTGCGCCTTCCAGTCCAGGGAGGAGTTCTCCGCACTGGACACCAGTTGCATGGCGATGTCCTTCTTGTGCGGGTCGTCCAGCCCGATCCGGGCGGCGGCCTGCTGCGTGGCGCTGGTCGAACTCGACTGCGTGGCGCTCGTCGCCGCATGGGCCAGCGGCCCGGGTGCGGCGATCAGCAGTCCGGTGGCCACAAGCAGGGTCAAGCGCTTGCGGGATCGTCCGAGGTGAGATTTCACGTGCGTCTCCGTTCCGGCTCTACGGCCACGTTCGGGGGGCTCCGTGTCCATCCATTGTTAGGAAAGTTTCCTAACTAGGAACGAGACACATTGAAGCACCGCCGAGTTCCGTCGCCAAGGGGGGATTGGGAAACATCTGGGGAAACTGAGGGACCGTCTTCCGGGTTGGTCACAAAGCGGCTCGACGACCGATCAGGTTCGGAAGACGGCGTGCACCATCGGACCTTCCAACACCACGATCCGGCCCGAGCGGTCCCAGACGGTGACCCGACCCGCGTGCTCCCGGAAGCCGATCGTGTCCGAATCCGCGCCGGGGAAGGCGATGTTCGCACCGGGCCCGGGGTCCCGGCCCAGGTACAGGGCCGCCGTTTCGTCGCCCGCCAGGACCAGGTGGGCATCGCCGGAGACGAGCAACGCCTCGAACGTGGTCGGCACGATCCGGCCGCCGGCGGTGACCAGCCGGCGCGGCCCTCCGGCAGGTTGACCGGAGCGCTCGCGCAGGGTCCAACCCGGCATGTCCCAGCGCCACTTGGCCACATCCGTCAGCTGTCCGACGCCTTCGGCGGTCTGCGCGAGCGCCGCGATCGAGGTCGCGGAGCGGGTCACGCCCAGGAACGAGGCCGGTGTGGCCTCCTCGCGCCGGACGACCTGCGGTCGCGGGGTGAGCGTGTCGAGCACGGTGATGACGCCCCGGTCCAGGGTCACCAGGTGGGCACCGTCGAAAGAGTCGGCGAACTCCCGTGCGGACAGCGTGGCCCAGTGCCGCAGCCGGCGGGTGACCGAATCCAGCCGGTGGATGTCGCAGGACGCCCCCTGATCCGCGATCAGCAGTGCGGCCGAGGCGTGGTCCGCCAGGACGATGCGATCCGCCGGCACGTCCCACCGTGCCCGCTCGCGACCGTCGCGGCCGAGCAGCCGGGTGCCGGCGGCGCCGCAGGCGACCAGGACGGTGCCGTCCGGGAGCGCGGCGGCGTTGTGGACCGGCAGCCGACCCGGGAAGTGGCCGGCGTTCACCGCGAGCGGCTCGGTGCGCCGCCGAGTGGGCCGGGGTTCGACGGGCGGTCGCAGATCGGCCGCGACGAGTGGGTCGGCGCGGGCCCGAAGCGCGTCGAAGCGCCGACGGCCGCTTCCGGCCGGGAACGCGACGGACCCGACGGGTCGACCGGCGGCCCGCACCAGGGCACGGGCGGCCAGGGTGGCCAGTTCGCGATCCGCCCGCGCCGCCGGGCCGGCCACGGCCGCTCCCCGAGCCAACACGGCAGCCACCGGCAGCGGCGGCTCACGTGGATGCCAAACGGGCGCGGCCGGGCCGGCCACGATCGACCCGTCCACCGGCTCGACGCCGCCCGTCACGACTGCACGGCCGCGATCAACCGGGGCGAATCGCGGCCAGTTCGACGTCCAGGTCGGGTGTGGCGAAGCCGGCGTCGATCTCGCGCAGCACCGCCTCCAACCGCAGCCGCCGGTCGCCGTCGCTGGGCTCCGGCCCGAAGCGGGCGAGCAGATCCCGTCCGGTCGCCGCGAGTCGCCGCGCCCGGGCCGCGCTGCCGTGCGAGTACTCCTCGGCCGCGTGGCACAGGCTGCCGCTGCCCGCCGCGCCGATCAGGTCGACCAATACATCGCGCGCCGCCGCCTGCGCGTCCGCCGTCGGCGCGATCAGTGGCAACGTCCACAGGTCGCCCGGCTCCGCGACCGCCCGCCCGTCCAGGACGGCTGCGGCGGCGACCAGGCGCTGCGAGCGCACCGCGCGGCGATCGGTGATCGGCACCCCGGCCGCCCGCAGCCGGCGCACCGCCGTGGCCAACACGGGCCGCACCGACCCCAGTTCGCAGACGCGCGCGGCCTCGGCGAGGCGATCGACACCGGCCAACGCGTCCGGCGACCCCTAGACCGGCCCGGAGGTCGTGAGGGTGTCACCCTCCTCCAGCAGCTCCTCCAAGCGCGCGTCCGCGACCGGGTCGACGAACACCCGGGCCAGGAACCGGTCCGCGAAGGCGGCGAGCGAGAGTTCCTGCGGAACATGGTTGGCCGCGCCGACGCACACCCGCAAAGGCGCCGCCGGCACGGTGGCGCCCCGCCGGAACACCCGCTCGTTGAGCAGGCCGAGCAGGGTGTTCAGGATCGCGGTCGAGCCGAGGAAGACCTCGTCCAGGAAGGCGATCTCCGCCTCCGGCAACATCCCGGCCGTCTCGATCTCGACGACCCCCTCGCGCAGCCGACGCAGGCCGACCGGTCCGAAGATCTCGTTCGGTTCGGTGAATCGGCCCAGCAGGTACTCGAAGTAGCGCCCGCCGAGCTGTTCGGCGATCCAGCGCACCGCCAACGACTTGGCCGTGCCCGGTGCCGCGACCACGAGCAGGTGTTCCCCCCGCGACCGCGCACAGCGTCACCACCTCGGCGACCACTTCGCGATCGACCAGGCCGACCCGCGCGGCCGCCAACGCACCGCGAACGCAGCCTCCCGCACCCCGCCTTGCGCCTGCTCCTGCACCGACTCCGGAACGATCACCCGGGAAGTCTATGCATCATGCAATGAACACAGATTCGCATTCCGCCCCACGGCCGGATCCACCGCCCGGCCCACGGCCACGCGCGGCTGCCCGCCGGGCTCGACACCGCCGCGCCGACAACCCGTTGGGGTGGATGTCAGCCGGTATGCGAGGCGTTGCCGGCACCGATTCGGAGGGGTTCGAATCAGCCGGGTAACCGGTTGATTACGGACTGATTCGGAAACGATGGCAGCCAACCGGGCCGTCGCGTGGCAGCATCGTGGCATGGACGAGCATCCGCAGCCCGAAGTCGAGCCCGAATGGCTCGACCACGACGACTTCGAACGGCTCATGGCCGAGGTTCTCCCGACCCCGGACCCACAGTTGCCGCCGCTCTCCGACAAGCGGATCTACGAGCGCACCGGTGGGGACACCGGCTCATGAACCGCCCGATTCGTCGGGACCGACCCGATCACCCACGGCTCCCCCGGCACCCGTAGCGCCCATGGTGCCCGCAGCCCCCACCGCGTCCACGGTGACCGGGAGTTCCCCGTAGCCCCGCAACACCAGTCGGTCGCGTCGGGTCGCGCCCGGGGCGAGGGTCAGCGCCGGGAAACGGTCGAGCAGACGCGGGAACGCCACCGTCGCCTCCAGTCGGGCCAGCATCGCGCCGACGCAGAAGTGCAGCCCGGCCCCGAAGCTCAACGAGCCGCCCTCGGCCCGCCACGGGTCGAACCGCTGCGGATCGCGATATCGCGCGGGGTCCCGATTGGCGGCCCCGATCAGCACCAGTACCTCAGCGAAGCGCGGCACCGGCACGCCGTCGATCGAGAGATCGTCCCGAAGCGCGACCCGCGACGTCAACTGGACCGGCGAGTCGTAGCGCAGCACCTCCTCGACGAAATCGGCCACCGGCAACGTCCGGTCGACCAGCGCGCGGCGCACGTCGGGATGTTCACCCAGCAGCGCGAGGCCGTTGCCGAGCAGGTTCGTCGTGGTCTCGAAACCGGCCACGAGCAACAGCACCAGGTTGGCCACGAGTTCGGCGTCGCCGATCGCCTGCTCCGGGTCCTCGTCGCGCAGTCGTACCAGCGCGCCGATCAGGTCGTCCTGCGGCCGGGCCCGGCGTTCGGCGACCAAGTCCGCGAAGTAGCCGCCGAGTTCCAGAGCGGCCCGATCCGCCGGGCCGGTATCGGTCGCCACCGACATGAACTCCAGGACGCCCATCAGGTCGTGGGCCGGGTCCCGAAAACGATATCGGTCCTCCTCCGGGACGCCGAGCAGTTCGCAGATCACCCCGACCGGCAGCGGGAAGGCGAACCGATCCATGAAGTCGACGGGGGCGCCCGCCCGGCCCGACTCGGCCATCCCGGCCAGGAGTCGGTCCACCGCCCGCGCGATGGCCGGTTCCAGCGCGGCGATTCGACGCGGGGTGAACACGGCCGCGATCGGCCCGCGCAGCCGGGTGTGCACCGGCGGATTGCTCTGCAGGATCGAGCGGCCGAACAGTTCCTGCGACGGGGCTTCCGACTCGCCGCCGAACATCGCCGCGCTCGCCTGGCGGTCCAGCACGCCGAAGCCTCGCTCGCGCAGCACCCGATCGGCCGCCGCATGGCCGGTGACCAGCACAAACGTGTCGTCCACCCGCACCACGGGGCCGAGCGCGTGGGCCTGTTCGTACAGCGGGTAGGGATCGACCCGGGTCTGTGGGGTGGTGAGCCGGTCGACGATCGCCGATGCATCCATGCGTTGCCCTCTCGTTCCCGGGCGGCGACCGACGCCGGCTGCCTGCCACCGGGTCAACCGCTCACGGGGGCAGCGGAGTTCCCGCCCCCGGTCGAGGACGAAGCCACCGGGGCACGGTCGTCGGGGACTCGGTCGTCGGGGACTCGGTCGTCGGGAGTTCGCTCGTCGGGGGCTCGCTCGTCGCGGACTCGATCGTCGGGACCCCACCGGTGGATGGCGACCGCCGCCGTCACGGTCGCTGCGGTCAACGAGGCCCACAACACGCCCGGGCCCCAGGCCAGGAGCCCCATCAGCGCCGCCGGGGACGCCGCCACGCCGATGCCGTGGCCGAGCTGGAATCGGGCCAGGGCCCGGCCCAGGCGGTGGGCGGGCGTGGTCGCCACGACGAGGGCGGTGGCGCTGCCGGTGTAGATGATCTCGCCGGCCGTGTAGAGCACGGACACCAGGGCGATGGCCGCCGCGCCGGCCTGGCCGCCCAGGCCGCCGGCCGCCCAGAAGCCCGGATAGGACACGCCGAGTACGAGACCCGCGCCGGCCGGCGCGGAACGACGGGGGCGGCGGGAGAGTCACACCACGACGGCGATCCGGCTGGTGACGACGATGAGCGTGTTGGCCACGAAGATGCCGGCGGACCAGGCCGGGGACGCGTGCATTCGGGTGACCAGTACGGCGGGCAGCGCCACCTCCAGCACGTTGAAACAGAACGCGTAGGGCAGATTGGCCACATCGAGCACGCCGATCCGGCCGCCGGCCCGTCGCTCGCCCGCCGGTTCGACCCGGTCCCGCGTACCGGGCCTGCCGGTGCCGGTCACCCGCAACGAGCGCGCCGGCAGCGCGGCGACGGCGTAGCCGAGTCCGGTCACCGCCGCCAGTACCCGCATGGCGCCGGTACCGCCGGCCGTCGCCAGGGTCGCGATCAACGCACCGGTGCCCATCCCCGCGTTGCGCAGCGAGCGCCCGGCGGCCGGCGCCGCGTCCCGGTACCGCTCGTCGGCCACCGTGCCGACCAGCGCGGCGTGCGCGGGCGGCCGGCACTGGTCGCCGATCCCCAGGAACAGCGCGGCGACGGCGAACCCCCCACACGCCGGAGCCGCGAGCCCGCCGAAGACGAGCAGCGCCGCCACGCCCAGGACCCGGATCGCCATCGCGCCGGCGACCGCCGCACTCCGGGCGCCCCGGTCGATCCACCGACCGAGGAACGGCATCATGGTGAGCCCGAGCAGCATGCCGATCGACATCGCCGCACCGGCCTGCGCCACGCCGAGCCCCAGCACCCGGACCCCGTACAA
Source organism: Embleya sp. NPDC020886 (assembly GCF_044333915.1). Lineage (NCBI taxonomy): Bacteria > Bacillati > Actinomycetota > Actinomycetes > Kitasatosporales > Streptomycetaceae > Embleya > Embleya sp. NPDC020886. Next base: position 224,872 of record NZ_JBIRRX010000009.1, on the reverse strand, counting down.
CAGCAGGAACGGCCGCAACATCCCGGACCCGAGCGCGTCCACCCCGATCGCGACGGCGTAGCGCGGGCCGCCCGAGGCACGCACCGGCTCCCCCGGGGAGGGCCGCTCCGGCCGACCGGCGGACGGGGCCACGAGCGGGGTCGAAGGCGGTTGCGGCGGAGTCGTCGTCATGGGCGAAACCGTCCTCGGCCCACCCCGGCCCGGTCACCTCGATCGACCGTTGTCGTCAATCGGTACCGGCCCACCACGCGCCGGCTGCGATGATCCCGTCGTGAGCCTGACCATCGACATCATGGGGCTGCCGCCCGAGCGCCTGCTGTTCGCGGTGTCGCCGCTCGCCGAGCTGACCGCGATGCTGCATGTGCTCGCCGAGCCCGTGCATCACCCGGCACACCACCACTGGGCCGCCGAGACCCGGTGCGGGTCGGGAGCGATCCGGGCTCGTCGTCTCGGCGGGGTGGGGACACGTTCCGTTCGAGGTCGTATCCCGACTCGATCCGAGTTCAGCCGTCCGGAGCGGGGAGGTCGCCGGGCGGTGGGGACGGGTGGTCGGGTGACGGGACGCCGGCGGCGTCGGCGAGGGTGGCCTCGCGGCTGCTGCGCAGGGCTCCGTGCAGGGTGGCGTCCGGGCCCAGGAGGCCCTGCACGATGGTCGGTTCGAGGTGGGGGGCGAGCGCGCGGCGGCCCGCGAGGGTGGCTTCGATGCCGGGCCTGAGCCACTCGGCCCAGGTCGCCAGGTAGCCGCCGAGGATCACCTCGCCCGGGTCCACCAGCCCCGAGATGGCCAGTACGGCGGCGCCCACCGAGCGGCCCGCGACCGCGAGCGCCTCGGTCGCCCGCGGCTCGCCGGCGCGCAGTCGGCGGTCGAGTTCGGTCAGGGCGGCGTCGACGCCGGCCCGTGCGACGACGTCGACGAGGCCGGCGGCGGCGGTCAGCGGCTCGGGCCCGACGTACATGGCCAGGCATCCGCGCGCGCCGCACGGGCACCGGGGGCCGTCGAACGCGAGCGGGATGTGGCCGACTTCGCCGGCCATGCCATGCGTACCGGTGTGGATCCGGCCGTCGACCACCAGGCCGCCGCCGACGCCGGTGTCGGCCTTGATGTACGCGACCGCGTCGGGGAGTTCGCCGTTCGGCTCGGCACGGGCGTGGTATTCGGCCAGGGCCGCGACGTTCGCGTCGTTGACCACGTCCAGCGGGCAGGCGAGATCGGGCAGATGTGCCCGTACCAGCGCGCGCAGGTCGGTCCGCGACCAGCCGAAGTCGATCGCGGCGGCGACGGTATGCCCGGGCCCGGTCACCGGCCCCGCCATCGCGATCACCACCCGGGCCAGATGCGCATCGCGCCGCGCCCGCAGCACGGCCTCGGCCCGCGCGATCTCGCCCGCCAGCACCGCGGCCAACGGCTCGGGGTCGCCGAACGGCGCGTGATGCGGCACGGACGCGCGATGCGCCACCGTGCCGGCCAGATCCGCGGCCATCACCTCGACCCGCTCCAGCGTCACCTGGAGCGCGATCGCCAGCACCCGCCCCGGCACCAGGCGCAACAACCGCCGCGGCCGACCCCGCCCGCCGGAGGAGGCCGAGCCGACCTCGGCCACCAGGCCGCGCCCGATCAGGTCGGCGGCCAACGCGGTGACCGACGCGGGCACCAGACCGGTCGCCGCCGCGACCTCGGTGCGCGCGCACGGGCCGTGCGCGGCGATCTCGCGCAGCACGAGGGCCAGGTTGTGGCGGCGTACCGCGGCGGTGTCGGTGGGGGTGTTCACGGCTCGATTCTCCCCCAGGGGTGCGAGGGCGGCGGCATAATTTTTTCAACTCTTGTAATATTTATCGGACGAGGTCGATACCCACCCCCTGGAACCTCCCCGGTCCAGTCGGCTCCGTTTCCGGTTCGCACAAAGGATTACCCCGTGTCCCAGCAGCCGCTCGTCACCACCACCCTGGGCCCCGTACAGGGCTTCTGGCAGGGTGCGTCCGCCCGCTTCCTCGGCATTCCCTATGCCAAGCCCCCCGTCGGCAACCTGCGCTTCGCCGCGCCCGAGGCGCCCGAGGCGTGGATCGAGCCGCTGGCCGCCACCGCGTACGGCCCCACCGCACAGCGCCGCGCGTTCGGCGACGGGCCGACGATCATCCCGGAGCCGTCCATCCCCGGCGACGACGTACTCGGGGTCAACGTGTTCACCCCGAATCCGAGCGCGGACGCCGCGCTGCCGGTGCTGGTCTGGATCCACGGCGGCGGCTTCGTGGCCGGCTCCGCCGCCAGCCCGTGGTACGACGGGGCCGCGTTCAACCGGGACGGCGTGGTCCTGGTCTCGCTCGGCTACCGCCTGGGCATCGAGGGCTTCCTGCACCTGGAGGGCGCCCCCGACAACCGGGGCGTGCTGGACTGGATCGCCGCGCTGCGCTGGGTCCGGGACAACATCGCGGCCTTCGGCGGCGATCCGGCCAAGGTCACCATCGCCGGCCAGTCGGCGGGCGGCGGCGCGGTGCAGACGCTGATGGCCACGCCGTCCGCGTACGAACTCTTCCGGGCCGGCATTTCGGTCTCCGGCGCGGTGATGGAACCGCAGAGCCGCGCGGCCGGCCTCGCCGTCGCCGAACTCTTCACCGCCCGCACCGGCCTGCCCGCGACGGCCGCCGCGCTGCGCGACCTCTCGCACGACGACCTACAGGACCTCCAGGACCTGCTCACCGCGCCCGAGGAGGGCTCCGCCGCACTGCCCGGCCTGCTGCTGGCGCCGTTCACCGACGGCGAGTTGATCCCCGAGGACGTGCACGTCGCGTTCCGGGACGGCTCGGCCACACCCGCGCCGATGATGCTCGGCGCCACCCATCACGAGTTCAACGCCGCCGCCGAATTCGGCATGTCGGACGCCCCGGTCGAGGCCGCCGTCGCCATGCTCGACTCGCTCGGCCTGCCCCCCGAGGGCATCACGGCCTACCTCGCCCTGCACGAGGGCGCGACCCCCGCCCAGGTGATCGGCCAGGCGCTCACCGACACCCTGTTCCGCGCCACCGCCGTCGCCATCGCCGAGGCCCGCGCGAGCCAGGACCGGCCGACCTGGTTGTACGCCTTCGAATGGCTCTCCTCCGCACCGATGTTCGGCGGCCACGCCTTCCACTGCCTCGACCTGCCCTTCGCCTTCGACCTGCTGGCCGCCGAGGGCGCGGAGAACGCAACCGGCCCCGACGCACCCCAAGCCCTGGCCGACGCGATGCACGGCGCCTGGGTCGCCTTCGTCCGCGACCTCGACCCGGGCCCCCGGTGGCCCCGCTACACCCGGGACGACCGCAACACGATGACCTGGGACACCACCCCCCGAGTCACCCCCGACCCCCTGTCCCCCGAACGCCACATCTGGACCACCCGCCGGACCCCGACCACCTGAGCCGAACCACGCACCGCCGAGCCTCGCCCGCCGCGCCGAGATCCGCCCACGCCCTGGTCGCGAGCCGGTCGCGGTAGGCGAGGTGGTGCATGTCGCGAGTCGGGAGAGGCCGGGGGGTGCCGTTTGCGAAAGCGTCGCGGGCGGCGGGTTCGCTCACCTCTCGGACGCGGACCCGGTGGCCGCCTCGGGCTCGACTCGACTCGACCCGGCGCGGCTCGGCGAGGTCCTGCTCGCGGTCACAACACCGACACCGACGGCACCACCCGACCCACGCCGGCCTCGAAGTCCCATGCCCACGGTCCGCGTTCGGGCGGGCTGCGAGGCGGGTCAGGCTGCCGCGACCCGTCGTTCGAAGAGTTCGTCGGTCTCGGTCAGGGTCAGCAGGCGGGCCACCGCCGGCGGGACGTCGTGCAGGAGCAGCGTCGAGCCCAGGCCGTACGCCCGCAGCCGGGCCCGCAACAGCGCGCTCAGGCCGGCGCAGTCGCAGAATCGCACCGCACCCAGGTCCAGGCGGATCACGCCGGACCGTTGGTCGAGGCAGCGGTCCAGGGCGAATTCGAGTTCGGGTACCGCGTCCACGTCGATTTCCCCGGACACGGTGATCACGGCTGACGAGGCGGCCAGGACGGTGGTGACGGTGAAGCTCGGGCACGAGTACATCGGAGCCCTTCCTGACGCTGCGAAGGCGTGCGGATCCCCGGACGTCGGAACCCGGGGAGCGCCCCGTGCGCGGACGGCCCGGCGCGCACGAGGGCAACCGGAACCAGCGGAACACCGTTCGCAAGCACGAAGGTTCCACCCCCATTCACCTCCGTTGCGAGCCCCCTGTCAACGCCCGGGACGACGGATCGCCCCGACGACCGCAGGCATCGGGCGGCACGGGCCGCACGACATCGGTTGACGTCCACTCGCGTTTGGTTGTACAAACATAATGATTGTACAACAGTAACGATTGAGGTGGTACGTGGCGCTCACCGAGACCAGCCGACGCGAAAAGCTCGTCGTCCTGTCGACCTGTTGCCTGAGCCTGTTCATCGTCGGACTCGACAACACCATCCTGAACGTGGCCCTGCCCGCCATCCGCAGCGATCTGGACGCCTCGGTGTCGCAGCTCCAATGGACCATCGACGCCTACACGTTGGTGCTGGCCGCACTGCTCATGGCGGCCGGGTCCACGGCCGATCGCATCGGTCGGCGTCGGGTCTTCCAGACCGGACTCGTGTTGTTCGCCGCGGGCTCGCTGTTGTGCGGCCTGGCGCCGGGGCTGGAGTGGTTGATCGCGTTCCGGGTGGTCCAGGCCGTCGGCGGATCGATGCTCAACCCGGTCGCGATGTCGATCATCACCAACACCTTCACCGAACCCCGCGAACGCGCCCGGGCGATCGGCGCGTGGAGCGCGGTGATCGGCGTCGCGATGGCGCTCGGGCCGATCGTGGGCGGCGCGTTGGTCGACGCGGCCGGTTGGCGGTCGGTGTTCTGGATCAATCTGCCGGTCGCACTGGTCGCCATCGTGCTCACCGCGTTGTACGTGCCCGAGTCCAAGGCCGCGCGGCCCAGGCGGGCGGATCCGGTCTCCCAGGTACTCGTCTTCGTGTTCCTGTTGTCGCTGACCTACACGATCATCGAGGGCCGCGCGGCCGGGTGGTCCTCGCCGCTGATCGTCACGCTGTTCATCGTCGCCGCGGGGAGCCTGGCGGGGCTGTTGTACTGGTCGCCGCGGCGCGCGGAACCGTTGCTCGATCTGCGCTTCTTCCGCAGCGTGCCGTTCACGGGCGCGACCGTGATCGCGGTGTGCACGTTCGCGTCGATGTCCGGATTCCTCTTCCTGAACACGCTCTATCTCCAGGACGCGCGCGGCTACTCGCCGACCGAGGCGGGCCTGCTCACGCTTCCGATGGCGCTCCTGACCATCGTGTTCGCGCCGATCTCCGGTCGGTTGGTGGCCCGGGTGGGTCCACGTGTACCGCTGGTGGTGGCCGGCCTCGCCATGGCCGCGAGCGCGGCGTTGCTCGTCGGGCTTACCGAGCACACCTCCACGGTGCGGTTGGTCGCCGCGTACTGCGTGTTCGGCGTCGGCTTCGGGCTGGTCAACGCGCCGATCACGAACACCGCCGTGTCCGGCATGCCACGTGCCCAGGCGGGCGTGGCCGCGGCGATCGCGTCGACGAGTCGCCAGGTCGGCCAGTCCTTCGGGGTCGCGGTGGTCGGCACCACGGTGACCTCCGTCGCCTCCGCGCCCGGCGGCGCCGGTCTCGCCGCCGCGACGCACACCGGATGGTGGATCGTGCTGGGCTGCGCCGGCGCCGTCGCGCTCCTCGGTATGCTCACCACGGGTCGCCGAGCCCTGCGCACGGCCGAGCGCACAGGGGCGGAACTGATGCCCGCGGCGGTGCCCGTCGGGGCGCCCGAGACGACGGACGTGAGGCCATGACCGGTTCCCCCGCACACGACGCGGCGAGCGACGCCCCCTCGGATGCCGCGGGACGGGTCTGGAAGGGCATGCACACCCTGGTCCTGGAACGCCACGACCGCCGCCGCGCGGTCACCGAGGCGACCGGGCTGAGCTTCGTCCGGGTCAAGGCGCTGCGCCGGATCGCCGCCGGCCCGATGTCCATGCGCGAACTGGCCACCCGGCTGGCCACCGACAAGCCGTACACGACGTTGGTCGTCGACGACCTCGAACGCCGCGGCCTGATCGAACGCACCGTGCACCCCACCGACCGCAGACAGCGCATGGTGGCGGTGACCCCGCAGGGCGAACACATCGCGCAGATCGCCCGCGGCATCCTGGACGACCCCCCGGATTTCCTCCGCGACCTGCCCCCGGCGGACCTGGCCGTGCTGGACCGGCTGATCACCGCTCTCGTCGACGCGGACCACCTGACGAAGAAGACGGCCGACCCGGCGACGTAGGGCGCTCGGCCGGTATGTGAGCCCGCACACCCTGCAGGTCGAACAGGATGAGCAACTCCACCGCGCCGCCGTCCGCGCTGCCCAGCCAATGCGGCAACGAGGTGTCGAATTCGGCGACTTCGTCGGCCTGCACCGTCGTGTCACGCTCTCCGACCACCAGTCGCAGAGTGCCGTTGAGGACGTACAGCCACTCGAAGCCCTCGTGGGTCTGCGGTGTCGGTTCGAGGGGCTTCGGCACCGCGGGAATGATCATCTTGAAGGCTTGTGTTCCACCCGGCCGCCGGGACAGGGGTACGAACGTCATCCCGAACCGCCGGATCGGCTTCAGGTGGACCCGGGAATCGCCGGCGCGCGGCGCCCCCACGAGATCGTCCAGCGGGACGTCGTAGGCGTGGGACAGATGCAGCAACAACTCCAGGGTCGCCCGTCGCCGACCGCTCTCCAGGCGGGACAGGGTGCTTTCGGACACTCCGGTGGTCGCGGACAGTTCGGCGAGGGTGATGCCGCGCGCCCGCCGCACGGCACGCAACCTCGGGCCGACCGCGTCGAGCACGTTCTCCATTGCCTGATCCATGGGACCAGCTTGCCGAAACGGCAAGGATCCTCGCCACTCGGTGACCCGTCGGCCGACAGTGGCGGCATGGAGAATCCCGTACCCACCGCCGCCCGCCGCAAGGACACCCCACCGCCGCGCACGGCGAACAACGAAGCCGACGTCCTGCGCGGATTCCTCGACTACCTGCGTACCTCGATCGTCACGAAGATCGACGGAGCCCCCGAGCCGGCGGTCCGCACGGCGGCGGTGCCCTCGGGCACGAGCCTGCTCGGCCTGCTCGACCATCTGGTCGCGGTGGAGAGCGTGACGTTCCTCGGGGCACGGGTCACCGACTGGCAGGCGACGTTCCGGCCGGCCCCGCAGGACGGTGTCGCCGACGTCGTCGCCCGCTACCGGGCAACCGTGGAGCGCGCGAACGAGGTTCTCGACGCCTGCACCGATCTCGGCGCGCCACTGCCCCGGCCGGGGCGTTCGGGCCGGTCGCCGAGCGTGCGCTGGGCACTCACCCACCTGATCGAGGAGACCGGTCGGCACGCGGGTCACGCGGACATCATCCGCGAACTGGTCGACGGGACGACCGGGCGCTGAGCACGCGGGAGGGCTCGGCAGGCAGGATGGGATGCCATGACAACAAAGATCGAACCCGTTTCCGCCCTGCTCGTCGTCGACGTACAGGTGGCCTTCGTCACCGGCGCCGGTGCGGTACCGGCGGCCGAACGCGTGGTGGAACGGGTCGCCGCGTTGATCGGCCGGGCCCGGGCGGGCGGGGCGCTCGTGGTGCACCTCCAGAACGACGGGCCGGTCGGCGCGGACGACGAAATCGGCACGCCCGGCTGGGAGTTGCGGTTGCCGGTGGAGGCCGGTCCGAGTGAGGTGGTGATCCGCAAGACCGAGGACGACGGCTTCGACGGTACGCCGCTGGGCGACCTGCTGACCCGGGCCGGCGTGACGGGGGTGGCCGTCTGCGGGGTGATGTCCGAGATGTGCGTGGGCGCGACCGCGCGGGCGGCGCTGGAGCGTGGTTATCGGGTGGTGCTGCCGCACGACGCGCACGCGACGTACGACATCCCGGCCGCGCCCGGCATCAGCGAGGCGGTACCGGCGCCGATGGTCTCCCGGGTGGCCGAATGGGCGCTGGGCGACGAGGTCGAGATCGTCGCGCACGCCGAGGAGGTGACCTTCACCGACGCGAAACCCGTCGCCGGGTCGGTCGAGGACGCCCGAGACTCGGCATAGCGCACCCCGCACGGCGCTGCGCGAGCGGCGGAGGCGGCGGTGCCTGCGCCGTCTCCGCTCCGGGCTATTCGGCTTGGGCGATCACCGCGTCCGCCCCCGGAAGGGCGATCGTGTGCGTGGCGGCGACCCGTCGCGCCAACTCCCCGTCGGACGCGGTCGCCAGGAGGTCGAGCCGGATCCGGTCGCGGGCCTGCTCGAACGGCGGCACCCGGGCCGACGGACCGGCGGCACGGGCCAGTTCGGCATAACGATCGCGCAGCCGCGACTCGGCCGGTTCCGCCTGCCCGACCGACGGCGACTCGCGTGGTGCACGCGAGAGTTCGGCCGTCTCGTTGCGCGCGAAGCCGTCCTCATCGTAGCGCGGCACGCCCGGCACCGGTTGCCCGGCCGACCGGGCCGCCGCCCGGCGCGCGTTCTCGGCGTCGAAGCGGGCCCGGAAGCCCGCCTCGGTCGGGTCGGCCAACACGCCGGCCTGCTGCGCCCAGTGCCGCAGTACCGAATCCGTGCTCGCCGCGCGCAACGCCCGTTCGGTCAGCACCTCGTGCGGCGTCCGGCCCGCGATCGGCGTCCGCCAGTAGTCGACGCGCGTCCCGGTGATCGGCGACTCGGCGAGCACCTCGGCCCGCAGCCGCACCGCAGCCCGGCGCAACTCGCTTGCTGTGAGCGGTACTTCATCCACCATCGCAACCACGGCGGTCGGATCGACGGCCACCGATCGCGCAGCCGGACCGTCGCCGGGGGCCGGCGTCCCGCTTCCGGATGGTAGCTGCGTCCGGACAGCCCGAAGCCGCCGGTGTTCGGGTTGGCGTCGTCGCCGACTCCGACGTTGTTGTACGCGGCGGCGATCGAGGGATATCGCGGCACCGGTACCGCCGGGCCGTTGTACGCATGTTGTGGACCGCAGTGACCTCAAGCGCCGGCCGGGCTGGTTGGATCCGGCCGAACTCGTGCGTCCGGTCGCCGTGCGTTGGCCTCAAGCGCCGGCCAGACTGGAGGGATTCGGCCGACCCCGAGCGTGGCGCGCCCCGAGATGGCCTCGAACGCCGGCCAAGCTGAAGAGATTCGGCCGACCCCGAGCGTGGCGCGCCCCGAGATGGCCTCGGGCGCCGGCCGAGCGGGGGTGGCTCGGCCGGCGGCGGGGAGTCAGGCGGAGTGGGTGAGGGTGGCGGCCTCGACGGCGTGGGTGAAGGGGAGGCCCCGGGTGTAGCGGTCGAGTTCGTCGAGGGCGTGGGCGACCATGCGACGCAGTTCGCCGCCCAGGGAGCCGGCAATGTGCGGGGTCAGGAGGACGTTGGGCAGGTCGTACAGGGGTGAGGCGGGCGGGAGGACGTCCGGTTCGGTGACGTCGATGACCGCGTCGAGGCGGCCGGTGACCAGTTCCTCGGTGAGTGCGTCCTGGTCCACGAGGGAGCCTCGGGCGGTGTTGATCAGCGTCGCACCGTCGCGCATCAGCGCCAGCCGGCGGCGGTCCAGCAGGTGTCGGGTGGACTCCAGTTCGGGGGCGTGCACGCTGACCACGTCCGAGTGCCGGACCAGTTCGTCCAGGTCCACCCCACGCGCGCCCAGTGCCTCGGCCTGATCGGGAGTCACATACGGGTCGTGCAGCAGCAGTTCGAAGTCGAACGGGCGCAACAGTTCGAGCACGCGCCGGCCGATCCGGGAAGCGCCGACGATGCCGATGGTGCGCCGGTAGTTGCCGAACCCCGGGAAGCGCGCGTCCCAGTCCACCAGGCGCCGTTCCGCGCGGTAGGCGTCCCGGATCCGCAACACCCGCTTGTTGGCGAACAGCACGGCGGCGACGGTGTACTCGGCCACCGGCAGCGCGTTGGCCGCCGCGCCGGAGGAGACGATCAGACCGCGCTCCCACGCGGCGTCGGTCAGGTGGTGCTTGACCGAACCCGCCGCGTGCACGACCGCGCGCAATCGTGGTGCCCGAGCCAGCACCGCGGCGTCCAGCGGGGCGCTGCCCCAGCAGGTGAACAGCACTTCCGCCTCGGCGAGCGCGGCGGCGGCCGCGGGGTTGTCGAAGTCGCCCGCGATCAGGTCGAGATCGACCTCGGCCAGCGCACTCAGCCGCTCGCGCGCCTCGGCGTCGAGGATGCGACCGGCCACCGAGGGTTCCATCGCGAGCAGGAGTCGGGGCCGGTGTCGTACCGGCACGGAGGTGCCGGCGGGGGGCTCGAATCGGGTGGTGCCGTTGCTCACTTGACGCTCCCCGCGGACAGGCCCGCACGCCAGTGGCGCTGGAGCGAGACGAAGGCGACGACCAGCGGTACCACGGCCATCAACGATCCGGTGATGACCAGCGGATAGAACTCGGGGTAGGCGTGCGCGTTGGTGTTCCACGAGTACAGACCCAGGCTGACCGGGTACAACTTCTGGTCGGAGAGCATCACCAGGGGCAGGAAGAAGTTGTTCCAGATCGCGGTGAACTGGAACAGGAAGATGGTCACGAAGCCCGGCATCATCATCGGCATGGCGACCGAGAAGAAGGTGCGAATCTCGCCGGCGCCGTCCATCCGGGCGGCTTCGAGCACCTCGCCGGGGATGTAGCCGGCGCTGAACACCCGGGCCAGGTAGACCCCGAACGGGTTGACGATGACCGGGATGAACACCGCCCAGAAGGTGTTGACCAGGCCCACCTTGGACGCCAGCAGGTACAGCGGCAGCGCGACGGCGGTGGTGGGCACGAGCACGCCCAGCAGCACGCCGCCGAACAACTTCTCCTTCCCGGGGAAGTCGAACTTGTCGAAGGCGTATCCGGCCAGCACGCTGATGAACGAGCCGAGTGCCGCACCGACGCCGGCGTAGAGCAGGCTGTTGAGGTACCAGCGCCAGTAGACGCCGTCGCCCTCGGTGCTGACGGCCTTGACGTTCTCGGTGAAGTGGAAGCCCTCGAACGCGAAGCCGTCGCCGCCGAACAGGCCGCCCATGTCCTTGGTCGCGGCGATCAGCAACCAGGCCAGCGGCAACATCATGTAGAGCGTGACCAACACCAGGGCGCCGTTGACGGCGACCTTGCCCATCAGCGCCTCGGTGGCGCGGCCCTTGGGGCGCGGCCGACGGGCGGGCTTGCCCACGGGGGTACGGCTCGGTGCGGGCGCGGGGGCCGCGGCCCCGTCCGGCTGCTGCACGGTGGTGCTCATGCGGTCCTCCGTCCGGACGACAGGCGGGTGACGCCGAACGACAGCGCCGCGGCGAATACCGCGAGCAGCACCGAGGCGGCCGCCGCGAGGCCGAAGTCGTTGGCGCGGAAGGCGGCCGAGTAGGCGTACATGTTGGGTGTCCAGGAGCTGCCGACGGCCGGGTTGGCGTCGCTGAGGATGGACGGCTCGGTGAACAGTTGCAGCGAGCCGATGATGGTGAACAACATCGTCATCGCGACGGCGGCGCGGATCATCGGGATCTTCACCGAGACCGCGATGCGCACCGGCCCGGCGCCGTCGACGGTGGCCGCCTCGACCACCTCGCGCGGGATCGCCTGGAGCGCGGCGTAGAAGATGATCATGTTGTAGCCGATCCACTCCCACGTGGCGATGTTGACGATCGAGAACAGCGCGGTGTCCGAGGCCAGGAAGTCCCAGTGCAGTCCGCCGGATTCGAGCAGTTCCACGACCGGGCTCAGGCCCGGGGTGTAGAGGTAGACCCAGATCAACGCGGCGATGATGCCCGGGACCGCGTGCGGCAGGAACAGCGCGAGCTGGAAGAACCGGCGGGCCCGGGCCAGCGCCGAGTCCAACAGCAGGGCCAGGGCCAGGGCGGTGCCGACCATCACCGGGATGTAGAGGAGGCAGTAGAGCCCGATCGCGACGAAACCGTCGCGGAACTTCTCGTCGCCGAGCGCGTCGGCGTAGTTGCCGAAGCCGCTGAACACCCGTCTGGTGCCGCCGAAACCCAGGCCCGAGGTCTTCTCGGTGAACAGGCTGAGCCAGATCGCGTAACCGATCGGCACGACCATGGTGGCGATGAACAGCACGTAGAACGGGGTCAGGAACAGCGCGGCGGTGGTCTTCCGGCGCCGGCGTCCGGCGCGCAGGGATGTGTTCATGGAACTGCTTCCTCGTGGCGGTCCCCCGGTGCGGGACGGCGCGCGGCGCACCGGGGGCCTGCGGATCACGGGTCGGGCCGACGGGCCGGCCGCGCAGGGGCGAGCGGTCAGCTCTTGACCGAGATGCCGCGCTTCTTCAGGTCCTCGACGGTGGTGCGCTGGGCCTCCTCCAGGGCGCCGACGATGCTGCCGCCGCTGGAGAGCTTGCCGAACTGGTCCTTGAGGATGGTGTTGGTCTGGGTCATCGACGGTCCCCAGGTCCAGTTGGCGCCGATCTTCCCGGTCGCCTCGGTGAACAGCGGGTAGATGTCCTGCTTGCCGAAGTAGCCGGTGTCGAAGTACTGCGCCGCGGTGGGCACCAGTTCGGTGGCGGCCGGGTACGCGCTGGAGGTGCCGCTGGCGATCCGCGCGGAGATGCCCTCCTTGGTGGTGGTCATCCACTCGATGAAGGTGAGCGCGGCCTTGCCCTTCTTGCTGTCCTTGCTCACCGCGAAGGTCGAGCCGCCGAGCATGCCGTTGGACGGGGTGCCCCAGTCCGGCAGCGGCGCGACCGCCCACTTGCCGGCCAGGTCGGGCTGGCTGCTCTTGAGCACGCCCGCGCTCCACGAGGCGCCGACGATGCCGACGGTGCCGCCGCTCTTGAGGTCGGCGTTCCACTGCTGGCTGAACGAGGGCTGCACGCGCACCAGGTCGTCGGAGACCAGCTTGTTCCAGTACTCGCCGACCTTGCGCGAGTTCGGGTCGGTCAGCGAGACCTTCCACGCGTCGCCCTCGGTGCCGAACCAGGCGCCGCCGGCCTGCCAGGTCAGCCCGGCCATGGTGCTGGGGTCGTCCGGGTAGAAGGTGCCGATCCGGGCGTTCGGGTCGGCCTTCTTGACCTGCTCGGCGGCGGCCCGGTACTCGTCCCAGGTCTTGGGGACCGGGATGTTGTGGTCGGTGAAGAAGTCCTTGCGGTAGTACAGCGCCATCGGCGCGGCGTCCAGCGGCACCGCCCAGGTCTTGCCGCCGAGCTCGGTCAGCTTGTTGACCGACGCGGGGAACTTCGACTTGAGACCGGACACCTTCGACGTGAGGTCCTGCACGGCCCCCTGGCTGACGAAGTCCGGCAGTTGCGGGTACTCGATGGTCAGCACGTCGGGCGCGTTGCCGGCCTTGACCGCGTTGGCCATCTTCGCGTAGCCGCCGGCGTTTCCGGACGGGATCTGTTCGTACTTGACCTGGATGTCGGGGTGCGACTTGTTGAACGCGTCCACGACTTCCTGGGTGCCCTTGGTCCAGGACCAGAAGGTGAGTTCCTGCTTCTGGCCAGGGCCGCCGCCGGACGCGGCGGGGGCGGCCCCGGCGTCCTTCTTCTTGTCGCCGCCGCCGCCACAACCGGTGACGAGGCTCAGGGCGGTGACTATGCCGACGAGAGCCGTGCCGAGTCTGATGGATGTGCGCTGCATGGACGCTCCTGGGTCGAACGTGTATCGAAGGCGATAGCGAGCATCATTCGGTCAGGAGCGAACAGCGTCAAGAGCAAATGAACAATCGATGAAAAACGAAACTCGCTATGATCGTTCGATCACAGAGTGGCTTGGTTGCTTTCGTTTGTTCGAGTCAACCCGATCGGGTGGTTCGACTCGGTCGGATCCTCCATCGCCGCCGGCTCGGTGGTGGCCCGCAGCCGCAGCCTGGGCACCAGCGAGATGTGCCGCGGCGCGCGCCCGTCGTCCCCGTCGGCCAGCCGCGCGGCGAGCAACTCGACCGCGATCCGGCCGACCTCGTGCTTGGCCGGCGCGATCGCGCTCAGCGGCGGATCGGCCAGTGCGGCCACCTCGTCGTCGTAGGCGATCAGCGCCAGGTCACCGGGCACCTCCAGGCCCGCCGCGCGCAGCCGGGACACCAGGAGCAGGGCGTCCTGGTCGTTGTGCACGAGCGCGGCGGTGGCCGCCCCCGAACGGGCCGCCTCGATCACCCGGGTGACCGCCCGGTCGAAGCCGTCCGCGTCCTCGCCCGGATGCGGCGTCTCCACCCCGGCCGGATCCGGCGGGGTCAGCCCCAGCGCGGCCATCGCGGCGGTGTAGCCGGCGTGTACGGCCGGCGTGGTCGGACTGCCCAGCCGGGCCACGAGCAGGATGCGCTCGTGGCCCAGTGCGCCCAGTCGGCGGACCGCCTGCGCCGCGCCGAGCGCGTGGTCGGAGGCCACCCGGTCCAGGTGTTCGAGCCCCGAGCCGATCTCGGCCCGGCGCTCCACCAGGACGACGGGCACCGGGAGTTCGCCCATCCACGCGTCCTCACCGCCCGGTCCCGGCGCGCGCGAGGGGGTCAGCAGCAACCCGTCCACGCCGCCGCGCAGGAGCTGGTCCACCTGGTCCCGGTCCTCGCTGGGCAGATAGCGCGAGATACCGAGCACCAGCCGGCCGCCGATCGCCTCGACCGCGTCCCGGGCGCCGCGCACCACCTCCGGGAAGTAGTAGGTGGCGGACGGGACGAGCATGCCCACGGTCGGGCCGTCGTGGCCGTTCGCGACCGGCCGGCCGGGCTCGGCCGCGGCCGGGCGCGCGTGCGGCAGGGTGGCCCCGCCGTGCACCCGGGCCAGCAGGCCGCTCGCCACCAGGGCGGTCACGTCGCGCCGCACGGTGACCAGGGACACGCCCAGTTCCTCGGCGATCTCGACCACCTTGACGCTGCCCTGCTCGCGGGCCGTCCTGAGAATGAGTTCCTGCCGCTGTTCCGCCAACACCGTGGACGTCGTCCTTCCGATCAGCGCACGCCCGGACCGGGCCGTGCCCCCCTGCGCCCGGCTGCTGTCCGGCCACCGGCTCAGCCTAGGGCATCGCCATTCGATTTTGATTGAAAAGGATCGTTCGATCAAACCGACTCTTGACCTGATCGATCGACCCCGCCTAGCGTGTCGACGCCCGGGCGCGTCCAGTCGAGGAGATCCGTGAACACACCGCACCCCTTCGTGCTGCCGCCGGAGGACCGCGTGCTGAGCCCGTACACCGGCTGGACCCGCGCGCACTGGGAGGCGGTGGCCGACGGTCTGCTCGCCGCGGTGCGCCCGTACCGCTCGCCGGGCGGCGCGCTGATCACCCTGCCCGGGCGCACCAGTTGGTCCGGCGAGCGCTCGGACGGCCTGGAGGGCTACGCCCGGACGTTCCTGCTCGCGGCGCTGCGCGCGGCCGGCACCGCCGCCTCCGGCCGGCCCGTCCCGGCGGACCTGCTGGAGCCGTACGCGGACGGGCTGCGCACCGGAACGGCCGCGCCGGGTACGGCGGATCCGCAGTCCTGGCCGGCCGTGGTCGATCGTGGCCAGGCGATGGTCGAGGCCGCGTCGGTGGCCCTGGCGCTGCACCTGACGAAGGATCAGTTGTGGGACCGGCTCGACGAGGGCACCCGGGAGCGGGCGGCCGACTGGCTGGCCGGGGCGCTGCGGCACGAACCGGTGGACAACAACTGGTGGCTCTTCCCGGTCGCGGTGGGCACCTTCCTGGAGGCGGCCGACCGGCACACCGAGCAGGCCCGGGCCGCGATCGATCGGGGTCTGGCCCGGATCGAGCAGTGGTACGTCGGCGACGGGTGGTACACCGACGGCGCCGGGCGCTACTTCGACCACTACAACGGCTGGGCCATGCACCTGTATCCGCTGTTGTGCGCGGCGGTCGCGGGCGCGCCCGCCGATCCGGTCCGGCGCGAGCGGCTGCGCGAGTTCCTGATCGGCTACGGCCGGCTCTTCGACCGCACCGGCGCGCCGCTGCACCAGGGGCGATCGCTCACCTACCGGTTCGCGGCGGCGGCCCCGCTGTGGCTGGGCGCGCTCGTCGACGCCACGCCGTACCCGCCGGGCACCACCCGCCGCCTGGCCAGTGGCGTGTTGCGACACTTCCTGGACCGGGGCGCGGCCCGCGACGGCCTGCTCTCGCTGGGCTGGTACGGCCCGGACGCCGCGACCGTGCAGCCCTACTCGGGTTCGGCGTCGCCGTACTGGGCGGCCAAGGGCTTCGTCGGCCTGCTGTTGCCCGAGCAGCACGAGGTGTGGACCGCGTACGAGAGCGCCGGGCCGGCCGAGCACGCGGACCCGGAGCCGGTACTCGGCCTGCCGGGGCCGGGGCTGCTCGTACACTCCGGGCACGGGGTGGCCCGGTTGGTCAACCACGGCGCCGACCACCAGCCGGTCGGGCCGACCGCCGCGCTCGACGCCGACGATCCGCTGTACGCGCGGCTCGCCTATTCGACGATGACCGGCCCCACCCGCGGCGGCGATCCGGCGGACAACCACATCGGGCTGGTAGTGGCCGGCCGGGTCACCGAGCGTGGCCGGATCGAGCCGCTGGGCGCGGGTCCCGGGTGGGCGGCCTCGGCGCACTCGCCCACGCTCGACGGGCAGCCGGTCCCGGGCACCCGGATCGTGTCGGTCAGCGTGGTGCGCGGCCCGTACGAGGTGCGCGTGCACCGCGTCCGGGCGCCGGCGGGCACCGCGGTGCGGGAGAGCGGATGGGCGCCGGCGCCCGCGGCGGGCGAGGAACTGTGCTCCTCGGCCGCGGGTCTCGACGCGTGGGTCCGCACCACGTCGGTGCACGGCACACTCACCGGCGCGCACGGGTGGGAGCGGGCGGCCGTCGGCTCGGCACCGCACGGGACCGCGTTCGGCGAGCGGGCCGAACTGGCCGTGCTGGAGGGCACGGTGGCGACCGAGCCGCTGGTGTCCGTGCTGGCGCTGACCTGGGCGGATGCGACGCCCACCCCGGCGCCGCAGGTGAGCGCGACGGCGTCGGGGGTGGACGTGCGGTGGGCCGACGGCGGCCTGAGCCGGATCCGGTACGAGGCGACGGAGCGCTGCTCGGTCACCCACGAGGCCGGCCGACCGCACGCGCCGACCGGGGTCTAGTCGGCCAGTCGGCGCACCATCAGCGTGTTGTCCGTGCGGGTGGTCGGGCGGCCCTCGGGGTCGTTCTGGATCCGCTCGTGCTCCTCGTTGCGCAGCACCGCCCACTGCGCCACCGGGAGTTCGAGCGCGGCGAGGACCTCGGCGGGGGTCGGCAGGACCACGCCGGGGTGCTTGTCCTTCTCCCACGGCGCGACCCCCGAATGGCCGACGATCAGGAGCACGCCGCCGGGCGCGACCCGGGTGGCCGCGGTGCGCAGGATCGCGTCGCGGTCCAATTCGCCGTGCGAGTGCAGGAAGTGCGCCGAGACCAGGTCGAAGCTGCCGGCCGGGAAGGTCGCGCCCAGGTCGTGCCACTGCCAGTCGATCAGGTCGGCGACCTGCTCCTCCTTCGCGTGCTCGGCGGCCCGCTCCAGCGCGATCCGGGAGACGTCGATGGCCGTCACCCGCCAGCCGCGCTTGGCGAGCCAGATCGCGTCGCCGCCCTCGCCGCAGCCCACGTCCAGGGCGCGGCCGGGCGGCAGGTCCGAGGTCTCCCGGACCAGGGTGACGTTGGGCTTGCCGCTCCAGATCCGGGTGCTCTCCGCGTAGCGGGCGTCCCAGATCTCCGCCGCCGAGGGCTGTTCGGTGTGCTCGGCGTGCCGGTCGTCGGTCATCGTGGGGTCCTCCGTGGCGATGGCGGGTGCGCGCCGGCCGGGCCGGCCGGGCCGGGCGACATGTGGTTCGGCGCCCGATCGACATGGTCCGCCCGGCCCGCTCCGGTTGACAAACCTTGTTGCCGAGTCGGCAAATAGTGCCCATGAACGATGGCGAACTCACCTCCGTCCTGACCGCCGTCGGCCCGCGACTGCGAGCCCTGCGCCAGGAGCGGGGCACCACGCTGACCGAGTTGAGCGCGACGACCGGGATCTCCGCGAGCACGTTGTCCCGGCTGGAGTCCGGGCAGCGCAAGCCCACCCTGGAACTGCTGCTGCCGCTGGCGAAGGCGTTCGGCGTGCAACTGGACGAGTTGGTGGACGCGCCGGAGACCGGCGATCCGCGGGTGCACGCGCGCCCGATCCAGCGCTACGGGATGACCATCATTCCGTTGACCCGGTACAGCGGCGGACTGCACGCGTTCAAACAGATCCTGCCGCCCGGACTCGGCGGGACCGAGCCGGAGTTGCAGACGCACGAGGGCTACGAGTGGATGTACATCCTGTCCGGTCGGCTGCGGTTGTTCCTGGGCGCGCACGACCTCGTGCTCGGCGCGGGCGAGGCCGCCGAGTTCGACACCCGTACCCCGCACGCCTTCATCTGCGCGGGGCCGGAGCCGGTGGAGTTCCTCAGCCTGTACGGCAAGCAGGGCGAGCGCATGCACGTACGGGCCCGGCCCGGCGGCGGGTGACGTGCGGTCCGCGCGTGCCGGTGGGCCGATGAGCCGGTGGGCCGCCGCGGCACGGCGGCCCACCGGCCCTTCCCGTCCTGCCCGGCGTGGGATGGGCGGGACGGGTCGATCGGAAGGGACGCCGATCGACGGGAGAGATCCATCGGCGGCCGGGGTCGATCAGCGGGAGCGGCCGATCAGAAGGTGACGTCGGTGCACTGGTAGAAGGCGTTGCCGGTGTCCGCGATGTCCCACACCGCGAAGATCACCGCCTTGCCGCTACGACCGGCCGGGAGCGTGCCGGTGTGCGAGACGGTCGAGCCCGGCTGCACTCCGCCGTAGGGGACGGACAGGAACGGGGTGCTCTCCAACTGCCCCCGGGTGATCGCCTGACCGGGACTCCAGCTCGCCTTGGTGATGAAGTAGCGGAACGTCGTGGTGGCGTGCCGCGCGGTGAGCTTCCAGGTGAACGTCTTGCTCGACCCCGAGGTCACCGGGGTGCTCGGCCACGCGCCGCCACGCGGGTCGTCGAGTTCGGCGAATCGGCTGTTGCCGCCCGCGCAGAGCGCGCCGTCGGCCGGTCCGCGCGCCGGGAAGCCCTTGGGGCCCTCGACGCTCTGCGGCTCCCACTGGATCTCACCACAGTTGCCGACAGTGCCCTGAGCGCAGTAGGCGGCCCGGCTGGGCGGGCTGGTGACCCAGCCGTGCGCGCCCGCCGTACCGGCCATCATCAGGGGAAACGAGACGGCGGGGATGGTCAGCGCCGTCAGGATGGTCCTTTTACGCATGGAACTCTCCTAGGGGACGAGTGAATGCGAAGGACGTTCGAACGGTCCGGGTCCGCGTCGTACGTCTTGTTTCACCGGTTGTTCACATCCGTAGTGCGTTCTTCAAGTTAAGTGGTCCAGACCACTCGGTCAATGGTCGGAACCACGTCTACGGAGGTGAAGTCCCTTTCCGGACAGGGATGTTGATGATCTTGCCGGTTTTTGCCGACGGCTCCGAGAAACGGGCCGCGGCTCAGGCGTGCTCGGCTTCGGAGTCGAACTCCGGTGCCAGTACTTCCAGTTCGGCCATCGCACCGACGGTGATCTCGCGGGTCAGCCGCTCCGCGCCGGCCGCGTCGCCCTCGCGGACCGCCTCGGCGACGCGTACGTGCAGGGTGACCGCGCTCGGATCCGGGTCCGGAAACATCACGTGGTGGCGGGTGCGGCCGGTCAGCACCTCGGCCACCACGTCGCCCAGGCGGGCGAACATCTCGTTGCCCGACGCGGCCAGGATCACCCGGTGGAAGGCGATGTCGTGCACGAGGTACGCCGTCAACTGCCGGCCGCGCGAGGTGGAGACCATGCCCAGCGCGTGCTCGGTCAGCGCGGCGCACTGGGCCGGGGTCGCGGACTCGGCGGCCAGCGCCGCCGCCGCGGGTTCGATCGCCGAGCGCAGCGCGGTCAACGAGCGGAGCTGGCGCGGACGATCGGCGCCGGCCAGGCGCCAGCGGATCACGTACGGGTCGAAGACGTTCCACTGCTCGGGTGGGCGCACGGTGACCCCGACCCGGCGGCGCGACTCGACGAGTTGCATCGACTCCAGCACCCGTACCGCCTCGCGAACCACGGTGCGCGAGACCTCGAAACGATGTTCCAGCTCGTCCGTGCGCAAAACCGTGCCGGCGGGGTAGGCGCCGGCCGCGATGGCCGGCCCGAGGGACTCCAGCACCTTCATATGCAAGCCCCGGCCCTCGTTCTCCATGGCGTCAGCCTACTGGGCGGGGTGCGACGGACGCCCCGGATTATGTATGACTTAATTGCTTCAAGAGCTTGATTAAGTAGTACCTATGCGTTTGGGTATGGGACGGCGCCCGAACACGAGCCGGGCAAGGACAGCGAGGTATCGATGAACGCCCCCCAGGTCGTGGTGGTCATGGGTGTGTCCGGCACGGGCAAGTCCACGGTCGGCCGACTGCTGGCCGCCGAACTGCGGGTGCCCTACGCGGACGCGGACGACTTCCACCCGCCCGCCAACATCGCCAAGATGTCGGCCGGGATCCCGTTGGACGACGTGGACCGCGCGCCGTGGCTGGACTCCATCGGCGAGTGGCTCGCCGCACACGCGCGCTCCGGCGGCGTGGTCGGCTGCTCCGCGCTCAAACGCGCCTACCGCGACCGGCTGCGCCGGGTGGCGCCCGAGGTGGTCACCCTCCACCTGGTCGGCGACCGCGCGCTGATCGCCGCGCGGCTGCACGAGCGGACCGGCCACTTCATGCCGGAGACGCTGCTCGACTCGCAGTTCGCCGATCTGCAGGCACTGGAGCCGGACGAGCGGGGCCTCGCGCTCGACGTCGCGCCCGGCCCCGACGCCATCACCGAGCAGGCCGTCGCCGCGTTGCGCGGCCTCGAAACGAACCAGGGAATTTCGTGAGCACCATCGACCTGCCGGCGTTGGCGGCGGGGGCGCCGGCCGAACCGATCACCTCCGCCGGACACGCCCAACTGGGCCTCGCGGTCCTGGTCGGCATCGGCGTGATCGTGCTGCTCATCGGCCGGTTCAAGCTGCACGCCTTCCTCGCGCTGACCATCGGGTCGCTGGTGCTCGGCGCGGTCGCGGCGGCGCCGCTGGACAAGGCGATCGCCAGTTTCACCTCCGGTCTGGGCTCCACCGTCGCGGGTGTGGGTGTACTGATCGCGCTCGGCGCGATCCTGGGCAAGTTGCTGGCCGACTCCGGCGGCGCCGACCAGATCGTGGACACCATCCTGGCCAAGGCGAGCGATCGCACCATGCCCTGGGCGATGGCGCTGATCGCGGGCATCATCGGCCTGCCGCTGTTCTTCGAGGTCGGCGTGGTGCTGCTGATCCCGGTCGTGCTCCTGGTGGCCAAGCGCGGCAACCACTCGCTGATGCGGGTGGGCATCCCGGCGCTGGCCGGCCTGTCCGTGATGCACGGCCTGGTCCCGCCGCATCCCGGACCGCTCGCGGCCATCGACGCGATCGACGCCGACCTGGGCGTGGTGCTCGCGCTGGGCGTGCTCGTGGCGATCCCGACGCTGGCCGTCGCCGGTCCGCTGTTCGGCCGGTACGCGGCGCGCTGGGTGGATATCGAGCCGCCGCAGGACCTGGTCCCGGAACGCCCCTCGGTGGACCCGGGGCGGCGGCCGAGCTTCGCCGTCACGGTGGGCACGGTGCTGCTCCCGGTGGTGCTGATGCTCGGCAAGGCGCTGGTCGACATCGTCGTCGACGACCCCGCGAACCGGGTCCAGCGGGTCGCCGACGTGGCCGGCTCGCCGCTGATCGCGCTGCTCTCGGCGGTGATCGTGGCGATGTTCACGCTCGGCCGGGCCGCCGGATTCACCAAGGACCGGTTGTCCGGCACGGTGGAGAAGGCGCTGCTGCCGATCGCCGGCATCCTGCTGATCGTCGGCGCGGGCGGCGGCTTCAAGCAAACCCTGGTCGACGTGGGCGTCGGCCGGATGATCCTGGACATATCCCAGGACTGGGCCGTCTCGCCGCTGCTGCTGGCGTGGTTGATCGCGGTGGCGATCCGGCTGGCCACCGGCTCGGCGACGGTGGCCACCATTTCGGCCGCGGGCCTGGTGGCGCCCCTGGCCGCGGACATGAGCAGCACCCACACCGCCCTGCTCGTGCTGGCCGTGGGCTCGGGCTCGCTGTTCTTCAGCCACCTCAACGACGCGGGATTCTGGCTGGTCAAGGAATACTTCGGGATGAGCGTGGGCCAGACCGTGAAGACCTGGTCGCTGATGGAAACCATCATCTCGGTGGTCGGGGGCGGCTTCGTGCTCCTGCTGTCCCTGGTGTTGTAGCCCCCGTCCCCGGGACCGCGGTGGTGGCGGGCACGCGGGGCGCGGAGGGTGTCGGGTCCGCCGATATCGGTGGGGCAGGCTCTAAGCTGCCGGCATGCCGGGTCCCAAGGATGCTGCCCATGACCAGGACCGAGTGCGCGCCGCCGCGTTCCGACTCGTGTCGGCCAAGGGTGGTGGTGCGGTCGAACCCGAGGAGGTGGCCGCGGCCCTGGAGTGCCCGCCGGCGGAGCTCGACCTCGCCGATGCCGACGACGTGTTGCTCGCCGCCGTGCACTGGTCCCATCGCCGGATCGCCCGCCGCTTCTTCGACCTCACCGCCGGCCGCTTCGGCCTGGACGCGCTGCGCGCCGGCCTGGCCGACCTGCTGCCCCTGGACGAGGAACGCCACCGGGAGAGCGTGCTCGAAGCGGCCGTGTGGCATCGCAGCCTGGTCGCCCCGAAGGTCGCCGAAAGCAACCGCCGCGAACGCGAGGACCTGAGCGTGATCGTCCGCGGTGTCCTGCGCGACGCCCGGGACAACGGCGAACTGATCGACGACGTCGACGTGGACCGGACCACGGCCGAGTTGCTGGCCATGATCGACGGCCTGAGCCTGCACGTCCTGCTCTACCCCGAGCGGCTGAACGCCACCGCCGCGACCCGCACGCTCGACGCGGAACTCGACCGGATCACCCGCTCCGACCGGACACCCGGGACCCGTTGACCCACCCCGCTCCCCCGCCGACTCGGGAAAATGACATGAATCCGGCGGGCCCGGTGGGCTAGCTTCCCCGCATGGTCACTCCGGAGAAGCTGCTCATCGAGCGGCTGGCCCCGGCGTTCGCACGGGTCGCGGGCATGCCCGCCGATCCCGTGCTGCGTCGCGGCCGGCACGCGGACTTCCAGTGCGACGGGGCCCTGGCCCTGGGCCGACGCCTGGGCCGCGACGCGCGTGAGATCGCGGCCGAGGTGCTCCGGTACGCCGAGCTGGACGACCTGTGTTCGGCGGTGCGGATCAACGGACCCGGCTTCGTCGAGCTCACCCTCGCGCCGACCGCCCTCGGCCGGCTGCTCGCCGCGATCGCGGCCGACGAACGCTTGGGCGTGCCGCGTACCGCCCGGCCCGAGACGATCGTCGTCGACTACTCGGGCCCGAACACCGCCAAGGAGATGCACGTCGGCCACCTGCGCTCGACGATCATCGGCGACGCGGCCGTGCGGGTGCTGGAATGGCAGGGCCACACGGTGCTGCGCCGCAACCATCTCGGCGACTGGGGCACGCCGTTCGGCATGCTGATCGAACACCTCCTGGACGTCGGTGAGTCCGAGGCCGCGCACGAACTCTCGGTCGGCGATCTGACCGGGTTCTACCAGGCCGCGCGGCGGGCGTTCGACGCGGACGAGGCGTTCCGGGTCCGGTCCCGCGAGCGGGTGGTCGCGTTGCAGGCGGGCGATCCGACCACGCTGCGGTTGTGGCGGATCCTGGTGACCGAATCGAAGAAGTACTTCATGGCCGTCTATGCCCGCCTCGGTGTGCGGCTCACCGCGGACGACTTCTGCGGGGAGAGCAGCTACAACGATCGACTGCCGCCGCTGGTCGAGGAGTTGGCCGAGCTGGGGTTGCTCCGGGAGAGCGCCGGCGCGCAGTGCGTCTTCCCGGCGGGGTTCGTCAATCGCGACGGCGAACCGCTGCCGCTGATCGTGCGCAAGGGCGACGGCGGCTTCGGATACGCCGCCACCGATCTGGCCACCCTGCGGCATCGGTTGCGGGACCTGGCGGCGGACCGGCTGTTGTATGTGGTGGGCACACCGCAGAGCGGGCATCTGGAGATGGTCTTCGCGACGGCGCGGGACGCGGGCTGGCATGGTGCGCGGGCGCGGGATGCGGACCGGGACGATGCGACCCCCGCGCGGGCCGTGGGCCGGGGCGCCGCAGGCCCGCGGGTCGAGCACGTCGACTTCGGCTACGTCCTGGGCTCCGACGGGAAGATCCTGCGCACCCGGGCCGGGGCCTCGATCAAGCTGATGGACCTGCTCGACGAGGCGGTGACCCGGGCCGCCGCCACGATCGCCGAGAAGAACCCGGACCTGGACCCGGACGAACGTGCGGCGGTGGCCCGGGCGGTCGGCATCGGTGCGGTGAAGTACGCGGATCTGTCCGGGGATCGACGCAAGGACTATCGCTTCGACTACGACCGGATGTTGTCCTTCGACGGCAACACCGCGCCGTATCTTCAATACGCGCATGCCCGGACCCGTTCGATCCTGCGGAAGGCCGGTGGCGAGGCACCTTCGGCGGCCGGGCCCCTGGTGATCCGGGAGCCGGCCGAACGGGCGCTGGCCCTAAGGCTCCTGGCCTTCCCGGACGTGGTCGAGGAGGTCGGCGAGTCGTCGGACTTCCACCGCCTCGCCCACCACCTGTTCGCCTTGGCCACCACGTTCACCGGGTTCTTCGAGGAGTGTCCGGTGTTGCGCTCGGAGGGCGAGGTCCGACGCTCGCGGTTGATCCTGTGCGACCTGACCGCCCGCACTCTGGCGCGCGGCCTGGACCTGCTGGGCATCGAGACGCCCGAGCGCATGTAGGCCCGTCCGGCGGAACGACCGCGCCCACGCCCGCATGCTCGGCGGACGCGGGTGCGGTCGTGGCGGGGCCGGCCGAACGGGGTCGACGTGGGGAGCGTCGACCCCGCCCGGCCGGAAGGCACCGAGCGGCGGATCAGCCGCGGCGCCGCCGAACCGTGACCAGCACGCCGCCCACGCCGGCGACGCCCAGCAGGCCCACCCCGGCGAGCGCGGTCGGTCCGACGCCGAACGGGTCGTCGGCCGGGCGTGCGGTGCCCGAACCGGTGTCGTTCGGCCCGAAGCCGCCGGCCAGGCCCTTGGCGTCGTAACCGGAGCCGGGCAACTTGTCCGCGTAGGCCCGGTGTACCCGGTCGTGGTAGGCCGAGACACTCGTCCCGCCGGCGCCGACCACACGCTTCGCGTCGGCGTTCAGCGGCAACACCCGGTCGCCGCTCTGCACGAACCAGGCGTTGATCTGCGGCTCGCGGAAGACCATGCCACCGGACGACAGGCTCGCGCCCGCCGCGGCGTATCGGGCCTCGTCGTCACCATCCGCGATGTTGACCACCTGCCGGCCGGCCGGGGTGTCGGCCGTCCACACCGACGCCCGGCGACCGTCCGCGGCCACCACCGTGGCGGCCAGGAACTCCTGCCGGGCGATCGGCACCGGCCGAGCCCCCGGCCGGGCCGCGACGAACTCCGGGGCCAACGTGTACACGGCGACCACGTCGCCCTCGATCCGGGGCGCCGCGTCCGCCGCGGCGAGCGCGCCGTCGCGGGCGAAGAACCTGGACAACGTGTCGAGCGTGCCGGGCGCCGCGATCACGTCGCGCGCGCTGCCCATGCTGATCGCGTCCGGCGCCGGCGGCGCGGGTACGGGCGCGGCGTGCGCGGCCTGCGGGGTGAGCGTCAGGGTGAGCGCCGCCGCGAGGGTGCCCGCCGCGAACAGGCGCTTGATGCCGCCTCCGGTCATGGCGTCACGCTCCGATCCGGTAGAGCGAGTGGGTCCAGGAGAACTCGTTGTTGTTCACGTACCAGTTGTGCGAGGCCCAGTTGTAGCGGGTGCTGCTCGGCCACGGGTCGCCCCAGTAGACCCAGCTCTGCGCGGTGTCGTAGCCGTAGATCACGTGCATGTGCCCGCCGCCGGAGGACCACTGGATCCGGGTCTCGATCGGCCGGTCCGCGTTGATCTCGGTCTGCACCGTGCTGTATTGCAGCCAACCGGTCACGTAGGAACCGGAGTTGATCCCGGCCCAGCGCAGCCCGCTCTGCACGTTGCCCAGCGTGGCCTGGGAGTTGGGACACTCGGTGCTCTGCGAACGGCCGAATGCCGCGTTGCAGAACTGGTTCTGGCTGTAGTTGCGCCCGTACCAGGTCGCGATGGTGTTGCCCGAACCCGCCCAGCACCAGTTGCTCTTCTGCTGGGCCTGCATGGTGATGTTCAGCCTCTTGGCGGCGAGCGCGAGCGGTTGCGCCTGCTCCGTCGAGGTCGGTGCCGAGGCAAGCGGCGCGGAGTTGCCCGCGGTCGAGGCGGAAGCGGCGGAGGGCACCGCGAGCAGCGCCGAGAGCAGGGCGACCACCGCGAGGGTCAGGGCCGAGGTTCGACGGCCGGATATGCGGCCCGTGCGTGGGGACGTTCGAGTCATGGCGTTCCTTCCGTGCTGGAGGGACGGGGTGGGGCGTGGTGCGCGTCCGGACGCTGCAAGGTGGAGCATCGGGTGTTGTCGCGGTGTGTTCAAGACGCTTCAATGCGGGGTGAAGCGGTGGTGTGAACGCCTGGACCGGTGTGTGAACGAGGCGTGACCGGTCCGCTGGAACACCTCGGTCGCGAGCGCCGATCCCGACCGGTCCGCGGTGAACGTTCACAAGGGAGGCGAGCGATGTCGCGGACCGATACCCGGGGCGAGCCGGTCGAGGCGGAGTTGGCGCGGGCCCTGCGCGCGGGTCCGTTCCATCTGGCCTTGCGCGCGGCGCTGGCCGCCCGCGGCCTAGCCCTGCACCGGGTGCAGCACCGGCTGGCCCAGCGGGGCGTGCAGGTCGGGGTGACCAGCCTCAGCTACTGGCAACAGGGCGCGCGCCGGCCGCAGCGCGCCGAATCGTTGCGCGCGGTACGGGCGTTGGAGGAGGTGCTCGACCTGCCGCCGCACGCACTGACCAGGTTGTTGGAGCCGGAGGTCACCCCGCGCCCCGCGTCGCGCTCCTACCGGGTGGTGATGGAACAGCCCGGCACGCTGGGCCGGTTGTTGACCGACCTGGAGTCACCGGCGGACGGCGGCCTGCACACGGTGTGTCAGCTCGAACAGGTCCGGGTCGGGGCCCGCCGCGAACTCCTGGACCGCGCTTCGCAACACGTGGTCCGCGCGCATCGCGACGGGGTGGACCGCTACCTCGCCATCCACATCGGCGACCGAGGCTGCGCACCCGAGCAGGTCCGGGTTCGGGCGACGGAGAACTGCCGGGTGGGGCGGGTGCGTTGGAATCGGGACGCGGCGGTGTTGGTGGCCGAATTGTTGTTCGACGCACGGTTGCGGTCCGGCGACACCTACGTCTTCGGCTACGGCTTCGAGGACGGCACCGGCGGGCCCAGTGACGAGTATGTCCGCGGCTTCACCTTCCCGTGCGGGCAATACGTGCTCCAGGTGCGCTTCGATCCCGCCGCCCTGCCGGTCCACTGCCGACGCTTCACCCGAAGCACGGCGGGCGCCCCCCGCACCGACCGGCGCGACCTGACCCTCAACGGCAGCCACTGCGTGGTCCACCTGGCCGAACAGGACGTCGGCCCCGGGCTCGTGGGCATCGGCTGGGACTGGGCCTGACCGCCGGGGAGTTCGGCCGCGCGGGTGCCCGGTCGGCCGAATCGCGGGTCACCCGTTGGGCGCAGCACCGGGAGCGCCGGGGGGCTCGATGGCGTTGGATGGGCCGGGGATTCGGCACGAACGCCGGGCCCACCCCGCCCATCGAGCAGCGGACGGCCACCGGGTCCACCCGGCGGGTCCGACGAGGAGCCGGCCGTGTCGCACGCCCGCAGCACCCGAGGCCGGACGTTCCCCGACGTCGGGCACTTCACCTCGGTGCTGCCGGGCCTGGCCTGCTATCCACTGGTACGCGACCGCATGGGCCGCTGGGGTCCGATGGTCACGGTGCGCGAGCTGCGTACCCGAGGGAAGGAGCGGCACGCGTGAGCGACGCCGTCGAGCGACCCGTCCTGCGGGCCGCGGGTTCACACCTGTATCCGGGCAGCCTGGTGCGGGTGCACGCGCCGGGGACCACCGATCCGCACCGGGTCGGGACGACGCCGGGCGACCTGCTGTTCGCGGACGGCTCGCGGACGACGGCCCAGGTGCTGGTCGACACGGACGAACACGTGACGTTGTGGGTGGCCGAATACGGCACCGAACGCGGCACCACCATCTCCGAACGAGTGTGGTCGGTGCACCGGTCGCCCGACGGCTCGGGCGACGTACTGCTGCGGATCGGCGCCCGACTGCCGTAGGGCGGGTCGTCGATCCCCGGCCGAGCAGCCCGCCGGCCGGATCCGTTCGCGCGGATCGCGCGGCACGAAGGCGAAGCGGACCCGGCCGGCAGCCGAGCGGCCTCAGGCCGCGGTGACGATCCCGGTCGTCCGAGCCCCGTCGTCGCGCGTGAGTGCTCCCGCGAGCAGCAGCAGACACAGTGGCAACCACAACACCCACGCTGCCCACCCGGAGCCGTCCACCACCGACAGCACGCTCACCACGATGTGCGCGACGATCGCGCACCCGATGCCCCACGGCGCGCTGCCGCGCACCTCCAACCGGCGACCGAGCGACCTCCACACCCACGCGGCCTGCACCAGGGCACCCGCGACCACGGTCCACATCAGGATGCGCGTCGGCAGGACCTCGCGCTCGCTCGGCGGCGCGGCACCGTCCTCCGGGCCCAGGCCGAAAATCATCGCGTCGCCCAGGAACAGCACGAACCCGAAGGCCCAGACGGCTTCGATGACGACGACGATCATCGCCGTACCCACGACCACTGTTCGTAATGTCTTCACGCGGCGCATTATCGTGCAGCGCCGTTGTGAGGTGTGGGCCGTGGCGTTCGGGGTTTCGGGGGCTCGGGGGTCGGCCCGTAGCATGTGGCGGCGGGCCGGTGCCGCGATGGTGATCGTTCTTGGCGGCGGGCCGACGACTGCGACTCGATGGCGACAGCGATTCGACCGGAACAAGGAGCGTTCGTGCGAGAGATCGCCGTGTTCAGCGGAAGCGCACATCCTCAACTGGCCGCCCAGGTTTGTGCGCACCTGGGTGTCCCGCTCAGTCCGACCCGGGTGAACAGATTCGCGAACGACTGCCTGGAGGTGCAACTTCAGGCCAACTGCCGCGAACACGACGTCTTCCTGATCCAGCCACTGGTCGCGCCGGTCCAGGAGAACCTGGTCGAGTTGTTGCTGATGTGCGACGCCGCGCGCGGCGCCTCGGCGGGCCGGATCACCGTGGTGATGCCGCACTACGCCTACGCCCGCTCGGACAAGAAGGACGCGCCGCGCATCTCGATCGGCGGCCGGTTGGTCGCCGACCTGATGGTCGCCTCGGGTGCGAGCCGGGTGCTGGCGATGACGCTGCACTCGCCGCAGGTGCACGGGTTCTTCTCGGTTCCGGTCGACCACCTGCACGCGCTGCGCGAGTTGGCCGACCACTTCCGGCGCTACGACCTGTCCAACACCACCGTGGTCTCGCCCGACCTGGGCAACGCCAAGGAGGCCGCCGCCTTCGCCCGGATGCTCGGCGCCCAGGTCGCCGCCGGCGCCAAGCAGCGCTTCGCCGACGACCGGGTGGCGATCAGCGCGGTGATCGGCGAGGTCGCCGGGCGGGACGTGATCGTCCTGGACGACGAGATCGCCAAGGGCAGCACCGTACTGGAACTGCTGGATCGGCTGCGCGAGTTGGGTGCCCGCTCGATCCGCGTCGCGTGTACGCACGGCCTGTTCGCGGCCGGTGCGCTCAAGCGCCTGTCCGACCAGCCCGATGTGCTGGAGATCGTCTGCACCAACACGGTCCCGATCCCCGCCGGTGAACACACCGACAAGCTCCGGGTCCTGTCCATCGCCCCGGCCCTCGCCGAGGCCGTCCGCCGCATCCACAACGGCGAAAGCGTCAGCGCCCTGTTCGACATGTGAGCGATGCGCACCCGCCCCGGTCCGTTCTTCCGCGTCCAAGTCGAGCGCCGCGCCGTCCGGGCCGTCCGGCCGTCGCTTGCGCCCGGAGCCGGCGCGGACGGTCGACGCTCGGCGCGTCGGCCGTCCGCGGCGTCGCCGGACCGGATGGCGAAGTTCCACCGGGTGCGCACGGTCACCGGACTCGGGCCGGTCAGCGGGTGGCGAGTGCCTCGCCGTCCGCGGGTGTCCCGACGGCCGTCGTCGAGTCGCCCGCGCCGTCGCGTTGCCGGCGCAGGGCCAATGTGACGAGCAGGCCGCCGATCATGCCCGCGGCGGTGAGCAGGACCACCAGGAGCTCGCCGTCGGCGGTGGCGGTGCGCAGGGCGTCACCGGTCCTGCCGCCGGTGCCGATGTCGGCAATCGCGGTGAACACGGCGAGGCCGATCGCGTTGCCGAGATTGAGCGCGGTGGAGGCGATCCCGTTGGCGACGCCCTGCTCCTGCGCCGAGGTGCCGGTGGCGGCGGCGATCCACATCGCGGTCCACACGATGCCCTGACCGATGCCGGAGACCACCAGCCCGGGTACGAGCAGGCCGTAGCCGGCGTCCGCATCGAACCCCGCGGCGAGCCCGGCCGTGCCCACCGCGCCGATCACGAAGCCGATCAGCAACGTGCGGCGGGTGCCGATCCCGGTGGCCGACCGCTCGCCGAGTTGGGTGCCGGCAGCGATCGCGACCGAGGGAATCAGGAACGCGAGTCCGGTCTCCAACGCGCTGTAGCCGTGCACGCTTTGCATCAACACGGTGAGGAAGTACGGCAACACGCCGAAGGTGGCCATGTAGATGAACGTGATGCTCATCCCGACGGTGAGACTGCGGTTGCGGAACAACCGGAAGGGCATCAACGGGTCGGCCGTGCGCGCCTCGACGGCGGCGAACAGCCCGAGCAGCAGGGCGGCGAGCACGAACGCGCCGACCACCGGCGGGCTGCCCCAACCCAGTTCCGGCCCCTCGACCAGCGCGGCCACCAGCAGAGTGGAGCCCGCCGTCACGCTGCACGCACCGGGGAGGTCGAACCGACGCCGCGCCCCTCGGGCCGGATCGCGCGGGATCACGAACAGCGCGGCCAGCGCGGCCAATCCGGCAAGCGGGACGTTGACGAAGAACACGGCCGGCCAGCCGAAGTTCTCGGTGAGTACGCCGCCGAGCAGTGCACCGATGGTCAGCCCACTGGCTCCGGCGCCGCCCCAGACCGCGAGCGCCCGATTGCGCTTGGGTCCCTCCTCGAAGAGCGTGTTGATCAGCGACAGGGTGGCCGGCAGCAACAGCGCGCCGCCGATGCCCTGCACGGCGCGCGCGGCGATGATCGTGCCCGAGTCGGCGGCCAGGCCGCCCGCCAGCGAGGACAGCGCGTAGACGAGCAGGGCGACGACGAAGGTCCGCCGGCGCCCGAGCAGGTCCGCCGCCCGGCCGCCGACGAGCAGAAAGCCGCCCGCGAAGACGACGTATGCGCTGACCACCAGTTGCTGGGTCTGACCGGGGAAGCCCAGGTCCGCGCCGATCTCGGGAAGTGCGACGAAGACGATGTTCAGGTCGAGGGCGTAGATCAGTTGTGCCAGGGCCAACAGCGCCAGCGTCCAGCCGAGGTGTCGTCCGGCGGTGCCGGAGGTCGCCCCCGGCGACGCCGGTGCGGATGAAGTGGACATGCGAGTACGCCCCTTCGCGGGTCACGTGATCGGGTCTCGGTCGTGGTTCCGGCGACCGACGGGCAGGGACGCCCGGCCGATCGCGACCGTACGAATGATTGCGTACAGTCGGACGGTCCGGCAAGGCCGATCCCCTCGACCGGGACCGTTTCAGGGCGCGCCAAGACGGTATTCGCGCAGGTGAAGTGGCCCGCGCCAAGCGATTGTTCGAATGTCGCTGTACAGTGGGAGAATGAGCTTTCGCCACCCGGACCGTGATCGGATCCGGATCGAGAACGTGCTTTCGGCGCTCGGCAATCCGCTCCGCCTGGGCGCCGTACGGGTGCTCGACGCCGGCGGCGAGCACAACTGCGGCAGCGTGCTGGCCGTGCTGGGCGTGACCTCGAAGTCGACCATGACGCACCACTGGCGCGTACTCCGGGACAGCGGCGTCATCTGGCAACACCCGTCCGGCCGGGAGAACCTGCTCTCGCTGCGCCGCGACGACCTGGACGCGCGCTATCCCGGCCTGCTCGACGCCATCCTGTCCGGCGCCCGAACCGACGGCCCGGAACCGATCGCGGGACAAGCGATCGCGCCGTAACCGCCGTCGGGCGGGTCGCCCACCGGAACGGGTGCGGACCCGGCCCGACACCGGAACGGGCTTCGGCACGGATCGCCCACCCGAACCGACGTCGGACCGGGTCGGCCACCGGAACCGACCGGGAGGCCGGCGGCGGGTGCCGCCTCCGATTCCGCACGGCCGAGCCGGATCGCCTCCGCTGTCTCGGGGCCGAAGGGGGACTTGCGGGTGGCGGCACGTTTCCGGCGGCCACCCGCAGTCGCCTGCCCATCGCCCGGCGCCCGCGCTCACGGCCGCATCGGGTTCGGCGGCGGGGGTCAGCCGACGGTTGCCCCGCTGTTCGCGAAGTCGGCCCGGTCCAGCGGGAGTTGGTCCAGGGCAAGGAGGGCGGCGCCGACGATGCCCGCCTCGGTGCCGAGACTGGCGGGCACGATCGGGGGCACCTTTCGGTGTTCCCGGGCGACGACGAAACGTTCGAAGCCGGCCCGGGTGGGACGGAACAGGTGCTCCCCCGTGGCTCCCAGGCTTCCCCCGATGACGACGATCTCGGGGTCGAAGATGTTGACGAGCGAGGCGATGCCGGTGCCGAGCCAGAAGCCGAGCCGGTCGAACAGGGCCCGCGCCGTGGGGTCGCCCTGTTCGGCGGCGGCGAAGACCGTCTCGCCGGTCACCCGGTCGGGGCCGGTGGCGTAGCCCGCCAGCGCACCCTCGGGGTCGGCGGCGACGGCTTCGCGGGCCATCCGTCCGAGTGCCGTTCCCGAAGCCTGAGCCTCCAGGCAACCGGTCGCCCCACAGCCGCAGACGTCGCCGCCTGCCGGGTTGACGATGATGTGACCGACCTCGGAGCCGATGCCGGTGTGTCCGCGATAGAGGGCCCCGTCGAGAATCAGCCCGCCACCGATGCCGGTGCCCACGGTGAGGACGACCACGTTGTCGTGCCCGGCACCGCGGCCGAGGCGCGCTTCGGCCCACGCTGCGGCGTTGGCGTCGTTCTCCACGACGACCGGAAGGCCGGTGCGTTCGACCAGCAGGGCCCGCAACGGGAGTTCCTGGTAGTCGTTGTTCGGCGCCCAGCGCAGCAGTCCGGCGGGCCACTCGACCATTCCTGCGGCGCCCACCCCGATCGCTTCGATCGCCGGGTACTCGGCCCGAAGGCGGGTGATGAGGTCCAGCAGGGCCAGGGGCGTCCCGTCCCGCCCGGGGGGTGTGGGGATGCGCAGGTGCCGCAGGATCTCCCCCGACCGGGTCACGACACCGCCGGCGATCTTGGTGCCGCCGATGTCGAGGCCGATCGCGAGACCGGGAGTGGGCGGTGCCGCGCTCTGCACGGGAACCGAAAGGGTGTGTTCAGACATGGGCGCAGGCTCCGACCGGTGATGTTGGGGTGGTGCGGGAAGGGGTGGACGCGCCGGGCCGGACCCGCGTGTCGACGCGGCGCCCGACGCCGTGCGCGTTTTTGCGGTTCGAGTCGGGACGCATTCGCGCCCGGACCCGGACCCGCTCCGGGGGATCCGGGCCGGTGCTTGGGCCCGATCCGGGGAATCCCGAGCCGGGCTTGGGCCCGATCCGGTGGATCCCGGCAGGTCTAGGCCCGGTTCGGCCCGACGTTCACGGCGCCCACGATGACGTCGCGGATGATCATGGTTGCCGCGCCGCGGGGGCCGTTCCAGTGTTCCCGGTCCTGGATGACCAGGAAGGCATCCGGCGGTGGGCCGGAGAACACGGTGTACTCGTCGACGGCGCGGAGCATCGCCTCGTGATAATCGTCGCTGTACAGCACGAGCCGGTGTGCGTCCGACTCCGACGCGGTGACGGCGTCGCCGGTGAAGATGATCTTCGCCGGGTCGGAACAGGTGATCATCGAGGCCAGTCCGCGCCCGAGGGCGGTGCCGGCCTCGGCGAAGGCCCTGCGGGCGCGGGAGTCGTTGTCGGCGGCGCGTGCTCTGGCCTCGGCCAGGTCCGCGGCCTCCGCCGCCTGCACGATCGCCGACGCCGTGGCCATGGCCTCCACGCACCCCCGATTTCCGCACCGACACGGCTCACCACCCGGGACGGCGACTATGTGGCCGAGTTCGCCGGCCTTGCCGGTCGCCCCCCGATGGGGCTCGCCGTCGCGGAATTCGGATGCGCCGACCCCGTCCCTGGTGACGAGCACCGTGAGGAACGAGTCGTCGTTGCGGGCGGCACCGAACCATCTCTGGGCCGTGCCGAGGGCGTTCGCGTCGTTGTCGACGACGGTGTGCAGCCGGGTCGCCGCCCGCAGCAGTCGGCGCAGGGGCACCCGAGGGATGGCCCAGTGCTCCCCCCACTGGAGGTCGGGGGAACGGACCACCTCGCCGCTGCGACCGTCGATGTGGCCGCCCAGTTCGACACCCAGGCCCAGCAGTGGTGCCTGCGCGTCGTCCCGCAGTTCGCGCAGGTTCGCGGTCAGTTCGTCGACGAGGTCGCGCACGCCGTCGACCAGGACGTCGACGTCCATCGGCCCGCGAACCGGCGCCAGCGCGAGTTCCCGCGGTTCGCCGACCGGCTCGCCGCGCAGGTCGACGATCAGACCGGTCAGGCCGTCCCGGCGGATCTCCACCCCGGCGAGGTAGTGCCTGCCCGCGACGACGCGGACCGGGGCGGACCGCCCGACCCGCCTGGACCCGTCGGAGACGAGGGGCGTGCGGGTGATCAGGTTCTTCTCCTCCATCCGCTGCAACACCCCGGTCACCGTGCTGCCACCCAGACCCGTGATCTCGGCGATGTCCTTCGCCAACGGCCCGTCGACACGGACGATGGTGTCGAAGATGCGTTCCCAGTTGCGCTGTTGCGCCTGGAGTTGAAGGGACACCAGTTCACCGCGTCGCTTGCGCAGACTCGCTTGGCGGAGCATGACTTCGACGGGAATTCCCTGATCGCTGACGGGCACGGCCGACACATCCGTTCTCTCTCAGGCGGCAGTTGCCGCCGACACGTGGAACGCGCGCTGCATGGGAGTGGCGCCGAGCCGGTGACCGTGTTGTCCGGGCGGGGTGAGCAGGACCGCGACCGGCGACCTTCGCCGGTCGTCCCAGGCCAGGCTGAACTCGACGTGATCGCCCACCTCGAGCCCGTCGCGATCGCGGGGCAACAATCCGTTGTGGTGCTGCTTTCCACCGCCGGAGTACCAGACCTCGCCCCGCTTCTCCTTGTGCGGTAGCAGGTTGACGCGTCCGGTGTACCGGCGTGGCTGCAGGCTCCACGGCTCCAGGCGGTGGTGCAGGTGTTGCGCGTATTGCTCGTGATGTCCATTGAGGTAGAGCACGACGTGGAAGGTGCAGGAAGGGAGGCCGAGCACCAGGGTGGAGGGTCTGGGCATCGGGACGAAGACATTGCTCCCGCTCGGGTTGGCCGCCGCGATCCAGAGCGCTTCGGGCTTTTCCCCGACGACGGCGTACAGCGCGGTGTAGTGGAGATCGTTGAATCCGGCCAGGAGTTCGAGATCCTTGCCGAAATCCGATCCCAACCGCAGGTCCGAGTCGTATTCGTCCGCGATCCCGCGATACCTCTCGATGGCCTCGCGAGCCCTCGCCGCCGTACGTTCTCGGTCACGTTCGTTCTTCCCCTTGCGCATCGGGGTCCCCTATTCCTGCGTCAATCCGGAGTTCGTGCCCGCGAACGGGCGGAGCCGATCGGATCGGGTGGGGTCGGGCGACACGCGTCGCCCGACCCCACGGATCGATCACCTGGTCAGTCGCGCGGCGTCGCGCGCAGGGAGTACAGAATCGCGACCATCACGAGCACCCAGCCGGCCGACCAGGCGATCTCGGCCGATACGCCGTAGTGGTCGAGCGAAGCGGCGTGCTCACACATGGCGGAGACGAACTCGACGGCGGTGAAGGCGTGCATCGCCCGCCACCGCTCCTCATTCGGGTCCTGGGGCCCGGTCCCGGCCTTACGCATAGGACTTTCCTCCTCGACAGCACATATCTCGGACAGCCGGAGCACCGCAATGGATGCGGCAAAGCGCCGAAAGACAGGCGACGGTGACGAGGGACCGAACAGGTGAATGATCAATTGGCCGTTCGGAGCTTTAGGATGACCTCTTGAATGGAGCGTACGACGGTTCACGACGGAGAACAAACGACCCGGGATTTTGGGCCGTAGATCATTCGTTTTTGATTTTGATGACTGCTCGATTTTCATCGCTTCCGTCGATGCGAAGAAAAGAACACGCGCAAAATACGACAGATCGAGGCGCAGTCGGATCGATTCCGTTCACCTCGGCCCGCCGGCCGCCCGAAAAAGAAATTTTAAGGATCATGGAAGGCCGTCGGCACACGATTCGACGGCTCGAAAATCGATGCGGGATGCACGAATCCCGGATGCCATGACTGATGGTGCGTCAGAGGCCATCACTCCGGCAGCGCGGTCCCGCTGCGAACCGGTGCCGGTGCGGTGGGGCGCGGTGGGGTGCGGTGCCGGTGGGGTGGGATGCCGGTCCCCGGTCTCGATCGGGATCGGGGACCGGCATCCGGGATCGGCCTCACATGGCGGCGACCCGACGGACGATCTCCCGACACAGCGAACCCACTTCGGCCGCGTCGTCGGTGTATTGCGACGGCTTGACGCAGATCGTGCCGAAGCCTCGGGCCAGTTGCCCGGGGATGGACTCCAGAGCCGGTGCGATCGGCGCCGGGCTGTGCGCGTCCGGGAAGGTCGGTCGGATGCCGCCGACCATCTCCAACGTGTCGGGATCACGCCCGGCCTCGCGCAACGCCGCACGCAGCCGGACCAGTTCCGCGTCCGTGGGCTGCCCGAGCGGGTGGAAACCGTGGCCGTGCCGGACCAGCCGGCGCAACATCGCGTCGTGCACCGAACTACCGCCCATCCACAGGCGCGGGCCGGCCTCGCGGTACGGCTTGGGCATCAGGTGGGCGTCCTCGAAGCGGTAGTGCTCGCCGGCGAACGAGGCCGGGGTGTCCCGCCACAACACCTCCCAGGCGGCCAGGTGTTCGTCCAGGAGCCGCCCGCGTCGTTCGAACGGCACGCCGAGCGCGGCGTATTCGGGCCGGTGCCGGCTCACGATCGGCTGGGCGACCAGTCGTCCCTCGGCGAGCAGATCGAGCGTGGCCAATTGCTGGGCCAGCGCGAGCGGATGGCGCAGCGGCGCGATCACGCCGGCCGCGATCAACCGCAGCCGGGTGGTCCGTGCGGCGATCGCGGCGAGCAGGAGCAGCGAGTTCGGCCACGGCGTCGCCGGGTCCTGGTTGCCGGGCAGCGCGTATTCGCGCGGGTTGGCCATCAGGCCGTTCGCGTCCGATCCGAGGCCGAGCACGATGTGCTCGCTGACCATGACGCCGTCGAACCCGGCGTCCTCGGCCTCGACCGCGATCCGCACCAGGGCCGGCAGGTCGCGCGGGTCGGTGAGGGTCCAGTTCTCGCTGAGCACCAGGATCAGGCGTGGAGCGGGCATGCGGGTCCTTTCGGTGGGATGCGGGACCGGTGGGGCAGGCCGACCGCCGCCGGTCGCCGCAGGCAGCGGCTCGGGCCCCGCCAGGGCCTTGCGGCGCGGTGGGTGGTGCCGTCGGTGGGCAGGGCAGGGCTATCCGGCCGTGTACACGATCCGGCCGTCGAAGATGGTCAACGCGACCGGCAGGTCGGCGATCTCGTGCGGGTCGGCGGTGGTCAGGTCGCCGTCCAGGACGCACACGTCGGCGACCTTGCCCACCTCCAGCGAGCCCTTCCAGTCCTCGGCGAAGTCCTGGCGCGCGGCGTTGATCGTGTACGCGCGCACCGCCGTGGCCAGGTCCACGCACTGCTCCGGGCCGCTGGGCCGGCCGGTGGCCTTGGACTCGCGCAACATCATCGCGGACACCCCGCGGCGCCAATCGGGATGCGTGATCGGCGCGTCCGAACTCGCCGTCACCGCGATGCCCGCCTGCACGGCGCTGCGCACCGGCCACTGGTAGGCGGAGCGCTCGGGGCCGACCACGTCGTCCATCAGGTCGGCGATGGTCCACTTGATCGCCGGGTTCATGTTCACGCCCCAGCCGTGTTCGGCGAGCGTGCGCAGGCTGCGCGGTGTGCAGAAGTCGCCGTGGATGACGTAGTGCCGTTCGTCCTCGCGCGGGCACGCCGCCGCGGCCTCCTCGAACGCCTCGACCAGCGCGTCGATCGCCCGGTCGCCGGTGACGTGTACGCCGATCTGGTGTCCGGCGGCATGCGCGTGCCGAACGATGGTGCGCAGTTCGTCCACCCGCAGGACGTCCGAGTCGCCGTGCATGCACAGGCAGCCGTTGCCGCCGCCGACGTACTCCTCCCGCATCCACGCGGTGCGGCTCGGCGGGATGCCGTCCGCGAAGACCTTGACGCCCAGGATTCGCAACAGGCGCGGATCGAGGTCGGCGATGCCGTCCGGGAGCGGCGCGGCCAGTCGTTCGGGCAACACGTCAGCGGCCTCGCCCATGGCCAGCGGCAGCAACAACACGTTCACCCGGGCCGCGAGTTCGCCCGAGCGGGCCAGGTCCGCGTAGACCGCCAGGGTGTCCGCGCCGGCCGCGCCGAGGAACAACGAGCCACCGCCCGGGCCCAGGCCGGGTTCGGTGAAGCTGGTGATGCCCTCGGCGTGGCAGATGGCCACCGCCGCGCGTACCGCCCGTTCGCGATCGGCCCGAGTCATCGGCGGTACGGCCGCGTTGACCAGGTTCTGCGCGCCTTCGCGAAGCAGGCCGGTGGGCTCGCCGGCGGCGTCGACCTCGATGATGCCGCCGGGTGGGGCGACCGTATCCCGGTCGATCCCGGCGGCCCGCAGGGCATGGCTGTTCAACCACGCGGTGTGCCCACTGAACTCGTAGAGCAGGACGGGCCGATCCGTGACCACCGCGTCCAGGTCCCGGCGATGCGGCAGGCGCGCGTCGGCCCCGGCCGACGACGTCGATCGGCACTCGGCCAGGTAACCGACGTCCCAACCGTTGCCGATCACCCAGGCGTCCGGCGGCAGCGTCTCGGCGTGCCGGGCGACGGCGGCGGCGATGTCGGCGATCGACTCGACGGCGGGGTACGACACGTCGACGGCGAGCGGCGGGCGGGTGGCGCCGAAGGCGCATGCGTGCAGATGCGAGTCGTTGATCCCCGGCAACGCGGTCCGGCCGGCCAGGTCGATCACCTCGGTCCCCGGGCCGATCAGTGGCCGGATCTCGGCGTCCGAGCCGACCGCGACGATCCGGCCGGCATGCACCGCGAGCGCCTCGGCGACGGTGAACGCGGCGTCCACGGTGAGTACGCGACCGTTGGTCAGGACAAGATCGGCGCAGACCGGCATCCGGGTCTCCTTGCGTAGCGACAACACACCGGGGACACCACACCCGATATTATTTGACCCCAAACGATAAAGATCGCCCCGGCCGACCACAAGACCTCACGACGATTCTTCGAACGTCCATGGGCGGGTTCCGGGCGCCGGGAATCGGCCGGGCTACGACCGGCAGCGAGGCGGCCGGGGGTCGACCAGGTCCATCTCGCCCAGGAGTCGGCAAGCCAGGTCGAAGGGCTTGTTCCGGGGGCCGTGCGACACGGAGGGGGCCGATTCGAAGCTCCGCTGTGCGGCGAGGGCCCGGGGGCCGACCAGTCCGGCGAGTCGGAAGTGCCGCCAGAGCGGGTTCGACCGAGGGGCGTCGACGACAATGAGATCGGGGCGGCGCCAGACGACCAGCGCCCAGGGTTCGCCGTTCGACCCCGAGCCGGCCCAGGCACCGACCAGGGATGCCTCCTCGGCCGCGCCGACTGCTTCGAGCGCCACCAGTGCGGGGTTGCCGAAGCGGCCTTCGACGTGGAGCAACCACGGAGCGTGGCGGTGTACTTCGCGGCCCCGCTCGGCAAGGGTCCGCACGGCGTCGGCGAGCGGGTCGCTCCGCGTCACGTCGGCCGCGACATCGAGCACCGCCGCCGGGCCGACGGCCGGCCCGAAGGCCGCGCCGAGCAGCGACGTGTACTCCGCGATGTAGACGGGATCCGCTGCGGGCAGCAGCCGGCCGGCCGCCGTGGCCGCCGCGTTGAAGGCGAGGGTCTCCGGGGTGATTTCGTAGCGCGGGGCGTGGCTGCGAAGCACCGCGAGGGCGACCGCCGCGAGGCTGCCGACCTGGGACTGCACTCGCTCCGGAAGATCCCGAAGATCCGGGTGGTCCGGGTGTCCCGGGTGATCCGGGTGATCCAGGGCGCAGACGGCCCGGGAGAGCAGCGGCAGCCACTCGTCCGTGCGTGCCTGCGGCCAGGCGCCGGCCGCCGCGGTCCACAGGGTCAGCCGCACGACGAGCATGCGTTCGGGCGGATTCAGACCGGGGGCGAGGGCAACGAGACGTTCCACCCAGCGCCGATAGCGCCGGCGCACCGCCGGATCGCTCTCCCGAAGGTCGGGCAGGGCGGGAGCGTCGCCGCCGATCCCGGCCGCCTCGGCATCGTCCTCGTCAAAAGCCGACTCGACCTCCTCGCGCTCGTCCCAGGACACCGGCAGCAGGTCCTGGACGGGCGCACTCGGGCCGGGAGCCACCGGAAGCCCGAGCGCGAAGAGCACCAGCGGCCGCCCGACTCGCCCGGCGCACTCGTCCAGATAGCGCTCCCAACCACCCTCGTCGGCGCCCGGGGTTGCCCTCGTGCCCGAAGCACCCCCGGCGTTGCCGACGGAGGCGCCCCCGACCGCCGAGGGCAGCCCGGCGCGGAGGGCTTCCAGGTCGCTCAGGAAACGTTCGGCCAGTCGAAAGTCCGCGAACAGGTCCGGCGGCCGGGTCGTGGGGGCCTGGAACCCGGACGGCGCGACCCGGCGCAGTGCGCGGTCGGGGTCGACCACGAACACGAGGTTGCCGAAGGTCGGCACGCCGTCGGCGTCGACAACGACCAGACGCACCCGGCTGCCCGCGTCCGCCGAGGCCGTCACGGTCCACGCGACCTCGCCGGCCGGTATGTCGGCGATCCGCTCCCACGTCTCCGGCGGGGCGATCGCCGGGGACAACTCCAGGTGGGCGATGTCGGGGAGGGGCCGGGCGGTACTGATCTCCAGGCCGTCCGGCACGCGGATGGCGCCGAGCAACAACGGCCCGCCCCGGGCGGGCGTGCGGGTCGGCGGAACGACCGTACGCAGTCGGGCGACGGGCTCGGCGGTACCGGGCGGCAGGAGCGTGGCGGAGACGGGAGTGATGATGCCCAGTTCGCAGTTGCCGCCGCTGTCCCGGGCGAGCAGCAAAGCCGCCGAGGAGATGTTCGGGCTGCCGGTCAGCGTCCACCGTCGGCCCCCGGACACCCACTCGACGAGCTTCCCGTGCCGGTACCGCTCGTCGTGGTCCGCGACGACTCGGCCGTCGTACTCCTGCACCAGGGCGGCGACCGACGGGCCGTCCAGATCGCTGAGTCCCGGCTGGTAGGCGAGGGTGAACCGGCCCGGACGCAAACGTTGCAACAATCGCCGC
The DNA here is from genome assembly GCF_044333915.1 of Embleya sp. NPDC020886. Lineage (NCBI taxonomy): Bacteria > Bacillati > Actinomycetota > Actinomycetes > Kitasatosporales > Streptomycetaceae > Embleya > Embleya sp. NPDC020886. The sequence goes on along the minus strand of NZ_JBIRRX010000009.1, from coordinate 183,309 downwards.
AAAGCCGACGAGCGCCGGTCGTGGAAGGGCGCGAACACGGCCAACTCGTCGACCGGTCCGTGCGGCAGCCGGTCGATGATGGGCGAGCGCAGGTTGCCGACGACCCGGACCTGCGATGCGGTCGGGGTCCGATCGTGGTGGAGCCGGTCGAGCAGGGCGGCGACCCGACCCAGTGCCTGCGGCACCCCGGCGGAGAACCGCACCGTTTCCGGGAGGTCGCGCAGCCATGCCACCAGGTCCGGTAGTGCGGCGGGGCTTTGTTCGCCGTCCACCCGCAGTACGGTCCACAGTTCCGCGTTGCCCTGCCAGCCGGCCAGGGTGGTGTTGCCGGAGCCGAGGGCGATGGTGGCGCGCTCCGGACCGGCCAGGACCATCAACTTGGGGTGGAACGCCGCACCGTCGGCGTAGGCCAGTCCGGCGAGGTAGCTGCGGCCGGCCAGCCGTACCGATCTGGGATCGTTGCGTGCCATGGTGACGTCACCGACGACCGTGACACGTGCTCCGGTGGCCTGGGTGGCGCCGAGGACGATCTCCTCGAAGAAGCCGAGGTCGGTGGTGAAGCCGAGGAAGAGTGCCTCTTCCATCCCGGCTCCGCCGTTGCGCGCCTCGTCGAGGATGAGGGTCAACGGCGAGGCGAACGTGCCCGGCGCCGGCACTCCCGGCTCCGACGCGGTCTCAGCCAACGAGCACCTTTCCGCGTCCGGTCACCGACCAGCGCTCGTCTCGGTAGTGCAGTACGCCGCAAGTGGCGAGCACGGTGCCGAGTTGGTCCAGTCGCAGACCGACGTCGCCGCGCCCCTCCTGGCTGGTCCGGTACAACAGGCCGTCGCGCTCGTGCAGTCGGGTCGGCAACCACAGCGAACCGTCGGTACGCGGGCGGGCTTTGGCCAAGGCGATGCGTTGCGAGCGCGCCACCAGATCGTGGGTGAGTCGACGGGCGAGATCGCGCAACCCCCCGGGCCGGGCCTCGTCGAGTCGCCACTGCACCCACTCCGGGCCGAGTTCGACGCCGCGCCGGCCGAGAAACGCCTCCCGGGCCGGGCCGGCGAGTTCGTCCACCCGGCGAGCGCCGGCGGCGAGGACGCGCAACTCGGCCAGGGGCAACGGATCATCCGCCGACCGCAGATCGTGCTCGGCGGTCAACGACACCCCCGTCGTGCTCTGCGTCGCCGGGAGGTCGGACAGGAAGGCGGTCAGCGCGATGTCGGGCAACTCGGCCGCGAAACGATCGGCCAGTTCCTCGACGGGCAACAATCCGTCGACCTGTTCGACCAACCAGGACCACAGGCGGCGCCACGCACCGACCGAGTAGTTCCGCAACACCACCCCACGCCAGGCGGCGGCGACGTTCATCTCGCGGGTCACGACATCACGGGTCAGGAAGTCGCCGAAGGCGAGGACCGGACCGACGTCCCGGGTGAAGGAGGTGACGTGGTGGGTGGCGACCACCCGGGCCAACAGTCGAATCGTCTCTCGCCGCGTCCGCGAGCGGGCACCCCCGTCGGTCGATCCGCCCGGGCCGCACATCAGCTTCGCCAACCACGCCCCGTCGGGACGGTCACCGTCGGCGCACACGCACAACCGTTCGCCGAATCCGCCGAGTTCGTCCACGTGCAGCTCGTCCTCGGCGGCGAGTTCGAGCACCTCACCCAATCCGTGACGCACCGCCTTCCGGTCGAGCAGTGCTCCGGGCACCGGCATCGGACCGGGGGCGAGAATACCCAGCGCGGTCTCGGATCCGGCGTATGGTCCCCAGAATCCCCACGCGTTGCGCACGTAGCCGTCCTTGCCGGGGACTTCCGCCTCGGCCATGGTGACCGTCCCGCCCTGTAACCGTCGGGCCATGGCGTCGACGCCATGGGCACGCGGGAGCCACTCCAGGCCCTGCGGATGATGCGCGAACGACACGGCGGCCAGCGCCACTTCCGCACGGCGCAGCAGCGTTTGGGCGGCCTCGACGGTCAGCCCCTTCGCGTCGGCGTGCTCCGCGACCAGCCCGTGCAGTGCGTAGTAGCGCGCGTGCGGCGTTCCCGTGGTCACGCCCGGCACCAGTTCGCCGACCATGTGCATCACGTGCCGTTCCACCGAGAGCGGGAACCGGCCTGCGGCGATGTCCAGACCCGGGCGACTCCACCCGGGTCCATCGACGACCCCGGCGGCGGTCGCGTCTTCGCCGGCGGTTGTCGCATGCTCGGTCGACCCTGCCACACCACTCCCGTGTTTCGGCATTTTCCCGCCATCCGCCCGACTCCGTTCGAGCAGGCGACCGGTCAGTCATTGTGACGCAACCCATCGTCATCGTGCAGAGGTTCCGGATACACGGTCGACACCCGACCTTGTGGTTCGGCGGCGGATCGGCTTATCGTTTGGGATCAAATTACCTTCGGAGGCCCTTGGTGCGCGCCCTGATCATTCGCCATGAGCATCAGTCGCATGCCGGGTATGTCGGGGCGCGGCTGGTCGAGCGCGGGTTCGCGTTGCACGAGGTGACGGTGGTGCCCGAGGAGCGATTTCACGCGCCCGATGTGCGGTTCGACTTTCCGAGTGCCGGCGATTTCGACGTTGTGGTGTCGCTCGGAGCGCCGTGGTCGGTCTATGACAGCGCGACGATAGGGAGCTGGATCGGCGGGGAACTCGCGTTGCTGGCCGAGGCGGTCCGGGCGGACGTACCCGTCCTGGGGATCTGCTTCGGTGCGCAGGCGCTGGCCGCGGCGCTCGGTGGGCGCGTGGAGCGGGCACCGGCGTTCGAACTGGGGTGGCACACGGTCGAGTCGGACGAGCCGACGCTGATCCCGACGGGCCCCTGGTATCAGTGGCACTTCGACCGATTCGTCGTCCCGCCGGGTGGGCGGGCGATCGCCCGGTCCGCGGCCGGGCCGCAGGCGTACGTCGTGGGTCGCTCGCTCGGTGTGCAGTTCCATCCCGAGGTCACCCCGGGGATCGTGGCCGCGTGGCTGGCCGGTGGCGGCGACGCCCAGGTCCGCGACCTCGGCCTGGACGTCGAGGCGTTGCGGCGGGTGGAGCCGGGGGCTCGGGAGCGGGCCGCGGCGCTGGTGGACGCGTTCCTGGCGGACGTGGCCGAGATCTGAGCGGCACGCGGGAGCGGCACGCGGCAGCGGCACCCGAAAGCCCCCGGTGGGCGTCCATGGTCGGGACACTCCGGAAGCCGCCGTGTTCATCCAGGGTTCAGCACGAACTCACCATCCCCATAAACAAGTTGCCCTACCATCCCGTCTTCCGCGTCGGCTCTTCGGGTGCCCCGACACAACCGCCGAATCCGTCACCGTGCGCCCACGGGCGGTTGCAAAAAGGATCAACGCGGGGGTTGACACTGAAAGTTGGTCTAGACCAACCTAGTGGAACGGGGATCGGAGAGGTGTGTTCCGGCATGGCCGTCGGCTGATCGAGCGGACCGGCCGGCCCGCACCGCGGATCCGTCACGAGCACTCCACGACCCGTGCGGGCACCGCGTACGAGAAGGTGGCAAACCAAGCCATGTCATCACGAAGAACCACAACCTCCGCCGCCTGACCGACCGGGCGCGGTAGCGCACTCGCCGACCGAGTCCGCCTGCCGTCGGACCCGTTCGGCCCTGCGCAAAGCTGCGCCGTGGGTCGGGTGACCCGGGGTCGACGAAGGGTCCACCCGCCACCATCGGTCGCCCACCGGGCGTCTGCGGACCATCACAGCCACCGCTGTACAGACGAGCCTCCGCAGTTCCCGGACAACCTCACGCGACGCCACCGTCCACCGTCGGCGCAACCGCGCCGGCGTGCGGCGCGGCGCTCCGCCGAGGATGCACCGGCGACCGTCCCTGATCGGTCCGCGGCACGACGCCGCCGGCCGGGACGGCAGCCCCAGGGCGTGTCCCCAACACCCGCCGCGTATGCGAACCGCCTTTTCCGGAAGGCTGCTTCGCCATGCCACCGGCTCGACCGGCCGATCCCGGACGACCACGGCGACTTCGCCGGCGACCACATCGAGACCGTTCCCGACATCGGTCGCGGCGCCCGAACCCGACCTCCGACACCCGATCGATCAACCGCCGAGAGTGCGGTCGATGTGCGCTCAGCCACGGAAAATTCGAGCCTTGGAGTGAACCCATGCCGACGCCCGACCCCTATCCGTATCGAGCAGCCTCCGACATCCCCTACTTCAGTGCGGACGGCGAGACGTATCTGGCCCCGACACCACTGCGTGATCTCAAGAAGTCCAGACCTCTTCGCGTGTTGTCCGAGGCGGACTTCGACTTCTGGCAGACCTTCGGGTACATCGTGGTGCGCGAGGCCATCCCGGCCGCCGCCGCGGCCCGCCTGCTCGAATTCGCCTGGGACTTCCAAGGACTGGATCCGCAACAGCCGCAGGGTTGGTACTCCGACGATCGGGAGTTCCGCTCCGATCTCGACCGGGAACTGCACATCTACGGATTCGTCGAGGCGTACCACCATCAGCTCATCTGGGACAGCCGCCAGACACAACGCGTCTACGACGCGTTCGTCGACGTCTGGGACTGCGAACAGTTGTGGGTGACCCTGGATCGCCTCAACCTGAACCCGCCCAACATCCGGGACCGCGATCGTGCGCACATCGCGCCCACGGACCAGGGATTCGACATCGAGTTGCACTGGGACGTGGACACCACCCTCGAAGTGCCGCCGCAACGGGTCCAGGGCATCATCGCGCTCGACGCGACCCGGCCGGAGCACGGCGGATTCCAGTGCTCACCCGAGCTGTTCCGCCGGTTCGGCGAGTGGAAGGCCGGTCAACCCGCGAATCGGGATGCCATCCGGCCCGCCGTCGACCGCACCGAATTCCCGGTGATCCGACCGGAACTCCAAGCCGGCGATCTGCTGATCTGGAACGGCCTGCTCGCCCACGGGGTGGCCCGCAACGGCTCGGCGAACGGCGTCCGCGCGGTCCAGTACCTCTCCATGATGCCGGCGCTGGAATCCCACCACGAACAACGCCGATCCCGGATCGAGTCCTGGCGTCGGCTGAGCACACCGGACTGGAACAAGACCCTCGTCGGCGATGCCACCAGGCACGAGTCGCTGCGCTACGGCACCGCCACGCTGAACGACCTCGGCAGGAAACTCCTGGGGCTCGAATCCTGGAACGGGCACGACACCGAACAGTTCACCGGAGAGCCGGCATGCACAAAATCTGCCTGACCCTGCCCACGAACCGCGCCTGCACCGCAACGATATCCGCCATCGGCGAGGAAGCCGCCTACGCGGCACGGCACTTCGACGTCGAGGTGCACCTGCTGATCCTCGACTCCTGCGAACGGGCCACGTTCGCGATCCACGCCAAGACCGTCGTCGCGCTGCCCGCGTCGCCGCACGTGATCGTGCACCATCTCGACGAGGCCGCCCAGCGGGACTTCCTGCGCAGGGTCCTCGACCGCGCCGGTATCGACCCGCCGGACCGGTATCTCGACCTGATGTTGCCCGCCGCCGTTTCCTACGGCGCCTGCACCAATCGTGCCTTCCTGATCGCCGCCGCACTCGGGTGCGCATCGATGCACCGCCGGGATTCGGACAGCAACTATCAGACGCTGGACGGCGAACCGATCTTCCCCATCCGGCCCGAGCTGACCTCGCTCGGAAAACGCGCCCGGGACGCGGCGTCCGGCGTGAGCGAGACCGTCCTGGATCCGGTCCACGCCGACAAACCCGTGATGCTGGCCGGCAGTTCCTTCGTCGGCGAAATGTCCGTGGACATCGGGGAGATCCAACGCCTGGACCCGGCGGCCTATTTCGACATCGTCAGCCTGTGGGCCCCGCCCGAATGGTCGGCCGAACAAAAGCGGCGACTGGTCGAGGAATCCTTCACCGGAGCGGGCACCGACCCCTTCGCCCGGGACCACTCGACCCTGACCATCGTCGACCCGATGCGGCTGGACATGTGCAACATCGCCTTCCGCCACGAGGTGTACGAGCGGGTACCGCTGCCGCCTGCGACCGACACCATCGGCAGCGACTACTTCCTCATGCACCTGGTGCACGACGCCCAGTTGCCGGGTGTGCTGCACAACCGCAACATCGTCAACTTCCACACCGAGGAACGGCGCACCGACGCGGGCTTCGCCGCCTATCACCTGCGGCTGACCAAGTTCTTCCTGTCGATGCTCTACTTCAACGCCGTCTACGCCGAAATGGCGACGGCCGGCGGTGCGCTGCTCGACGCCGAACAACGCCTGCGGCCCGCCGCCGTCGCCGCACTCGCCCGGGACAGCGCCCGATCCGATCGGGCCGAGAACGTACGCCGGTTGCACAGTCTCGACCGCTCCTACCGCAGCCTGGGCGGCAGATATGCCGAGTTCGCCGACACGCTGTCCGCCCTCGGCCCGCGACTGCTCGACGAGGCCCGGGCGGACATCGAAGACTTCGCGCTGCTGATCGAGGCGTGGGCGGCACTGATCCACGCGAGCAAGGCCACGAGCGTCCACGAACCGCACGGATAGTGGGACCCGGACCCATCATGCACGTAAACGCACGTATGCATACCGCCCTGACGGCTTCCACCGACGATCGCATCGTCTTCGATCTCACCGGCATCGAGGAGCGATACGAGACGCTGCTCGCCGAGTTGCCCGACATCTCGGTCAGATTCGCGATGAAGGCATGCCCCGTCGACGAGGTGCTCTCCTGCCTGGCCCGCAAGGGCGCCGGCTTCGACGCGGCGAGTCCGCGCGAGATCGAGCAGGCGATCGCCACCGGCGTACCGATCGACCGCATCCACTACGGCAACACCATCAAGTCGGACCGGGACATCCGGGACGCATACCGGCTCGGGATCCGGGATTTCGCCACCGACAGCATCGAGGACGTGCGCGCCGTCGCGCAGCACGCCCCGGGCGCCCGGGTGTTCTGCCGGCTGGCCACCGGCGGCGAGGGTGCCCTGTGGGGCCTGAGCCGCAAGTTCGGCTGCTCGGGAACCGATGCCGTGCTGGTCCTGGAGGAGGCCCGGGCGCTGGGGCTGGCTCCGGCCGGCCTGTCCGTCCACGTCGGCTCGCAACAGATGACCGCCGGGGCCTGGCAGGACGCCTTCGACCGACTGGCGGACGTGCTCGCGGAGCTGAATCGGCGCGGGACGGCCCCGGACCACATCAACCTCGGCGGAGGGTTGCCCGCCCTGGGCTACCTGGACCGGCACGGCCGGCCGCTGGATCCGCCGCTGGACAAGATCTTCGTGGTGATCCGCGAGGGCATCCAACGACTCCGCGAACTCTCCGCATCGCCGCTGGACTTCCTGATGGAGCCGGGCCGCTGGTTCGTCGCCGACAACGGCGCCATCCGGGCCCGGGTCTCCCGCTTGTCGGCCCGCGAACAACTCGACGGTGAACGCGAGTTCTGGCTCTACCTGAGCTGCGGCAAGTTCAACGGCCTGTACGAGATGGACGAATTGCAGTATCGGCTGGTCTTCCCCACGCACCCCGACACGGAGTACGTGCCGGCCGTCGTCGCCGGACCGACCTGCGACAGCGACGACACCTACCCGTACGAGGAGGACCTGGTGCCGGTGCCCCGGGGAGTCGCCTCGGGGGATCCGGTGTGGATCGTCTCCTGCGGCGCCTACGTCACCAGTTACACGACCCGGGGGTTCAACGGATTCGCCCCGCTTCCCTACTCCTGGGTCGGCGGCGGGCCCGACCCGGCGTGGGATCCCTCGTCCGACCTCGACGTATGGCCGGAGGGGGGTGGTGTGGATGGGACATGACGTGCACATCCGGCGCATCGCCGAGGGCGACTGGGACGCCATCGTCGCGCTGGAGGCGGCCACCTATTCCGCCGGCGCGTTGTCCGAGGGACGGGACGCGTTGCGATCCCGGGCCCGTTCCTCGCCGGCCACCTGCTTCGTATTGCACTACGAGCAACGACCGGCGGGCTACCTGCTGGCGCTGCCCTACCCGATGTTCCGCTATCCGGACCTGTCCCGGCCGGAGCAGGTCGTGCACCACTCGCGCAATCTGCACCTGCACGACCTGGTCGTCGCCCGGCACGTGCGGGGCAACGGCCTGGCCCGTGAACTCCTGCACCGGCTGACCGCGACGGCCCGGGCGAAGAAGTACGAACGCATCTCGCTGATCGCCGTCGGCGGCAGCGAGGGCTTCTGGTCGGCGAACGCGTTCGACGCCGTACCCGAGGTGGCGCTCGCGCCGGGCTACGGCGCGGGCGCGGTGTACATGTCCACGCCGGTGCGCAGATCCGAACCGGTGTATCCCCGGAAGGCGAAGTAGGCCGATGCACATGTTTCGCGTTCGCGACGATTTTCGCCGGGCACAACTGGCGATCGCGGCACTGTTTTGTTTTCTCGGGCTGCAATACGCCACCTGGGCCTCGCGGTTGCCCGCGATCAAGGCGGAACTGGGCCTGAGCGAGGCGGAGGTGGGCCTGTTGTTGATGGCCTGCGGCGCGGGCGCGGCGGCCTCCTTCCCGCTCGTCGCGGTGCTGACCGAACGGCTGGGATCACGCCGGTTGGCGCTGTCCTCCGCCCTGGCCCTCGGCCTCCTGTTGCTCGCCTTGGCCGGCGCACCGAACTACCCGGTCGCGCTGGTGATCATCTGCTGCGACGGGGTCGCGGTCGGCTGTCTCAACGTGGCGATGAACGCGCAGGGCGCCGCGCTGGAGGTCCGGTACCGGCGCACCGCGATGTCGCAACTGCACGCCACGTTCAGCGCCGGTTCGTTGTGCGCCGCGTTGCTCGCCTCCGGGATGAACGCGCTGACCTCGAACCTGGCCGCGCACTTCGCGGTCGCCGCCGGGTTGTTGCTGCTGCTCCTGGCCTACGCCCGGCCTGCCCTGCTGCCGGCCGATCGAGCGGCGGCCGAGCCCGCCGAGGCCGAGCAGTCCACGCGGCCGGGCCGGCGCGGGTGGGCTCTGCCGTCCCTGGTCACCGTCTGGATGGGCACCGCGATGGCGTTCGGCACGGTCACCGAGGGAGCGATGAACGACTGGTCGGCCCTGTACATGAAGGATGTCGCGCACGCGGCCTCGGAGGTCGCGCCGCTGGGCATCGCGGTGGTCTCGGTGATGATGGTACTGGCCCGGGTCTTCGCCGACGGGTGGCGCAGTCGGTGGGGCGACGGCCGGATCGTCCGGGTCGGCAGCGCGTTGGCCGGCGTCGGGCTGGCGGTCGCGTTGCTGGTGGGCGGCGTGGTGCCGGCGCTGATCGGCTTCGCGTGTGTCGGGTTGGGCATCGCCGCCGTGACGCCGTGCGTCTACGTCGCGGCGGCCCGGGCGGGTTCGGACGCGCTGGCCCTGGTCGCCGCGATGGGCACCACCGGCCTGCTCGCCGGGCCGGCGGTGATCGGCTTCATCGCGAGCGGCAGCAGCCTGGTGTGGGGCATGGGCGCGGTGGCCGGGTCGGCGATGCTGGTGTCGGTGTGCGCCGGCCGGATCCGCTGGACCGGCCCGGACGACGCCCACCCGCCCGCGCGGGCCGAGGGCGCAGCGGTCGAGCCACGCCCGCAGGCCACGCCCGAGGTGGAGCCGCTCACCGGCGGCTGAGCCCGCCGGGGGCGGTCAGGCGACCAGCTCCCGGCGGTACTTCGCGGCCAGGGCGATCGCCCGCCCACCCAGCGCCACCACGCCCACCAGTGCGCCGGCGCGGTGGTAGCCGACCGCGCAGTCGCCGTCCCAGTCGCCTTCGAGCAGGCGGATGTCCGCGCCGCCCAGCCCGGGCGCGCCGTACGACTGGAGGCGCTGGTCGTACTGGTCCGACCAGAAGGTGGGCAGCGGCGCGAACGGCGTCGACGCGCAGTCCGTGCCGGCCAGGTGGGCGGCGAGCGTGCGGGCCGCGTGTTTGGCGCTGTCGGTGGGGATGCTCCAGTGTTCGACCCGGCGCGGTACGTCGTCGTAGCGCGGATTGGCGAACCGGGCCACGTCGCCCACCGCGACCACGTCCGGGCGCGACTCGACCCGCAGCAGGGCGTCGCAGCGCACCCCGTCGGTGAGGTCGAGGCCGTTGCCGGCCAGCCATTCGGTGTTCGGGATCGAGCCGATCGCCTCGACCACGGCGTCGGCGGGCAGTTCCCGGCCGTCGTCCAGCACCACGCCGCGCACGTGTCGCTCGCCGGTCGTGTGCCGCACGGTGCGCCCGAGTTCGAAGCGCACGCCGCGGGCGAGATGCCGCCGGCGCAGCGCCGCGCCGAGGTCGGCGCCGAGCGGGCGGTGCATCGGTTCCGGTTCGGGCGCCACCACGGTCACCTCGGCGCCGAGCGACCGCGCGGTCGCGGCCACTTCGCAGCCGATGAAGCCGGCGCCCACGACCACCACCCGGCGGCCCGGGCCCAGTGCGGCGCGCAGGTGTCGGGCGTCGTCGAGGGTGCGCACGACGTGTCGCCCCGTGCGCGGTCCCGGGCAGGTCAGCCGGCGCGGACGCAGGCCGGTGGCCACCACCAGGCCCGCGTAGGACAACGACTCGCCGTCCGCGAGCCGGATCCGCCGCCGCCCCAGGTCCACGCCGACGGCCCGGCGGCCCAGCCGCCAGTCCACGTCCGCACAACTCGCCCGCAGCCGGAAGGCGACCTCGGCGTGCGCGAGTCCGCCCGCGAGGGCGTCCTTGGACAACGGCGGCCGGTTGTACGGCATGTGCGGCTCGTCGCCGATCACGGTGAGGGCGCCGTGCCAGCCCGCCGCGCGCAGTTGTTCGGCGGCCCGCAGGCCGCCCATCGACGCGCCCACCACGACGACTCGGGGAGCGGTCATGGTTCAGTCCTCGATCGTGATGGCCTGGAGCGGGCACACGTCGGCGGCCTCCTCGACCGACTCGCGCAGCGCGTCGTCCGGGTCGGCGACGAATTCCAGCCGGCCGGCGGAGTCGATCCGAAAGACCTCGGGTGCCGAGAACACGCACTGTCCGTGGTCCTGGCACCGGTCCATGTCGACGACGACCTTCATGGGTGGTGGTCCTTTCCGATCGGTGAGGTGACTGGAGTGGGGAAGGAAGTGGCGGCGAGGACGGTCAGCGCCGCGGTGCCCGGACGCCGCGCAACTCCCAGTCGCCGCCCAGTGCGGTGGAGCGCACCTCCTCGGACTCGGTGGGCTGCGCGCCGCAGTCGGCGCGGATCGGGGTCGGGCCCTCCACGATGTGGTTGGCGAGTCGACCCAGTCCCTCGACCTCGACCTCCACCACGTCGCCCGGCTGCACCGGACGCGAGCCCGCGGGCGTGCCGGAGAGCAGCACATCGCCCGGGTCCAACGTGATCGTGCGGGCGATGTCGGCGACGAGGTAGTGCATGTCCCATTCCATCTCGTCGGTCGAACCCTCCTGCACCACCAGGCCGTTGACGTAGGTGCGCAGCGTCTTGCCGCGGAAGTCCCAGCCCTCGACCAGGCCGGGGCCCAGCGGGCACAGCGTGTCCGAGCCCTTGACCCGGAGCATCGAACCCGCGTCGGTGTCCCGGAAGTCGTGCAGGCCGTAGTCGTTGGCCACGGTGTAGCCGCGGATGAAGGCGCCCGCGTCGGCCGGGGCGATGTTGCGGCAGGTGCGGCCGATCACGATGGCGATCTCGCCCTCGTAGTTGAGGTACTTGCAGCCCGCCGGACGCACGATCGCACCGCCGTGCGCGTTCAGCGACGAGGTGGGCTTGTGGAAGTAGGTCGGCGCGGGCGGCAGCGTGGTGCCGAACTCGTCGACCCGGCTGCGGTGGTTGAGATGTACCGCGATGATCTTGCCGGGTTGCACCGGCGGCAGGTGCCGGGCCTCGGCGACGCTGGTGCGTCTGCCGTCGGCGGCGATCAACTCGGCTCCGCTGCGCACGACTTCGACGGTCGTGCCGTCGAGCAGGATGCGGCGATACTCGGTGCTGCTGCTCATGCGAGGTGTCCTTGGCCGGTGGTGGTTCGGGCATCGGAGGCGGTCCAGCCGCCGGCGGGTCGGTCGAACCAGACGTGGGCCTGACCGGTGCCGGTGGCGTTCTCGTAGTCGCCCAGCAGCCGGCCGGGTGCGGTGCACCGTTCCTCGCCGAGCGCGCCGAGCATCATCAGGTAGTGCCCGAAGCGCGCCTCGGGCTTGTACCGCAGGAAGTCCGGCATGCCGGCGAGCACGCTCGCGTGATCGCCGCGTTGCATCCAGGCGATCCGCTGTTCGTCGGCGGCGCGGGCCTGCGGGGTGCGCACGTGCACCGGGTCGGACGCTTCGTGGGCGCGCAGTTCGCGCAGGTTCCAGAAGGTGTGCGAGAAGGCGCCGGACGCCACCAGCAGCACCCTGCGGTCGGTGGCCGCGATGCCGTCGGCGAGTGCGCGGCCCAGCCGCAGGTTGTCCTCGACGTCCGCGGTCTGGCAACAGCCGATGCCCAGCCAGCGTTTGCCGGGCACGCCGAGGTGGTGCCACAGGTTGACGGTGGCGTAGTGGATCGGCAGGTACGGATCCTCGATCGGGGTGATCCAGGTGCCGTGTCGCTGCGCGAAGTTCGCGGTGGCCCGGGCAAGTTCCGGATCGCCGGGGAAGTCGTAGGGGATCTGCCGCATCCCGCGCGGCAGTTCCTCGGAGGTGTACAGCCCACTGCGGTGCGGCTGCGCGGCGATCACGTACTCGACGGTGGTCGCCCAGTGCGAGTCGAAGACCACCACGGTGTCGTAGTCGAGCCGTTCGAACACCTCGGCGCGCAGTCGGGCCAGCGCCGGGACCAGGCTGATCTCCTTGCCCTCGTTGAGTTCGTGCCGGACCTCGCGCGGCAGCATGATGGTGGGCGAATGGGCCAGGATGCCGGCGCCGACGATCTCGCCCATGGTCAGTGCCATCCGTTCGGCGCGGTCACGGTGTTCTTGAGGTCGCAGTAGAAGTCGAAGCTCCACGAGCCGCCCTCGCGGCCGATGCCGGACTCCCGCGAACCGCCGAACGGCGCGCGCAGGTCGCGAACGAAGAAGCAGTTGACCCACAAGGTGCCGGCCACGAGTTGCCCGCCGACCCGCCGGGCCCGTTCCCGATCCCCCGTCACCAGGGTCGCGGCCAGCCCGAATCGGGTGTCGTTGGCGAGTTCGATCGCCTCCGCCTCGGTGCCGAAGGTCTGCAGCGTCAGGACCGGGCCGAAGACCTCCTCCTGGACGATCTCGCTGTCCTGCGCGACGTCGGTGAGCAGTGTGGGGCGGTAGTACCGGCCGCCCAGGTCGGTGTTGCGCCCGCCGCCGAGCAGCGCCTTGGCACCGGCGTCGAGGGCGCGGCGCACGAAGCCGTCCACCCGCTCCACGTGGTCGGTGTGGATGTTGGGGCCCACGTCGGTGGCCGTCTCGCGCGGGTCGCCCTGGACCAGGGTGCCCGCCCGGGCCAGGAAGCGGGCGGTGAACTCGTCGGCGATCGAGGCGTCCACGAGCAGCCGGGTCGCGGCCAGGCAGACCTGACCGGCGTTGTCGTACTGCTCGACCGCGAGCTCGACGGCCAACTCCAGGTCGGCGTCCGCGAAAACCAACAGCGGTGATTTGCCGCCGAGTTCAAGGCTGACCGGAGTCAGGTTGGCGGCGGCCGAGGCGCCGATCCGGCGGGCGGTGGGCACCGATCCGGTGAAGCTGATCCGGCGTACGTCCGGGTGGGCGGTCAGTGCGGCGCCGACCTCGTCGCCGTAGCCCTGGACCACGTTGAACACGCCGGCCGGCAGGCCCGCCTCGGCGGTGATGTCGGCGAGCAACGACGCGGTCAACGGCGTCCATTCGGCGGCCTTGAGCACGACCGTGTTGCCGGCCGCGAGCGCCGGGGCGACCTTCCAGGTGGCCAGCATCAGCGGTGCGTTCCACGGCGTGATCAGCACGCAGGGCCCGGCGGCGTCCCACGAGACGTGGTTGCCGTGGCCCCGGGTGTCGAAGTCGTCGTGGCCCAGGTGTTCGGTGAGCCAGTCCGCGAAGAAGCGGAAGTTGTGGGCGACTCGCGGCATCACCCCGCGCAGGTGCGAGCGCAGCAGCGCGCCGTTGTCGGTGGTCTCCACGATCGCCAGGTCGGCGAGCCGGGCCTCGACCCCGTCGGCGACGGCGTGCAGGAGGCGGGCCCGCTCGGCGGGCGCTGTGGCGGCCCAGGCGGGGAACGCGGCCCGCGCGGCGGCAACCGCCGCGTCCGCCTCGGCGCGGCGGCCCCGGGCGATCTCGCCGAGGGTACTGCCGTCGATGGGCGAGATGTCGGTGAAGGTGTCCGCGGACCCGACGCGCTCGCCACCGATCCAGTGCCGGGTGTCGACGGTGACGCCCGCAACGGTGACCTCGGTCATGGAAAAGCCTCCAAGTCGTTTGACCCCAAACAATTTAGCGAGCCACGATCGGGACGGTCAAGGGGCATCGGGACGGCCGGGGTGCCGAGACGGGCCAAGGGCCGCCCCCACACCCGCTCCGCATTCCCGACGGCTGACTTCCGTTGTATCGTTTGCCCCCAAACAATCTCGTCGGCGAAAGCGGGCACCATGGCGCGGCTCTCCCATCAGGACTGGCTGGACCGGGCGGCGAAGCTGCGTCCGGTGACCGTGCATCACATCGACGGCGCGGACCACGCCGGCGACGGCGACACGTTCACCGTGATCGCACCGCGCGACGGGACACCGCTCGCCGAGCCCGCCCGGGCCGGACCACGCGAGGTGGACCTGGCCGTGGCCGCCGCCCGCCGCGCCTTCGACACCGGGGCCTGGCCCCGACTCGCCCCCGCCGAACGCGGTCGCGCGCTGATCCGGTTCGCGGACACGATCGAGGCGCACCGCGAGGAACTCGCGCTGACCATCGCCCTGGAGATGGGCAAGCCGGTCACCGAGGCGTACGACATCGAACTGCGAGCGGTCGCCGCGTGCTTCCGCTGGTACGGCGAGGTCGCCGACAAGTTGATCGACGAGGCACCGCAGACCGCCGCGGACGCGCTCGCGCTGGTCACCCGCGAGCCGGTGGGCGTCGTCGCCGCGGTCGTCCCGTGGAACTTCCCGCTCACCATGGCCGCCTGGAAGGTCGCCCCGGCGCTCGCGGCCGGTTGCACCGTGGTCCTCAAACCGGCCGAGCAGTCGCCGCTGTCCGCACTGCGACTGGGCCGGCTCGGCGCCGAGTCCGGTCTGCCGCCGGGCGTGTTCAACGTGGTCGCCGGCGAGGGCCCCACCACGGGGCGCGCGCTCGGCCTACATCCGGACGTCGACGTGCTCGCGTTCACCGGCTCGACCGCGGTCGGCCGACACTTCCTGCGCTATGCGGCCGACTCCAACCTCAAGCGGGTCTGGCTCGAACTGGGCGGCAAGTCGCCCAACATCGTGCTCCCCGACGCCGACCCGATCGCCGCGGCGGCAAGTGCGGCTTGGGGCGTGTTCTTCAACCAGGGCGAGATGTGCACCGCGCCCTCCCGGTTGCTCGTGCACTCCTCGATCGCGGACCGGGTGACCGACGCGGTGGTCGAGCGGGCCCGCGCGCTGCGGATCGGCGACCCGCTCGACCCGGCCACCACGATGGGCGCGCTGGTGAGCGCGGCGCACCTGGCCCGGGTGCGCGAGCACATCGCCCGGGCGCACGCGGCCGGCGCCCGGCTGCGCACCGGCGGGGAACGGGTGGATCGGCTCGGCCACTTCCTGGAGCCGACGGTGTTCGACCGGGTGACCCCGGAGATGGCGCTGGCGCGCGAGGAGGTCTTCGGCCCGGTGCTCGCGGTACTGACCTTCGACACCGAGGACGAGGCGATCCGACTCGCGAACGCCACCGAGTACGGCCTCGCGGCGGGCGTGTGGACCACGAACCTGTCCGCCGCGCACCGGATCTCCCGAGCGGTGCGGGCGGGCACGGTCTGGGTCAACTGCTACGAGGAGGGCGGCCTGAACGTGCCCTTCGGCGGGATGAAGCAGTCCGGCCACGGGCGGGACAAGTCGCTGCACGCGTTGGAGAAGTACACCGACCCGAAGACCGTCTGGATACGACTGTGAGCCGAAGCTCCCGCCTGCCCGCCCCGTTTTCCGGGCGGGCCGCACCGGCCGGCCGCTCGACACGCCGCACGACCCGCCTCACCAGGCCCGCCTCACGAGACCCGCGGAGACCGCAGTGACCCGTCCGCTGATCGCCCTGCCGTGCCGGTTCGCGGCCACCACGTCCGCACTGCGCTACGCCGCCGAGGTGACCGCCCTGGCCCTGGCCGAAGCGGTCTACGCGGCGGGCGGCGAGCCGTTCATGATGCACCCGGCCGAGCCCGCCGGCGCCGCGTCCCGACTCGCCCGCGCGGACGCCCTGTTGTTGCCCGGCGGCGGCGATCTGGCACCGAGCAGCTACGGCGCGGACACGGTGCACGAGCGGGTGTACGACGTCGACATCGCGCAGGACGCCTTCGACCTGGCCGCCGCCCGACACGCGCTCGCGGTCGGGCTGCCGACCCTGGCCGTCTGCCGCGGCCTCCAGGTGGTCAACGTCGCGCTCGGCGGCACCCTCACCCAGGACATGCCGGCCCACCATCGCCACGTGGTGCACCGGGTGACGCTGGCCCCCGACTCGGCCGTCGCCCGCGCCGCCGGTGCCACCGAACTCGACGCGTCCTGCTACCACCACCAGTGCGTCGACCGGCCGGCCCCCGGCCTGCGGATCACCGGCACCGCCTCCGACGGCACCGTCGAGGCCCTCGAACCGGTCGCCGCCACCGGCTGGTTCGTCGCGGTCCAATGGCACCCCGAGGACACCGCGCACACCGACCCCGCGCAGCAGGCCCTCTTCGACACTCTCACCGACCAGGCCCGCCGGCACGCACACACCCCACTCGTGCGAACCCCATAGCGCCGAACAACGCCGAACGACACCGTGCAGCACCGGCGAACGACAGCGATCGGCCCCGCCCGGGGCTCACCCCTTCGCGCGCCGCCCGCCGCGCCGGGGCTTCGGCGCGCCGCCGGCCAGCAGGTCCTGGCGGCGTTCCTCGCCCTTGGCCTCCAGCCGGGCGACGATGCGGCGCAACGAGTCGGCCAGCGTGAGGCATTCGTCGGCGCTCAGGTCGTCGGTGACGAACGCCTCCTCGGCGTTGAACGCCGGGAAGACCCGGTCCATCAGTTCCATGCCGGCCGGCGTCAACGAGAGCAGCACGAGCCGGCCGTCGGTGGCGTGCGCGGTGCGGGTGAGCAGGCCGCGCGACTCCAGGGTGCGGGCCACACCGGTGAGGGTGCCCTTGGAGATGCCCGCCTCCTCGGCGACGTGCCGAGTCTCGCTCTCGCCCCAGATCCACACCTCCCACAACACGGTGAACGCGGTCCAGGTGAGTTCGGCGTCGCGCAGCACCGAGTTCTCCAGGTGCTGGCGCACCGCCGCGGCGGCGCGGTAGATGTTCGACACCGCGGCCATCTGCTCGCGCCGCAGCGGGATGTCGCCCAGTCGTGCCTGGACGGCCTTCTCCGTTTCGGTGATGGACCGCTTGCCGACCACGTGCTCCGCCTTCTTCGTCGTTCGCGTCCGAGCGGTGGCCCGATACGCCTTGCGCACCCCGAAATCTAGCCCTTGTGGCGACCTGTTTGCATCCGTACGATCAGCGGCACCCGCAGATCGTACGGACCCAAACGAATGGGTCCCGTCCCTCGGAGGCGCCGGGAATGGCAACCAGACAAGCGTCGACGAACGGCACCACCGGCCCCGAAACCGCCCCCTCGCGCGGTTCGCTCGGCGTCGCGCACATCGTCTTCTTCGTGGTGGCGGCCTCGGCCCCGCTCACCGTCGCCGCGGGCGGCATCCCGCAGAGCCTCGCGGTCACCGGCACCTCCGGCATCCCCGCGCTCTACCTCGTCCTGGCCGCACTGCTCGCGGTGTTCAGCGTCGGCTATGCCGCGATGAGCAGGCGGATCACCGGCGCGGGCGCGTTCTACGCCTACGTCGCCCAGGGCCTGGGCCGAGTGGCCGGCCTGGGCGCCGCGTTCGTCGCGCTGATCTCCTACAACGCGATGCAGATCGGCATCTACGGACTGTTCGGCTTCACCACCGCCGACTTCCTGGACGCCAAGCTCGGCCTGCGGGTGGACTGGTGGGTGGTGGTCCTGGTCGGCATCGTGCTCGTGGGCGTGCTGGGCTATCTGCGGATCGACCTCAACGCGCGGGTGTTGGCCGCGCTGCTGATCGCCGAGACGGTGACCGTACTGATCTTCGACATCGGCGCGTTCAGCCAGGCCCCCGACGGCATTTCGTTGCACCCGTTCTCCTGGGACGCGCTGACCTCGGGCTCGATGGGCGCGGCGTTCTGTTTCGTGATGGCCTCTTTCACCGGCTTCGAGTCGGCCGCGATCTACGGCGAGGAGTGCGCGGACCCCAAGCGCACCGTGGCCCGCGCGACCTACGTCTCGGTCGGCGTGATCGGCGTGTTGTACGCCGTCACCGCGTGGGCGCTGATGAGCGGTGCCGGTACCGACCGGGCGGTCGAGGCGGCGACCGAGCACGGGCCGAACCTGATCTTCGTGCTGGGCGGCGACCAGATCGGCTCCGGCTTCGCCGACCTGGCCCAGGTGTTCCTGATCACCAGCCTGTTCGCGGCGCTGCTGTCCTTCCACAACGCGGTCGCGCGCTACTTCTTCGCTCTCGGCCGCGAGGGTGTGTTGCCCACCGCGCTGGGTCGCACCCACCCGCGCACCGACTCGCCGCACCTCGGTTCGGCCACCCAGACCGCGCTCGCCGCGGCCGTGGTGATCGCCTTCGCGGCGCTCGATCGCGACCCGATGGCGACCCTGTTCAACTGGTTCACCAACCTGGGCGCGCTGGGCGTGTTGCTGTTGCTCGTGCTGACCTCGCTCGCGGTGGTGGTGTTCTTCCTCCGGCGCGGCGCGGACGGCGAGAACGCCTGGAGCCGGCTGATCGCGCCGGCCGCGTCGGCGGTACTGCTCGCGGCCGTGTTCGTCGCCGCCCTGGACAACTTCGGCGTGTTGCTCGGCGTGGACTCCGGCTCCGCGTTGCGCTGGGTGTTGCCCACGCTGGTGCTGGGCGCGGGCGTGGTGGGCGCGCTGTTCGCGCTGTTCCTGCGGGCGACCCGGCCGGGTGTGTACGCGGGCATCGGACGCGGCCGGAGCTGACCGACCCGCAACCGCGCGAGGGCCCCATCACCGTCGGGTGATGGGGCCCTCTCGCGAGGGTCTACGCAGCGCCCGAACCGCCGCGCGCCAGCAGCGTGCCGCCGTTCCAGACCACGCCGACCTGCCGGTAGTACGCGCCGATGATCTCGTCCACCTCCAGTCGGGCCAGTTCCTCGGTGGGCGCCTCGAACAGGGTCAGCTCCGCGTCGCCGACCCAGGCCCCGCCGCCCTCGGCGGACTCGGCGCCGGTGGCCACCAGTTCGTCCAGGGCCGGGCCCCGGCCGGGTTCGATCGAGGGCAACCAGCGGTGGTGGGCCATCGGATGCCCGTTGACGAAACCGTTGGTCGGCGACGGTTCGCGCAGCGTCATTACGGCCTCGGCCAACCTGCGGTCGGCGGCGGCCAGGGTCGCGCCGAACCGGGCGCCCGCCTCGATCCGCGGCGCCGGGCCGAAGGGGTGCGGCCGGGTCTGGTGGATCGAGCCGAGCTTCTTCGGATACCCCTGGTGCAGGCCGCGCGCGATGGCGAAGTCCTTGTCCACCCAGATGTACACGCAGCGCGAGTAGGTCACCCCCGCGTACCGGCAGCGCACCACCGCGAAGCACTCCTTGTACTGCGCGCGCACCGGGTCGAGCAGTTCCGCGCGATCGGACGAACAGGACTGCCAGTCGGCCCAGATCAGCGCGACCGCGCCCGGATCCTCGTCGGCGAGCTCCAACTGCGGGGGCAACAGTTCGGCGACCCGCGCGGGATCGGTGCGGTACTCGATGGTGAGCAGGTCACCCGAGTACGACCACGGCGGAGCGGGGATCAGCGACGACCGGCCCGTGCCGGTCTTGGGGTGGAAGAAACCGTGTACGCCGGTCATGGCGCCTCCCTCGGGGCACGGTGCGGCTCGACGCGGGTCGAGACCGATAGATCGTTTGGGTCCGTACGATATGCCTCCCGCAGTCCGTTGTCACGCCCCGGACGCCGTCTTCGCCACCACACCCGACACTCGCACCCACCCACCGGATCGAGCCCCGTAAAGCCTCGGCCAACCCCTTGTGCGAGGCCGGCCGCGTCCATATGGTTTGGGCTCAAACGAATCGGCCGTCCTGCCGGCGCCCGTGCCGTGCCGTGGTGTGCGAGGAGAATCCGTGAATGCATCCGAAGTGGACCGGGCCCACCACGTCGTCGCCGACCTGAAGGCGCGGGGCATCGACGTGGTCCGGATCGCCTACCCGGACCTGATCGGCACCGATCGCGGACGCGACGTGCTGGTGGACCACCTGCCCTCGGTCTGCGCACACGGTCTGGCGTTCTGCCGGGCGGTCTTCCACACCACCCCGCGCGGCGAGACCGTCCCGGTGGCCGGCGGCATGGACGTCGGACTGCCGGACATCTGCGTATACCCCGACCTGGACACCCTCGTCGCCATCCCGTGGGAGCCCGGCGTCGCGTGGTGTCTGGGCGAGACCGTGGACCCGGCCACCGGACGCCCCGCCCCGGAGGCACCGCGCTCGCTGCTGCGCGACGTGCTGGCCCGGATGGCCGCCGAGGTGGGCCTGCGACCGGTGGTCGGACCGGAGTTGGAGTACTTCCTGTGCGAGCCGGACCCGCAACGCCCGGGCGGTTGGCGGCGCTACGGCGACGCACCGGGCAACGTCTACGTGGCCGGGCGCCGCGGTGACCCGGACGCACACCTGCTGCGCACCCTGCGTCATCTCGGCCCGCTGGGCATCGGCGTCACCACCGGCAACCACGAGTACTGCTCCGGCCAGTTCGAGATCAACCTCGACCACTCCGACGCGCTGGACGCCGCCGACCGGGCCTTCCGCTTCAAGGCTTCGATCAAGGAACTCGCGCGGCTGGAGGGCCGGTTGGCCACCTTCATGGCCAAACCCTTCAACGACGAGGGCGGTTCCGGCTTCCATCTGCACCTGAGCTGCCTGGACGCGGACGGCGGCAACGCCTTCGACGACCCGACCGGCCCGCACGGCCTGTCCCCCGCCGCACATCACGCGATCGCCGGCGTCCTGGCGCACGCCCCCGCACTGGCCGCGCTGTCGAACCCGACGGTCAACTCGTACAAACGATTCGGCCCGGACACGCTGGCGCCCTGGCTGATCGACTGGGGCCTGGACAACCGCAGCGCGATGGTCCGCATCCCGCCCGAGCGCGGCGCCGGCGCGCGGCTGGAGATCCGGCTCGGCGACGCGAGCGCCAATCCGTATCTGGCCGTCGCCGGCGTGCTCGCCGCGGTGCACCTGGGGCTGCGCGACAAGGCGAACCCACCGCCCCCGCTGGAGGGTTACGGCTACGACACGGCCAAGGCGCGGATCCTGCCCGCGACGCTGACCGAGGCGCTGGACGCGTTCGAGGCCGACGAGGAACTCACCGCGCTGCTCGGCGCCCGGTTCACCGACGCGTTCATCACCTACAAGCGCGACGAGGTCGCCCGCTTCCACCGGCACGTCACCGACTGGGAGTTCACCGAGTACGCCTACCACCTGTGAGCGCACTCGCGCCGGCCCGTCCGGGCACCCTGCCGATCCCCCGCGAGGAGTCTTCGTGAGCCGCACCACCACCGCCTCCACGATCCCCGAGCCGATGCCGCTCGACGAGGTCGACCTCGCCGACAACGACCGCTTCCTGGACGGCGAGACACCCTGGCGGATGTTCCACACGCTGCGCCGCGAGGACCCCGTGCACTGGCAGCCCGAGGCGGCCCCCAACAGCGGCTTCTGGGCGCTGACCCGGCACGCGGACATCGTCGCGGTCGACCGCGACCCACAGACCTTCACCTCCTCGCGGTTCACCAACCTGGAGGAGGTCGACGACTCGCAGATCGCCATCCGCCGCTCGCTCCTGGAGACCGACGGGCTGCGGCACACCGCGCTGCGCAAGCTGCTCCAAAAGCAGTTCACCCCGCGCGCGATCGCCGACTACGGCACGTTCCTGCGCGGGCTGACCGCGAAGACCCTGGACCACGCACTCGCCAAGGGCACCTTCGACTTCGTGCACGAGGTCAGCGCCGACTTCCCGATCAACGTGCTGGCCAAGATGCTCGACGTGCCCGGCGAGGACACCGGCAAACTGATCGACTGGGGCAACCGGATCATCGGCAACACCGACCCGGACTACGCCGACGTGCTCCTGGAGAGCGAGGAGAGCGAGCGCTACCGCGAGTTGCCGTTCCGCAGTCC
The DNA here is from genome assembly GCF_044333915.1 of Embleya sp. NPDC020886. Classification (NCBI taxonomy): domain Bacteria; kingdom Bacillati; phylum Actinomycetota; class Actinomycetes; order Kitasatosporales; family Streptomycetaceae; genus Embleya; species Embleya sp. NPDC020886. The sequence continues at coordinate 161,151 of NZ_JBIRRX010000009.1, read as the reverse complement.
CGCCTCGCTGGAGGTCTTCGAGTACGGACGGGAGTTGGCCGCCCGGCGGCGCGGCGGCGCCGGCACCGACCTGGTCAGCCGACTGGTCAACCAGACACCCTCGGACGGCGTCCCGCTGTCGCAACACGACTTCGACAACTACTTCCTGCTGCTGGTGGTGGCGGGCAACGAGACCACCCGGCACGCCATTTCGCACTCGATGCTGGCGCTGCTGCGCAACCCGGAGCAGTTGGCGCGGTTGCGCGACGACCTCGCGCTGATGCCGGGCGCGGTCGAGGAGTTCCTGCGCTGGGCCTCTCCCGTCTACCACTTCCGCCGCACCGCGACCCGCGACACCGAGTTGGCCGGCCGGTCGATCCGCGAGGGCGACAAGGTGGTGTTGTGGTTCGCCTCGGGCAACCGGGACGAGGCCGTGTTCGAGAACCCGTACGACTTCGACGTCACCCGGCGCGGCGTGGACCACGTCACCTTCGGCAAGGGCGGCCCGCACTTCTGCCTCGGCAACGCACTGGCCCGCCTGGAGATGCGGATCATGTTCGAGGAACTCCTGCCCCGGATCGCCGACATCCGGCTCGCGGGCGAGGTCCGCCGGGTCCGCTCCAACTTCGTCAACGGCATCAAGGAACTCCCGGTGACGGTGACCCTGGCCTGACGCCGGCCCGCTGCCGGCCCGATCCGGTCGCCCGGCCCGGCGACCACCCCGGCCCGGTCCGACCCGTCGGTTAGGGTGCGCCGCATGAATGCTCGTGTGATCGCCGCCGGGTTCGGGTTGGCCGGGATGTTGTTACTCGTCGGGTGCGGAAGCACCGAGGGCCGGCCGGGTCGGGCGGTGGGCTCGGGAGGCCTCCACTCCCCGGGCGCCTCCCCGCCGGCCACCGGTCGGTCCGAGGCCCCCCTGCCGACCGGCCCCACACCCCCGCCGGGCGTCGAACCCCGGTTCCGGTATGTCACCACCGTGCCCGGCTACGAACTCGCGGCGCAGTCGGTCGCGGTGTACGGGGACACCGGCTTCCAGTCGGTCTACGTCTCGGCGCAGGGCCGGCGGATCCACCTTGCCGCGGACACGGGCGGGCCGAGCACCGCGGCCTGCCCGTCGACGCCGCCGGCGAGCGGGACCTGTGAGGCCGACGGCGACACGTGGTATCGCAGCACATCGGCCGAACACACCTACGCGCGCGCCGGGGACGGCCTGGTCGTGTGGGTGTGGGCCGATCCGAAAGAGGTCGATCGGGCCACCCTGCGTGCGGCGATGTCGGCCGCGCAGCCGGCGACCGCCCCCGGGGCCGGCACCACCACGCCCCACCCGGAGCCGACCACCGCGAGCACCCCGATCGAGCGCGGCGATCTGCCCCCGGTCGGGGACGGCGCGCCGATGAACCACCCGCCCGTCGGCGGATGAGATCGAACCCGGCGGATTACCCGCATGAATGGCCCGGGAATATAGCGCCGCCGACAATTGCCGTGCGGAATTTCCCCGATACAGTAGATGCCAACGAAATCGGTTAACCGGTATTTACCGGTCGGCCCCGACGTGTCGCAGACGACCCCCTCGTGAACACGCCGGGCAGATCGACCCCTGCTCGGCATCTATGCAGCGTAGGAGCCTGATCGCGGCTTCCACAGGGAGATTTCCAGCCGGCCCGGATGGCCGGTAATCGTTCTTGATCGGCCGCCTGTCGAACGCTTAGCGTCCTCCCCGAGATCAAACAGATCTCCCGGATTCGCAGCACCCAACAAAGCGCTGCGATCGATATCGAGGGAGTTGTCATGAACGACAAGATTCTGCTCGAAGAAACCACCGAAACCCGCGACTTCGCCGACCTGGACCTCGACGTCCGCATCGCGGAAGGCGAGGTCGGCGCTGCCGACTTCAACGCGGCCGCCCCCTACACCGTGTCCCCGAACACCTGGGGCGTTCAGTCCCGCTGCTGGACCTGCTGCAGGTAGTGGTCTCCGGGGGCGGGCGGGTCTGCCCGCCCCCGGTCGGCTTGTCGGCTCCCGGCGCGAGCCGGTCACACGGGTATGGGGTCGGTGCGAGAGACGGTGCGACACTCCGAGCGGGATGCTGCGCGCGACAACGATCCGCAGGGCGGACGGAACGGCGCGCGCGACGACGACTACGAACCGGCCGGCCCGATCCTGGTGCGGATGGCGAGCCGGCGGCACGCCGGGCACGACGCCGGCCCCGATCACGCCGAGCCGGATCCGGGCACGGCCGACGCGGACACCCCCGCAGGGCTGCGCCGGATCGCCGCCGACCCGCTGTTCCGCGAGGCCGTGCAGGTCGCCAGCGGCAGCCTGGCCGCGGCGCTGGACCGCCTCGACACGGGCGTGGACCTCGGCCCGAAACGGCTGACCGGCACCGCCCTGTCGGTGACCCGGTACGCGCTGCGGATGACCGGCCGCCCGACCCCGTTCGGCCTGTTCGCGGGCGTGACCACGGCCCACCTGGGACCGACCGCGCGGGTGCGCGTGCAGGGCCCCGATGCCAAGGCCGTGCGACTGGACGGCGGTCGGCTGCACGAACAGGTCCGGGCCTGGCTCGCCGCGCCGGAGGTGCGCCGGCGTGTCGACGTGGTGCTCAACGACCTGTGCCGGGTCCGGGACGGCCGACTGGTGCTGTCCGGGCCCGAGCAGGAGATCTCGGTACGGTACAGCGCACCGGTCGCGCACGTCTGCGCCGCCGTGACCCACCCGCTCCCGTACGAAAGTGTGCTCGATCGCGCCGCCGAGGCGTTCCCCGAGGCACCTCGGGATCGGCTCGACGCCCTGGTCGCCCAACTGCTCCGGCACGGCTTCCTGCTCAGTTCGATCACCCCGCACCGACTGGACGACGGGCTGCTCGACCGGATCGACGACGCGATCGAGGAACTCCCCGGCGCGACAGAGGAGTTCCGGTCGACCAGGGCCGCCGTGCGCGAGTACGAGAAGGCCCGCCCCGGCGAGGGTGCCCAGTCCTGGCACCGGTTGATGAAGCTGGTCGATCCACGGGCCGACGCCGCCCATCCGCCGGTCCAGGTGGATCTTCGGATGGCCGCCGACATCGTGCTGCCGCAGGCGGTGGGCGACGAGGTGAGCGCCTACGCCGGCGCGATGTGGGCGCTGTCCGACGCGTGGGTCACCCACGCGCACATGCGCGACTACCGGAACCGGTTCATCGAGCGGTACGGCACCGCGGGGGCGGTCCCACTGGCCGAACTCGTGGACGCGCACCGGGGCCTGGGCTTCCCCGCCGGGTACGACGAACGCCTGACCGCGGGCGAACAACCGGTGACCGAATATCGGCCCGGCCGCGACCGGCGCACGCTGACCGCGGAACTGGTCCAGGACGCGCTGCTGCGCGACGATCGCGAACTGCGGCTCACCCCGGAGCTGATCGACCGGCTGGCCGGCACCGCGCAGCCCGAGGGCGACGAGCCCGCCGAGCCGCCGAACTCGCTCGAACTGTGCTTCCAACTCCTGGCCGACGATGCCGCCGCCCTCGATCAGGGCCGCTTCCGCCTGGCCGGCACCCCACACGCCGGCTCCTGGTCGGCCGGCGCGATGACCGGCCGCTTCGCCGAACTGACGGACAGCACACAGGAGTTGGCCACACTCGTCGCAGCCGCGGCGGATCCCGACGCGGTGGCCGCCCAGGTCTCCTTCGCACCATACGCCGCACGCGCGTTGAACATGGCCCAGGTGCCGCGCCTGCTGCCGTACGAAATCCCGATCGGGGTGTACGCCGACCGGCGCGATCCGTCCTGCCTGGACTGGCGCGAACTGCTCGTGCGGGTCGATCCGGCCGGTCTGAAACTGACGCTGCCCGGGACCGGGCAGCGGGTGTTGCCGGTGGTCCCGCACATGGTGGCCCTCGATCGCGAGGCGCCCAAGGTGGTCCGGCTGATGGTGGACATCGTCTTCGGGCGGGCTCGCACCTGGACCGGCTGGGACTGGGCCGGGCTGGAGGCCCTCCCGCAACTGCCGCGGGTGACCTTCGGCCGGGTGGTCGCCGCGCCCCGACGCTGGGCCCCGGACCACGCGATGCGCACCGCCGCGGCGGAACCGCGGGAGTTCGACCGCGCGCTGCGCGAGTGGAGCGATCGCTTCGACGTGCCGGACCGGGTGCAACTGGTGCACTGGGACCGCGCGTACTGCCTCGACCTGGACACACCGTGGCACCGCACCCTGCTGCGCCACGAGGTGCGCAAGGGCCGGGTGGCCCTGTTCGAGGACCTGACCGAGCACGGGCGCGGCTTCGGCTGGGCCGGCGGCTACAGCACGGAGCTGGTCTTCCCGATGACCCGGCGCCCCCGGGCCCGGGCCACCCCCGCGCCCGCGCCGGCGGCAGCGGCGCGCACCGCCGCCCCGGCGCCCGGTCCGGCGACCTACCATCTGCCGGGCGAGGACTGGCTGTTCGCGAAGTTGTACGCGACGCCCGACACGCACGACGAGCTGCTCCGGGTCCGCCTGCCCGCGCTGCTCGCCGACATCGGCGAGCACGTCGACCGCTGGTTCTTCATGCGCTACCGGGACCCCGAGCCGCATCTGCGGGTCCGCCTGCACGGCGACCCGGCCGCGCTGCGCGAACGGGTGCTGCCCGAACTGGTCCGACACGTGCGGGCGATGCGCGAGGCGGGCACGATCCGCACGATGGCGCTGGACGTCTACGAGCCGGAAACCGAGCGGTACGGCGGGCCGGACGCGCTGGCCGCCGCCGAGCGGGTGTTCGCGCTGGACAGCAGGTCGGCGATCGCCCAACTGGGCCTGCGGGCGCGTGGCGGGCTCGACGTGCCGAACGAGGTGCTGATCGCGGTCGACCACGCGCTGCTGCTGGAGAGCCTGGGCGACTGGGACTGGTGCTCCTGGGTCGAGTACGCGTTCGCCAAGCGCCCGACCGGGACCGGGTTCCGCCGACACCGCGCGCTGGTGCGGGAGCTGATCCGCCCCGGACACACGGCGGCGGCGGCCGGTGACCGGCTGGGCATGCCGGCCCTGGCCGAATTGTGGTCGCACGCACCGGAGACGCGCGCCTACGGCACGATCGTGTTGTCCGACGCGGGCCGTCGACCCGCGGGCAGCGCGCACGAGAACGCCGTGCTCGCACTGCTGCACATGCAGCACAACCGGCTGCTCGGCATCGACCGGGCGAGCGAACAGCGCGGCTACGACATCCTGCGCGGCATCGCGAGCGACCATCTGGGCCGACTGGCACACGCGCCGAAACCGCAACTCCACGACGAGGACGGGGATGGGCATGGCCGACACGGCTGAGCAGGCGACCGACACCGTCGTACCGCGCCACGCGGATCGGGCCCGCACGATCGTGGCCCGCGTGCTGGATCGACTGGCCGACCCGGCGGGCGTCGTCGCCGACACCAACGCGGCGGCGGTGGCGGCCGGGGCCGACGCGGGGACCCCGGTCTGGGCCGACCTGTCGCTGTCCGGCGGCTACCCGGGGGTCTCCCTGGCGTTCAGCGGCACCGCCCCGCGCGGCCCCGAACACCCCGTCCGCGCCCACGCCTACCTGGCCCGGGCGATGGCGGCACTGGCCCGCGAGCGGTTTCCGGCCGGCGGCGTCTTCGACGGCCCCGGCGCGGTCGCGGTCGCCACGCTGGTCGCGCACCACGCCACCGGCGGGTACGTGTCCGCCCTGGCCCGGCTGGACGAGCATCAGCGCCGGGTGGTGCAGGCCACCCTGCCCCGGCCGCGGATCGACGAGCCGCTGCCCACGAACGGCGAGTTCGAGACCGTGCGCGGGCTGAGCGGCATCGGCCGGTATCTGCTGGCACGCGTCGAGGACGACACCGGCGGCGCGGCCTGCGCCGACGAATTGCGGACGGTGTTGTCCCACCTGACCGCGCTGGCCGACGGCGAGATCACCCACCGCGGGCGCAAGGTGCCGCGCTGGTGGACCCTGGCCGCGCCCAAACTGGGCCAGGAGGCCGAGTTGCCGGACGGCCACCTCAACCTGGGCCTGTCGCACGGCGTCGCCGGACCACTGGCGCTGCTCGCACTGGCCTGGCGCGCGGGCGTCCGGGTGCCGGGGCAGCGCGCGGCGATCGAGAGTCTGGTCGCGTTGCTCGCCGAGTGCGCCGTTCCCGACGGGGACGCGCTGTGGTGGCCGCCCGTGCGCACGCTCGACGAATGGGCGGCCGGCCCCGATCCGGATGCCCAGACGCCCCGCCCGTCCTGGTGCTACGGCGTCCCCGGCGTGTCCCGGGCGATCCAGTCGGCCGCGCTCGCGCTCGATCGGCCGGACTGGCACGAGTTGACCCGTCGTTCGTTGACCGGCCTGCTCGACACCCCGATCGCCGACTGGGGCATCGACGACGCGGCGCTGTGCCACGGCTGGGGCGGGATGCTGCACCTGCTCGGCCTGCTGGGCGAACACCTGGACGACGCCCGACTCCCGCTCGTCCGGGACGAGTTGGCCGCGCTGGTGCTGGACCAGCATCACGACGCGTACCGCTTCGGCTTCCGCACCACGATGACCGACCTGCCGCAGGGCACGGACGTACCGGCCTTCCTGGAGGGCGCGGCGGGCATCGCACTGGCCCTGGACGCGTACGCCGAGGGTCGCGCGACGGCGGGTTGGGATCTGGCGCTGCTGGTGGCGTGATCCCGGCCCGTTCGGTCGACGGGGGTCAAAACGCGGCCGGTTCCGAGTACGTTCCCCTGCCATGAACTCTTCCGGCGGCAGACCGGCCGCCTCCCCCGAATCCGGGCAACGCCCGCACTCCCGCAGTGCGTTGCCCTCCGTCCGCCGGCCCGGACCCGGGCTCCTGATCGTGCTGCTCGCGCTCCTGGCCGCCCTCGTCCCCTCGACCGCCTCCGGCACGGCAACCGCGGCACCCCTCACCGCCGCGGCGCAACGTTGGGGCAACGACCGGCTCGACCAGGTCACTTCGTTGACCACGCACAACTCGTTCACCAACTACGAGGACTCGCGGTGGTCCTCGGTCAACCAGTCCGAGTCGGTGCGCGGGCAGTTGGACCGGGGTGTACGCGGGCTGATGCTCGACACGCACTGGTACGAGCACAGCACCGGTCTGTGCATCATCAGCTTCGGCAGCGACTGCTACCCCAGTGACGTGTATCTGTGTCACGGGGACTGCAAGGGGTTCGCCGGGGTGACCTACGCCCTGCCTCGGCAGAGCTTCGCCGGGACGATGCAGACCGTGGTCGACTTCCTGAACGCGAATCCGCTGGAGGTGGTGACCGTGTTCCTGGAGGACTACGTCGATACCGCACAGCTCCAACGCTCGCTCGATCGGGTGCGCGGACTGCCCGAGCTGCTGTTTCGCCCGGACACCGCCGGCGTGCGGGACAACGGCTGGCCTCGGGTGGCGGACATGGTCACCGCGAACAAGCGCCTGCTGCTGTTCTCCGACAAGCCCGGCAAGGAGGGCCTGGGCGTGATGTACGACCGGGACTGGACCGTGCAGAACTACTGGAGCCTGGGCGACCTGGGCAATGACCTGGCCTGCACCAGCCGGTGGTCCGACGTCCCGCTGAACCGGACCGAACCCGGTTTTCGCCGGTTGTTCGCGATGAGCCACTTCCGCAATGTGCCGACGATCGGCACCGCCGCCCTGGACAACGGGAGCAAGCTGCGCAATCGCATCGCACAACAGTGCGCGACGGCGGCGGGACGGAACCCGAACTTCGTCGCGGTGGACTTCCACCGGCAATCCGACGGGAGCGGGCACAGCCCGGCGTCGATCGTGGCGGAGTTGAACGGGGGCTGACGGGCGGGGCGCGGTGCGGCGGCCCGGGGCAGGGGCTCGGAGCAGGAGCTCCGGGCGGGGGCTCCGGGCCGGTCGGTCCGCCGTCGGAACGCTCCGTGGGACCCGCGGGGCGTTCCGATCCGGCACCCCGGTCGGACCGCCCCGCACGGGCGGTCCGACCATCGCATCCGACCGGGTTGGTCCTCAGGCGCGCTTGGTGGTGCGAGCGCTCGTCGTGCGCTTGGCGGCCGTCTTGCGACCGGGCGTGCTGCGGGTGGTGGGCGTCTTGGAGGCGGCCTTCTTGGCGGTGGTCTTGGCCGCGGTCGTCTTCGCCGTGGTCTTCTTCGCGGTGGTCTTCTTGGCCGCCGTCGACTTGGCGGCGGTGGTCTTCTTCGCGGCGGTGGTCTTCGCGACGGCCTTCTTCGCCGTGGTCTTGCGGGCCGGGGCAGCCGTCTTGGCCGCCGTGGCCCGGGTCGTCGCCTTCTTCGCGGTGGCCTTCTTGGTCGCCGCCTTCTTCGCGGTGGTCTTCTTGGCCGCGGCCTTCTTGCCCGCGACGGTGCCGCCACCGGTCACCGTGCCCGGCGAAGCCTTCTTGATCGCGGTCTCGCCACGGGTCAGCTTCTTGGCGCCGCCGGTGAGGTCCTTGAAGCCCTGGCCGGGGCGGAAACGCGGCACCGAGGTCTTCTTGACCCGAACCCGTTCGCCCGTCTGAGGGTTACGGGCGTACCGAGCGGCACGCTCGACCTTCTCGAACGAGCCGAAGCCGGTGACCGAGACCCGGTCCCCGGCGACGACCGAGCGGATGATCGTGTCCAGAACCGCGTCGACCGCTTCCTCGGCCGCGGCCCGACCGCCGAGCTTGTCGGCGATGGCTTCGACGAGTTGTGCCTTGTTCATGAGATGCCTTTCGTGGTGCGGGGGTACCGATCGCTTTCGACCGGCCGGACCATCCGACCGATCGGGTCGAACGCCGTTGCGCCAGTACCCATTTCCATGACTGTAACTCTCCGTCACACGGGGGGCATTTCGAACCGCGAGAAAGACGCGCCCGAAACACCCCCTTGGATCAACGACGAGAGCCCACGCGGGGATCCGCGAAACACGCGACAAATCCTCCTGTCCGGTCCCGACGTTGACCGACCGAAGGGCGGTTTCCCCTTGTGGCGCAAGGCCCGAGGCGCTCGGAGCGGGTCCGCCGCCGCGACCCGGCCGGGGCCGCCGGGGGCCGCCGCGGGTGCGGTAATCGGGAAATACTCGCCGACGCCGGCTTCCGCCGAACGGATTTCGAACCTTCGGCGTGGCAACGTCCGTTCATGGACGTGATCCGCGCCCCGGGCGGCCGGCAACTCATCGCATCCGACCCACAATCGCCCGCCCGTCCGGCGCCCCGACCACCCCCGGCCCGCAGGGCGGCACGGCGGCGCCGCCCGAACCGGGCTCGGCACCTCGATCCCCGCCGGCACAACGCCCCCACCGGGCCGTTGACGTGCACGAACGCCCCCGAAGCCGACCGGCGGTTCCGCCGCCGGCGGCCGGGCCGCGCGCGGACTCGGGGCGCTCTTCGCGGGTTTTCGTGACCCGGATCCGCCCCGCGCCCCGGGCGAATCCGGCCACCGCGTGCCGGCCACGAGCCGACCCACGCCCGCCGATTCGGTTGCGCAGCGTGATGAACTGCTCGCCGGATTTTCCGGCTCTCGGCGCCGCCGAATCGACGAGATCGCCGAGCGGTTCCGAAATCACCCGAATGGTCGCGACCCGAACGATCCGCACGCCCGGCCGGCCGGCTTCGTGGCCGCCCGACGGCCGGTGGAGAACTCGGCGAAGGTGCGCGCCTGTTGCCGCGCCGGCGCGGGACGCACGAAGCCGGCCCGACGGCAACCCGGAGGCGCGGCGTGCGCGTTCGTTCGATCGGCGCGGAGCAGCGGGCAACCAGCCGCCCGGCGTCCGCCGTCGGCTACGTCTCGTCCGGTCGGCCGCCGGGCCAATCCAGCTTGAGCTGTTGCAGCTTCGGCAACCGGGCGACCACGAGGTCGTAGGAGTCCTCGATCAGGTCCCGCACCATCGTCTCCGGCAGCGAGCCGTCCAGGGTCACCGTGTTCCAGTGCCGCTTGCTCAGGTGGTAGCCGGGGACGATCGCCGGGTGCTCGGCGCGCAGCCGGATCGCGAGTTCCGGGTCGCACTTCAGGCTCACCCGCAACGGCGGCGCATCGGTCAGCGTCGAGAAGGCGAAGATCTTCCCGCCCACCTTGAACGTCGACAGGTCCGGATTCCGCCCGAACGGAAACTCCTCCACCGCCCCGTTGAACCCGAGACACATGCCCCGAAGTCGCTCGGCCCCCATCCCCGCCAACCCCTGCGCATCGACCATCCCGCCAGTATGCCCATCCCGAAAGCCGACCCCCGCGGGCGAGGTCCCGGCCACCGTCCGCATCGTCGATCCGGGTCGACCCGAGCCGAGCGCTGCGCCCGACGGCGCCTCGTGCGTCGGGGCTCAGCTTGATGAACCTCCGCAGCCGCATCCCGGCCCGTCGCGGCATCCTCGCGTCCGTCCCGCGCCCCTCCCTCGCAGGCTGGAATTCGCCCTCCCACCAGGCACTTCACCACAGCCATACGTGAGCGTATGGATACGCAAAGTGTCCGTACAAACGTCACCTTCATCCACAAAGGGGACTTCTGTCGATCCGTAACCGGAACCGGGCCTTCGACTTGACGCCGGTACGACAACCCCATGATCGTGTTCCGGCCGCCGGTGTTCCACGAAGAACTCTCGACGGAACCGGCCGGACAACCCTCATGCGGAAGGGCTACCGATGGGCCGATTTTGGAATCTCAAGACGCAGAAATCATCCGACGAAATCTCGCGGTCGTCGCCCCCCGGGCCGCGGATGTCACGTCCCACTTCTACGCACTGCTGTTCCTGCGCCGCCCCGACCTGCGCGACCTGTTCCCCCCGGCGATGGACGTCCAGCGCGACCGTCTGCTGCACGCGCTGATCCGTATCGTGGGCGACCTGGAGAATGCTCCGGCGCTCAGCGGCTTCCTCGGCCAACTCGGCCGTGACCATCGCAAGTTCGATGTCGTCGCCGAACACTACGACCTGGTCGGCGAGTGCCTGGTCGCCGCGCTCGCCCGATTCAGCGGCGACACCTGGAGCGACGCGGTCCACAACGCCTGGGTGCGCGCGTACGGCGCCGCCGCGGGCATCATGGTCGGCGCGGCCGACGAGGACGCGCTGACCAACCCCCCACACTGGACCGCGGAAATCGTCTCGCACGAGAAGCCCGCCGACGACATCGCCGTGGTCACCGTGCGCCCCGACCTGGCGTTCCCCTACCGGGCGGGCCAGTACACGTTCCTGGAGACCCCGTGGTGGCCGCGGGTGTGGCGGGCGTACTCGATCGCCAACGCGCCCGACCCGAACGGCCTGCTCACCTTCCACGTGCGCTCGGTGCCCGCGGGCTGGGTCAGCAACGCGCTGGTGCACAAGGCCAAGCCGGGCGATCGCGTCAAACTGGGCGCCGCGATGGGCGAGATGGTCGTGGACCACCTGGCGCCCAATCCGGTGTTGTGCGTGGCGGGCGGTACCGGACTGGCGCCGCTGAAGGCGATGGTCGAGGAACTGGCCTACTACGGCACCGATCGCTTCGTCGACCTGTTCTACGGCGCCAGCGCGCACAGCGGGCTGTACGGCCTGGAGGACCTGCTGCGGCTGTCCCAGCGGGTGTCCTGGCTGCGCGTACGGCCGGCGCTCGACGACCTGACCCTGGCCGGCATCAGCGGCGGGGTCTCCGACGTGGTCCGGGAGTACGGGCCCCGCTACGACTGCGACGCGTATCTGAGCGGTCCGCCCGCGATGGTGCTGGACAGTGCCCGCGTGCTGCGCCGACTCGGCCTGAGCAAACGACAGATCCACCACGACCCGGTCGTCGGCGCGTACACCGCCGACGACGCGGCCCAGCCGCCCACCCCGGTGCCCGCGGATGCCCCGGGCTGAGCCGGCGGGCCGCCGCCGGCCCGTACCCCCCACCAGACTCGAAACAGGCTCCCGCGACCCGCGGTCGCAGCGCCGAGCCGGTACCCAGGAGAGCGTTGACCGAGCACAGCATCACCCGGATCCGCGGCGACCAGCCGTCGTGTCCCGTGCCACCCCACCCCCAAACCCCAACCCCGCAGCCCCCGTCCGCGGTGCCCGACGCCGGCGTCCCGGGCGCCGTGGACCCGGCCCGGGCCCTGGCGTTCCTGGACCGCTTCCACCGGGAGACCGGGTCGCCGGTGGATCGGGACACCCGACGACGCGAGATCGTCGAACAGATCCGAACCACCGGCACCTACATCCACACCTCGGCCGAACTCGTCTGGGGCGCCCGGGTCGCCTGGCGCAACTCGGCCCGCTGCATCGGCCGGTTGTACTGGAACAGCCTGGTCGTCCGGGACCGCCGGCACGTGAGCCGACCGGAGGAGGTGGCCGCCCAGTGTGCGGGACACCTGCGGGAGACCTGGCGCGGCGGCCGGATCCGGCCGACGATCACCGTGTTCGCGCCCGACGCCCCCACCGGGCCCAGAGTGCGGATCTGGAACGAGCAGTTGATCCGCTACGCCGGCTACCGCCGGGCGGACGGCGCGCTCGTGGGCGACGGGCGCAATCAGGGCATCACCGAACTCGCGCACACCCTCGGTTGGCGCGGCGCAGGCACCGACTTCGACCCGTTGCCCCTGATCGTCGAGGGCGCGGACGGTCGCCTGCGCTCGTACGCACTGCCCCCGGACGCGGTCCGCGAAATCCCGCTCACCCAGCCCGAACACCCCGGATTCGCCGCCCTGGGCCTGCGCTGGCACGCGATCCCGGCGATTTCCAACATGCGCCTGGAGATCGGCGGCGTCTCCTACAGCGCGGCGCCGTTCAACGGCTGGTACATGGGCACCGAGATCGGTGCCCGCAACCTGGTCGACGCGGACCGCTACGACATGCTCCCGGCGATCGCCGCGCTGTTCGGCCTGGACACCTCCAGCGAGCGCACGTTGTGGCGGGACCGGGCCTCGATCGAACTCAACCGCGCCGTGCTGCACTCCTTCGACGCGGCCGGCGCGACCATCACCGACCACCACACCGAATCCGACCGCTTCCTTCGGCACGTCGAACGCGAGACGGAGGCGGGCCGCACGTGCCCGGCGGACTGGAGTTGGATCGTGCCACCGGTCTCCGGCGGCCTGACCCCGGTCTACCACCGCTACTACGACGACCACGACGAGAGCACGCAAAGCCCCGCCTACCTGCTCGACGAGGCCGCCGGCCACCGCTCGGCGGGCCGCCGTCCGTGGGCCGGTTCCGGGAGCGGGGCGAACGAGTGAATCCGGCGGACCGGGCCACCCCTGCCCGGTCCGCCGACGCCTCGATCCGGACCGCGAATCCCGCTCCCGGCCGCCGGCCGAGCGGGTGTTTCGCCGGTGGCGGGCCGGGAAATCTCGGGGGCCGAAGTCGCGACAAGGCTCCGGTCGGCGCGTTCTCGACGACACGTCGTGGCATCAGGTGAAGGAATGGAACGATGGCTACAGGCAAGGTGAAGTGGTTCAACCCGGACAAGGGCTACGGCTTCATCGAACAAGACGACAAGGGCCCGGACGTGTTCGTGCACTTCTCGGCCATCCAGAGCACGGGCTTCCGGCAACTGGAGGAGAACGACAAGGTCGAGTTCGACGTCGTCCAGGGCCCCAAGGGCCCGCAGGCGGAGAACGTCACCGTCAGCACGGGCTGACGCGTCGCGACCCGCTCGCATGACGACCGGGGCACCCCCGGGACCGACGTCCCGGCGGGTGCCCCGGCTCGTGCGGCCACCGTCCCTTTTTGTAGGTTTTCCCGCACACCACTGCCGTTCGGCAGCACCGGTGTTCGCAGCACCCGACCTCAGGGGGAACCTCGATGAAGCGTTGGCCTGCCGCCCTCGTTCTCGCCTTCGGTATCACCATCGGCGCCGGCGGTGCCAAGACCGCGGTCGCCGCCGGCTCGCACGGTCCGTCGTGCGCGGCCGACGCGTCGCCCGGGCACACCCGCCGGCACCTGCCGGAGGCGGAGATCTTCGTGACGAACAACACCGCCGTGATCAGCGACCCGAACGACCCGCGACTGAACACCCGATTGAACGGGTTCGCCTGCGAGGTGCGCGCGATCATCCGCGCCCACGGCGCCGATCCGGAGAAGTCCTCACTGCTCGACGGTGTGTTCTGGTCCGGCGAGTTGCAGAACACCACGTATGAACGCTCGCGCGAGTTCGACGTCGACGACATCGACGCCGCGCAACTCGCCCACGTGGCGGAGATTCTGCGCAAGCGCTTCGCCCAGGAGTCGGTACTGACCTTCGAATACCTGCGCGTCGACTCGCCGCGCGCGGACGCGATCGAGGTCGAGGTGCCGGGCGTGGACGTACGGCGGCTGCACGACGGCCTGGTCGCCGATCCCGAGGCACGCGACCGGCTGTTCGGCGGCTCGGTCACCGTCCGGGGCGGCAAGCTGATCCTGGTCGCCGACCGGGCGGACCTGGCCCTGGTCCAGCGCTTCGTCGGCACCCTGGGCGGCGACTGGTCCAAGGCCACGATCCACTACGGAGACCGCGAGTTCGTCGGCTAGGCACGCTCCGAGACACCACATGCGAGGGGCCGCAGATGCGACCCGGATCGGGCTTCCGGTAGTCGCATCTGCAAGGCATATCTTCCCTTTGCCTGGCAGTTCAACATATTGTTGCGCCTTGTCGCTCGCACCTGCGAGCTCGACCCAGTCGCTGCCGTGGGGGACTTCGCCATGCCCAGACACCGATCCGTCCGCATCGCCGTCGCCGGCTCGGTGCTGGCCGTGCTCGTCGCCGGGTGCGGCGATTCGAAGGACGATTCCGCCCCGGCGGGGAAATCCGCGACCGCGCCGCCGCCCGCGGCCACCGCCCCGGCCGCGCCCCTCGCGCCCGCCAAGCCCGGAGAGGTGGTGATCCGGGGCAAGGTCGCCCGACCCGGCACGCTCACCCTGGCCGACCTGCGCAAGCTGCCTCAGGTGAGCGCGACCGTGGAGTACGGCAGTGCCAAGGGCGCCCAGAAGCACACCTACGAGGGCGTCCCGCTGTACGACGTGCTGAACGCCACCGGCCCGACCGTCGACCCGGCCGTCAAGAACGGCAATCTGCGGTTGTTCGTCGCGGCGACCGGCGGCGGCAACTACCGGGCCGCGTTCGCGTGGGCCGAACTCGACCCCGGCTTCGCCCGGAGCCAAATCCTGCTCGCGGTCGGCGAGGACGGCGTCCCGTACGAGGACGCGGCCGGGCCGCACCTGGTGGTGCCGCAGGACACCCGGGGCGGACGCTACGTCTCCGAGTTGAACGGGTTGTACGTGGGCAGCGTGGACGAACCGGTCGACAGTGGCCGTTGAGCACCCGCTGAGTCGGCGCGGTCTGCTCGCGGCCGGCACCGGTGCCTTCGTCGCCGGCGAGCCGGCCGGCGCGGCGGTGCCGGGCCGGGCACGAACATCCGGCGCGGACACGGTGATCCCCTTTCACGGGCCGACCCAGGCGGGCATCCTGACCCGCCGTCAGCCCTACGCGGTGCTGGCCTCGTTCGACCTGCGGCCCACCGTCGACCGGGCGGGCGTGCGGGAGTTGCTGCGTCGGTGGACCGATGCGACGGCCCGGCTGACCCGGGGCGCGCCGCTCGATGCCGGGGCGGCGACCGGCGCGGGCATCGACGCCGACGTCCTGCGCGGCGCGGGGCCGGCGGCGCTCACCGTCACCTTCGCCTTCGGGGCGGGCCTGTTCGCGGGTGTGGGCTCGCCCCCGCCGGCCGAACTGCGCGCGATCCCAGCCTTTCCCGGCGACGAGCTCGACCCCGCGCACGGCGACGGCGACCTCGTGCTCCAACTCGCCGCCGACGACCCGATCGTGGTCACCGCGGCGCTGCGGGCGCTGCGCCGGTCGGCCGCCGGTGCGGCCCGCGAGCGGTGGCGGATGCGCGGCTTCGCGTCGCCGGACAGCCGGCGCAACCTGATGGGCCAGATCGACGGTACGGCCAACCCGGACGCGGTCGCGGACGTGCTCGTGCCCGGGGCCGGCGCGCCCGCGTGGCTGGTGGGCGGGTCGTACCTGGTGCTGCGCCGGATCCGGATGTTGCTGGATCACTGGGAGACGCTGCCGCGCGAGCACCGCGAACAGGTGATCGGCCGCCGGTTGTCCGACGGCGCGCCGCTGACCGGCGGCACCGAGCACACGCCCGCCGACTTCGACGCCGCGGGCCCCGGCGGTGCACCGGCGATCGCGGCCAACGCGCATGTGCGGCTCGGCGCGCCCCGATTCAACGCGGGGGCCACGATGTTGCGCCGGGGCTGGTCCTACGACGACGGCCCGCGCGCCGACGGCACGCCGGACGCGGGCCTGCTCTTCCTGGCCTGGCAACGCGACCCGCACCGCGCGTTCGTACCCGTACAACAGCGGCTCGCGCGCGGCGACGCGCTGTCCCGCTACACCGTCCACGAGGCGTCCGGTCTGTATGTCGCGCCGAGCGGTTGTCTACCGGGCGAGTATCTCGGGCAGGCCCTGCTGGAGGGGTGAGCCCGGCGTCCGGAAGGGTGCGCCCGGCGTCGCGACGCATTCGGCCGGGCCGACGGGCCGGTCGGATATGCGCTTGGCACGGCTGCCGCTTCGCGGTATCGATTCGGGTATGTCACGTACCTTCGAAGATCTGTTGGCCGAGGCCGAGGCGGCCTCCGTGGACGGCTGGGACTTCTCCTGGCTGGCCGGGCGGGCCACCGAGGCACGCCCCTCGTGGGGCTATCAGCGCCTGATGGGCGAACGGCTGGCCGGTGTGTCGGCCGCGCTGGACATCCAGACCGGTGGTGGCGAGGTGCTGGCCGGCGCACCGAAGTTGCCGGCCACGATGGTCGCCACCGAGTCCTGGCCGCCGAACGTGGCCAAGGCGACCCGGCTGCTGCACCCGCTCGGCGCGGTCGTGGTCGCCGACCCGGACGAGCCGCCGCTGCCGTTCGCCGACGCCGCCTTCGATCTGGTCACCAGCCGGCATCCGGCGTCGGTGTGGTGGGCCGAGATCGCCCGCGTACTGCGCCCCGGCGGCACCTACTTCGCGCAGCACGTCGGGCCCGCCTCGGTGTTCGAACTGGTCGAATACTTCCTCGGACCGCAGCCCGAGGCCCGCAAGAGCCGACACCCCGACATCGAGAGCGCCGACGCCCGGGCGGCCGGCCTGGAGATCGTCGATCTGCGCCCGGAGCGATTGCGGATGGAGTTCTTCGACATCGGCGCGGTCGTCTACTTCCTGCGCAAGGTGATCTGGATGGTGCCCGGCTTCACCGTGCCGGCCTACCGGGACCGGCTCCACGAGCTGCACGAACTCATCCGGCGCGACGGACCGTTCGTCGCGCACTCGACCCGATTCCTGATCGAGGCGCGGCGGGCGCGGCCACCGGCGGCCGGGGAAGCGGGTGGGGCCGGGTGAATGGTCCGGCCGGGTGACAGGGCGTAGCCGGTGTGGCGGTCCCGCCGTTGAAGGGGACATGACGCACACTCGACGCATGCTGGCCGCCCTCCTGCTCACCGCGGGCACCGCCGCCCTCACCGCACCGGTCGCCAACGCCGGCACCGGCCAGGACATCGCGCTGAACACCTCGGACCGCAAGGCCCCGGCGGGCCAGGGCTCCCAGACCTCCGATGCCCTCGGAAGCACGATGAACTCGCTGGTCAGCGGCCTCTCGCACTGACCGGGCCGGGCCGGACCGGCGGCGGGCGCCGGCCACCATGCTCCCGCCACCGGTCCGGTCCGCCGCGCCCGCGCACAGCGGCGCGGCGGCGCGAGGCCGGGCCGAACTCCCGGCGGCGGGGCGGTAGTCAGGGCATGCCGGCCAGGCGCAGGAGCGCGGTGGTGGCGATCGCGGTGAGCACCACCACCGGGAACGGTGCGCGGCGAATCGCCAGGACGGCGGCGGCGAGTACGCCCGCGGGCCTGGACCAGCCGGCGAAGTCGTGGCCCTCGGTGAGGGTGCCGACGCCGATCAGCGCGACCAGGAGCACGGCGGCGGCGATCCCGAGCAGTCGCCGCGCCTGCTCGGGCAGGTGGATGCGGTCTCGGGAGAGGGGACCGACCAGGCGGAAGGCGTAGGTCCCTGCGGCGATGAAGGCGATGGCGAGCAGCGGCATCAGGACGGCTCCCGGGGCGGGGTGAGCGGGGGTCGGCGGGGTGGGAGCAGGTGGGGGATCAGCCCGAGCAGGGCCAGGAGTACCGGTACTCCGGCCGGCAGGTAGGGGGTTGCGGCGAGCGTGACGGCGGCGCCGAGCAGTGCCGCGTTGCGGGTCGCGCGGTCGCGGAGCGTGGGGAGCACGAGGGCCAGGAGTACGGCGGGGAAGGCCGCGTCCAGGCCCAGCGCGGTCGGGTCGCCGAGGCCGGTGCCGGCCAGCGCGCCGCCCGCGACGGCCAGGTTCCAGGTGACGAACAGGGCCGTCCCGCACAGCCGGAAGACCGCCCGACGCCGCGCCGGGTCGGTGTGCCGCAGTGCGAACGCCACCGTCTCGTCGGTGATCAGGTGGGCGCCCGCCAGTCGGGTCCACCGCCGGCGCCGGTCGTCGAGCACGTCCGCGACGGTGAACCCGAACGGCACCAGCCGGGCGTTGAGGACCAGTGCGGCCAGGACGGCCGCCACCGGGCTGCCACCGGCGAGGACCACCCCGACGGCGGCGAACTGGGCGCCGCCGGCGAACACGAACACCGACATGACGATCGGTACCCACGGATCGAGGCCGCCGGTGACGGCGATGGCGCCGAAGGACGCACCGACCACGGCGTCGGCCACGCAGACCAGGAGGATGTCGCGGAGGGTGCCGCGATCGAGTGTTCGGTATGACGAACGCATGTCCGGTACAGTGAACGAAGTGGCAGTCGTTCGTCAAGCCGAACGAAACAACTTCTGGAGCGAACACTTGGCCGGTCCCGTCCTGCCCGAACCCACGCCCGCACCCGACTCCCCCGCACCACCCACCGGCCCGATCGCGCTGATCGCGGTGTCGGCCCGGCGCGAACGCGAGCGCGCGAGGTTGTCGCTGACCGAACTGGCCAAACGCGCCCGAATCGCCAAGTCCACGCTGTCCCAGCTCGAAGCCGGCCTCGGCAATCCCAGCGTGGAGACGTTGTGGGCCCTGGCCGTCGCGCTCGGGGTACCGCTGAGCCGGCTGGTGGACCCGCCGCACTCCAACGTCCGGGTGATCCGCGCCGGTGACGGTCCGGTCGCCCACTCGGAGCAGGCCGACTACGCCGCCACGCTGCTCGCCACCTGCCCGCCCCACGCCCGCCGCGACCTGTACCGCGTCGTCGCCCAGCCCGGCGAGCCACGCAGCTCCGAGCCGCACCCGCCCGGCACCGTCGAGCACGTGGTGCTCGCCACCGGCCGCGCCCTGGTCGGCCCGATCGAGGACCCGGTCGAACTCGCGCCCGGCGACTACATCACCTACCCCGGCGATGCCCCGCACATCTTCGAGGCGCTGGCCCCGGACACCTCGGCGATCCTGGTCAGCGAACACGTCTGACCCCGGACCCGGCCGAGTCCGACGCATCGAACCCGGCCGGAATCCGACCCGTGCCGGCCGGTCAGCCGGTCGGGTACGGCCACGGATTCGCGTCGCACACCTTGCCGTTGTCCGCCCGGCGGCTCTTGGTCTGCTGCATCATCACCGGCGCCACGCCGCCCGGCCCGCATCGGGTGCTGTGCTGCCGGCCGAGTCGATGGCCCACCTCGTGGTTGATCAACATCTGCCGATAGGTGCGGATGTCGTCGCCGTACGCGGTCGAACCCTGGGCCCAGCGCCAGCCGTTGATCATCACCCACGGCGTTCCGTTGGCGTTGCAGGACACGTTGGACACGCTGGTGTCGCCCACGATGGGAGAGCAGATCCGGTGCAGCGTGCCGGGACTGGACAGCCGCACCACGAAGGACGCGCCCGCGTCGTCGATGCGATCGAAGGTCAGGCCGTCCCGGGCCCAACTGCGCGAATCGTTGAGCGTCTGCTGCACCATCGCGGCGAACAACGTGCCATCCAGCGCGAGGCCCTCCTCGATCTCCACCCGATAGGCGAGGTGCTTGCCGGTCCCCGGCCCGGTGTCGCCGCCCGCCACCGTGACGAACCGCCCGCCGAGCTTGAGCGTGGGCTCCAACGGGAAGCGCAGACCCGCCAGGGTGTCGGGGTCCTGCGACGCGGATGCCCGAACCGGCAGGTCCCGCTGGGCCGACGGCTGCTCGGGCAGCGGTATCGACTCGGGCGGTCGCGCACTCGGCAGCGGCGTCGCGCCGATGTCGACGGTCGGGGCACCGCCGTCGGAGATCCTGGGCACCACCGCCAGGAGGCAGCACGCGACGGCCGCCACGCCCACCCCGAGCAGCAGGCGACGCACGGCGCGCGGACGGCCGGCGGAGCGGGCGTGGGCGCCGGTTCGGGTGTCGCCGGCCCGCGGCTTGGCCCGACGGCCCGTGCCGCGCCCGCTCACCCGGTCCCCACGAAGGTCGCCGGGAGCCGCCGGGCGACCGGTTCCCAACGTGGGCTCCGGGCGATCTCCGCGCCCTGCTGGTCGGTCAGCGCCGGTCTCGGCTTGCCGGTCTGCGGGAACTTCCCGTCCAGCGGTCCGTTGGCCCAGAGCACCCGCAGCAGGCCCGAACCGACCGACATGTACAGCGCCTGGGCCCGGAAGATGCCGTCCGGACCCTGTACACCCTCCATCGCCACCGCCTGGCCCTCCCGTTCCGGCGCCAGGCACTTGATGTTGTGCTTGAGCCCGAATTCGTCCGTACGCTCGCCCGCGGTCCGCAGGGCGCCTCGACAGTCCGCCAGGTCGCCGGGCCGCAACGACACGGACACCACCCCGACCGGGCCGAGGCCGTCGTCCCGGGTCACCTCGGCCGAGATGCCCGTCTCCGGGGCGTATCCGGTGCGCGCCGCCGACCAGTTGCCCGCCGGCAGCAGGCCGGAGAGCACCGTGCCGAGGTCGCGGGCGAGCGCCGCCCGGGCGACCTCGGTCCCGCCGTCCGCCGCCGGCACGGTGCGTCGGGCCACCGTCGGTACCGGGATCGCCGCCCGCTCGGGATCCGTGTCGCCGGGTTGCAGGGCGAGCGTGGCCGCCCCGCCCACGGCCACCACCGCGACCACCGACGCCACGATGCTCCCGGCCCGGATCAGGACGCGCCGGCGCCCTCGGGACGCCGCGCGGGCCACCACGTCGGCCATCGGGCGGCTGCCGTGGTGGGCCATTTCGTCGTCGAGCCGACGTCGGAAGGCTTGTTCGAGTTCGACGTCGCGGTCGCTCTCGGCGTCGGTTTCGACGTCGCCGTCGGGGCCGACATCGGGGTCGGGGATTGCCTTGTCACGTGCCATGGTCACCCCCTCTCTCGTTCATATCAATGCATGTCGATACCTATGGATGCCCCGGGCGCGGTCGCGCCCGTCGGCCGACTCAGCCCACCAGCGGGTTGACCTCGAGCGTGCCGCGCAGTCGGGCCAGTGCGCGCGGCCCGGCGCTCTTGACCGCCGAGCCGGACATGCCGAGCATCTCGGCGACTGCCTCCACGCTGTGGTCCTCCCAATAGCGCAGGACCACCACCGCCCGATCGCGCGGTGACAGCCGCATCAGTGCGTCGATCAGCGTCATCCGCACGTCCGGGAGATCCGGGTCGGCCGACGGGTCGGGTCGACGCTCCAGCGCCGACGCGTCGATACCGGGCAGTTCGGTGGAACTGCGACGGCGTCTGCCGTCCAGGTACGCGTTCAGGAGCACCCGCCTGGCGTACGCGTGTGGTTGATCGGTGTGTTCGATCCGACGCCAGGCCACGTACAGCTTCTCCAGCGCGATCTGGGTGAGGTCCTCGGCGAGATGCCAGTCGCCGCACAGCAGATACGCCGTCTGACAGAGGCGGTGCGCCGAGGTCCGGGCGAACTCGGTGAACCCCTCGCGGCCCTGTGGGCCCATCCCGTCCTCCCTTCCTGCCGCTTCCGTCCCTGATCAATACGCATCCGACGACCCGGTAGGATGCATGTGGTCTGCGTCACAGGCAGGAAGGACCCGGTGGCCCGCCGCACCGACGGCCGGCCGGACCTGCACGATTCGCCGCGAACCCACCCCGGAGGTTCGGAACGTGCCACCCGACGCGCCGATTCCGCACCTGCCGGCACCCGGCGATCTGCCGTTCGTCGCGCACGAGTGGTTCGGGCATCCCGGCGATCCCTGGTTCTTCGTACTGGTGCGCTTTCGGGGCCACGCGCCGGAGTCGGCCGACCTGCGCGAACTGGTGCGGTCGCGCTGGGAGTCGGTGCCGCGGCTGCGGCTGCGGGCGGGCCCGACACCGACCGGACACCGACGCGGGCGTCCGCACTGGGTCGTAGCCGACGAGCTCGACCCGGAGCGGCAGGTGGTCGCCGCGCCGCTCGCGCCCGGCCCGGACGCGCTGCGCGAGCGGGTCGGCGAACTGCTCGGCGAACCACTGCGGTCGACGGTGGACACGTGGCGGATGTACCTGCTGTCCGGCCCCGAAGTCGACGGGTTCGCCGTGCTGTTGCGGGTGCACCACGCGGTGGCCGACGGAGTCTCGGTGATCCGGCTGCTGGAGCGACTGATGGGCGGGGACGCCGAAACGGGGACAGCGTGGCCCGGCGGTGCGGTGCGCCGGGTGCCGCCGCGCCCGGCCTCGGTGCGCGGTGTATTGGCCACGGCCGCCGGGGTGTTGCGGCGGAACACACGCCTGCCGTTCAACGGGCGCCCGGGCGCCGGGCGGCACGCGGCCTGGGTGACGGTGCTCGCCGCAACGGTACGAGCCGCCCGGCACGCGGCTCCGGGCAGCGTGCGCCCGACCGTCAACGACGTCTACCTGGCGGCGGTTGCCGGGGCACTGCGCACCGTCCCGGCGGGCCGGGCGACCCCCTCCCGTCCCCGCGTCGCCGCGCTGGTTCCGGTGAACATGCGCACGGCGGACGAGGCGTCCCGGATCGGCAACGTGGTGTCCTTCTTCCGGATCCCGCTGCCGCTCGACGAGTCGGATCCGCCGGCCCGGTTGGCCCGGGTCCACGCCGAGACCGTGCGGGCCAAGTCGATCGGGCAGGCCGCCATCGCCCGAACCGCCATCGAGGTCGCCGCCCGATCACCGCTGCCCGCGAGCCGGCTCGCCGGCCTGATCACCATGTCCGCGGGTTATGCGAACACCAGTTGCACCAACATCCCCGGCCCGCGCACCCCGTTGGTCCTGCTCGGCCGCCCGGCGGTCGAACTGGTCGCGGCACCACCGCTGATGGGCGCGCAGAACGTGGTCTTCGGCTTCACCGGCCACGGCGACACCTTCACGGCCGGCGTCACCACCGACCGTGCCCATCGCGAACTGGCCGACCGGCCGGCCCGGGCCCTCGGCGTCGAGTTCGAGCACCTGGCCGCCGCCGCGGCACGCTGAGCCGGGTCGCTCCGCGTCGAACCCGAGCCGACCGGGAACGACGGACCGACGCACGCGTGTCGCGATCGGTCCCCTGTGTGGCATGTCGGGACATCGGTGTCGGCCCCATCCGGGTCATACGTTTCTCCTGTAACCCGGAACGGGCACGACGCCGCCGATCGATCGGGTCGCCGGTCGCTCCGCCGCGACCTCGACGAGGCGCGCCCGCCCGGACACCCACCCCTGCGAAGGAGAACCCGCGATGAGTGACGTCAGGATCCTCGGCATTTCCGGCAGCCTGCGGGCCGAGTCGCACAACACCCTGCTGCTGCGCGCCGCGCAGAAGTTCGCCCCGGGCGGCATGGACATCGAGATATACGAAGGATTGCGGGAGATACCGCCCTACGACATGGATCAGGACAATCCGGATGATCGTCCCGCCGTCGTCGCCGACCTGCGCCGGCGGATCACCGAGGCGGACGGTCTGCTGATCGCCACCCCGGAGTTCAACTACTCGATCCCCGGTGTGCTGAAGAACGCGATCGACTGGGTGAGCACCGACTGGACCAAAACCGAGGGCCTGCCGCTGCTGCGCAAGCCGACCGCCATCATGGGGGCGGCCCCCACCAACTTCGGATCGGTGCGGGCGCAACTGGCCTTGCGCCAGGTGTTCGTCTGGACGCACACCGATGTGATCGGCAAGCCCGAGGTGATCGCCTTCCGGTCGCACGAGCGCTTCGACGACGCCGGCAACCTGATCGACGGGATGACCATCAACCTGGTCGGGGAGTTGCTCGTCGCACTCGCGGAGCGGATCGACGGCAAGTGATCGACCGCCGGACCCGGTCCCGGCGCGACGAGCCGCGGAACAAGACGCGGAAAGAACCGTGCGCCGAGGTCCGGGCCGGGCCGGAAACCGGCAGAAACCGGTCGCGTGACCTTCGGCCCACAGCGGACACTTGGTCAGCGAGGGCGCGCGGCCACCGGCGAGGGACGACGACCGAGCGACCACCGAGCAACCACCGACCCACCCGACCCGGCCTCGGCGGCGACCGCCGAGGTCCGTTCGACCCACCCGGGCCGCCGGGATCCGACTGCGGGGAGCGCCGTCGGGCCATGGTGCGGCCCCGATGCGCGCGAGGGAGGGGTTTCGCCGTCACGGGGCGGCGAAACCCCTCCCGTCCGGCGTCTCGGCACGTGCCGGCGTGTCCGCACCACCGCGCTTGGTGCCTTCGAAATTGACCCATCATTTTGTGTGGGAAATGCACCCCTTCATGGGTCGAAAGCCACCGTAGATTGGTACCAACGAACGCGGAACGGAGCCGAACGACAAGCGGCGCCCACCGTCCGACCCACCTCGTCACACCCCACGGGAGCCACCATGTCCACGCCCGCCTCGAACACCACCGCCGCCCCGATCCTGGTCCGCACCCAGGAGGCGGAGATCGTCCAGGACGGTCCCACCAGCCTGATCACCCTCCTCGCCGACACCCCGGGGATGACCGCCAACCTGGCGACCTTCGACAAGGGCTCCCCCGGCGCGCCCGCCCACTTCCACACCCGGGCCAGTGAGATGTTCCACGTCACCGAGGGCACGATGCGCATCCTGCTCGGTGAGGAGATCGTCACCCTGGAAACCGGCGACTTCCTGCTGGTGCCGCCGCACATGCCGCACGCCTTCGCGCCGGCGCCGGACACCGAGGCGAAGATGCTGGTCGTGTTCACCCCCGGGATGGACCGCTTCGACTACTACCGGCTCCTGGAGCGGGTGCACCGCGGCGAGGCGGACGTCGCCGAACTGCGCGCCACCTCCGAGCGATTCGACAACCACTACGTCGACAGTCCGGTGTGGCGCGAGGCCCTCGCCGGCGCGTGAGGACGCGCTCCGCGCCGATCCCCGCACCGACCCGGGGACCCGTCGATACTCAGGACAGCCGTTCGGTACTCAGGTTCGCGGCCGAGTAGTCCGGCGGATGCTCGGCGTCGGTGCGGCCCGCCAGGATGTGGTGTGCGGGCAGCGGGCCCGGGTGGCACGGAACCGCCGACACGGGGCGGCGGTGCGGGCGGCGGACGGTCGGGTGGTCCGAGGGGTGGGGTTTCACCGTCACGGGGGCGGCGAAATCCCGCCCCTTCTCGGCGTGTTCGGGTGTGTCCCGCCCGAGCAGGGAACACCCCCGACGTTGCGATCGATCCCCTTCGGACACCCCTATCCGGCCCCCTACCGACGGCCCCGGAAGCCCAACCGTCGGTGAGTTGTGGTGGGGTGTCGTCGTGAGCCCGCCCGAAACGGGGGAACGGCGGTGGCCAGGTCGGCCCGACGAGGGGACATCGAACAGTGACGCACGGAGCCGCGCGGCGGTACGACCCGGCCGCCGAGGTGCTGCTCGGGCTGGCGGTGGCGAGCGGCGAACCCGGGGACGCGGGCCGGTTGCGCCATCGACTGGGCGAGACCGACCCCGGCTACCTGGCCGACGCGTTGTTGCCGATCACCGCGCGAATCAAGGCGGTTCGTGATCCCGACGTGCTGGTACGACGGGCCGTGGCGCGCAACCCCCGGGCCACCGCCGCCGACCTGGCCGCACTGCTGGACCGGCCGGACCCGGTGGTGGATCGGCTGGTGTACCGGCATGCCACCGCGTTGCCGTGGATGCGGCGCACGGTGCTCGCCCCGGGCCGACATCCGGATCCGGGCGCGCTGACCGTGTTGTTGGAGGAGATCCGTGCGTGCGCCGAAGACCCGCCGGACCACCCGCACTTCGTCGGCGCAGCCGTGGTCTCGGACGTACCGGCGCTGGTCGAGCACGCGCTGCGCACCGGTGGCCGGCGGCTGACCACGGCCGAGCAACTCCGGGGCATGTTGGGCCTGTTCGTCGACCCACCGCGACTGGGTGGGTTACTCGCGGAAGTCGCAGCGGATCCGGGCAGCCCCGGACCAGGATCACCGTTCGAGACCGACGGCGGCGGCGTCGGTCCGCCGATCGAGGCCGACCGGGGCGGTGCCGATCCGCCGGTCGCGCCCGAGGTCGCCGCGCCGGCCGCCCGCGCCCTGGCCACCGGCCGAGTACACGAGCTGCGGGCCGCGGTATCGGCCGCCGAGGGCACCGGCGGCCTGATCGCGGGGCTGCGCGCCGGCGAGCCGGAGCCGAACTGGCGTCGGGACCTGGACTGGGCCGAACTCCTGGCCGCCCACCGGGCCGAGCCGCTGCCCGAGGCGGCCGGCGCCGCACTGGCCGGGCGGGCCGACTGCCCCGATGCCCTGCTCGCCGAGCTCTACCGGGCCCACCCGGAGTCCGTGGCCCGGGCCGCCCGCCCCTCGGCCGCCCTGCTCGAAGCCGCCGCACACTGCCCGGGCCACCCCGAAGCGGCCCGGATCGCCGCCTCGGCCGCCGCCGCCGGGCTCACCGACGAACGACACACCACCCTCGTCCTGACCACGATCGCGCCCGCCCGGATCGCGGTCGCGACGCTGGCCGAACTCCCCCGCACGCGCCCGCTCGCCGACCTGATCCACCGTCATCTGGGCGGCTCGGCAAGCCGTTGGGCCACCCTGCGGGTCACCCTCTCGCGCCACCGGGGCACGCTGGCCGAGTTGCTGGCCCGAATCGCCGACGGATCCGTGCCCGACGTCGGTGCGACCACCCCGCCGGCCCTGTCCCGGTTCTGTCGGTTTCTGCTCTTCGCCGCCGAACCCGAGGACCTGCGCGCGCTGTTGCCGCAGGCGCCCGACGAGTTGTTGCGCGACCTGCTCGGCAAGGGCCCGCTGCCGGCGCACGCGCTCGACATCGCGCTGGCCACCCGCGATCCGCGGGTCTGCGCCGCCGTCGCGGGCAACGCCGGGCTGGATCCGCGCGAACTGGGCCGGCTGGTCGCACTGGACGAACCGAGCGTCGATGCGGCCGTGTACCGCAATCATCACACCCCGCTGACCCTGCGCCGCACCATCGCTTCCGGCGTGCCGCGCACCCCGGGTCGCACCGAACCCGTGCCGCTGGACCCGAGGTTGCGCGTCGACCTGCTCGACTGTCGGGACCAGCGCCGGCTGACCCCGCTGGCGGTCAGCGGCGATCCGGAGCTCGTGCACGCCGCGCTGCACACCTTCCCGTCCGCCGACACCCGATGCTTCGCGTTTTTGCGGGTGTGGCAGCGCGGCGGCCCGGACGCGGTCCGACGCCTGGTGGAACTGCTGGGCGGCCCGAGCCATTCGAGCCGGATCGCCGGCATCCTGGAGACGCTCGAAGCCCCCGGCGGGCCGACCCGACCCGGCACGTTGCGCGTGCCGTACGAGGATCCCGACGCGCTGCCACGCGTATTCGCCACCGCCAGGGGACGCAACGCGACCCGCCGGCTGCTGGCCACCCTCGTGCACGAGCCGTACGTGTACGACCTGCCGCGCCTGGTCGCCCGACATCGCGAAACGCCGTATCCACCCGAGCCGATCGAGGAACTGCTGCGCCACGAGCACGCCGACGGCGAGCTCGGCCGGCTGCTCCGGCTCGCCCTGGTCAACCGCGCGTGCGGTTCCGGCGCCGAGGAACTCAATCGTGAACCGGTCGACCGGCTGGGCGCCGTCGCGTTCGCCCGCGCCGACGCCGAGTGGGTGAACGACTGCGTCGATCACGACCTGCTGGATCCGATCCGCCTGGTGGACACCGCGTGGCCGGCCGCCGAGGTGTTGCGCGCGTTGCCCAAGCTGACGCCGGAGACGGTCGCCGCGCCCATCCACGCGCGGCTCGCCGAACTGGTGCACACCCACCTGGCCGGCCACGTCGAGGCCACGGTGATCGGGCTCGGCCTGCTCGGCTCGTTCACCGGCACCGTCGCCGAACTGATCGGCGTCGCCGCGACGGCGGCCGGCCCACCGCCAGGGGCCGGGCAACGGGCCCTGGCCGACGCGGAGATCGCCGCGTACGCGCACACCCTCGCCCGGCACGCGCCACCCGTGCGCACCCGCGAGCCGGCCGGACCGACCCTGCCGACCCGACGCGGTCGGCGCAACACCCCGGATCGCGGCTGCGCGCTCGCGGCGGTGCAGGTGTTGCGGGAGATCGTGCCGGACGCGCCGATACCCGCCGACCCGGCCGTACTCGCGGTGTTCGCGGAGACCCTCGAAGCGGACCTGCCCGGCCTGCGCCACCCGGACTGGCTGCTCACCGCGTGTGCGAACGCGCCGGGCGAACTGCCGCGCGAGCGCCTGGCCCGGCGGGATCCGGCCGCCTTCCGGGACACCGCCCCCGCCTCCGTGCGCTACCGCGCGGGCCTGGTCGGGCCGGCCGAGTTGATCGCCACGACACCGGCCCGCGCGCTCGGCGCGACCCGCGATCAGCGCTACTGGTTCGGGGCGGCCCGGCGCCCGCTCACCCGGGCCGTGCGCGCGCTGCTCGCCGACCGACTCGGCCACGAACGCGACCACTGGCTGGCCGCGTTGGCCGCGATGGACACGGACGCGGGCGAACTGCCGCTGCCCGCCCTGCTCGATCGGGTGGCCGCCGGAGCCGACCCCCGGCCCGCGCCCGGCCCGCTGTCGGGCGCGGGCTCGGTCCTGCTCGGCTACGCCGACGTGCACGTGCTCCGCGCCGTGCTCCCGCTGCTGGGCCCGGACGCGGCGGTCACGCTGGCCCGCGAGGCCGAGCAGACCCGGCGCGTCACCGACGACCTGGTCGCGTACGTGCTCGGTCTGCCCGACACGGGTCCCGCGCTGATCCTGGCCGAGGGTGATCCGCGCTCGCCGCACACCCGACGGGTCCGGGACCGGCTGCTGGACCGGGGTGATCCGGTACTGGACGACCGGCTGTACGGCGACGTGAAGCGGCGCGGCGACGTGGCCGAGCGGCGTCGGATCCTGGCCCGCGCGGCCGACGACTCCCGACCGTTGTCGCCCGTGCTGCGCCGGCGCCTGCTCGAACCCGGAGTGTTCTCGAAGTACTGGGCCGACTCGTTGCGGGTGGGCGTGGAGGCGGCCTGCCCCGACGTGGTCGAGGTCGCGCTGGCCGGCATGGCCGGGAAGTTGTCGCTGCTCGACCAACTGCTCGCCGCCCGCAACGTGTTGCGCTTCGGCGGCCCGCACCGACTACGCGCGCTGATCGAGCGCGGCCTGCTCGGCAGCGGCGCCGCCCGGGTCGCCGCGAAGGCGACGGCCGACGGCGTCGACGACCCGATCGAAGCCGGCCTCGCGGTGCTGACCGCGCGGATCGACCGAGAACTGGCGCCGACCCGGCTGGTCGCCAGACTGCGTGCGTGCGAGCGGCTCGCCGATGCCGAACGGGTCCTGGATCGCCCCTACCGACGCGACTGGGCCTTGCTGGTGGGCGAGCACGCCCGCGAACCGTGGCCCGCCGGGGTGCGACAGGCGCTGGTGAACCGACCGGACGCGCCCGACGAGGTCATCCTGGCGATGCCGACCGACCTGCGGCCCACCGAGGCGTTCGCGGCGGCCCGGCGCAGTCCCCGGGCGGCTCGGACCGTCGCCGCGTGGGTGTTGCCGGACGGCGGCACCGCCGAATGGCACCTGGAGGTCGAGCGGTTGCTGGAGGCGGGCCTGCTCACCGGCCACGACCTGGTGCACGAGGTGGGTCATGCCGACCGTGTGCTGCGCTATCTGGCCGACGCCCGGGCGCGGATCGACCCGTCCGAGCCGGTACGGGTGGCGGTGCACGCCGCGTACACCGAGGTCGCCGCGTTGACCGCGGCGCTGCTCGGCACCGAGGACCGGTCCTGGCAGCGCCTGTTCGGCGCGCTGACCGAGCGCGACGAACACTGGCGCCGAGCCGAGGGGCCGGCCGCCGGGGTCGCCGCGCTGCTCGCGTACGCGGCGCGGGAACCCCTGGGACCGGCCGCCGGCGGCAGCCCGGCGCGGGGCCCGGAGGCCGCGCCGGATGCCTGACCGGATCGGTTCGGCTCAGCCGATCAGGTTCTTCTCCAGGTCGCCCAGGATGGAGTTCGCCGCGACCACGCCCAGGCCCAGGTACCAGGTCTCGTCGGGAACCGTGACGGCCTTGCCCTTCTCCACCGCGCCGAGCTTCTTCCACAGCGGGTTGTCGGTCACCCGGGCCTGCGCGGTCTTGTCCGTCGGGCCGTAGGTGCCGACGAAGATCCTGTCCGCGTCGGCCTCGGTGATCCGCTCCTCGGACAGTTCCACCGCCAGGTCGTCGATGTTCTGGTTGGCCGGGCGCGGCAGGCCCACGTCCTGGAGCACGGTGCCGATCAGCGACTTGTTCGCGTACAGGCGGATCTTGCCCGGCATGAAGCGCACCATCGAGATGGTCGGCTTGTTCGCGCCCAGCTTGTCGCCCAGGGCCTTGGCCCGTGCCTGGTAGGCATCCAGCTGCTGCTTGGCCTCGGCGGACTTGTCCAAGGCCGCGGCGTTGAGCAGGAAGTTCTCCTTCCAGGTGTAGCCGGGGCGCACCGAGAACACGGTCGGCGCGATCTTGCTCAGCACCGCGTACTGCTGTTCCGCGCGCAGCTTGCTGCCCAGGATCAGGTCCGGCTTGAGGTTCTCGATCGCCTCCAGGTTGAGGCTGTTGATCGTGCCGACCTTGGCCGGCTTGCCCGCCTTGCCGTCCAGGTAGGCCGGGAGTTCCTGGGAGCCGTCGGTGAACGCGACACCGACCGGCTGTACGCCCAGTGCCGCGACGTTGTCCAGCTCGCCGGTGTCCAGCACGACGACCCGCTTGGGCTGCGCCTTGAGCGTCACGTCGCCCATCGCGGTGCGGATCGTGCGCGGGTACTGACCGGGCGCGGCGTCGGTGCCCAGGCCCGTGCTCACCTGGCCGGCGCTGCCGAAGTCCTTGCCGCCGGCTGCGACGGCGGGCTTGCCGCCGCCCTTGTTCCCGTCGGACGAGTCCGAGCCGCAGGCTCCGGTGAGCAGGGCGGCGGACACGGTCACGGCGACGGCGGCGATCCGGCGGCGGGATATCGGCATGGGTCCTGGTTCCTTGGCGCGTGGGGGGGGACACGGGCCGGGCGCCGGGACGCTCGGCCCGCACTGCTGAGGCGGGGCGATTTCAGGCAGGGCGGTTCTGGGCAACACGATGTGAGGCAGGCCGATCCGCTGAGGCAAGCCTTACCTTTCCTCACCCTAGGGGATCCTTGTCGCGGATCAGCCTTCAGGGGTGAGAACGGGCATCGCCGACGGTCCGGACCGGCCCGGATGGGCGGGCGCGGCGCCGGCGGATCCGTTGACGCGGTCGCGGGTGCGGCGCGAGACTCGGCAGACCGGGGGAGGTGGTGCCGGTGGTGGTCGCCGACGTGCGCGGTCCGGACTTCGACGCGATCCGGCGGGAGGAGTACGGCTACCTGGACGACGAGGGTCTGGTCTACCTCGATCACACCGGAGCGGGGTTGGCCGCGCGCGGCCAGCGGCGGGCGCACGCGGAACGGCTGTCCGGGGCCACCTACGGCAACCCGCACTCCGAACACCCGGCCTCGGTCGCCTCCACGACGTGGGTGCAGAACACCCGTCGGGCGATCCTCGACCACTTCAACGCCGACCCGGACCGGTACGCGGCCGTGTTCACCGCGAACGCCACCGGCGCGTGTCGACTGGTCGGCGAGGCGTACCCGTTCCGTCGCGGTACCCGCCTGGTGTTGCCGATCGACAACCACAACTCGGTGAACGGGATCCGCGAATACGCCCGCGCGGGCGGCGCCCGGACCCACTACATCGGCCTGTCCGGCACCGAACTGCGCCTGGACGACGACGCGTTGCGGGCCGCGCTCGCGCACCGCCGCGGCTTGTTCGCCTATCCCGCGCAGAGCAACTTCACCGGGGTCCGGCACCCCCTGGACTGGATCGGCGTCGCCCAGCGGCACGGCTACGACGTGCTGGTCGACGCGGCCGCGTACGCGCCCACCAACGTGCTCGATCTGGGGGTGGTGCAACCGGAGTTCGTCGCGGTGAGCTGGTACAAGGTATTCGGATATCCGACCGGCGTAGGTTGCCTGCTCGCCCGCCGGGACGCGCTCGCGCGGCTGCGCCGGCCGTGGTTCGCGGGCGGCACGATCGAGGCGGTCAGCGCGCAGGGCAATTGGCATCGGATGGCCGACGACGAGTCCGCGTACGAGGACGGCACCCTCAACTTCCTCGCCATCCCCGATGTCGCGCACGGCCTGGCCTGGGTCGACTCGCTGGGCATGCCCGCCATCCACGACCGGGTCACGGCCCTGACCGCGCACCTGCTCGCCGGGTTGGCCGGGTTGCGCCATCACGACGGCGCGCCGCTGATCCGGGTGTACGGGCCGGACACGGTGCATGCCCGGGGTGGCACGGTCGCGCTGAACATCCTGGACGCCGCCGGCACCGTGATCGACGAGCGGATCGTGGCCCGGGACACCGCCGCCGCCGGGATCTGCGTACGCACCGGCTGTTTCTGCAATCCGGGCGCGGGCGAGGCGGCGTTCGCGATCGGGCGCCGGGCCCTGCGCGGCGCGGTGTTGCGGACGGCCGCCTCCGGCGGGACGCTCGACGACTACCTGACCCGCCTGGGCCTGCCCTCCGGCGGTGCGGTGCGCGTGTCGCTGGGCCTGCCGTCCACGATCGCCGACGTGGACGCGTTCCTCGACTTCGTCGCACGCACCTACCGCGACCGGCCGGCCGACGCCCGGGGACTGGCCCCTCGGCTGCGCTGCTGACCCGCCGGGGCGCGCGCCCGGCGGCACTTCCACCGCGTACGGCGCCCGCTCGCGCGGGTGTGCTCAGCCGCCGGCGCGTGGGCAGCGGCGGGCCAGCACCGCGCAGGTGGCGGCGACGAACAGCACGGCGCAGCCGGTGAGTACGGCCCAGCCGAGCGCGGGCGGGTGGTCGAAGCTGTCGCCGTAGGAGGCCAGCAGCGGCGGGCCGAGCGCGGACCGGCCGTGCGCCCAGCGCCCCGGGAGGTCCAGATCGTTGCCCAGCGCCTCGAACGCCCATCGGTTGGTCATCGCGTAGCTGAGCGTGTGTCCGATCACCGGCATTCGGGGCACCGGCACGAACGCGCCGGAGAAGAGCACCTGGGGAAAGCACAGCAGCGGCAACATCAGCGTGGCCTGGCCCACTTCGGTGACCGCCGCGGACGTCAACAGCCCGAGCGCCAGCGCCGCGGCGGAGGCCAGCAGCAGCGTCGTCAGCAGCGACCCGTAGACCCCCCACGACGCGCCGGGCAGCCGGTCCAGGGCGCGCAGCACGGCGAGCAGCAGCACGTCGGCGAACGCCAGGATCGGCAGCAGCACGGTGAACTTGGCCGCGACGTAGGGTCCGATCCGCAGCACGGTCAGCCGTTCCCGGCGCACGATCGGCAACTCCACGCAGATCTGCAACAGGCCGTAGGTCAACCCGAAGAAGAAGCCGCCGAAGGCGATCCAGAACAGGATCATCGCGGCGCCGGACGGACTCGGGTCGGCCGGGTCGAACGCGCCGGGCCGAAAGAGCATCGCGAACATCGCCACGATCACCAGCGGCGAGCCGACCAGCATCGCGGCGGCCAACCGGTCTCGGGCGATCAGCTCCAGGTCGCGGCGGGCCAGGATGGACCACTGCCGCAACGCCCGGTCGACCTGCGGCGCCGGGCGGTCGACCGCCGAGGCGGGCTTCGGTGCCGGTGCCGACTCGGCTTCCAGGGCGGCCAGTTCCGGTTCCAGTTCGAGTTCCGGCTCGCGTTCCGCGTCCGCGCTCGCACCGCGTGCGGCCACCGCGGCGTATACGTCGGCCTCGGTCTCGACGCCGAAGTGCGCGCGCAGCCCCCTGGGGTCCCCCACGTACGCGAGCCGCCCGTCCGGGGCCAGGAACACCACCCGGTCGCACCGGAGCAGATCGGTGGGGGCGTGCGTGGTCAGCACGACGGTGGTGCCGGCTCGGGCCAACTCGCGTAATACCGCCATCAGTTCCGCCGCAGCCGCCGGATCCAGGCCGGACGTCGGTTCGTCCAGGAACAACACCCGTGGCCGGGTCAGCAGTTCGACCGCGATGCTCGCGCGTTTGCGCTCGCCGCCGCTGAGCGCGCCCACCCGCCGATCCGCGCACCCGGTCAGGCCCAGGGCGGCCAACGTGCGGGCCACCGCGGCCTCCACGCCCCCGTCGATCGGCCCGCGCAGCGCCGCGGCGTAGCGCAGGCTGTGGGCCAGCGGCAACGCCCGGTGCAGGATGTCGTCCTGCGGGACGTAGCCCAGGCCGCGCGCGTCCGGTCGGCCGCCGTCGTGCCGTACCCGGCCCGCGCTGGGTGGTCGGATTCCGGCCAGCGTGTGCAACAGCGTGGTCTTGCCCGATCCGCTGCCACCGGCGACGGCCGAGACCTCACCGGCCTCGGCGACCAGCGAGACATCCCGAAGTACGGTGCGTCCCCCGAGCGTTCGGCTCACCCCGCAGGCCGCCACGCGTACTCCGTGCTCCCCCACGCCCACCCCCGACGGCATGCCCCCGAAATACCGAACGGACCATGTATAGCCCGTTCGCACGCGCAAGGGCACCCCGCTCGGGGCTATCCGACCGGGGGTTGGTCGTCGACCAGGTGCATGCGGTGGGCCAGGGCGGCGGCTTCGCCGCGGGTGGCCACTTCGAGCTTGGCCAGGATGTTCGACACATGCACGCTGGCCGTCTTGACGCTGATGAACAGGGTCTCGGCGATCTGCCGGTTGCTGCGTCCCTCGATCAGCAGGCGCAGCACCTCCCGCTCGCGGGGCGTCAGGTCGCCGGCCTGGTGCGCCGCGCGGGCCGCACCGGTCCCGGGCCGGCCCGGCAGGTCGATCCGGGCCCGGCGGGCCAGCAGTTCGACCTGTTCGCGCAGCGGCGTCGTGCCCAGTCGCCCGGCTGCGGCGTGTGCCCGGGCCAACGCGGCGCCGGCCGCGACCCGATCGCCGGCGGCCACCAGCGCGGCGCCCAGGTCGGCGTGCGCCCGGGCGGTGGGATACGGCTGGGCGGTCGCCTCCCAGGCCGCGACCAGTTCCCGCCACTGCGCGAGGGTGTCGCTGCCCTCGGCCAGGTCCAGGTGCGCGACCAACGTCTTTGCCTGGGTGCGGTCCAGCTCGCAGTGCACGTCCAGCGCGGCGCCGGCCGCCCGGATCCGGTGCAACTCGGCTCGGGTCGACTCGGTGGGCTCGACTCCGGCGTATGCGCGCGCCGCCTCGATCAGCAGCGGGAAGGCGAACCGCTGGTTGCCGACGCCGAAGCCGGCCCGCAGTTCGGCGTCCAGGATCTCGCCGAGTTCGGCCCGTCGGCCCCGGGCCCGGGCCAGCGCGATCTCGGCGCCGGACTGCGGGATGCGATGTTGTGCCTCCTGGTACATGCCGCGGGCGCTCTCCCGGGCGTTCCGCAGGTGGTCGGCGGCCTCGGTCACCTTGCCGCGGACCAGGTGGGCCATGGCCAGCACCCGTTCGGCGTTGCCGGTGGCGCAACCGTCCGCGTCGTGCTCCCGGATCTCCTCCATCGTCTTGGCCACCTCGTCCCAGCGGCCGAGCGAGAACAGGCTCTCCGCGAGGTTGCCCAGGACGAACGCGCCGGTGTTGCGGATCACGCCGCGCTCTCGGGACAGGTCGAGCGCGCGGCGGGCGGCCTGCACCGACTCCTCGTGTCGGCCGACGCCTTCGAGGACCGAGGCCCAGTTGCCGAGCACGTAGACGAGCGTGTCCGGCTTGCCGCCCCGCGCCGCCTCGGCGACCCGGACCGCCTCGCGGCCGTGGGCGAGCGCCTGTGTCTCGTCGAGTTCGCCGCTGCCGGTGAGAAGCCAGGACAGGGTCTGGAGGATGTTGGCGATCAGATCCTGGTCGTCCAGCCGCCGGGCGATCTCCAGGACCTGGCGGGTCATCCGTACCGCCTCCGCCGCGTCTCCCTCCAGGAAGTGCGCGCGGGCGATCCGGATCACCACGTTCGCGTACTCGACCGACTCCCGCCGATCCTGCAACAGCCGCTCGGCGTGCTCCAGTTCCACCATGCCGGGGCCGCGCCCCAGGCGGCTCAGCGTCTTCGCCCGCTGGGTCCACAGCGCCGCCGCCCGAACCGGCTCGCGCTCCTCGTCGACCAGGTCCAACGCCTGGCGCAGCAGGGCCAGTTCGCGGTCGCCGGAGTTGTCGTAGCGGGCCGCGACGATGGCGCCGTCCAGCACCCGGGCCAGCGTGCTGCCGGTGGACTGCTCGGGATCGGGGACCTGGTCCCACATGGTGATCGCGCTCTCGTACAGCGCCCACGCCTCGCCGAACGCGTATCGGTCGGCGGCGGCCGCCGCGGCGACCACGCTCGCCGGCAGTGCCCGGGCCGGGCGGGCGGCGGCGATCCAGTAGCGGGCCCGCCGGTCCACGTGGTCGCGGCGCCACGGCAGCTCGCCGCCCTCGACCAGGGTGTCCAGGGCCTGGGCGAACGCCGCGTACATCCGGGTGCGTTCGCCCGGGAGCAGATCGCCCAGGGCCGCCTCGCGCACCAGCGCGTGCCGGAACGAGTAGCCCTCGCCGTCCGGTTCGGCCACCAGGACGTGTCCGGAGACCGCCGCGCGCAGTGCCGTCTCCAAGGTGTCCGGGTCCAGACCGGCCACCTCGGCAAGCAGTCGGTGCTCGACCCCGATACCCCCCACGGCGGCCAGTCGCACCACCCGGCGGGCCGTCTCGGGCAGTTGCTCGATCCGGATCAGCAGCAGGTCGCGCAGCGTGTCCGAGAGACCGGCGAGTCGGCCGTCGCGGACCCCGGCGGCGAGTTCCTCGACGAAGAACGCGTTGCCCTCGGAACGCTCGAACACCTGCTGGACCAGGGCCCGCGAGGGGGTGCCGCCGAGCAGGCCGCTCAGGTGCTCCTCGACCTGGGGCATGGTCAGTCGGCCGAGTTCGAGCCGGGTCACCGTGCGGGTGCGCTCCAGTTCGGCGACCAGGCGGCGCATCGGGTGGCTGCGGTCCATCGCGTCCGCACGCAGCGTGCCGACCACCAGGATCCGGCCCCGGCGCAGCGAGCGGACCAGGAACGCGAGCAGTTCGC
The DNA here is from genome assembly GCF_044333915.1 of Embleya sp. NPDC020886. NCBI lineage: Bacteria > Bacillati > Actinomycetota > Actinomycetes > Kitasatosporales > Streptomycetaceae > Embleya > Embleya sp. NPDC020886. The sequence goes on along the minus strand of NZ_JBIRRX010000009.1, from coordinate 124,085 downwards.
GGGTCGCCGAGTCGGCCCAGTGCAGGTCCTCGAAGGCGACGATCAGGGTGCGGTCCTCGCCGATCCGCTCCAGCAGACGCAGCGCCGACTCGTACAGCCGGGCCCGCTCGGGCGCCGGGCCGGGGCCGGGTTCGGCGGCCAGGGTCGGCGAGATCCAGGCCAGTTCGCGGCGCCGGTCGCCCATCGCCTCCTCGAAGTCGGCGCCGAGCGCGTCGGCGAGGGCGCGCAGGATCGCCGAGAACGGCGCGAAGGGCAGTCCCTCGGCGCCCAATTCGAGACACGCGCCGACCGCGACCGAGGTCGGCTCGGGACGCCCCGTCGCCTGGGCCAGGAACTCCTCCAGCAACCGGGTCTTGCCGACCCCGGCCTCGCCGGTGGTCAGCACCACCCGGGGCTCACCGCGATCGACCTCACGCAGCACCTCGACCAGTCGCCCGATCTCGGGCTCGCGTCCGACGAACAGCGGCACCCCGCCAAAAACAGTCACACCCGCCAGCCTCCCACGCGCCCCACCTGCACGAACGAACCGGGTCGGGGCGAACGACGCGGTGCGGTTCGGGGCTCAGTCGGTGGTCCGGCCGGGGGCGGCCGCGCTCCACCCGGCCCGGGTCAGGGTGTACTCCACCTCTCCCTGCTCGGCGCCCTCGATCGGCTCGGCCCAGTCGCCGAACCAGGTGCGGACGAAGGTCAGCCCGGTCTTTTCCAGCACCCGTCGGGAGCGCGTGTTCACCGTCATCGTGTTGGCGGTCACCACCCGCACGCCGAGTTCGGCGAAGCCCTTGTCGACCAACGCCCGCGCGCCCTCGGTGGCGTAGCCCAGCCCCCACGCGGCGCGACACAGCCGGTAGCCCAGTTCGACCACGTCCGCGCCGTCCTCGGCGACCGGCCGCAGTTCGAACCAACCGACGAAGCGCCCGCCGGTCCGTTCCCGCGCGGCCCAGAAGCCGCGATTGCCCCAGGCCGGGTAGTCCCGCATGACCAGCGGCAGGACCCGATCGCGAACGGTCTCGGGCGCGGTCGGCCGGCCGCCGGTGAGGTAGCGCATCACTTCCGGATCGCGGCCCAGCTCGATCAGGTGCGGCAGGTCGGCCGCGGTGAACGGGCGCAGTTCCAGCCGCGGCGTCTCCAGGAAAATCGACATCCGGCCATCCTCACCGACCGTGCCCGGTCGAGCCGGCGAATTTCCCCCGGGCCCGCCCCGCCCGCACCCCGCCGTCCGGACGACCGGCCGGTCCTCGTAGCATGGCCGGCGATCGACCGCCGTAGCGCGCCCCGCCGGGTGCTTCGGTCCCGGTACGCGCCGCGGGGATCACCCCCATCGGTCGAGATGCGCCTCGTCGCCTCTCCCGACCGGGTGCCGCAGCGCGTTCGCCCGGGACCGGCACCGCGCCGGGACCGCGCCCACGCCCGTGACGGGCAGCACCCCCGGAAGGACCCGACACCCATGCCCGTCGCCGAGCGGCAACGCATCGATCCCCGAGCCCTCGTGCGCGGGATCTCCCTTCGCGGACTGCGCGGCGGCCGGGCGGTGGACTGGTGGGTCGGCGCCCTGTTCCTGGGCCTGGCGTTCTGGTTGTACAAGGATCTGTGGGCCGACCTGGACCGCGCCTATCTGGTCAACGGCGGCCAGGACCAGAACATGTGGGAGTGGTTCTTCGACGCCACCGCCGACGCGGTCCGCAACTTCCGCGACCCGCTGGTCTCGGATCTGCAGAACCATCCGCTGGGCGTGAACATGATGGCCAACACGGCCATGCTCGGCCTCGGCATCCCACTGACCCCGGTCACCCTGCTCTTCGGCCCCACCACCACCTGGGCCCTGGTGCTCACCGGTGGCCTGGCCGGCACCGCGTTCGCCTGGTACCGGTTGCTGGCCCGCCGACTGGTGCGCGCCAAGCCGGCCGCGGCGGTGGGCGGCGCGCTGTGCGGCTTCGCGCCGCCGATCGTCTCGCATGCCAACGCGCATCCGAACTTCGTGGTGTTGTTCATGATCCCGCCGATCATCGAGCTGCTGATCCGGCTGTGGCAGGGCGAGCGGCCGATCCGCAACGGCGTGTTGCTCGGGTTGTCGATCGCCTTCCAGATCTTCATCGGCGAGGAGCCGCTGTTGTTCGCGGCGGTGGGCCTGGTGGTGTTCGGGATCGTGTACGCGCTCAACGCACCGGGCGCGGCGCGGGCGGCGGCCCGGCCGCTGGGCACCGGGCTGGTGATCGGCGCGGCGGTGTCGCTGGTGCTGGTCGCCTACCCGCTGTGGGTGCAGTTCTTCGGGCCGCAGCACTACTCCACGCTCGACCACGAGTCGGGCAACGACCTGGCCGCGTTCACCGCGTACGCGAGCGACTCGCTCGGCGGCGACCGGGCGGGCGCGGCGGTGCTGTCCGAGGGGACCACCGAGGAGAACGCGTTCTTCGGCTGGCCCCTGGTGATCCTCGCCGTGTTCCTGGTCGCCTGGCTGCGCCGGCTCGCCGTCGTGCGCGCCGCCGCGGTCACCGCGGCGGTGGCGGCGCTGCTGTCGCTGGGCCTGGACATCGTGGTCGACCACGACGACACCGGCCTGCCGGGCCCGTGGCGGGTGCTGAACGAACTGCCGCTGTTCGAGTCGATCCTGGAATCGCGCTTCGCGCTGGTCTGTGTGCCGGCCGTCGCGGTGCTGCTCGCGCTGGCCACCGACCGGGTCCTCGACTCGGCCCGGTCGGTGCGGGCCGTGCCCGAGGGGCACCCGGGACGCGGGGTCCCGGTCCGGCTGGTCTGGGCGGCGGCGCTGACCATGGCGCTGCTGCCGATCCTGCCCACGCCGCTGGACGTCCGGGACCGGCCGCCGGTGCCGAAGTTCTTCGCCGACGGCGGGTGGCGGCCCTACGTGGACGACGGATCCGTCGTGGTGGTGCCGCTGCCCAGCGTCGGCGACGCCGCCGCGCTGCACTGGCAGAGCGTGGCCGAGCTGGGCTTTCCGCTCGCGGAGGGCTACTTCGTCGGCCCGTGGGGGCCCGATCGCATCGGCGTCTACGGGGCGGACTACAGCCCGACCTCGGCGCTGCTCGGCCGGGTCGCCGCGGAGGGCACGGTCCCGGAGATCACCGAGGACCGGCGCCGCGAGGCCCGGGCGGACCTGGCCCGCTGGCGGGCCGACGTGGTGGTGTTGCCCGCGCACCGGCACCGGGCCGAACTCGCGGACACGCTCACCGCGCTGCTGGGCCCGGGTCGGCAGGTGGCGGACGTACAGGTGTGGGACGTGCGAAACGTGGACGGGGCGGCGGCGCGGTAGAGGTCGCCCGAAGGCCCGGACCGCGGTCGCCCGTGGGACCGATGGCACGCGTGGGCGACCGGTGCCGCCGGGGCGTCAGCGGACCTCGGTGGCGGTCGCCGCCTCGGCCAGTTCGATCCTGAGCACCCGTTCGGCCGAGTCGCCGGCGAGCTCCGCGCCGGGACGCTCCAGCCGGTAGCTCAACGTCACGTCGCCGCCCGCGTGCGGCAGGATCTCGGCGGCCGGGACCTTGAACACGACCGGTCGACCGAGCGCGTGCCCGGTGATCGGCACGGACACGGTGAAGGCCGCGGTGTCCGGGCCGTGCCAGGACAGGGTCAGCAGGTCGCCCACGGCCATGTCGGGATACGGGGCCACCCGGACGGTCGCCTCCAGCGGGACGTGCCGGGCATCGAGGACGTCCGCGACGGCGTGGTCGACGGTGGGCGGCGGCAGCGGATCGGGCATCCCGGACTCCTTCGCGGTACCTGCGCGGTCGCGCCGGCGATCGGCCACGGCCCTCGCACACACGGGATTTCGACGACGGCCTCGGCCGGCCTCGGGTCGACCCGGCGACCGGCCGGACTCGGCGCGTACTCATGGTTGCCCCGAAACCCGCCGCCCATCCGTGCGTTCCCCCACGCCGCCCGTTCGGCGCACGCCGGCCACGCACGGGCGAGCCGCCCTTCGGCCGGCCACGCCCTAGGCTGGCGCAGATGGGTTCGGAACTGGTCTGGTATGCCGCGTACGGGTCCAACATGCACGCCTCCCGCCTGGACTGTTACCTGCGCGGCGGCCGGCCGCCCGGCGGTCTGCGCACCTATCCGGGCTGCCGGGACCCGTCCCCGCCGCGGGCCACGCGCCCGATGGTGCTGCCGGGCCGGATGTACTTCGCCTTCGAATCGAAGAACTGGACCGGCGGACTCGCCCTGTACGACCCCCTGGACCCGGGCCGCACCCCCGCTCGGGCCTATCTGTTGACCCGGGCGCAGTTCGCCGACCTGGCCGCGCAGGAGATGTACCGCGCACCCGGAGTCGACCCGGACCTGAGCACACTGGCGACCATCGGCCGGGCCACGCTGGGTCCGGGTCGCTACGAGACGGTGGTCCGGGTGGGCAGCTCCGACGGGCACCCGATCCTGGCCCTGACCGCGCCGTGGCGCAGTGCCGACGCGCCGTGGAACGCACCGGCCGCCGCCTACCTGCGACACCTGCGGGCCGGACTCGCCGAGGCACACGGCTGGTCCGGGCGGCGCGCGGCGCGCTACCTGGCCAACTGCCCGGGTGCGGCCGGCACCTGGACCGCCGAGGCGATCGCCGCGCTGCCGGCGCTGCCGGGGCCGCCGACGGCGTAGCGTCGGCGGCCCGCAGGGCGCGGGGTCGGGGTCGGCTCCGGTCAGCGGTAGTCCGGGTTCTCGAAGTCGTAGCGACACCCGGCGTCCCAGCCCGCGCGCTGGTTGCCGTAGGCCGGCATCCCGCCCGCGTCCTTGAGCATTCGGGCCAGGTGCATCAGGTTCCAGGTCATGAACGTGGTGTTGCGGTTGGTGAAGTCGTTCTCCGGGCCGCCCGAGCCGGGGTCCAGGTAGGACGCCCCCGGCCCGACCTCGCCGATCCAGCCGGCGTCCGCCTGCGGCGGGACGACGTAGCCCAGGTGCTGGAGGCTGTACAGCACGTTCATCGCACAGTGCTTGACGCCGTCCTCGTTGCCGGTGATCAGGCAACCGCCGACCCGCCCGTAGTACGCGTACTGCCCGGCGTCGTTGAGCAGGCTGGAGCACGCGTACAGCCGCTCCACCACCCGCTTGAGCACCGAGCTGTTGTCGCCCAGCCAGATCGGCCCGGCCAGCACCAGGATGTCCGCGGCCAGCACCCGCTCGTACAGCGCGGGCCACTCGTCGCCGGGCCAGCCCCGGTCGCTCATGTCCGGCCACACGCCGGTGGCGATCTCGTGGTCGACCGCGCGGATCTGATCGACCACGATGCCGTGTCGGGTCATGATGCCGCGGCTGAGGTCCACGAGTCCCTGGGTGTTGCTGACCTCGGGTGAGCGCTTGAGCGTGCAGTTGACGAACAGCGCCCGCAGGTCGTCGTAGCGGGCGGGCGGTGGTCCGTTGTCGGTCATCCGAGGCTCCCGGGGGTGTCCGTCGATGGGTACCGGGACAGCGTCTCCCGGCCGCGCCGCGATCGCCGGTACATCCGCCCCGAGTCGCCGCCGGCCGAGATCCCGATCCGGCATCTTCCGCCCGGATCTGCGCGCGCCGGTTGATCAAGCCGGCCCGGTGGTCTTGGATGGCCGGGTAACACAGGTGTATGACGCGTATCGCACTGGTGACTCGGGGGTTACACCATGACGACCGACTTCGACTCGATAATCAACCCGGGGATGCCCCGGCTGACCAGAAGTCCCTACGCCGCGACGAACACGCCCAACCCGCGCCCGGGTTGCGCGCCGCAGGCGCCGGACGTGCACGTCGAGCCCGGCACGCTCGACTCCGCCGCCGGCCGACTGCGGGAGATCGCGGGCGACTTCCGTACGACCGGCCTCAAGGGCGTCACCGCGCTGGAGCCGGTGTCCAAGGCACTGGCCGGCTTCGATCTGGCCAAGGCGCTGGACGGTGCCCACACCGCCTGGCACGACCGCACCATCGCGGTGGCCGACACGCTCGCCGGCCGGGCGGGCAATCTGAACAGCACGGCGAGCAACTGGCGCGCCACCGAGAAAACCGTCTGCACGACGTTCGGAGGCTGACCCGTGGTCGACTTCATCCATCTGCGCGATGTCGACCTGGGCACGCTGACCACCGCCGCCGAGGTCTGGGCGACGCTGCCCGACCGCATGCACACCCAGCACGGCGACGTGGACCGCGAGGTGATCTCCCCGCTCGCGGGCGGCGCCTGGAAGGGCTCCGAGGCGAACACCGGGATCGGTGAACTGCGCACCATGTCCGGCCAGATCGAGGACGCGCACACCGAGGCGGCGGCGCTGCGCACGGTGCTGCTGGACGCCGCGAGCGACCTCAAGACCGCGAAGGAACACCTGACCAAGGCGATCGCCGACGCGGTCGACCAGAAGCTGACCGTGGACGACAGCGGCGGCGTGCACTGGACGGCGCCGCCGTACGCCCGCAACCTGCCGCCGGACGACTACGACGCGGCGGTCAAACCGCTCAAGGAGGCGGCGCAGGGCATCTCGGACCGGATCGGCAAGGCGCTGACCGAGGCCACCGCCGCCGACCAGCGGGCCGCGTTCGCGTTGAACGCGGACACCCGGGGCGCGGACCCGAAGAAGTTCAACGGCAACGCGGTCGGCGCGGGTCCGGCCCAGGACGCCCGCCGGGCGACCGATCTGGCCAACCGGCTGATGATGCTCAGTCCGGCCGAGCGTGGCGAACTGCGCAACCTGCTTGCCGCCAATGCCGACGACCCGGCGTTCAGCACACCGTTCCTGAACCAGCAGGGCCCGCGCGGCACCCTGTGGTTGGCGGGCATGATCGCCAAGTTGGGCGCGGGCAGCGACGTGCCCAAGGATCAGCAGGAGGATCTCAAGGCCATCCAGGCCGATCTGGGCCGGGTGTTGGCCGCCGGGACCGGCAAGGGGCCCGGGCCGCACGTCGATCAGAATTGGATCGACGAACTCAAGCGGGCCGGCCGGGAGAAGACCGACATCGGGCTGTATTCGTTTCAGCCCTACGGATACCAACTCCTGGGCACGCTGCTGGACACCGGTCATCAGGACACCGATTTCCTGCGCCAGATCGGGCAGGACATGCGTGCCATGGAGCGGGACGATCCTGCGGTATGGCTCAAGAACACCCCGTCGGGTGCGATGTACAACGGGTTCCGGCTCGACATCACCGACGGGCACGGCGCGGGGCTCGACCCGATGACCGGCCTGATGGCCGCGTTCGGCAACAACCCGGAGGCCGCGAAGGAGTTCTTCGATCCGGCCAAGCACCCGGGCGAGGTCGCCTACATGCTCAAGGACCGGCACTGGCTGATGGACTGGGACGGCGCCGGACCGATTCCCAAGGGCTACAACCCGCCCGGCTACGACGAGTTGGGGCGCGCGTTGGAGGCCGCGGCCACCGGCCAGGTGCCCACCGGCGGTTACGGTCTGCCCGGCGGCGCCCACCCCGTGCACGACGAGACGATGAAGCAGATCATGCGCGACACCGTCTCGGTGCTGGGCGGAGAGGACGGGAAACAGGGCAAGTTCCCGGCGATCATGCGCGACAGCGTGGGCAACATGGTCGCGTCGTACATGGGCGACGGGGTGTACGACCAACTCGTGGCCAAGGACGGCCAGAACGGGTCGATGTTCCACGACCAGGACCTGATGCGGGTGATCACCGCCGCCGGCACCGACCCCGAGGCGTTCGCGGTGATGCACGGCGCGACCGTCAACCACGCCGCCGACGTGCTGGCCCAGCACCCGGTGGTCAAGGTGCCGGGTGCGCTGCCGGCCATGGACGTCGAGGCCCGGCAGGCGTTCAACGCGCTGGGGACCATGGACGGGCTGCGCGACGAGTCGATCGTCGCGGCGCGCGAGGCGGGGGTCACCGAGGCGACCTGGAACCGCAAGTTCCAGTACCTCACGAGTGCGCAGATCCTCAGCTACATCCCGCACGTCGGCATCCCCGCCGGTCGGATGATGGACTGGTACACCGCGCACGCGCTGGCCGCGGACACCGCCGGGCTCGAACACGGTTCGGGGCTCAGTCGCACCGAGAACTACTGGAGCGGCTGGTCGAGTTCGAAGGCGATGGCGGAGGAGTACGCGCGGGCGAACAACGCCAGCCCGGAGGAGATCGCCGACCTCGCCGAGGACCGTCGGTCCAACGCGATGGACGTCGCACCGCGCCGGCTCGGGCGCAAGTAGGCCGAACGGGCCCGTCCCGCGTGGGGTGCACCCGCGCGGGACGGGTACGGCGGCGACGGCGCCCGGTCGACCGGGCGCCGTCGGCTACCGAGCGCCCCCGCCGGCGAGCACCCGCCGCTCGGCAACGGCCGCACGACGCCCGCCGGTTCCGTCGACGCGCAGGTGTGGGCGGGTCCAGGGACGGTCGTCGGCCAGGTGTGCGGCCTCGGCCGCGCGCCACAGCCGCCAGAACCAGGCCAGTTCGGGGCCGTCCCGATCGAGGGTGCGCGCGGCGGCGAGCGCGGCGGGTGTGTCGACCCGGATCCGCAGCGCCGTCACCGGGCCGAGTTCGCGCCGAGCCGCGCCGACCCCCTCCAGGATCAACACCGGCGCGGCCGGCACCTCGCTGTAGCCGCTGACCCGATAGGCGGCCCAGTCGTAGGTGTCGCAGCGGGCCGCCGCACCCCGGGCGAGCGGTTCGAGCAGTTGCGCGCGCAGGCGCGGCAGCCAGCCGAAGAAGTCCCCGGGTCGGGCGAAGTCGTCCAGCCGCACCACGGGCGCGCCACCGGATCGCGCGGCGATGGCGTCGGCCAGCGTGCTCTTGCCCGAACCGCCGATGCCGTCCACCGCGACCAGCCGGGTCCGACCCACCGACGGCGGCAGCACGACGGCACGCGCCGCGATGCGCGCGGCCGTCCCGTCCCGGTCCCGATCCGACCCTGCGATGGACATCGGCGCAGCCTACCGCCCGATTCGCCCGGTTCCGGGAGTGGGGTGGGGCGCGGGGAGGTGCGGCTGCGCGGTGCCTCCCGACGCGGTGGTGTGCACGCGATCATGGAGTCATGACCAAGCGTGCGTCCTCCCGTCGTCCCGCCGCGGCGACGTTGGCCGGGGTCCTGGACCTGATCGAGCCCGGCATCCTCGACGTCGTGGTCGCGCCGCGCGGAACCGAGGTGCCGGTGAGCGGGGTCGCCCTGTACGACCTCGGCGACGAGCCCGCCGACGGCACGGCGCTCGCCGGGGCGATCCTGCTCGCGGTCGGCGTGGACCCGCACGGGCCCGGCGCGGTGGAGGCGGTGCGGGCGGCCCGGCGCGCGGGGGCGAGCGCGCTGGTGCTCCGACGCGGCGCGGCCGGCCCGGACCCCGCCGGGCCCGTGGACCCCGCCGTGCCCGCGGCCGCCGCAGCCGGCGGAATCGCCGTGCTCACCCGGCGGCCCGGACGCGGGTGGACCGACGTGCTGGGCCTGCTGCGCAACGCCTGCGCGCAGAGCAGCCCGTCCGAACTCGCCGCGGTCGACAGCCTGCGCCCGGGCGACCTGTCCGGCCTGGCCAACACGCTCGCCGATCTGGTCGGCGGGGCGATCACGATCGAGGATCCGCAGTCGCGGGTGCTGGCCTACTCCCGGATGGACCACGAGCCGGATCCGATGCGCCGGGCGACCATCCTGAACCAGGAGGTGCCGCGCTGGCGCGTCGCCGAACTGCGCGAGAGCGGCTTCTTCCGCACCCTGTGGGCCACCGACGACGTGGTCCGGCTGCCCGCCGACGACCGCTACGCGGAACGGCTGGCGATCGCGGTCCGGGACGGGGGCGAGGTGCTCGGGTCGATCTGGGCCGCGGCCGACGGGCACCCGCTCGCGCCGGACGCGGTGGCGGCGTTGCGTACCGCCGCCCGGGCGGCCCGGCCGCACCTGGTCCACCACGAGACCCGCGGTCGCGAGGAGGCGCGTCGTCGGGAGGAGGCGGTGCACACGTTGTTGACCGGGGGCGCGGGTGCGGAACGGGCGGCCCGGACGCTGGGGGTGCACCCGGATCGGCCGTACGCGGTGATCGTGGTCGAGGCGTACGAGCGCCACCCGACGCGGGCCGCGGCCGATGCGCCCACGCCCGCCGAGCAGCGGGTGCTCGACGTGCTCGCGTTGCAGGCGGCGGCGCTTCGTCCGGGGTGTGTGACCGCGCGGGCCGGTCGACGGTTGTTCGTGCTGACGCCGGCGGGCGAGGCGCCCGCCGACCCGGCGCGCGACCTGGTCGCCACGGCCCGGTCGGTGCCGGGCACGGTGGTCTTCGCCGGGGTCGGCCCGCTCGCCCATCGGCCGGCGGAGTTGCCCGGAGCGCGCGAGGAGGCCGAGATCGTGGTGCGGGTGCTGCGCGAGCGGGCGGCGGCGGCCGGGGTGTCCGTGTCCGTGTCGGCGTCGGCGCTGTCGGTCGACGTGGTGTCGGAGGCGGCCCTGGTGCGCCTGTTGGACCGGGTCGAGCCGCTGTGGCCGATGGCCGGACCGGTGCACGCGATGGTCGAACACGACCGGCTGCACGGATCGGAGTACTCCGCCTCGGTCGGCGCCTACCTGGCCGCCTTCGGCGACACCCCGGCCGCCGCGCGCGGGCTGAGCGTGCACCCGAACACTCTGCGCTACCGGCTGCGCCGGGCCCGGGAGCTCTTCGGGGTGGACCTGGACGACCCCACGGGCCGCCTGCTCGCCGACATCGGGCTGCGCCTGGCCCACCGTGCGCACGAATGAGGCTCGGGGCCCGACCGGCGCATTCCATGATCATTTTCTTGTCACGACACACAATCGATGTCTCGGCCTTTGGTCGCCCACGACGCTGACGCCCGCTCTCGCCCGGATCCAAGCTGTGCATGCGACTCGAACGGGTCGCGAACACTTGAGAACTTCGAGGTGTGGTGCACGTGACTTCCGCAGTGGCCCGACGGCGTCGATCGGCTCGACAGGCGGCCCTGGCCCGAGTCGTCGAGCAGGGCCTGCTGGGCCCCGGGCAGCCCCTGGTGGGCCTGCTGGACGTGGACGGCATCCGGGCCTCGGTCGCCGCGCTGACCGCGGCCTTCGGCGACACGCCCGTGCTGCACACCTTCGCCGCCAAGGCTTGCGGCCTGGTCCCGGTCCTGCGCCTGCTCGCCGACGCGGGGATGGGCTGCGAGGTCGCCTCGCCGGGCGAACTGGAGCAGGCCCTGGCGGCCGGATTCACCCCCGAGAGGCTCGTCCTGGACAGTCCGGCCAAAACCGTCGAGGAGCTGCGCCACGCCCTCGCGCACGGCATCGCCGTCAACGTCGACAACTTCCAGGAACTGGCCCGCATCGACGCGATCGTGGCCGAGCGCCCGCCCGCCGGACCGATCGGGATCCGGGTCAATCCGCAGGTCGGCGCCGGCGCGATCGGCGCGATGAGCACCGCGACCAGCACCTCCAAGTTCGGCATCGCGCTGCGCGACCCGGGAGCCGTCGAAGCCGTGGTCGAGGCGTTCGCCCGCCGGCCGTGGCTGAACCGGCTGCACGCGCACGTCGGCTCCCAGGGCTGCCCGCTGTCGCTGATCGCCGCCGGCCTGCGGGCCACCCACGAACTGGCCGAGCACATCAACACCGTCCTGGGCCGCCGACAGATCACCGGCCTGGACATCGGCGGCGGCCTGCCGGTGAACTTCGCCGGCGACGAGGACGACCCGACCTTCACCGACTACGTCGCCGAACTGCGCGCGGCCGTGCCCGAACTCCTGGACGGCCGCTACCAACTGGTCACCGAGTTCGGCCGCTCCCTGCTCGCCAAGAACGGCACGATCGCCTCGCTGGTGGAATACACCAAGAGCGCCGGCGGCCGACGGATCGCGATCACCCACGCGGGCGCACAGGTGGCCACCCGCACGGTGTTCATGCCCCAGGCGTGGCCGCTGCGGGTGGGCGCCTTCGACGCGCACGGCCGGCCCAAGAACGCACCGCAGGAGATCCAGGACGTCGCCGGCCCGTGCTGCTTCGCCGGCGACCTGACCGCCGTCGGCCGCGCTCTGCCGCTGCTCGAACCGGGCGACGTCGTCGCGCTGTACGACACCGGCGCCTACTACTTCTCGTCCCACTTCGCCTACAACTCGCTGCCCCGACCGGCCGTGTACGGCTACCGCGTGGTGGACGACACGGTGCACCTGGCCACCGTCCGCGAGGCGCAGACCGTGCGCGAGGTGGTCCGGGAGAGCGGCGCGGCGCAGGTGCACGCCCTGGTGGACCTGTTGGCCACGAACTCCTCGGGGAACGAGTCCCAGCCCGACCGTCCCGACCCCGAGGAGGTGGCGGTATGACCCGCGTGCTGATCTCCGCCGACATGGAAGGCGCCACCGGCACGGTGCTGCCGGCCGACGTGACCGCCGGCAACCCGCGCTACGAACGTTTCCGGCGCCTGCTCACCGGCGACGTCAACGCGGCCGTGGCCGGCTTCCTGGACGGCGGTGCCGACGAGGTGATCGTCAACGACGCGCACTGCGGCATGGACAACGTGCTCCTGGAGGAACTCGACCCGCGCGCGCTGCTCATCGTCGGCCGCAACAAACCCCTCGGCATGCTCCAGGGGCTCGAACTCGGCGTGGACGCACTGGCGTTCGTCGGCTACCACACCGGCGCGGGCGAGGCCGGCGTGCTCGCCCACACCTACCTCTCGCACAGCGTGCTCGCCGTCCGCGTCGACGGGCGCCCGGTCGACGAGGGAAGCTTCAACGCGCTCGTCGCGGCCGAGGCCGGGGTCCCGGTGGTGCTGGTCACCGGTGACGACCCGACCTGCGCCCGGGCCGCCCGCTACGCCCCGGGCTGCCGTACGGTCACGGTCAAGACGGCCATCTCCCGCCACGCGGCGATCTGTCGCACCCCTGCGGCGACGGCGACCGACATCCGCCGCGAGGCCGCCGCCGCGTTGGCGGTCCCGCCGGCGCGGCCCACCGCGAAGCCGGCCGCCCCGCACGTGGTCGAGGTCGACCTGGACAGCCCCTACCTCGCCGAACGCGCGAGCGCGGCGGCCGGGGTCGACGTCGTCGGCCCGCGCACCGTCCGGCTGGACGCCCCCGACGCCCGCGAGGCGCTGCGCCGGTTCCGGGCCCTGACCTGGGTGATCGGCGCCGGCCGCGAGGGCGACTGGACCTGACCGGCCCCTCCCCCGGGCAATCGCCCGAACCGGCGCGCCACCACACTCCGGGGCCGCCGTCTCCCCCTGCCTCCCCCGTTCCCCGCCATGCAGGAGTCTCCATGTCGCAACCCACACCCCCGACCGAGCAACCCCGACTCAGCCGTTCGCTCCGCAACCGACACATGGCCATGATCGCGATCGGCGGGGCGATCGGGGCCGGTCTGTTCGTCGGCAGCGGCAGCGTGATCAAGACCGCCGGCCCGGCCGCGATCGTGTCCTACTGTCTCGCCGGCGCACTGGTGTTGTGCACGATGCGGATGCTCGGCGAGATGGTCGTCGCCAGGCCGTCCTCGGGCTCGTTCTCGGACTACGCGCGCACCGCCATCGGGCCCTGGGCGGGCTTCACGATCGGCTGGCTGTACTGGTACTACTACGTGGTCATCGTGGCCGTCGAGGCGGTCGCGGGCGCCGCGATCCTGCACGCCTGGCTCGACCTGCCGCTGTGGGTGCTGGCGATGGCCCTGATGGCGGTGATGACCGCGACGAACCTGCTGTCGGTGAAGTCCTTCGGCGAGTTCGAGTTCTGGTTCTCCTCGGTCAAGGTCGCCGCGATCATCGCCTTCCTCGTCGTCGGCGGTCTGCATGTGTTCGGCGCGTGGCCGGGGAGTTCGTTCGACTTCGCCAACCTCACCTCGCACGGCGGTTTCGCGCCGAACGGCTTCACCTCGATCTTCTCCGCCATCGTCGTGGTCATCTTCGCCTTCGGCGGCGCCGAGATCGTCACGATCGCCGCCGCCGAGAGCAAGGAGCCCGAGCGTTCGGTGGCGCGGGCCACGACCGGCATCATCTGGCGGATCATCCTGTTCTACGTCGGCTCGATCTTCCTCGTCGTCACGATCGTCCCGTGGGACGGCGCCGAGGTGCTGGCCAGCCCGTACGTCGCCGCGTGGGACATCATCGGCCTGCCCGGCGCGGGCACCGTGATGGACGTGGTGATCCTCACCGCGGTGCTCAGCGTGCTCAACTCGTCGGTGTACGTGTCCTCGCGCATGCTCTTCGCGTTGGCCTCGCACGGCGACGCCCCCAAGTGGTCGGTCAAGACCAGCAGGCGCAACGTCCCGGTGCGGGCGATCCTGGCCGGTACGGTCGTCGGCTGGGTCTCGGTATTGCTCGCCTACCTGTCGCCGGACACCGTGTTCACCTATCTGGTCAACTCCTCCGGCGCGATCGCCATCTTCATGTACATCATGATCGGCGCCTCGCAACTGCGGATGCGGCGCCGGTTGGAGCGTGAGGCTCCGGAGCGACTGACCCTGAAGATGTGGCTGTTCCCCTATCTCACCTGGATCGTGATGGCGGGCTTCGTCGCCGTGCTCGTGGCGATGGCGGTCATCGACGACCAGCGCACCCAACTGTTCACCAGCCTGGGCAGCCTCGCGGTCGTGCTCGTCGCGTACGCGATACGCCGGACCCACGGGCCGCGCCCCGGCGGATCGGGTGACTCCCGAGGCGCGCGAGCCGTCCCGGAAGCCGTCTCCACCCCGTAGCCCGCGGCCCACTCTCCTCGCCGACGCCCTGGACACACCCCTGCCCGGGACTTGTACATTTGTACTTGTACATCTGTGCCACTCGGAGGGGAGAGGGCCGTGGCCTGGTTGTTCCTGGGGTTGGCGATCTCGTGTGAGGTGATCGCGACCAGCCTGCTCAAGAGCACGGACGGGTTCACCAGGTTGTGGCCGACCGTGACGTGTCTGGCCGGATACGCGGGGGCGTTCTACCTGTTGACGCTGTCGTTGCGGCAGTTGCAGGTGGGCACCGCGTACGCGATCTGGTCCGGGCTCGGGACCGTGGCGATCGCGCTGGTCGGGGCGGTGTTCCTGAACGAGCCGGTGACGCTGCTCAAGGCGTTCGGGATGGCGCTGGTGATCGCGGGCGTGGTGGTGCTGAACCTGGGCGGTGCGCATTGACCACGACCCGCGATCCCGAGGGGCGGCGGCTGCGGATCGTGCGCGGCGCGTGCGAGGTGATCGCCGAGGTGGGGGTGGGCAACACCACGCATCGGCTGGTCGCGGCCCGGGCCGGCGTGCCGCTGGGGGCGACCACGTACTACTTCGCGTCGCTCGACGACCTGGTCGCGGCGGCCCTCGCGCACGCGTCGAGCGAGACGGTGGCGCTGTTGGCGCAGTGGGTGCGCCGAACCCGCGATGCCGAGGACCTGCCGGAGGTGCTCACCGCCCTCACCGCCGAATACCTCGCGGACCGCCCGCGCGCGCTGGTGGAATACGAGTTGTACCTGGCGGCGGCCCGCAGCCCACAACTGCGCGGGTTCGCCGTGGCGTGGGTCGAGGGGGTCGGCGACTTCCTGTCCGCCCGGGTCGGCGCGCAGGCGGCCGCGGCGGCGCTGGCGGTGTTGGACGGCACCATGTTGCAGGTGCTCACGCTGGGCACTGATCTGGACGAGGCACAACTGCGCTGGTCGTTGGCACGGGTCCTGGCCGCGCCCCCGTCGTAGTCGGCCGGCCGGCCCGGTGCGGTAGGGTCGGCGACAGCGAAGGGGAGTAGCCCCGCAAACCGGTCGTCGACATGCTGGAGTCCTCGGACTCCCGGTGGCCGGGCCCGTGCTCCAGGCGGGCGGGCGAGACCTTCGGCCAGGTACCGACGCATCCGCGTTCCACGCGGCTGCACCCGTCGTGCCGGGCCGAGTGGTCCTCCGGTCGCCGAGCGGCGCCTTCGTGAAGACCCGGAGGCCCGGCTCTCGCAGAAAGCCACCCGGATGCACCTCGACCCTCTGGCGATCCTGACCGCCTTCGGGCTGATCTTCCTCGCCGAGCTCCCGGACAAGACGATGTTCGCGTCGCTTGCCATGGGCACCCGCATGCGACCGCTCTACGTCTGGTTCGGCACCTCGACCGCGTTCGTCGTGCACGTCGCGATCGCCGTCGGCGCGGGCGGTCTGCTCGGCCTGCTGCCCGGCTGGATCGTCAAGCTCGTCTCTGCCGCGCTGTTCGGCTTCGGCGCCTTCATGTTGTTGCGCGGCGGGGCGGGGGACGACGACGAGGACACCGCGGGCAAGACCGTGACCGGGTTCTGGCCGGTCTTCTCCACCGCGTTCATGGCCGTGTTCATCAGCGAATGGGGCGACCTCACCCAGATCACCACCGCCAACCTGGCGGCCACCAACGGCACCTGGTCCACCGCGATCGGCTCGGCCGCGGCGCTGATGTCGGTCTCCGCGCTGGCGCTGCTCGCGGGACGGTTCATCGCCAAGCGGGTCCCGTTGCAGACGGTGCAGCGGATCGGCGGCGTGTGCATGCTCGGACTGGCGATCTGGTCCCTGGTGGAGGCGTTCACGGGCTGAGCGGCGCGACGCGGCATGCGCGTCCGGCCCCGATGCGCCCGGCCTGCGCCCGGTCGGCCGGACGACGGCGTGGGCGGCGAGGGCATCAGGGACGCGCGGACGATCGGGTCCGGGATGGCTTCCGGGCCGAAGATCGCGATCCGGGTCGGCACGTCCTCGTCGGAGTCCGTTTGCACGGTCGGCGGCATCCGACGCAGCGTGGTGATCCGGGCCCGGCCCGCCACGGTCTGCGCGGCGAGCGGCCGGGTGAACAGTCGCGGTACCAGGGCGATCAGCGCCAGGACCGACACCGTGGCGCAGCCCGGCGAACCGGTCATCCCTTCGGCGACGCCGAGGCCGATGCCGAGGAACAGGACGACACACAGGCCGCAGGTGCCACGCGGGTCGACGTCCCGCTCACTCGGCAGCAGGCCGTCCTGTTCCAACCGGGTCCGCGCCGGTCGCCATCCGGCGGTCGGCCCGGACCGGGCGACCGCGTCCACGATCGGCCCGATCAGGGCGGTTCGGGCCGCGCCCACCGCGTCGAAGACGGTGCGCTCGACCGGGTCGTCCGGCTCGGGTGCGAGCAGGCTGATCCGACGATCCGCACCGATCACCGCCCGCCGACGGCGGTGCATCGCCACGAGCGCGACCTGGGCGAACCGGGTCGAACCGCCGGCGAGCAGCGCGATCTCCCGGAAGTCGAGAACGCGCTCGGCGGTGGCCGGCGCCGGGCGCCTGCGCAACCGGTACGCCCGCCCGAACCGGAGCAGGCAGGCAACCACGAACCAGCCGAGGCAGGCCGCGGACACGAGCAGGTACCACCGGGCCTGGCCCGCCGGGAGGGACCAGTGGGTCGGGTCCCGGCCGGCCTGCCCGTTCGTCGACGCCCGCGCCGTTCCCGCGGCGATGCCCTCGCGCACTGCGGCGATCATGCCCCCACCCCCGGTATTCGCGATCGGCGGCGCGGCGCCACGCCCGTGCGCACCACGGTGCCGCCTCGTCGCCGGCGCGTCCGGTGGAACCCCCTCGCACCTTGCTTCGCGAACCGGCCGAAATGTGATGTAGGCCGCATGGATAAAACGGACATAAATTACTTAGCCGACTTCGGGTGGTAATTCATTTTCCGCGACCCGGCATGAATCTCGATTATTTTCCGTGACCGAATGATCACGCCACTCTCCGAGATATCCCCTCGTCATGAGTGGTGCATCGACCGGTGGGCCGGCCGAGATGTCGCACTTATTCCGCCTTTACACCGGAGGCAAACTCGGCGTTTCGGTTGTGATCCGGCATCCGTATTGCCTACCTTTCTCGCCGATTCACCTTTCGGGTGAACCCTGTCGCCGGTACGCCGAATCCCGTCGCCGGCAGCGGGAGGTCTACATCGAAGAATCCGACGGGAGCGGGGGAACCAGGTGAATCGCCGTGGCCGGGATCGTTCCGGTGACGGCTAGGGGTGAAGTCGCGTGTTGCGCGACCGGGCTGCTCCAGTCCGAATCCGACAGCTCACCTCGTAGGCGACAGGAGAGGACCCCATTTCATGCTGTCCGCAAACGCTCGTCATCGCGCCGCTCGACCCACCAACGTCCGCCGCTTCGTCGCGGCGGTGGGCATCGCCGGCATGGGTGTCGTGATCCCGGTCGCCACTGCCGGTACGGCCCACGCGCAGGCCCCCTCCACCTCCGAGCAGGCCCCCTCCGGCGCCTCCGCCGTGCTGTCGGCGGTCCCGACCGCCGCGGTCGAGGCCGCCCCGATCCAGGCCGCACCCGCCGCGCCGGAGACCGCCGCGCCCGCCGACAAGGCCGGCTACGTGGTCAAGGCCGGCGACACGCTGTTCGGGCTCGCCCAGACCAACCAGGTCACCGGCGGCTGGCAGAGCCTGTACGAGATCAACCGCGATGTGCTCCGGTCCGGCCCGGACCTGATCCGGATCGGCCAGACCCTCCGGCTGACCGGCTCGGCCCCCGTGCTCTCCAAGGCCGCCGCGCCGGCCCAGCCGAGCATCAAGGTGCAGCCGAAGACCGGCGTCACGCCCGGCAAGACCACCCCCAAGCCGGCGAGCAAGCCGTCCGCCGACGTGTCGGTCAAGCCCGCCGCCAAGACCCCCGCCAAGCCCGCCACCGGCGGCTCGAAGGGCAACCAGGCGCCGAGTGGCGGCTCGTCCACCGCGTCGAGCAGCAAGGCCGCCCAGGCCGTGGCCTTCGCCAAGGCGCAGATCGGCAAGCCGTACGTGTACGGCGCCACCGGCCCGAACGCCTACGACTGCTCGGGTCTGGTCCAGGCCGCGTACAAGTCGGCCGGCATCTCGCTGCCGCGCGTGACCAACGACCAGTTCGCCGCCGACCCGCGCGTGTCGATCGCCAACCTGCAGCCGGGCGACCTGGTGTTCTTCTACTCGGGCATCAGCCACGTCGGCATCTACATCGGCGACGGCAAGATGGTGCACGCCGCGAACTCGCGCAAGCCGGTCGAGATCTCCTCGATCAACACCATGCCGATCGCGGGCGCCACGCGTCCTTCTTGATCGACCCGCCGAGACCGACGCCTCGCCGTCACGCCCCGGCAACACACCGGCGCCGTGCCCCTCGACCACCACCGAGGCGCACGGCGCCACACGTGTCCCCCCGACACCTGAACCACACCCGAACCGGCCCCGCAAGCCCGGTCCGCCCCTCCGACCCGAACAAAACCCATCGACCCGACCACCGTCCAACCCCAAGCCCACCGCCCGAGCCAAGCGCTCCGGCCCACCCGGCCTTCGACGCCAAGCCCTCGGCCCATGCCGGCCCCATCAGCCCGGCCGGCGTTTGAGGCCAAGCCCTCCGCCCAAGCCGGCCCCATCAGCCCGGCCGGCGCCCGCGGCGAAACCCTCCGCCCGACCCAGCCCGTTCAGCCCGGCCGGCGTTTGAGGCCAAGCTCTTCAGCCCGGCAGGCGTTTGAGGCCAAGCCGTCCAGCCCGGCCGGCGCGTTGAGGCCGGCCCCTTCAGCCCGGCCGGCGTTTGAGGCCACTTTTCAAGCCCGGCCGGCGTTTGAGGCCAAGTCGGCGGATCCCGGAGACCGCAGCAACACCTCCGCGGCCAGCGAGACCGCCCCACGAAGCGCCGCATCCTGCAGGAACCGCGCCCGCACGACCACCGGCGGAAACGGCACAGCCACCCGCGCCCGCGCCCGAATCGCCCCCAGCACACGCGAAGCGGAGCGCATCAGCCCGCCCGTCACCGCGATCCGCTCCACGTCGAGCGTGAGCGCCAAGTTGGCCACGTGTACCGCCAGTTCGTCCAACGCCTCGTCGACCAGCACGCGCACCCGCGGATCCGGATCGGTGAACAGCGCGGCGGCGTCCACCTCGCGGCCGAGCAGTTCGCTGCCCCGCGCACCCAGCCCGATGCCCGAGACGTACTCCTCCAACGGCGCGTGCCCGGCCCCGAATCCGGTGTCGCCCCGCCCCCGCAGCAGGTAGCCGATCTCGCCGGCCGCGCCGTTCGCGCCGCCGAGCACCCGCCCGCCCAGCACGATCGCGGCGGCGATCCCGGTGCCGACGGTGAGCAGGATCGCCGGGTCCGCGCCGCGCAACGCGCCCCAGCGGTATTCGGCCAGCGCGGCGGCCTTGGCGTCGTTGCCGACGGCGACCCGTTCCGGCTCCAGGCCCAGCCCCTCGCACAGCGTCGTGGCCAGTGCCAGGTCCTGCCAGCCCGGCACGTTGGGCGCGAGCAGGATCCGGTCGGGCAGCACGATGCCGGGACTGACCGCGCCGACCGCCACGCACCGTCCGCCGGTGGTCGCGGCGGTGTGCGCGACCAGTTCGCGGGTGGCCGCCATCGCACGCCGAACCGCCTGGACCGCGCCCTCGCGGGCCTCGGTGATCAGCCGCTCGCTCGCCAGTATCGTGCCGTCCGGCCGCGCGGTGGCCAGCGCGATCTTGGTGCCGCCGAAGTCGATGCCGCAGACGAAGTCCTTGCCCGCGCCCGCGCCGGAGCAGACGAATGCCTGCTCCGGCGCGGGCGCGGAGTCCGGAGCACCGGGGGTCCGGTCTCGGTGCAGCGCCGTCATGCGGGCTCCGCGACGTTGCGACCGGCACCCGAACCGGCGGTCCCCGCACCGGCCGACTCCGCACCGGCGGACTTCGCGTCGCGGTCGGACCGGTTCAGGTACACCTCGGAGATCTCGCGTGGCCCGAACGGCCAGGTCCGCTCCACCTTGGCCCACACCAGGAACGCGACGCAGCCCAGCGCCACCCACGCCAGCGCCCACTCGATCGGGTGGCGTCCGGGCGAGTTCTTGTCGGCGTAGCAGAAGATCGCGATCCAACCGACCAGCGAGACCAGGGCCGGTACCGGATACAGCCACATCCGATACGGGCGGTCCAGGCCGGGTTGCCGACGCCGCAGCACGATCAGCGCGGCGACCTGGGAGGCCGCCTGCACGATCACCATCACCGCGGTGAGCAGCACGATGATCGTGTTGAAGTCGGTGTGGTTGCCGATCAGAAAGCCCGCCGCGGTCACCACGCCCATGGTGAGCAGGCCCACCGTCGGGAAGCGGTGTCGCGGGTGCAGACGGGCGAACTGTTTGAAGAACACCCGGTCGCGGGCCGCGTCGTAGGGCACCCGCGAACCCCCGAGCAGGCCGGCGAACACGGACGCGAAGGCGGTGATCAGGATCAGTACCGTCACCGTCTTGGCCGCGCCCTTGCCCCACGCCTCCTCCAGGACCAGCGAACCGATCGAGGAGGAACCGGAGATGGTGTCGGTGTCGGTGACCCCGAGCACGCCGATCTGCATGATCAGGTAGATCCCCATGATGCCGACGATGGAGTAGACGATCGAACGGGGCAGCACCCGACCGGGGTTCTTGATCTCGGCGCCGAGGTAGGCGGTGGTGTTGTAGCCGAGGTAGTCGTAGATGCCGATGTTGAGGCCGCCCACGAAGGCCAGCCAGAAGCCGGTGGTGCCCAGGTCGAACGCGCCGTCCGGGTAGCTGAAGGCCAGGTCCGCGTCGAAGTTCGTGTAGCACGCGATGATCACCGCGCCGACGCTGATCAGCATCACCACCCACATGATCGTGCTCAGCAGGCCGATCGACTCGATCCTGCGCCACAACAGCAGGACCACCAGGAGCACGATGCCGACCCCGACCAGGTCGCCCTGGGTCTGCGACATCGAGGGCCACAGGTATTGCAGGTACTGCACCATGCCCAGCACGCCGGTGGACATGATCAGCGGGATGAACAGGATCGCGGTCCAGACGAACAGGAACGGCATCAGCCGGCCGGTGCGGTACTGGAACGCCTCGCGCAGGTAGATGTACGTACCGCCGGCGCCGGGCATCGCGGCGCCGAGTTCGGCCCAGATCAGCCCGTCGGCGAGGGCGAGCAGCGCGCCGGCGAGGAAGCCGAGGACGGCCTGCGGGCCGCCGAACGTGCCCACCATCAGTGGGATGGTGACGAACGGACCGATGCCGCACATCTGACTCATGTTGATCGCGGTCGCCTGGAACAGGCCGATCCGGCGGACGAATCCGCCGTCCGGCGTGGTCGCTCTTGGGCCGGCGCTCACCGTGAACCTCCAGAACAGGGGACACCCGGGGGACACCGGGTGTCGGAACGGGGGTGCGGAGGAAGGGACTTCGTGGTTCGACCCGGCCCGCGGCGGCACCGGTTTGTAAAGTAAAATTCCTTAACTAATCCCCGTCAAGGGTGCGTCGGGATCCGGCCCACATCTTTGCCCTTCCATGGCCGTTACAGTGGCGCGAGCACCTCGACACCCCGACGGAGACCCGATGACCGCAGGTGGGATCCCACCGGAAAACGACCTGCCCGCCGTGGCGCACTGGAACCGGGGCGTGCTGCGCAGCATCAACGAGCGCGTACTCCTCGACCGGGTACGCGCCGCAGCGCCCATCTCGCGCGCCCAACTCGCCCGCGACACCGGCCTGTCCAAGCCCACCGTGTCCACCGCGCTGGACGCGCTGGAACGCGCCGGACTGGTGCGCCCGGTGGGTCTGGAAACCGGTGCGCGCGGTCGGGCCGCGCTGCTGTACGAGCCCGATCCGACCGCGGGCTACGTCGTCGGCATCGACGTCGGGCGGTCCTGGATCCGGGTCGCGGTCGCCGACCTGGACGGGCGACTGCTGGCCCGGCAGGACCGGCACAACCGGGCCCGGACCTCGGCGACCATGCTGGCCACCGCAACCGACCTGGCACAGACCGTGGTGGCCGACGCGGGCCTGGCACCAACCGCCGTGGTGCACACGGTGATCGGCTGTCCGGGTGTGTACGACCGGGCGGCCGACCGGATCCGCTACGCGGTCAACCTGCCCGGATGGGGTCGCCCGGGGTTGCGCGGGCGGATGGAGAGCGCGCTGGGCACCACCGTGGACATCGTCAACGACGCCAACCTCGCGGCGCTGGGCGAGTACCACAGCGGGGCCGGCGTGGGCTGCCCGCTGTTCGTCTACGTCACCGTCGGGACCGGCCTGGGCATGGGTATCGTCGCCGACGGGCGGCTGTTCCCCGGCGCCTCGGGCGCGGCCGGCGAGATCGGCTTCCTGCCGCTGTCGCCGCGGCCCTCGGACCGGGTGGGGCACGGGGCGAGCGCGCCGGTACCGCGCCGCGGCATGCTGGAGGACGCGGTCTCGGCCGACGCCGTGGTGCGCGGCGCACGGGCGTTGGGCATGACCGGACCGCTCACCGCCAAGGGCGTCTTCGACGCGGCGCGCCGCGGGGTGGAGCCGGCCGCGAGCGCGGTGCGGCACGAGGCACAGCGGCTGGCCCACGTGGTGGCCGCGGTCACCGCGGTGCTCGATCCCGAACTCGTGGTGCTGGGCGGCGGGATCGGCGCGAACGCCGATCTGCTGATGGGTCCGATGACCACCGCGCTGCACGAACTCACCCCGCTGCGGCCCCGGGTGGCGGCGAGCGGCCTGGGCGAGGAGGCGGTCCTGGTGGGCGCGGTCGCCACGGCGGTGTCCACGGCCCGGGAGCGGGTCTTCGCCCACCACACGATGGCCCAGGGGTGAGTCGCGGTCACCCCCGGGTGGGCGCCGAGCGGCGGGCCACCTCGCCGATTCGGCCGATCAGCCCGCGCAACACCCGGGCCTGGTCCGGGTCGGCGCCCGCGAGTCGCTCGTGCAACAGCGCGGGCAGGCCCGACCAGGTGCCGTCGGCGGACCAACGGCGGTGCCGGGCGTAGACCGTGCGCCACGGGCCGAATCGCACGGGCAGGTCACACCACCGGGTGCCGGTCCGAAAGCGGAACAGCACGCCATCGACCACCTGTCGGTGATCGCGCCATCGGCCGCCCGGGCGGCCGGGGTCCGGGAGCAGCGGGGCGAGCAACTCCCATTCACAGTCGTCGAGTTCGTCGTGTGCACCGACCACCGCCAAGACGATCAGCCGGTCCGCCGCGGGGCTGGGGTGCGACGCGCCACCGGCGCGTTCACCGGCGCGCTCACCCGCATCGCCGTCGCCGAGCAGGTTGGCCCGGCCCCAGGCGCCCAGCGGGCGCAGCGCCTCGTTCAGCGAGGTGCCGAGCGGGGTGAGCGAGTACTCCACGCGCAGCGGCAGTTCGGCGTACTCCTCGCGGTGCACGATGCCGTCCGCTTCCAACTCGCGCAGGTGCGAGGCGAGCACCTTCTCGGTGACTCCCGGCACCAGTCTGCGCAATTCGCCGAATCGGCACGGGTGTTCGTCCAGTGCCCACAGGATCAGCACCTTCCACTTCCCACCCACCACGTCCATCGCCGCGTCGGTGCCGCAGACATACGCCCCGGGCCTGCGTGCGCTCGCCATGTCCGTCCTCGCCCGTCCTCTCGATGCTGCTCCCCCGGCCCCTGGGTACCCACCTCGAAGTGCGTACTTGTCCGGCCCGGCGGCTGCGACCAGCCTAATCGGCATGGAATCCCACTCCCCTTCCGTCGCTCCGCCCGCCTCCGACACTCCCGTTCGTACCCCGCTCGCCCTGCTCGGCCTGGGCGCGATGGGCAGCGCACTGGCCCGGAGCTGGCTGGCCGCCGGGCACCCGCTGACCGTGTGGAACCGCACCCCGGGTCGGGCCGAGCCGTTGGCCGCCGCCGGCGCCGCGGTCGCCGACACCGCCGCCGAGGCGGTGGCCTCGGCCGAGCTGGTGGTGGTCTGCCTGCTCGACCACGCGTCGGTCGGCGCGACGCTGGCCGGGGTGGACCCGACCGGCAAGGACCTGGTCGACCTCACCACCGGCACCCCTGCCGACGCCCGGGCAGGCGCCGCGTGGGCGGCCGAGCACGGGGCCCGCTTCCTGGCCGGCGGCGTGCTCGCCGTGCCGCCGATGATCGGGGTGCCGGGCGCCGGCGGCCGGGTCCTCTACAGCGGCTCGGGCGAATTGTTCGCGGCGCGTCGCGACACCCTGGCGGTGCCGGCGGCCACCCGCTACGTGGGCGCGGACCCCGGCTTCGCCGCGCTCCAGGACGTGGCTCTGCTCAGTGCGATGACCTCGATGTTCGCCGGGATCTCGCACGCCTTCGCGCTGATTCGGAAGGAGGACGTCGACCCTCGGGAGTTCGCGTCGCTGCTCACCGGATGGCTCACCGCGATGGCGCCGGCCGCGCATCGGGCCGCGGCCCAGTTGCACAGCGGCGACTACTCCTCGGGGGTGACCTCGACACTGGCCATGCAGGTCGCGGGTGCACCCACCCTGTTGCGCACAGCGGCGGAGCAGGGGGTCAGCACCGAATTGTTGCTCCCCTACCTCGCCCTGATGGAGCGTCGGCTCGCCGACGGGCACGGCGACGAGGGCAACACCGGACTGATCGATCTGCTCACCGCCCGAAAGGGGTGAACAAGCCCGCCCCACCGGGTGGAACCGGGCCTTCGACGATGAACACCCGGTTGGTCTCCATGGTCGGTCGTCCGTGTTCCGCCCGTGTCGAGGTCTGGACCAATATTCGATTTGGTATAGACCATTGACACCTTGTCGATGGCACTCCTAGCGTGGCCGACGCACGCCACGGGGGCGGACTTCGATCGGGCGACGGCAGGTCGCACGACGCGCCGCCGTGCCGGGAATCGACCTCGCGTCGACTCCCGGGAACGGGATGACGGCAGGACCGCTCGGTCGCTGCGTCGCGTCCTTCGGGCGATGCCGGCGAGGGGGTCGACATGGACGACGAACGAACGCTTTCCCGGCCCCGGGCCGGGGCCGGATTCGCCCCGACGGACGGCGTCGGGCGGATCGGGTCGAGCCCCGCCGCCCCAGGGGCCGGCCCCGCCTCGGGCGCCGACCCCGCTTCGAGCCACGTCCCGGGCTCCGAGGAGCGCTTCGGGGTGCTGTCCTTCGGGCAGGAACGGCTTTGGTTCCTCGACCGGTTCGAGCCCGGCGACGCCGCCTACAACATCCCGTGGTTGTTGCGCCTGCACGGCCCGCTCCGGGTGGACGCGCTGCGCGCCGCGTTCGACGGCGTCGTCGCCCGGCACGACGCGCTGCGCACCCGCTTCCCGGACGACGGGGGCCGCCCGACCGCCGTGCTGCAACCACCCGGGCCGGTCCCGATCGAGACCCTGGACCTGAGCGGGCGGGACCCGGCGGCCCTGGCCCGGGTGTTGGACGAACGGGTCAACGCCGGCTTCGACCTCGCGCTCGCCGCGCCGCTGCGGGTGAGCCTGATCCGGCTCGCCGCCGACGAGCACGTGTTGTGCGTGGTGCTGCACCACATCCTGGCCGACGGCTGGTCGCTGAACCTGCTCCGGCGCGAGCTCGAACTGCGCTACTGCGCACACCGCGACGGCGTCGACCCGGTGTTCGCACCGCTGCCGAGCTACTCCGCGTACGCCGCACGCCAACGCGAACCCGACCCGGACACCGACCGGGCGATCGACTACTGGCGCCGGCAACTCGCCGACCTGCCCGCGCTCGAACTCCCGCTGGACCGTCCGCGCACCGCCGACACCGGCTCGGCCGCCGCCTTCCACACCCGCCGGCTCGCCGGCATCGGACCACTGCTGGACGCCGTCGCCCGGGCCCGACGCTGCACGCCGTTCATGATCCTGCTCGCCGGCTACCAGGCCGTGCTGCATCGGCACGGCGGACAGCGGGACTTCGCGATCGGCGCACCGATCGCCGGCCGCGCCGAGGTCGAGCACGAGCAGGTGATCGGCTACTTCTCCAACACCCTGGTGTTGCGCGCCGACCTGCGCGGCACCCCGACCTTCGCCGAACTCCTGCGGCGCACCCGCCGAACCGCGCTCGGCGCCTACGGACACGACCGCATCCCGTTCGAGCAACTGCTCGCCGAACTGCGGGTGGACCGCGATCCGGCCGCTCCCGCACCGCTGTTCCAAACCCTGCTGACCGTGCACACCCAGGACGAGGACACCGGGCCCGAACATCGGTTCGCCGACCTGGTCGCGGTCGAGGAGGACGGCGGGCATCGGGCCGGCAAGTTCGATCTCTCGCTGGACATCCGACGCGCCGGCGACGACCTGATCGCCGTGTTCGGCCACCGCACCGCGCTGTTCGACGAGGCGGGCGTCGCGGGCCTCGCCGAGCGCCTGGAGATCCTGCTGCGCGCCGCTCTGGCCGACCCGGACACCCCCGTACATCTGCTGCCGCTGCTGAGCGCCGCCGATCGCACCCGGTTGCACGCGGCCACGTTCGGGACCGCCCCGAGCGGCTCCGCCGAACCGGCCGAGAGCGTGCCCGCCGCGATCGCCCGGGTGCCCGGCGACCGGATCGCGCTGCGCGCTGCCGACGCCACCCTCACCTACCGCGAACTGGGCCTGCGCACGGACGCGTCGGCCGCCCGGCTGCGGGCCGCCGGGGTGCGCCCCGGCGACCTCGTCGGCGTCCTGTGCCCGCGCGGCCCGAAGGCGATCGTGGCGATGCTCGCCGCGTGGCGGGTGGGCGCGGCGTATCTGCCACTGGACCCCGAATACCCGGCCGCCCGGATCACGTTCATGATCACCGACAGCGGCACCCGAGTCGTGGTCACCGACCGCACCTTCCCGGACGGGCTGCCGGAGCACGTGACCGTCGTGCCCCTGGACGTCGCCGACACCGCCCACCCTCCCCCGCCGGCCGACCCCGTCGACCCCGGACCGCAACACCCCGCCTACCTGATCTACACCTCCGGGTCCACCGGCACGCCCAAGGGCGTCCTGGTCCCGCACGGCGCGCTGGCCGCCCGGGTGCGCTGGATGCGCGCCGGCTACGGGATCCACGCCGAGGACCGGGTCTTGCAGAGCGCGTCGCTGAGCTTCGACACCCACGCCGAGGAGGTGTACCCGTGCCTGGCCGCGGGCGCCACGCTGGTGTTGCCCGCCCCCGACGCCACGCTGCCCGACGTGCTCGCCGAAGGCGGCGCGGACGACGTGAGCGTGCTCGACCTGCCCACGCCCTACTGGCACGAACTGGTCGAGACCGGCGCCGACACCATCGCCTGGCCGCCCGCGCTGCGCCTGCTGATCCTGGGCGCGGACCAGGTCCGCCCCGGCGCGGTGGCCGCGTGGCGGGCCCGCTTCGGCGACCGGGTCCGAGTGGTCAACTCGTACGGGCCGACCGAGACCACGATCATCGCGACCACGGCGGACCTGGGCGCGGCCGACGCGCTCGCCCGCCCGCCGATCGGCACGCCGATCGCGGACACGCACACCGTCGTCGCCGACCCGCACGGCAATCCGGTGCCCCCGGGGGTGACCGGCGAACTGCTGATCGGCGGCGCGGGTGTGGCCCTGGGCTATCTCGGCCGCCCCGGCGCCACCGCCGCCGCCTTCCGGCCCGACCCGGACGGGCCGCCGGGCGCCCGCCGCTACCACACCGGCGACCGGGTACGGCTGCGCCCCGACGGACGCCTGGAGTTCCTCGGGCGGTTGGACGCCCAGGTCAAGGTGCGCGGCCACCGAGTCGAGCCGGGCGAGGTGGAGGCCGCCCTGCTGGCCCGCCCCGGCGTGCTCCAGGCCGCGGTGATCGCCCGCGACGAGGCACTCGTGGGCTATGTGGTCACCGACGCCGACCTCACCGTCCCGCAGTTGCGCACCGACCTCGCCGGCCGGCTGCCCGCGCACCTGGTCCCCGACGCGCTGGTGCGCCTGGACCGGCTGCCGCTGACCCCCAACGGCAAACTCGACCACCGCGCGTTGCCCGCCCCGGACCGGCGCGCCGAACAGACCCACGGCTACCTCGCGCCGCGCACCGCCGCCGAGGAGCTGATCGCCGAGATCTGGATCGACGTGCTCGGCTTGGACAAGGCGGGTGTCCTCGACGACTTCTTCGAACTCGGCGGCCACTCGCTGCTCGCCACCCGGGTGGTCGCCCGCATCGCCGCCACCGCCGACCTGAACGTGCCGCTGCGCACGCTGTTCACCCACCGCACCCTCGCCGGGTTCGCCGCCGCCGTCGAAGACCTCCTGGTCGCCGACCTGGAGGCCCTGGACGACGACACCGCCGAGCAGCAGCTCTCCCGGGAGAGGAACCGTCCGCAGCCATGAGCACGGAATCCCCAGCACGCGCGGCGACCCTCTCCGCGACCAAGCGCGAACTCCTGGACCGCCGGCTGCGCAGACGCGCCGACGCCGGTCCGGTCATCCCCCGCCGCCCCGAAGGCACCGTGCCGCCGCTCTCCCATGCCCAGGAACGCCTGTGGTTCATGGAGCAGTTCGCCCCCGGGACGGCCGCCTACACCATCCCGATCGCGCGTCGCCTGCGCGGTGCGCTCGACGTCGAGGCACTCACCCGGGCGCTGAGCGACCTGGTCGCCCGGCACGAGACGCTGCGCTCGCGCTACCTGGTCGACGAGGACGGCCGGCCGCACCTGGACATCGCCGAGCCCGCGCCGGTCCCACTCGCCCGCGCCCGGGCCGCCGACCCGGACCGGGTGTCGGACCTGATCACGGCCGCCATCGCGACGCCGTTCGACCTGGCCGAGGGCCCGCTGTTCCGGGCCCTGCTGATCGAGTCGGCCGCGACCGACCACGTCCTGCTGCTGACCGTGCATCACAGCGTCAGCGACGGCTGGTCCAGCGAGATCATGGTCCGCGAGGTGCTCACCCGCTACGCCGAGCACACCGCGGGCAGCGCCGCACCGGTCGTCGAACCGGCGGTCTCCTACGGCGACTTCGCGATCTGGCAGCGAGAGCGGCTGACCGGCGACCCGCTCGCCCACGAGATCGCCTACTGGCGCACCGAGCTGGCCGGCGTCGAGCCGCTCGAACTGCCCACGCGCGGACCCAGACCGGCCCGGCAGACCTTCGACGGCGCCGGGTACGCGTTCGAGGTGGACCGCGAACTCCTGAACCGGCTGACGTCGTTGGCCCGCGAGCGCGGCGCGACGTTGTACATGGTGCTGCTCGCCGCCTTCCAACTGGTGCTGGCCCGACACAGCGGGCAGCGCGCGTTCGCGATCGGCTCCCCTGTCGCCGGTCGGCCGCATCCCGAGGTCGAGGACCTGGTCGGGATGTTCGTCAACGTGCTCGCGCTGCGGGCGCGCACCGACGGCGACCCGACCTTCGCCGAACTGCTCGACCGCACCCGGGAGAGCTGCCTGGAGGCGTACGCACACCAGGAGTTGCCGTTCGCACAATTGGTCACCGAGCTGAACGTGCCGCGTGATGTGACCCGTTCGCCGGTGTTCCAGGCGGTGCTGGCGGTACAGAACTACGCCACCGCGAACGCCGACGGCGACCGTGCCGCACTGTCCGCGGAGGTGTTCGGCATCCGGGCCGGCGGCACCCGGTTCGACCTGGAACTGTTCCTGATGGAGTGGCCGGACGGGCTGCGCGGCGCGTTCAACTACAACACCGACCTGTTCGACGAGGCGACCATCGCGCGCCTGGGCCGACATCTGGGCCGCTTGCTGGCGGTGCTCGCGGACCGACCCGACGTCCCGGTGTCCACGCTCGACGGCCTGGATCCGGACGAGCGCGAGCTGATGTTGACCCGGTGGAACGACACCGCCGCGTCGGTGCCGACCGAGGCCACCCTGGCGAGCCTGATCGCCGAGCAGATCGACCGCACCCCCGACGCGATCGCGGTCACCCTCGACGAGCGCACCCTGACGTATCGCGAACTCGACGCCGCCGCCGATCGGGTGGCGCAGCGCCTGCGAGCCGAGGGGGTGCGCGCCGGCGATCTGGTCGCGGTCGGCGCCGAGCGCTCCCCGGAGTTGGTCGCGGCGCTGCTCGGGGTGCTTCGGGCGGGCGCCGGATACACCCCGCTGGATCCGCAATACCCGGCCGAGCGGCTCGCGTTCATGCTCGCCGACTCGGGCGCGCGGGTGTTGCTGACGCAGCGTGGCCCGGCGATGCCGAACGAGCGCGCGGCCCGGGTGTTGTACCTGGACGACCTCGCCGACTGGCCCGACCCGGCTCCCGGCGCGCTGTCGGGCGCCGGGCCCGCGCCCGACGACGTCGCCTACCTGATCTACACCTCCGGCTCCACCGGCCGGCCCAAGGGGGTGCCGAACACCCATCGCGGCATCGTCAACCGGATCGCCTGGATGCAGGACACCTACCGACTGAGCGGCGCCGACGCGGTGTTGCAGAAGACCCCGGCGAGCTTCGACGTCTCGGTGTGGGAGTTCTTCTGGCCGCTGAGCACCGGTGCCCGGCTGGTGCTGGCCCGGCCCGGCGGGCACAAGGACGCCGGCTACCTGCGCGACGTGATCGCCGAACAGGGCGTCACACTCGCCCACTTCGTGCCCGCGATGTTGACGATGTTCCTGGCCGAGGAGGGCGTCGAACACTGCACGACGCTGCGCCGGGTGGTGTGCAGCGGCGAGGAACTCGCGCCGGACACCGCGCGGGCGTTTCGCGAGCGGCTGCCGCACTGCGCGCTGGCGAACCTGTACGGGCCCACCGAGGCGGCCGTGGACGTCACCGCGTGGGAGTGCGCGGGCCCGCTCGCGGCGGTGCCGATCGGCGCACCGATCCACAACACCCGGGTGTACGTGCTCGACGACGCCATGCGGCCCGCGCCACTGGGCACGCCCGGCGAGTTGTACCTGGGCGGTGTCCAGGTCGCCCTGGGCTATCACCGCCGCCCCGGGCTGACCGGCGAGCGGTTCGTACCGGACCCGTTCGGCCCGCCCGGCGCCCGGCTCTATCGCACCGGCGACCTGGCCCGGTGGCGCCCGGACGGCACGCTCGCCTTCCTCGGCCGGCTCGACGGACAGGTCAAGCTGCGCGGCTTGCGGATCGAACTCGGCGAGATCGAGGCCGTATTGCGGGGGCGCGACGAGATCGAGGAAGCCGCGGTCGTGGTGCGCGAGGACACCCCCGGGGACAAGCGCATCACCGCGTACGTGGTCCCGGTCGAGGATCCGGCGAGGCTCGGGGCCGACGGGGCCGACGGGGCCGACGCGTTCGACGCGGACGACGTGCGGGCCGCGCTCAAGCGCACGCTGCCCGACTACATGGTGCCCGCCGCGTTCGTCGCGCTGCCCGCGCTGCCGTTGACCCCCAACGGCAAACTGGACCGCAAGGCGCTGCCCGCGCCCGCCGCGCGCCGCTCCAAGGGCGCCGCCGACGCGCCGCCGACGACCCCCGCCGAGCTGCTGTTCGCCCGCATCTGGTGCGACGTGCTCGGATTGCCCGAGGTCGGCGTCGACGACGACTTCTTCGACCTGGGCGGCCATTCGCTGCTCGCCACCCAGGTGGTCGCCCGCGCCCGCCGGCAGCTCCCGGAGATCGGCGGGCAGGCGGTCAGCGTGATGGACGTGTTCACGCACAAGACGATCCGCGAGATCGCCGCGCTGGCCGGCCTGTCCGAGGCCGAACGCGGCCCGGCCCGGCTGCTGTACCGCCTCGCCGGGCCGGTCCCGGCGGCGCGGCGCACGTTGTCGCTGGTCTGCGTGCCCTACGGGGGCGGCAGTGCGGTGGTCTATCAGCCGCTCGCCGACGCGCTGCCGGACACCCACGACCTGTGGTCGGTGGCGATCCCCGGCCACGACGTGGGCGTCACCCAGGAGCGGCTGCCCTTCGACGAACTCGCCCGGCGGATCGTGGCCGAGATCCAGGAGCGGGTCCAGGGGCCGATCGCGCTGTACGGGCACTGCGGGGTCGGCAGCGCGCTGATCGTCGCGGTGGCCCGGCAACTGGAGCAAGCCGGCCGCGAGTTGGCCGCCGTCTACATCGGCGCCCAGTTCCCCTTCGCCCGTCCGAAGAACCGAGTGCTCGGCACGCTGAGCCGGATCGCCGCGCTCGAACCGCTGCTCGGCGACCGGGTCTACGCGAACTGGCTGACCTCGATGGGCGCCGACATGGCGGACCTGGACGGCGAGCAGATGAAGTTCATCATCGGGAACATGCGCCGCGACTCGGTCGCCGCCGAAGAGTACTTCACCGAGGCGCTGTCCGACCGACGGCCCAGGTTGCGCGCGCCGATCGTGTCGGTGATGGGCGACCGTGACCCGGCCGCCGACTTCTACCAGGAGCGCTTTCGGGAGTGGCGCACCATCGCCGACCGGGTCGGCCTGGTGATGCTCGACGAGGCCGGCCACTTCTTCCTCAAACACCGCGCCGACGACCTGGCGGAGGTGATCACCCGGGTACACCCCGCGCTGGTCGCCCAGGACACCGACGCCCTGCCCACCCGCGAGGCGGACGGCCCGTGGTGGTTCCACGGAGCCGCCGGGCCACCGCCGGATCCGGGCCCGCCCGAGCGCACCGACACCCGCGAACCACAGCCCGGCATGGGCCGGTTCCTGCTGGTCGCGTTCAGCCAGCTCGTGTCGATCACCGGCTCGGCGCTGACCGAGTTCGCCCTGCCGATCTGGATCTACCTGGAGACCGGCTCGATGGGCCGGTTCGCCCTGTACGCGGTGATCGGGATGCTTCCCGGCATCCTGATCGGCCCGCTGGCCGGCGCCATCGTGGATCGGATGGATCGGCGCAAGGTGATGCTGGCCGGCGACATCGCCGCCGGCGGCACCCAGGGGGTGTTGTTGTTGCTGCTGGCCTCCGGCAACCTGCACCCGTGGCACATCTACGTGTTGCTCGGCTCGTTGTCGATGGCGCTCACCTTCCAACGCCTGGCCTACGCCTCGGCGGTACCGCAACTGGTGCCCAAGCAATACCTCGGCCACGCCAACGGCATCGTGCAAATGGCGGGCGGGGTGGCCCAGTTCGTGGTTCCCCTGATCGCGGTGGGACTGATGGCCGGAATCGGGCTGCGCGGCATCCTGATCCTGGACGTGGTCAGCTACGCGATCGCGATCACCATCATCGCGTGTGTGCGGTTCCCGCGCACGCTGCCCTGGCGCAGGCGCGAATCGTTGACCTCGGAGATCAAGCACGGTTTCACCTACTCCTGGCGACACCGGGGCTTTCGGGCGATGTTGTTGTGGTTCGCGGTGTTGAACCTGTTCCTGTCACCGCTGTTCCTGCTGACCACGCCGCTGGTGTTGTCCTTCGACTCACTGGGCGGCGCCGCCCGGGTCTCGATGGCGGCCGGCGCCGGGGTGATCATCGGCGGCATCGCGATGGGCTTCTGGGGCGGCCCGCGTCGGCAACGGCTGCGGGGCATGTTGTGGTTGGCGGCCGGCCTGGCCGGCGCGTCCGCGTTCACCGGGCTGCATGCGAGCCTGTGGGTGGTGGGCATCGGCGCCTTCGGGATGTCCTGCGCGTTGTCCCTGGTCAACGGCGTCTACACGACCATCGTCCAGGTCAAGGTGCCACAACGTTTCCACGGCCGGGTGTTCGCGCTGAACACGCTGGTCGCGTGGTCCACGCTGCCGATCGGACACGGCATCATCGCGCCGTTGGGTGCACGGTTGTTCGAGCCGTTGATGGCCGACGACGGACCGCTCGCGGGCACCGTGGGCACCGTGATCGGACACGGCGAAGGTCGCGGAATCGGTTTGTTGTACCTGGTGTTCGGCACCGCGATGGTGGTACTCGTGCTGATCGGCCTGCGGCTTCCGGTACTGGCCCGCTTCGACCGGGACGTGCCGGACGCACCGCCCGACGACGAGGTCGGCATCCAGGAGCGCGAACGCCGGCTCCGGGCCCGGGCCGACCGGGTCGAGCCGGCCCTCGCGGAGGTGTCGAGATGAGCACCGGCACCCGCCCCTCGGCCCGCCCCCGCCCGGTCTCGGCCGGCCGCCGAGGGCCGGAGAGCCTGTCCGCGCTGCTCGCGCACCGCGCCGAACTGGAGCCGGAGCGGCCGGCGATCCTCAGCGGCCGGGAGAAGTTGACCTTCGGCTCGTGGCACGAACGCGCCGACGCGGTCGCCGCCGGGTTGAGCACGCGCGGCGTCGGCGCCGGCGACCGGGTCGCGCTGCTGTACGGCAACGGCGACTGGATCGACTACGCGACCGCCTACCTGGGCGTGCACCGGGCCGGCGCGGTCGCGGTGCCGATGTCGGATCGGCTCGCGCCCGCCGAGGTGCGCCGGCTGCTCGGGCACAGCGGCGCCGCGGCCGTCCTGCATCGCGCCGAGCTGACCCCGCCGGACGCCGGCACCGGCGCCTGGGCCGCGCCGGTGGAGGACATCGAGACCTACCCCGGCAGCGAACTCCCGCCGCCCGCGGCGGGCGACCTCGCCCAGATCCTGTACACCTCCGGCACCACCGGCACCCCCAAGGGCGTGGCCGCCACCCACGCCAACCTCGCGCACGGCTGCACGTTGGACGCGCGCCGGCGCCCGCTGGGGCACTCGGCGCACTTCCTGCACGCCTTCCCGGTCGGCACCAACGCCGGGCAGACCATGCTGATCAACGCGCTGGACGCCAAGGCGACCGCGATCGCCGCCCCGCGCTTCACCCCCGGCCACTTCGCTCGACTGATCGAACGGCACGCGGTGGGCAGCGTGTTCGTGGTCCCGGCGATGGCGATCGAACTGCTCGGCACGGAACAGGTGCGGCGCTGCGACCTCTCCGGGGTGCGGCTGCTCGGCTCCACCGCCGCCGCCCTGCCGCAGAGCGTCGCGCTGGGCCTGTCCCGACTGTTCCCGCAGGCCCAGATCGTCAACTACTACACCTCCACCGAGGCCGCACCCGCACAGACCACGATGCTGTTCGACCCCGAACACCCCGACTCCCCCGGGCGGCCGGCGTCGCTGCGCGACCTGCGGGTGACCGACGACGCGGGCCGGGTGTTGCCGGTCGGCGAGACCGGCGAGGTGTGGCTGCGCTCGCCGACCATGCCCAGGTCCTACTACGGCGAGGAACCCGATACCGCGGTGTTCTCCGGGCGTTGGGTGCGGATGGGCGACCTGGGTCGGCTGGACGCGGACGGCTTCCTGTACCTGGTCGACCGGGAGCGGGACGTGATCAAGTCCGGTGCGTACAAGGTCTCCACGCTCCAGGTCGAGAACGCCCTGCACGAACACCCGGCGGTCGTCGACGCGGCCGCCTTCGGGGTGCCGCATCCCGTGCTCGGGATGACCGTCGCCGCGGCGGTGGTACCGACTGGCAATCTCACCGCGACCGAGCTGCGGGTGTTCCTGATGGAGCGTCTCGCCGCACACGAACTGCCCGGGCACGTGTTGTTCCGGGAATCCCTGCCGCGCAACGAGGGCGGCAAGATCCTCAAGCGTGAGCTGCGCCGGCTCCTGGACGACGAGGTCCGACCATGACTGTCACCAACGATCAGATCCCCCCGACGACCGAGGGCGAGGGCGGCCGGTACACCGGGCCGGTCGCCGCCGAATCGCCCGTCGCGCCGTTGTCCGCAGCCCAGTTGGGCGTCTGGGTGACCGAGCGCACGCTGCCCGCCGAGTCCGCCTACCACCTCTCGGTGCTGCTGCGCTTCGACGGCCCGCTGGACGTGGCCGCACTGGCGGCGGCGTGTGCGAGCACCGTCGCGCGCCATCCGGTGCTCGCGACGGCGGTCGGCGAGGCCGACGGCGTGCCCGCCCTGGTGCCGGTCGGGTCCGCGCCGATGCGGCGGACCGCCGCCGACCCCGCCGACATCGACGCCCGGATACGGGCCGAACTCGCCCGCCCGTTCGACCTGTCCGTCGGGCCGCTCGCGCGCTTCACGCTGTTCACCCTGGGGCCGGACCGACACACCCTGTTGGTGACGGCCCATCACCTGGTCTTCGACGGCACGTCCAAGGAGATCGTGGTGGCCGGCCTGGCCCGGGGCTATCGGGCGGCCCGGGACGGCACGAACGCCACCGGTGCGGCCCCGGAGGCGCGTTGGGCGGCGGAGGCGATCCACGCGGCCGGGACCACGTCCGGGCCGCCGCCGGTGGACGCCACCAGCGTGTGGGCCAGGCACCGCGAGGAACCGGGCCGGGCTGTGTTGCCCGGCCTGTCGCCGGGCACCCGGGCCGGCAGCGAACCGGCGCCGGGGAACGCGATCCCGTTCACCCTGGGGCCCGAGACGGTGGCCGCGCTCGACGAGGCGGCGCTGCGCCTGGGCGTGACCCACTTCGAACTGCTGCTCGCGGGCTGGCACGCGTTGCTGTTCCGGTACGGCAACGCCCGGGTACGCACCGCCCTGGAGTTGTCCACCCGCACCCCGGCCGACATCCGCCACGTGGGCCTGTTCGTCAACGAGTTGCCGGTGTCCTCCAGGCCGCGCGCGGAACAGGAGTTCGGCGCGTTCGCCCGCGAACTGCGCGCCGAACTGCGGGCCGTCTACGCGTTCCGTGACGTGCCCTACAGCCACACCGTGCGCGGCCTCGGTCCCAGGACCGCGCTGACCGACCTGACCGTGAGCTACCGGCGGCGCACCCGCGCGATCGAACCGGTGTTCCCCGGCGTCGAGGTGCGGGTCGAGTGGATCGTGCTGCCGCCGACCGCCCGCAACACCGCGCATCTGCAACTGGTCGAGGGCCGGGACCGGATCGACGGCGCGCTGCTCGTGCCCACCGGCGCCTTCGCCCCCGGCGTCGCCGCGCGCATCCCGGGCCACTTCGCCACGCTGCTGACCACCGCCCTGGCCGACCCGGAGCTGCCCATCGGCGATCTGCCGCTGCTGCCCGAGGCCGAACTGGTCCGGGTGCTGCACGCGGACAACGCCACCGACACGCCCTACCCGGCCCGGGACACCGTGGTCGACCTGTTCGCCACGCGCGCCTGTGCCGCCCCCGACACGGTCGCCGTGGTGTGCGCCGGCCGGTTCCTGACCTACCGCCAGGTGGCCTCCGCGGCCTACGTGTTCGCCCGCCGGCTCGGCGCGGCCGGGATCGGCGCCGGCGACCTGGTCGGGATCGAACTGGGCCGCACCGGCGAACAGGTGGCCGCCGTGCTCGGCGTGCTCGCGGCCGGCGCCGCCTACCTGCCGTTGGACCCGGGCTATCCGGCCGAGCGGCTCGCCTTCATCCGCGCGGACGCCCGGATCGCGGCGCTGGTCACCGAGCGCGGCGAACGCCCCGCCGACACCGCCGCCGAGGTCCTGGTGCTGACCGGGCCCGACCTGTACGGTCCCGACCTGTTCGGGCCCGAACCCGCCCCGGTGGAACCCCCGGCCCGGCCCGAACCGGGGGACCCCGCCTACGTCATCTACACCTCCGGCTCCACCGGCCGGCCCAAGGGCGTCGAGATCCCGCACCACGCCCTGGCCAACCTGCTGGCGAGCATGCGCGATCGGCTCGGCGCCACCGCGGGCGACCGCTGGCTCGGCCTGACCTCGCTGTCCTTCGACATCTCCACCGTCGAACTGCTGCTGCCGCTGGTCACCGGCGCGCGGGTGGTGCTGGTGCCCGACGACCGGCACCGGGACGGCCCCGCCCAACTGGCCATCCTGGAGCGCCATGCGATCTCGCACGTGCAGGCCACGCCCAGCGGCTGGCGGGTGCTGCTCGCGGCCGGGCTGCACCGCCCCGGACTGACCGCGATCACCGGCGGCGAGGCGCTGCCCGGTGCACTGGCCGACGAACTGCGGCGCGCGGTCGGCCGGTTGGTCAACGTGTACGGCCCCACCGAGACCACGGTGTGGTCCACCTACGCCGAGGTACGCGGCGACGCGCCGCCCGGGATCGGTCGGCCGCTGGCCAACACCCGCGCGTACGTGCTCGACGGCCGGCTGCACCCGGTGCCCGAGGGCCTGCCGGGCGAGTTGTTCCTGGGCGGCGACGGCGTGGCGCACGGCTATCCGGGCCGCCCGGGGCTGACCGCCGAGCGGTTCGTGGCCGACCCCTTCGGGCCGCCCGGCGCCCGGCTCTACCGCACCGGCGACCTGGTCCGGCACGCGCCCGGCGGCGGCCTGGACTACGTCGGCCGGACCGACGCCCAGGTCAAGTTGCGCGGCCACCGCATCGAACCGGGCGAGATCGAGAGCCTGCTCGGCGCGCACCCGGGCATCGCCCAGGCTGCGGTCCGGCTGCTGGACCGGGACACCGAACACGCCCGCCTGGTCGGCTATCTGGTCCCCGAACCCGGGCAACCCCCGGTGGCACCGGACCGGTTGCGGGCGTATCTCGCCCATACGCTGCCGGCCGCGATGGTGCCGCACACCTTCCTCGTCCTGGACGCGTTCCCGCTCACCCCGAACGGCAAGCTGGACCGCGCCCGATTGCCCGAACCGGCCCCGGCCCGCCCCGAACCGATCGACCCCACCGACCCCACCGGGGCCCCGGGCGCGCCCGCCGACGAGGTCACCGAGACCGTCCGGGCGATCTGGGCCGAGGTGTTGCGGCTGGACGACGTCGGTCCGGACGAGGACCTGTTCGACCTGGGCGGCCATTCCCTGACCATCACGCAGATCGCCGCGCGCATCCGCAAGCGGCTCGGCGTCGAGGTCCCGCTCGACGTCTTCTTCGACAGCCCGACCGTCACCGGCGTCACGGACGCCATCCGCGAACTCCAGGAGCAGCAACGATGAGCACCGAGACGGACAGCACCGTGGAGCAGTACCGCGTGGTCGTCAACGACGAGGAACAACACTCGTTGTGGCCGCTGCGCACCGATCCGCCCGCCGGGTGGGTACCCACCGGCTTCGTCGGCACCCGCGAGGAGTGCTCGGCGCACATCGACCGTGTCTGGCCGGACATCCGTCCGCTGAGCCTGCGTCGGCGCCTGGCCGGGGACGCGGCATGAGCGCCGAGCAACTGCGCGAGCGGGTGGCCACGCTGATCGCCGAGGTCAGTGACGGCGAGGTCAGCGCTCGTGAAGTGCTGGCGAACGAGGGCTCGTTGACGGCCGCCGGGGTCAGCTCGTTGACGTTTCTGCGGCTGATCGACGCGCTGGAGGGCGAGTTCGACGTGTTCTTCGACCTGGACGCGGATCTCGACTTCGTCGAGGACCTGGACACGCTGGTCGAGCGGCTGACCCGGCAGGGCGTGGCGGTGGGCGATGGCTGAGCGCGGCGCGGCGAGAACCCCGGTCGCGGCCGATGCTCCGACCGAGGTCCCGCACGAGGTCCGAGCGCCGTTCGCGGTGGCCGTCGACGGCCCGGTGGAGGCGCCGCTGACCTGGGGGCAGCGGGCGATCTGGCAGGCCATTCGACGCACCGCGCCCAGCGACCACTACTTCAACATGACCCGGGTGTTGCCGATCGCCGATCGCGGCGGGCCGGTGGACGTGGCGCAGGCCGGTGCCGCGCTCGGCCGGCTGATGGAGCGGCACGACGCGTTGCGCACCCGGCTGGTGAGTGCCGACGGCGAGCCCCGGCAGGTGCGCCACCCGGCGGGCAGTCTGCCGGTGCAGGTGTTCGAGGCGGCCCTGATCGAGGACGCGGACACGGTCGCCGCGGCGGTGGCGGAGCGGCTCGGCGCGACCCGCTTCGACTACTTCGGCGCGTGGCCGATCCGGGCCGGGCTGATCGTGCACGGCGGCCGGGTGCGCTATGTGGCGCTCGCGCTGTGCCACGTGGCCACCGACGGGCACGGCGTCGAGGTGCTGGTGCGCGACCTGCGATTGTTGATCCGGCGCGGTTCGGCGGGTGGGCCGACCTCGGCCGGGCCGCTGGATCTGGCCCACGAGCAGTCCTCGGCGACCGGACTGCGCCGGGGCGAATCGGCGCTGGCGCATTGGGAGACGCACTACCGGCGGATCGCGCCGACGGTGTTCGCCGACGTGGTCGCCGAGCCCGCCGCGCCGCGGTTTCGCACCGTGCGGCTGGTGTCCGCGGCGCTGGCCCGGGCCACCGACGCGGTGGCGCTGCGGCACCGGATCAGCCCGTCCGCCGTACTGCTGGCCGGCGCGGCCGTGTTGGCCGCGCGGGCCGGTGGTCGCGACACTGCGGTGATGTTGCCGATCGTGGCCAATAGATTCCGGGCGGAGAGCCGCGATCTGGTGACCACGCTGTCCCAGGAGGGCCTGTTCGTCCTGGACCTGGACCCGGCCGCGCATTTCACCGACCTGCTGCCCGCCGCGTGGCAGGCGTCGCTGCGCGCCTATCGCAGCGCGGGCTACGACCCGGATCGGTGGAACGCGTTGATGCAGCGGATCGCGGCCGAACGCGGCACGCCGATCCGGCCGTTCTGTTGTTTCAACGACATGCGCCTGGTGGACCGGCCGGCCACGACCGGCCCGGCACCGACCACCGCCGAACTGGACGCGGCGCGCACCCACAGTCGGGTCGAACCGGCGGGCGGGCACGAGTTCATCGCCTGCCGGTACTGCATGCACGTGGTCTCCGAGGGCGACGCGCTGGTGGTCAGCGTCACCGGTGACACCGCGTATCTGCCGGTACACGCGT
This sequence comes from Embleya sp. NPDC020886, assembly GCF_044333915.1. Lineage (NCBI taxonomy): Bacteria > Bacillati > Actinomycetota > Actinomycetes > Kitasatosporales > Streptomycetaceae > Embleya > Embleya sp. NPDC020886. Next base: position 83,188 of record NZ_JBIRRX010000009.1, on the reverse strand, counting down.
TGGAGGCGCATCTGGTGGCGTTGGAGGACCTGTTGGTGCGCGCGGCGGGCGGCCGGGAAGTGCCGATCGGCGCGTTGACCGGCTTCGCGGAGCGGGTGGCGGAGCCGGTCGCATGAGCATTCTGGCGTATGCCGGCGCGACCTCGGTGGTCGCGGGCGGTCGGCTGCGCTTCCACCTCGCCCATACCGACGGCGGCCCGGTGCACGGCGAGGTCACGGTCCTGGACGCGATCACGGACCGGGTGCTCACGCGCGGGCGGATCGACGGTGGGATCTGGGAGTTGGTCGTCCCCGAGCACTGGCCCAGCTCGCTCTACCGGGCCGTGTTCGACGACGGCACCCCGCTCGCCGGGGTCGAACCGCTGGACCACGAGGTCTGGTTCGTGGTGCGGGCGGCGGATCCGGGCGGCACGGCGGGCATCCTGGTCTCGGTGCCGTTCGCCACGTGGCAGGCGTACAACCGCTCCGGTGTGCCGGGCCAGGGGCTGTACTACGCCGAACAGCCGGACCGCGCCGCCCGGGTCTCCTTCGACCGACCCGGCGGCGGCCCACCGCCGGAGCGCTGGGAGGAGGGACTGCTGCGCTGGTTCCGGGCCACCGGTCGGCCGGTCGAGTTCTGTTCCGGTCTGGATCTGCACGGCGGCGACGAACTGCTACGGCATTACCGGCTGTTGGTGATCAACGGGCACGACGAGTACTGGTCCGGGGAACAACGCGACACGGTCGAGGGCTTCGTCCGGCGCGGTGGCAATCTGGCGATCTTCGCGGCCAACACCGCGTGGTGGCAGATGCGGCTGGAGGACGACGGGCGCACCATGGTGTGCCATCGGGACGCGGTGAGCGACCCGATGGCGGCGATCGATCCCGGGCGGGTCACCGTGGAGTGGTCCAGCGCACCGGTGTACCGCCCGGAGAACAGCATGACCGGACTGAGTTTCCGCCGCGGCGCGGGCGCGTGGGGCGAGGGCATGAAGGTGATCCGGGAGGAGGCGTACATCGCCCGCTTCACCGACCACTGGGTCTTCGCGGGCACCGGGCTCGCGGACGGCGACAAGTTCGCCCAGGGCGCGTTGGGCTACGAGACGGACGCGACCGAGTTGGAGTGGCGCGGCGGCGTGCCTCGCGCCACGGGCCGGGACGGCACGCCGCCGTCCTTCGTCGTGCTGGCCACCGCCGACCTGCGGCACTGGGCCCGCTACGGTCAGGGCGGGGACGCGGTGATGGGCACCTTCCGGCTGGGTGCGGGCACGGTGTTCAACGCGGGCACGATCAACTGGGGCAGTGCGCTGGCCGATCCGGTGGTGGACCGGGTCACCCGCAACGTGCTCGATCGGCTCGACGCGGACCGGCAGCCGCAGTGGGAGGAGATCGGGCCCTCCGGCGACATCCGGGCGCTGGCGGCCTGCGAGGACGTGCTGTTCGCGGTGGACACCGAGGGTGCGCTGGTGTGCCGCGAGGTGAGCGGGCAGAACCTGCCGTGGCGCACGATCGACACGGCCCGACCGGTGGTGGCACTGGCAGCGGCGCGCGAGGCGTTCGGCCCGTTGCCGCTGGTGTTGTACGCGGCCACGGCGGACGGCCGCCTGTTGCGGCGGCCGCCGCTGACCGGACCGGCGCCGTGGACCTGGGTGTCCCGGCTGCCGACCGGCACGATCGCGCTCGCGCTGTGCGACGGCGGCCTGTTCGCGGTGTGCGCCGACGACCGGCTGCGGCACGTGTACGCGGCCGAGTTGCCCGCCGACCCGGACGCGACACCGCCGTGGCGCGAACTGGGCCCCGCCGGTGGTGCGATCGTGCTCACCGCGATGAACGGCAGGTTGTACGCGGCGGATCGGGCCGGCCGGTTGTCCACCCGGCTCCCGGTGACGGAGGCGGCGGAGTTCGCCCCGTTGGCCGGGGAGCCGGCGGAACCGGGCACGTGTCGGGCGTTGACCGGGCATGCCGGCAGCCTGATCGCCACCGCGCCGGGCTCGCGGATCCGGCGACGGTCGGCGATGCCCCGGTGGTAGGGACGGCGAATGCGGTGGCCGTCGCGCTACCCGCCCAGGTCCACCCAGTGGTTGTCGTGGCGCAGGAAGAACTGCGCGCGTTCCTTGTCGGTGAGGTGTTCCAACTCGGGAATGCCCTCGAAGTAGGTCTCGCGTGGCGCCCCGGGCGCGAACTGGAGCAACATCGAGGCCGGCTCGCCGGATTCGTTGCGGAACGCGTGCAGGCCGCCGACCGGCACGTACAGGAAGTCACCGGCCTTGGCGTCGCGCCACGCGTCGCCGTCGAACAGCCGGATCGTGCCGGACAGCACGAAGAACGACTCGGAGATGGTCCGGTGGAAGTGCGTGCTCGGGCCGCTGGGTACCGCGTGCATGTCCACCCGGTACAGCCCGTACTCGCCGTCGGTGGAATCGGTCGTGGCCAGGTAGTGGTAGGTCGCCCCGGCCGTGGTCAGCTCGGGCGGATGCTCGGCGGGGCGGAAGCGGGCGCTGACCTCGCCGCCCTCGCCCCGGTAGCGGGCCTCGGGATAGATCGGATACGACATGTGGTGGCTCCTCGTGCGCCGATGGTCGCGCGGAGTGGGTGCCGCGCGAGGTGGTTTGCCGCCGTGGGTGGTGGGAACTTCGCAGGGATCCCTCCCGCACCGATGAGTTTCCGGCCGACCGGCGGTCGAAGCATGTGACGGCTCGGAAACCACGAAGGGCACTGCCATGAAGCTCGTCCTCACCACCTTCCTCACCATCGACGGTATCTACCAGGCGCCGGGTGGGCCGGAGGAGGACCCCAGCGGCGCGTTCGAGCACGGCGGTTGGTCGGTGCCCTACGGCGACGACGACTTCGGGCGGTTCATGACCGACGTCATCGGCCGGGCGGAAGCCTTCCTGCTCGGACGCCGCACCTACGAGATCTTCGCGTCGTACTGGCCGAAGATGACCGCCCCCGACGACCTGATCGCCGACCGGCTGAACAGACTGCCCAAGTACGTTCCCACCGCCACCCTGACGTCGGCCGACTGGGCGAACACCACGCTGCTCGGCGGCGATCTCGGCCGCGAGGTCGCCGCGCTCAAGCAGCGCGACGGCGGTGAACTGCAGATCCACGGCAGCGGAGCCCTGGCCGGCGCGCTGCTCCGGCTCGGGCTGATCGACACGATGCACCTGCTGACCTTCCCGGTCGTCGTGGGCACGGGCAAGCGCCTGTTCACCCCCGATCTACAGCCGACCGCGTTCACCCTCACCGAGTCGCGCACCACCGGGACCGGCGTGGTCATCGACTCCTACGAACGGGTCGGGGCGCCCACGTACGGGTCGTACGAGCGGCCCGAGTTCCAATAGCCCGCGTTTCCCGGGACGAAGGCCACCGCGCTCACCCCGCCGGTGGTGCCGCCGCCGTCGCCAGGAGTCGGTCCTCGCACCAGGCCACGGCCTCCTCGCGGCTGCGGAACGCGGCCCACGGTGCCGGCTCGGCGATCGGGTCGAGCAGCGGTTCCCGGGCCGCGATGGCGAGCTCGTGACCGGCGGTGACCAGATCGGCCAGGGCGGCGCCGAGCATCGCGGCGGGACCGACCGCGATCCCGGTGACCCGGTCCACGTCCAACACGATCCAACCCGGTGCCGGCGGCACCGACTCGCGCAGCGCGTGCAGCAGGTGTTCCGTCTCGGTGAATTCCAACATGCCCTGGGCGCGGATGACCACGATGCGGTGCCCCTCGCGGTCCAGGACGGCCCGCTGGGCCGGGGTGCGAGCCCGGTAGGAGGGGTGGTCGAGCGAGGTGGTGACATCGGTGACGGTCGCGATGTGCCGGCCCGGTTGGTGCATCAGGTGCAGGGCGAAGCGTTCGGAGAGTTCGGTGAGTGCGATCACGCCGCGTACCGGGTTGCCCGCGCGGTCCAGTGGCGGGCTGTGCACGGCGATGCCGAAGCGCGCCGGGCTGCACGCGATCAGGCCGCCGGACACCCCGCTCTTGGCGGGCAGGCCCACCCGCAGCAACCATTCGCCGGCGGTGTCGTACATGCCGCACGTGGCCATCACCGCGAGTGCCCGCACCGCCACCGGTTCGGCGACCACCCGGTCGCCGGTGACCGGATTGACGCCGCCGTTGGCCAGTGTCGCCGCCATCACCGCCAGGTCGGCGACGTGCACCCGGATCGAGCACTGGCGGAAATAGGTGCGTACGGTCTCGTCCACGTCGCCGGACAACGACCCCGCGCCGCGCATCAGGTAGGCCAGGGCTCGGTTGCGGTCGCCGGTGTCGGCCTCGGAGCGGTACACCTCCTCGTCGACGTCCAGGGAGCGGCCCGCGAACGCGGACAGGCACGCGCGGATGCGCTCGAAACGATCCCGGGCGTCCGCGGCCGGGACCAGTGAGGTGGTCACGATGGCACCGGCGTTGACCATCGGGTTCGCCGGGCGGCCGGTGCCCGGTTCGAGGCTGATCGCGTTGAACGCCTCGCCGCTGGGCTCCGCGCCGACCCGGCGGCTCACCTCGGCCGGGCCCAGCTCGGACAGCGCGAGCGCGTACACGAACGGCTTCGACACGGACTGGATGCTGAACGGGTCGTCGGTATCACCGGCGCGGTAGCAGTGGCCGGACATGCTGACCAGCGCCAACCCGAAGGTGCGCGGGTCGGCCGAGGCCAACTGCGGGATGTAGTCCGCGACTTCGCCGTCGGTGACGGCGCCGAGCCGGTCGTGGATCTCGACCAGGGAGGCGGTCACCGGGTCCATGACGCCGCCCCACCCCGGCGCCGAGGGACTTCCCGTCGTCGCTGCACCATCGCACTCCCATCCACCGCCCACCGGCTCCGCAACGGACAGTGACCGCCAACCCCGGAACGTAAACGCCGCCGGCTCGGTCGCCGCACCGGACGGGGGCCGGGCCGGACGGCGGTGCGGGTCGGGTCAGCGCGCCGGGAGCGCCGTGGTGGTGGTCGCGACGGCGCGGGCGGGCGTCGGCGCGGAGGCCGGGCCGGGGGCGGCAGCCGGGTGGGGAGCCGGGTCGGCAACCGAGCCGGGGCCGGGACTCGAAGTGGGAGCCGCTGCCGCGTAGAGGACTTCGCGGAGGCCGGGGAGGGATTCCCGGTCCGGGCGCCAGACCAGACGCAGGGTCAGATCGGGGGCGTCCAGGGCGAGCCGGATCAAGCTCCCGGCGGCAAGCTGGTCGGCGACCGCGAAGATCGGCAACAGGGCCACTCCCAGGCCCTGTTCGGTCCAGGCCCGGATGACCGCCACACCGCCGACCCGGACCTGTTCCACCTCCGCGCCCAGGAGTCGATCACCGGCCAGGCGGAACGAGCAGGCCGCCGCGTTGACCAGCAGCCGGTGCCCGCGCAGATCCTCGCCGGCGATCCGGGCCCGGCCCCCGAGCGGGTGGCCCGGCGCCGCGACCAGGGCCAGTGGGACCGGCTCCAGGTCGACGAACGCCAGGGCGGCCGGCGGCGGTTCGAAGCCCAGCTCGCCGAGCCAGGTGCCGGTGTCCAGGACCAGCGCCGCATCCAGGCGGCCGGCGGCCACCTCGCCCAGCAGCTCGTCGCGCGTTCGGTCCGAAGCCACCCGGACCCGCAGGTCGGGCCGACGCGCGGCGAGCCGGGCCAGCACCGGCGGCACGTGCGTCGCGGCGATGCTCTCCAACGCGCCCAGCCGCAACAGCGGCGCGGCGTCCGCGACCTCGCGGCGCGCCTGTTCGGCCTGGTCGAGCAGACGATGGGCCCAGTCGCGCATGCGCTCCCCGGCCGGCGTCAGCGTCATGCCCCGGGGGCCTCGGTCGAACAACGCGACGCCGACCGACTTCTCCAGCACCCGGATCTGTTCCGACACCGACGAGGGCGCGATGCCGAGCACGTTGGCGGCGGCGGTGACGGTCCCGGTGCGGGTGACCGTCTCGAACGTGCGGAGTTGCCGAAATTCCATGGTCCGGCAACCCCGGGCGGGCGTTCGGATATTCCGAACGGGGCATGCGGCCCAGCCGGTCGAGTCGAATCGGGCGCGCCCACACAGTGGTTGCCCTCGACCCCATTCCGATCGCCGACACCTCGGGCGTGTTCTCGGTCGTGGTCACCCCTTCCATTCCTGGAGAACCTCGATGTCCGTCGTCGATTCACCCCTGTCCACCCGGCCCACGCCGACGGCGCGTTCGCGTACGGTCGCCCTCCTCGGCATCGCGCTCGGCTATTTCATGGTGTTGCTCGACCTGACCGTGTTGTCGGTCGCCGAGCCGGATCTGGCCCGGTCGCTGGGCAGTTCGGTGGCCGGTCTGCAATGGGTGGTGTCCGGGTACACCGTCGTGTTCGGCGCGCTGCTGTTGACGGCGGGCGCGGTGGCCGACCGGTTCGGTGCGCATCGGGCTTTCCGGGTGGGCATCATCGTGTTCGGCCTCGGCTCGCTGCTCAGCGCGTGGGCGCCGGACCTGTGGACCCTGGTCGCCCTGCGCGGATTGCTCGGTGTGGCCGCCGCCGCGTGCGTACCCGCGTCGATGGCGATGGTCACCACGCTGTATCCGGTGCCGGCCGAGCGCGCCAGGGCGGTCGCGGTGTGGGCCGCACTCAGCGGCGCCGCGCTCGCGGTGGGACCGATCGCCGGCGGCGTGTTGGTCGACGCCTTCGGCTGGCGGGCCATCTTCCTGATCAACGTACCGCTCGCCGCGCTTACCTTCGCGCTGACCGCCGGGCGAACGGCGCGCTGCCCGAAGGGTGTCCGGCCGATCGACTGGACCTCCCAACTCGTCGCGTGCGTGGCCCTCGGACTGGCCACCGACGCACTGATCGCGGCGGGCTCCGGCGCCACGACCCACGCGATCGCCTCGGGCGCGGGCGCGGTGGCGGCGGGACTGTTGTTCGCCGGGTCCGAGCGGCGCAGCCCCGACCCGGTGCCGGCCCGGGCGATCCTGCGCTCGCGGAACACGGTGTCCGCGTTGCTCGCGGGGGCGGCGGTCAACTTCACCATGACCGGGCTGCTGTTCGTCCTGCCGCTGCTGTTTCGGCAGAACCTGCACATGTCGCCGCTGGAGACCGGCGTCGCGTTCTTGCCGATGACCCTGCCGTTCGCGGTCAACCCGCTGCTCACCGGCCGGATCGTGGCCGCCTCGGGAGCGCGTGGGCCGATGTTGGCCGGGTTGGGCCTGCTGACCGCGGGCAGCGTCGTGTTCACCGCGGCGGTACTGACCGGGTCGGCCTACCCGGTCCTGGCCATCGGCCTGCTGTGCACCGGCTTCGGCGTCTCCTTCGCGCTCCCCGCGCTGGTCACCACGGTGATCACCACGGCCCCCGAGGGCACGGCGGGCGCCGCCGGCGGCCTCCTCAACGCGGTCCGCCAGATCGGCGCGACGGTCGGCGTCGCCGCGATGGGCGCCTTCGTCAGCGTCGACGGCGCGGCCGACCCGCACGACCTGGCCTGGGCGCTGCTGTTGCCGGGCGTACTGTGTGGGGCCATGACGCTCGCGGTGGGTCGGCGGCGCTGACCCGGTTCCTGCCCCTGCCCTCGAATCCCGGGCCCGCCCCGCCGTTCGACGCGGCCGGGGCGGGCGTTCCTCCGGGCCGGCTCAGGCGCTCGTGAGGATGACGAGTTGTCGGGTCGCCCGGGTCATCGCGACATAGCGGTCGACCGCCCCTTCGATTCCGCCGCCGAACGCCTTTGGGTCGATCAGGACGACCAGGTCGAATTCGAGCCCCTTGGACAGCTCCGGGGTCAGCGACCGGACGCGGGGCGTCGACCGGAAGGTGGGGTCGCCGATGACGCAGGCGATTCCCTCGGCATGGCCGGCGAGCCAGGTGTCCAGGATCGAGGTCAGCTCCGCGGCGGAGCCGTACGCGACGGGAACACCGCTGCTGCGGATCGAGGTCGGCACGTTGGCGTCCGGGATTACGGCCCGGATGACCGGCTCGGCCTCGGTCATGATCTCCTCCGGCGTCCGGTAGTTGACGCCCAGGGAGGCCAGGTTGATCCGGTCGAGCCCGACGCGTTCGAGGCGTTCCTGCCACGACTCGGTGAAGCCGTGCCGGGCCTGGGCACGGTCCCCGACGATGGTGAAGCTTCGGGACGGGCAGCGCAGCAGCAACATCTGCCACTCCGCGTCGGTGAGTTCCTGGGCCTCGTCCACGACGACGTGCGCGAACGGACCGGCGAGCAGGTCCGGTTCGACGCCGGGCTGGGCGGACTCGTCGACCAGGGACGCCCGGAAGTCCTCGCCGCGCAGCATCGTCACCGCGCCCTCGCCGTCGTCGTCGGCCTCCAGCAGCGCGTCGACCACGTGCGACATGTGCTCGCGTTCGGCGGCGACGGCGGCCTTGTGTCGGCGCTTGCGGCGCGCCGCCTCCGGATCGCCGAGCCGCAGCCGGGCCGCGTCCAGGAACGGCAGGTCGGACACCGTCCAGGCCCGGACGTCCCCGCGCTGCAACCGACGAACCTCGTCCGCGCCGAGCCAGGGAGCACACATCCGCAGGTACGCGGGCACCGACCACAGGTCGCCGACCACGTCGGTCGCCTCCAGCAGCGGCCAGGCGGCGTTGAAGGCGGCCAACAGTTCCCGGTTCCGCGACAGGGACCTGCGGAGCAGGTCGTCCGAGACCTCGTCGTCGTCGTGCTTGTCCACCAGGATGGTGAGCAGTTCCTCCCAGATCTGCTCGCGCGCCTCGTTGTGCGCGGCGGCGGGTTCCGCCGCGTCGAACGCCTCGGCCCAATCGCCGGCGGTCAGCCGGATGTCGGACCAGTGGGTGGTGACCGTCATCCCCTTGGTGGGCGGTTCCTCGTAGAACGCGACGGCCTTCTCGATCGCCCGCACCAGGTCCGCGGACGACTTCAGCCGGGCCACCTCCGGGTCGGCCTCCACCCCGGCCTCGGCGCCCTCGACGACGAGGTCCCGCAGGGTGCAGGTCTGCACGCCCTCCTCACCCAGGCTGGGGAGCACGTCGGCGACGTAGTTCAGGTAGGGCTGATGCGGGCCGACGAACAGTACGCCGCCCCGCCGGTGACCCAGGCGAGGGTAGGCGTAGAGGAGGTAGGCGGAGCGGTGCAGGGCGACGACGGTCTTGCCGGTGCCCGGCCCGCCGTCGACCACGAGAGCGCCGCGCGATCCGGCGCGGATGATCGCGTCCTGGTCGGCCTGGATGGTGCCGAGCACGTCGCGCATCCGGGGCGAGCGGTTGCCGCCCAGACTGGCGATGAAGGCGGACTGGTCGTCCAGCGCGGCGTGCCCGTCGAAGGCGTCCGCGCCGAACACCTCGTCCCAGTAGTCGCCGATCCGGCCGCGGGTCCAGCGATAGCGGCGCCGGCCGGCCAGGCCCATCGGGTTGCCGTGGGTGGCGCCGAAGAACGGCTCGGCGGCCGGTGTGCGCCAGTCGATCAGCAGTCGGCGGCCGGCGCTGTCGGTGAGGCCGAGGCGGCCGACGTAGACCGGCTCGGCGTCGTCCGTGCCGACCATGCGTCCGAGGCACAGGTCCAGGCCGAAGCGGCGCAGGGCCCGCAGGCGGGTGGTCAGCCGGTGGATCTCGATGTCCCGGTCCATCGCCTGCCGGCCCTTGCCGCCGGGGGACTTGCGCTCGGCGTCGAGGCGGGCGGACAGTTCGGCGACGGACTCTTCCAGGCACTCCGCGATGGCCGCGAAGTGCAACTCGTCGTCGGCGATCAGCGCCGGGTCGGCCTTGGCGGAGAGACGGTCGGGGAGGTCGAACGCGCTGCCGGCGATGGTGGTGGTCGGGGTGTTCACGGCATGCCCACGCACGTAGTGACTCTCCTATATCCGCAGATTCCGGCCCATGTTCGGGCTCAGGTCGATGATTCTGCGGTACGACGGGGGCCTTGCCGCAAGGCCCCCGGTGCGTTATAAGTTGTTAACGGCGGGGGACACGTGTTCCTTCGCCCTTTTTTGTGTGTGGCGGTCGTGTGTGGTCGTCGCATGCGGGGCCGGACGACCCTGGCGACCCTGTCGAGACGACCTCCGGGCCCGGCACCGGAGTCGGCGACGGACGGAACACGAGCGTACGGATACGGGCGCGGTTCCGAGCGGTGTGTCGGGCGGGGTGTGCTTGACCGGCAATCCGACGGCGATCTAACCTCCGTACGGAAAGCGCTTACCGGGCGGCGGGTCCGCCGGGCCGATCGGTGGCGTGGCGCCGGGCGAGGGAGTCGAGGACGCGTGAGCACACCCGAGCAGGCCAAACAGTGGGCGTTCAGCACGCTCGGCGCACCCGGCCGCCCCCTGCACGAACACCTCGCCCGGGCCCGACGGCACGGCTGTACCGGACTGGAACTGCGGGTACACCAGGACGAGTTCGTACACCTGGACCTGCCGGTCGACGAACGCCGGGCGATCCGCGCCCGCATCGCCGACGCCGACCTCGCGGTACCGTGCCTGGCGGGCTACGCCGGCATCTGCGCGCCCACGCCCGACCCGATCGTGGTGTCCTCGATCAGCCGACTCCTCGACCTGGCCCACGACCTGAACGCGCCCGCCGTGCGGATCTTCCCCGGCGGCACCGGCGACGGGGACGCCGAACGCGCCGGGCACCGGCTCGCGCTGCTGCTGCCGGAGGCGACCGCGCGCGGGGTCACCATGCTGGTGGAGACCCACGACTCGCACCCGACCGGCGCGGCGGTCGCGTCCCTGGTCCGACCGTTCGCGGGCGCGGTCGGGGTGATCTGGGACGCGTTGCACCCGTGGCGGCACGGCGAGCAGCCCGGCGACACGGCCGAGGCCCTGGCCGGGCTGCTGCGCTACGTCCAGATCAAGGACGCCGCGTCCGCCACCGACACCACGCCGGTCCCGCTGGGCACCGGGTCAGTACCGCTCACCACCATCGGCACCACCCTGCGCGAACACCGGTGGCAGGGCTGGGTGTCACTGGAGTGGGAGCGGGCCTGGTATCCGGAGGTGGCCCCGCTGGACGAGGTGTTGCCCGGAGCGGCGGAGTGGGTGAACCGCTTCGGCTCGGCGATCGGGTAGCCGTATTCACCCGCACGACGGGAGGTCGATCACCAGCCGCCGTCGAACAGAGCCGCGAGCCCCGGCTTCGGGTCGGTGGCATTGCCGATGTTCGCCACCACGACGACGACCACGACGAGCGCCGCGAGCATCGCGAGGACGCCGAACGAGCCCAGCAGCCGCCTTGTTCGCCGCGCGGACGGGTCGGTTCGGGCGGCGGGGTCGGTTCCGGCGGACGGCTTGGTTCGGGCGGACGGTTTGGTTCGCGCGAACCGCCGGTACGACAGCACGCTCAGGCCGATGAGGGCGATCACCACGATCGCACCGAGCACGGCCATCGCGGCGTGGTATCGGGCGAAGTCGTCGATCATCAGGTCGAGGGGCGGCGGGGTTTGCGCACCGGTACCCGTCCCCGTACCCGCCGTGCCCGAAGGCGCGGCCAGTTGCTCCCTGATCCGGGTGAGGGTCACGGCGAGTTCCCCCTTCGGCTTGCCGGCCGGCAACATCGCCAACAGCGAGGCGAAAGGCGCCACCGCGCCCTGGATGTTGGCCACCAGCACCACCGCCGCGAACAAGGTGAGCATCCCGACGAGGACGCCGGCCGACCCGAGGGCCGCCCTCCCGCCCGCCCCGAGGCCGTCGGCCCGCAGGAATGCCCGCCAGAGGAGCACGCCGAGCACACCGAGCACGATCAGCAGCAGCGCGGCGACCACGGCCTTGGCCGCGTGATAGCGGAACCAGTAGTCGACCACCCGCTCCATGCCGGGGGTGAAGTCCCGGTTGCCGGCATTCCAGTACCGGACGAACTCCGCGCGGAAGGATGCGGCGAGGTTGCCCTCGTCGAGCGAGTCGCCGCCCGACCCGCTCGCCGCCACCAGGCCCGGGACGAGGAACAGGGCGACGAGCAGGGCCGCGGCGAGGGCGACGAGCGTGGCGAATGTGGCGCGTGAGGTGCGCATGGCGGGTGCGGTTGGCGTGGCGGGTGCGGCGCGTGTGCGATCGGGGCCGCCTGCGATTCGTGCGAGGGCTGCCGGAGGTCGTGGCGGGTCCGCGTCGGGTGGTGTCGCTGTCATGCCGACCACGGTTTCGCACCCGCGCCGCCGGGTCACCGGAGCAGGCCGGACACTCGGGGGTATGGCAGGCCACACCCCCGAGGCGGGGGAAGCGCACGCCCCGGGGATCGAACGCGCGGCGCGTGGACCGCCGTCAGCCGCTCAGGTAGGTGAGAACGGCGAGGACCCGGCGGTGTCGGGTGTCGTCGGGCGGCAGGCCGAGTTTGGCGAAGATGTTGCCGATGTGCTTCTCCACCGCGCTGGCCGAGACGACCAGTTGCCGAGCGATCGCGGTATTGGAGCAGCCCTCGGCCATCAGCGCCAGGATCTGCCGTTCGCGAGGGGTCAGGGCCCTCACCGGGCTGTCCCGACGCTGCTCCGTGAGCAACCGGGCGACGACCTGGGGGTCGAGTACGGTCGCGCCCTGCGCGACCCGGTCCAGCGCGTCCAGGAACTCGGCGATCCTGGCGACCCGGTCCTTGAGCAGGTACCCGATCGCACCGGAGCCGTCCGCGAGCAGCTCGCCGGCGTAGGACGCCTCCACATACTGGCTGAGCATCAGCATCGGGGTTCCGGGGAGCTGCGAGCGGGCGGCGATCGCCGCGCGCAGGCCCTCGTCCGAGTGGGTCGGCGGCATCCGTACGTCCACGATCGACACGTCCGGACGGTGTTCGAGGACCGCCTCGACCAGGGCGGGGCCGTCGCCGACGGCGGCCGACACCCGATGACCCTCCTCGACGAGCAGGCGGATCAGGCCCTCGCGCAGCAGTACCGAGTCGTCGGCCACGACGATCCGCAACGAACGGCGGACCATGGCATCCGGTGCGGATTCGGACGCCGCGTCGCCCGGGGTCAGCAACACGGCAGCTCCGCGATGATCGTCGTGGGGCCGCCGGCGGGGCTGTCGATCTCCAGCCGACCGCCGACCGCGTGCAGCCGCTCGTCCAGACCGCGCAGTCCGTGTCCCTTGGCCGACGCCGCGCCGCCCACCCCGTCGTCCGTCACCCGAACCCGCAAGCTTCCCCCACTGTGGCGTAGTTCGATCGTGCACCGGTGCGCGTGGCTGTGCTTGGCCACGTTGGTCAGGCTCTCCGCGACCACGAAGTACGCGGCCGTCTCGACGCCGGCGGCGGGCCGACGCTCCAGCGGAACCGTATCGAGTTCGGCGGGGACGGTGGAGCGCGCGGCCAGGGCGGCGAGCGCCTCGTTCAGGCCGCGGTCGACCAGGATCGGCGGGGCGATGCCGCGCGACAACGCCCGCAACTCGTCCAGCGCCTCGCGGGTTTGCACGATCGCGTCGGCGAGGGCCGCCCGAACGGTCTCCGGCCGGCTGTCGAGGTAGTGCTCGGCCCGCCCCAGTTCCATCGCCAGGCGGACCAGTCGTTGCTGGGGACCGTCGTGGATGTCGCGCTCCAGCCGGCGCAGTGCGGTCGTCTCGGCCGTCACCGCGGCGACGGTCTGCGCGCGGGCGGTGTCGCGCTCCTGCTCCAACCCGCTGATCCGGCGATGCAACGCGGACACGTCGAAGAGCAGCGCCTGCCCCAGGCCGGCCTGGATGGTGGTGCACGCCCGGATCGCCGACGGCAGCGCACACAGCAGGAGCAGGCCGACCGTGGTCCCGAAGGCGACCCGATCGGTGGGCGACAACAGACCCAGGCTCACCGAGACGTGCGACTCGGTGCCGCCCGCGGTCAGGGACAACGGTTGCAGCGACCCGGGCGGCGCGTACTCGTAGCGCAGCGCACAGGTGGCGCAGGCGAAAGCGACGAACCACCACAGCGCGGTCACCGTCGCGGTGACCAGGGCGACCGGGAACGCCACCACCGCGTGCGCCGCATCGAGCCACGCCCCGGCACCGGACCCGGCGGCGCCGCGGGCCTGCGGCTTCGGCGGCGGGTCCAGGTGTTCGCGCTCCGGCGTCGGGGGCCGCACCTTGGCGATGCGCCACCGTTCCAGGTCGGCGCACCTGCGCGCCGGGGCCATCGCGCGGGCCACGACCGGCGAACCACCGGGCAGCAGCAGACCGAGCGTCGCGACGACCGCCCCGCCGAGGACGGCCAGGAGGCCGGCCGCGGCGGTCACCGGCGCGGTGAGCAGGTAGAACGACCGGATGAGGGTCTGCCGCCCCGTACGGGAGAGGACCCCGGCGCCCGACCACCACCGACCGCGCGCTGCTGTGGTGGGGAGCGACTTGGTCATGGGCCTACGCTAATACGGCGGTGCGGCGGCTTGGGCGGTACGGCTGTTTGGGCGGTGCGGCTGTACGGGGGCTTCGGGGGTACGAGGGCTTCGAACGTGGGGGAGCTTCGGTGTCGGTGGTGCGCGGCTGGGCGAGGGCTTCGGCTTGGGCGACAGGACTGTACGAGGGCTTCCGTCGGCTGCCCCCCGCGAGGGCATCGAAGCGGACCTCGGGTGTGGCTAGGGCATTTTGGGTGGGTCGTTCGTCGCGGCGAGGCGAGACAGTTCGCGCAGGAGCCGACGGCCCGCCTCGTTCTGTTCCACCGGCTGGTGGATGAGGAGGCGTCGGCCGCCCTCCATCCGCAACACCTCGAACGCGAGGGTGAACTCGCCGAGTTGCGGATGGTGGTAGGTCGCCCGGTCGAGGTCCCCGCGCCGGACCTCGTAACGTTGCCAGTGGGTCGCGAACTCCGGGCTCTGCGCCGTGAGTTCCTCGACCAAGGCGGTGAGTGCGCGATCCCGGGGATCGGCCGCCACGAGCGTGCGCAACTGGGTGGTGGCGCCCGACACGACACCCTCCCAGTCGACGAACAGGTCCCGCGCGGCCGGGTGCAGAAACAGATACCGCATCATGTTCCACCGGTCGGGCGACCACTGGGCCAACCCCGGGAACAGCACGAACGCCTCGGGGTTGGCGGCCAGGACGTCGCCGGTCCGGGTGAGCAGACACGCGGGCCAGGGTCGAACCCGCTCCAGCAGGGCGAGGATTCCCGGCCGCGTCTCCCGATCCGCCGGCGCACCCTCGGCCGACACCCGCTCGTCCTCGTGGTTGGCCAGCATGTACAGGTGCGCGTGCTCCTCCTCGGTCAACCGCAGCGCCGCCGCGAGACCGTCCAGGACTGCACCGCCGGGATTGTTCTCCCGACCCTGCTCCAGGCGCGTGTAGTACTGGATGCTCAATCCCGCGAGCGCCGCCAGCTCCTCCCGGCGCAGCCCCTGGGTCCGACGCAGGCCGATGGCCGCCGGCAGCCCGACGTCGCCGGGCTGGAGGCGGGCACGGCGGGCTTGCAGGAACTCTCCGAGCGGATGTGGTGACGTCACTCCCCGATTGTCACAAAAACGGAGGGGTGCGTGTCGGGTCGAAGGGTTGCCGGTACTGGCGCCGGCGTTGGCGCCACTGCCGGTGCCGGTGTTGCTGCTGCGGTCGCGGTGTGGCTGCGGCCGGTACGTCTACGCGTGGGCCCGCCGATGTGCGGCCACCCGCTCGCGGGTGGCACAGCGACGAGAGCAGTAGCGGCGGGGCCGGCCACTGCCCTCGTTGGTGAACACGCGCCGGCAGGTACCGGACGCACAGACGCCGCCGGGCGGCCGTTGTCGATCCCACACCAGGATGGTCAGGGCCAGGCACGACGAGGCGAGGAACCACTCGCCCCACGGTGCATCGTCGTCCCCGTCCAGGTGCGGATGCCAGGGGCCGCGCCCGTCGTGCGAGGTGAGCCGCAGAGTCCCTCGACCACGGCGCAACAGCCGGTTGAGCGCGGACGCGGCGGCGTCGACGTCCTGGGCGACGAAGACCGTGCGCAGCAGAACCGCGGCGGCGTGCAGATCGGTGACGTCGGTCGGGGTCAGCTCGACGGGATCGGGTTCGCCGTGGGCGCGCAGGAGCGCCGCGAGGGACTCCGGCGACGGCGTCGTCGGGGCCTGGTCCGTCGCCGGATCGTCTCCGGTGAGGGCGTTGACCAGGGCCACGGTTCGGCGGGCCACGGCTTCGATCGAGTGGCGGGTGGATCGGTCGGGGTTCGGATTTCGGTTCGGGTTCGGGTTCGGAGGGGACGAGGGCACGGGGAGAATGTAACGCATCTGGTGGAGGATTGAGTTACCTGCGTAACGTGCACAAGATGACAAAGCGTTACGGGATGTGGTCATACACGGTGGGGGCGGCGGCCGCACGCACCGGCGACGAGATGTCGGGGCCGGCGCTGCTCCTGGCCGGGTACGCGCTCACCGGGTCGGCGGCCGTGGGATCGGCGCTGCTCGCGTGCGTCACCGCGACCGCGCCCCTCGGCGGCCCGGTCTTCGGCGTGCTGTTGGATCGCTCCGCGCGACCCGGCCTGTTGCTTGCCGGCGCGTTGGCCGGTTATGCGGCGGCGCTCGGGGTGATCGTGTGGTCTCTGGGGCCGGTTCCGCTCCCGGTCGTCCTGGTGATCGCGGCGGCGGCGGGCCTGGCGGCTCCGGCCCTGGCCGGTGGCTGGACCTCGCAACTGCCCCGCGTCGTACCGGCCGCAAGCCTGCCCCGCGCCACCGCGTTCGACGCGATGACCTTCAACCTGGCCGGCCTGACCGGCCCGGCCCTGGCCGGCATCGTGGCCGGCCTGGCCGGCGCCGACGTCGCGGTGCTCACCTCGGCGGCGCTGATCTGCCTCGCGCTGCCTTCGGCCCGGGCGTTGCCCCCGCCCCGAGACCACGCTCGGCGAGCGACGCCGACCACGTCGATCGGCACCGACCTGGCCGCCGGATTCCGTGCGGTCTTTCGCACCCCGCCGCTGGCCCGGGCCACGGCCGCGTCGATGTCGTCCTGCGTGGGCCAAGGCATCCTGGTCGCGTACAGCCCGGTGGCGGGTGAACGCACCTTCGGTTCCGCCGCCCACGGCACGATCCTGCTCTCGGTCGTCGCCGCCTCGGCCCTGACCACCAACGCCCTCCTCGCCCGCCGCCCGCACGCGGTCCGCCCGGACACCGTCATGTGGTGCAGCCCTCTGCTCCTGGCCGGCGCCTTCCTGCTCGCCGCGACCGGCCGCCCGATCCCAACGATCGCCGCGATGGTGCTCGTCGGCGTCGGCGAAGGCCCACAACTCACGGCCCTCTTCGCAATCCGCCACCGCGAAGCCCCGGTCCCCCTCCGCAGCCGCATCTTCACCACCGGCGCAAGCCTGAAGATCACCACCTTCGCCCTCGGCGCAACCCTGACCGCCCTCTTGGCCCCGGCCCAACACCCGCTGCCGCTGTACGCCGCAACCCTGTTCGAATGTCTCGCAGCCTCGGCCTACATACGAGTGCGCGGGCCCGAGTGCCGGTTCGGGTCGACGCAGAGGCGAGTGCGGGCGTGCGACGGAGGCGAACGCTGATACCGATACGGGCACCAGGCGGGCTCGGATACGAATGCCGCCCCGAAGGCCGGCAGTGAGCGGGGTCGGCGGCGAGCCGGTTCGCCGACCTACCGCGGCGGCATCGTGCTGTTGCGGAGGATGAGTTCCGTGTCCAGGTCGAGGGTGCGGGGTTCGATGGTGGGCCCCGTGAGGATCATGTCCATCGCTCGGGCGCCGATGTCGGCCAGGGGTAGGCGGACCGTGGTCAGTGGGGGGTTGAGGTCGGCGGCGAAGGGCAAGTCGTCGAAGCCGACGACCGAGACCTGGTCGGGTACGCGCAGGCCCAGGTCGTCGCGAAGGGCCGCCAGGACGCCGGCGGCCATCACGTCGTTGAGGACGACGATCGCGGTCAGGTCGGGGGCGCGGGTCAGCAGGGTGCGGGCGGCGACGCGGGCCTGCTCCCGCGTGAAGCCGCCGTCGATCACCTGTGCCGGCGGCAACGGCACGCCCAGGGAGCGGAGTTGTCGGCGGGCGCCGTCGAGGCGATCGCGCACGGTGGTCAGCGCGCGTGGTCCGGAGACGATGCCGAAGTCGCGATGGCCGAGGTCGTGCAGGTGCCGCACGGCCAACGCGGCGCCGGACCGGTTGGCGGGGCGGACCGTGTCCGAGGCGATGCCGTGCTCACCGACGGCGACCACGTGGCCACCGTCGGCGCGGTAGGCGTCCACCTCGGCGGCCAGCCGCCGGGTGAATTCGCGATCGGCGAAACCACTGCCGGCCAGGACCACCGCACGGGCGCGTTGGGCGCGGAGGCGGGCCAGGTAGTCCAGTTCGAGTTCCGGGTCGCGGAAGGTCGCGGCGAGCATGACGAGCAGGCCGTGTTCGCGGGCCACGCCCATCGCGCCGGCGGCGATGGCGGCGAAGTACGGGTCGGCCACGTCGTGCACCACGACGCCGACCACGCTGGTCGTCGACCGGGCCAGCGCCTGGGCGGGCGCGTTGGAGACGTAGCGCAGCTCGCGGGCGGCGTCCAGGACGCGGCGGCGCAGTTCCTCCCCCACGATTCGGGTGCCGCTGCTGCCGTGCAGGGCACGGGAGGCGGTGGCCGAGGACACGCCGGCACGCTCGGCGACCTGCTGAAGGGTGACCGGGCCCGTCGGACGTGGCAGGGGCGCGTCGGGGGTCGGGATCGGCGTGGGCGCGGACATACGCACATGGTAGCGATTGGAAAGCGGATACCCGACTGGCCGGGGTGAGCCCGGCCTCTGCGGGTTGTCTACAGCCCGGCGTGCTCTCCATTCCCTTGACCTGATCGTCGTGGCGGCCTAGCTTACGGGAAAGCGCTTTCCCATCGGGAAGGCCGACCCGCTTCCGTCCCGTTCGCGTTTCTGAGAGGCCCCACCCATGACCACCCACACCCTCGGCGTCGTGATGAACGGCGTCACCGGCCGGATGGGCTACCGCCAGCATCTGGTCCGCTCGATCCTGGCCATTCGTGATCAGGGCGGCGTCGCACTCGCCGACGGGTCCCGGGTCCGGCTGGAACCGGTCCTGGTCGGTCGGGACGCGGAGAAGTTGCGCGCGATCGCCGACCGGCACGGGATCACCGCGTGGACGACGGACCTGGACGGCGCGCTGGCCGACCCGGCCAACTCGATCTACTTCGACGCACAGGTGACCACGGCGCGCGAGCAGGCGATCCACGCGGCGATCGCGGCGGGCAAGCACGTGTACACCGAGAAGCCCACCGCCGAGACGCTCAGCGGCGCACTCGACCTGGCCCGGGCCGCCGACGCCGCCGGGGTCAAGCACGGTGTGGTGCAGGACAAGCTGTTCCTGCCCGGCCTGCTCAAGCTGCGACGGCTGATCGAGGGCGGCTTCTTCGGCCGAATCCTCTCGGTGCGCGGCGAGTTCGGCTACTGGGTGTTCGAGGGCGACTGGCAGCCCGCCCAGCGTCCGAGCTGGAACTACCGTGCCCAGGACGGCGGCGGCATCGTCGTGGACATGTTCTGCCACTGGTCCTACGTGCTGGAGAACCTGTTCGGCCGGGTCGAGGCGGTGACGGCGAAGGCGGTCACCCACATACCCACCCGATGGGACGAGCGCGGGCGCGAGTACCCGGCGACCGCCGACGACGCCGCGTACGGCATCTTCGAACTCGAGGGCGGAATCGTCGCGCAGATCAACTCCTCGTGGACGGTCCGGGTCAACCGGGACGAACTGGTGGAATTCCAGGTGGACGGCACCGAGGGCAGCGCGGTCGCGGGATTGCGCCGCTGCCGCGTCCAGCACCGCTCGGCGACGCCGACTCCGGTGTGGAACCCCGACCTTCCGGTCACCGAGCCCTTCCGGGACCAGTGGCAGGAGGTGCCGGACAACGCGGGCGACGCCGGTTTCGACAACGGATTCAAGGTGCAGTGGGAGGACTTCGTCCGGCACGTGGTGGCCGACGAGCCGTTCGCCTTCGACTTCCTCGCCGGGGCACGCGGCGTGCAGTTGGCCGAGTGCGGGCTGCGCTCGTCGGCCGAGGGCCGTCGGGTGGAGCTGCCGGTCCTGGACGGGAAGTCCGCGTGACCGCCCGCCTGTTGTTGCCCACCGCGGCCGGAGCGCTGGAACCGTACGAGCCCACCGGGGTATACCTCGGCGCGGCCCCCGGCGGCCCGGCCTTTCGAACCCGCACCGCGTACGCCGCCGCACACGTGGTGGCCGACCCGCTCGCGGACAACACCCCGGGGCGCCCGGCCGTACCGGACTGGGACGCCACCCTCGCCTTCCGACACCACCTGTGGTCGCACGGGTTCGCGGTCGCGGACGCGATGGACACCGCGCAGCGGAACATGGGCCTGGACTGGTCGGCCACCGCCGAGCTGATCCGGCGCAGCGCCGCCGAGGCCGCCACGGTCGGCGATCCGTACGCGCTGATCGCGTGCGGCGCGGGCACCGACCACGCCGACCCGGACCTGACGATCGATCAGGTGATCGAGGCGTACACGGAACAGGTCGCGGTGGTCGAGGAGTCGGGCGCCAAGGTGGTGCTGATGGCGAGCCGCCAACTCGCCGCGGTCGCGCGCGGCGCCGAGGACTACCGCCGCGTCTACGGGGCGCTGCTGCGCCAGGTGCGACGTCCGGTCGTACTGCACTGGCTGGGCGAGGTGTTCGACCCGGCGCTGGCCGGCTACTGGGGATCGGCCGACGTGGACACCGCGACCGAGGTCTTCCTGGCCGTGGTGCGCGAGCACGCGGACCGCGTCGACGGGGTCAAGGTCTCACTGCTCGACCGTGACCACGAGATCCGGTTGCGCGCCGAACTTCCGGCGGGTGTACGGCTCTACACCGGGGACGACTTCCACTACCCGGAGCTGATCCGAGGCGACGACCGGCACTTCAGCCACGCGTTGCTGGGCATCTTCGACGCGATCGCCCCGGTCGCGGCGGGCGCGCTGCGGGCTCTGGACGCGGGCGACACGGCCGGATACGACGCGTTGTTCACGCCGACGGTCGCGCTGTCGCGGCATCTGTTCGCCGCCCCCACCTATCACTACAAGACGGGCATCGTCTTCCTGGCCTGGCTGACCGGTCACCAGCCGGCCTTCGGCATGATCGCCGGTGCCCAGTCGGCCCGTTCGCTGCCACACCTGGCGCAGGCGTATCGCCTCGCGGACGCGGCCGGGCTGTTCCCGGACGCCGACCTGGCGGCCGACCGCATGCGGGCGCTGCTCGCGGTGGCGGGGGTGCGCGGGTGAGGCCGACAGACGGTGGGAGCCGGGCGGGGACGGGCTTCGGTACCAGGACGGGAGCGTCGACATGAGCACGGTGGACATCCCCGGTGGCAAGCCCGCCGGCACGCCCACGCCCGAGGCCGGCGACCCGCGATTGGCGCGGCTCTCGCTGAACCAGTGGACGACGCGCTCATGGTCGTTGCGCGAGGCGGTGCAGGGTTGTGTACGGGCCGGGTTGCCGGCCATCGGGTTGTGGCGGGACAAGGTGGCCGAGGCGGGTGCGGCCGAGTCGGCGAAGCTGGTACACGACGCCGGGTTGCGGGTGTCGTCGCTGTGTCGCGGTGGCTTCCTGACGGCGCGTGAGCCCGGCGCGTGGGCCGAGGCGATCGAGGACAACCGCCGGGCGATCGAGGAGGCCGCGGCGTTGCAGGCGGCCTGCCTGGTGCTGGTCGTGGGCGGGTTGCCCGCCGGGGACCGCGATCTGCCGGGCGCCCGGGAGCGGGTGGCCGAGGCGCTGGCCGAACTCGCGCCCTACGCCGGTGCACACGGCGTCCGGCTCGCGTTGGAGCCGCTGCACCCGATGTACTGCGCCGACCGGGCGGTGTTGTCCACCCTGGATCAGGCGATCGACCTGGCCGAACCGCATCCGGTCGAGCAAGTGGGCGTCGTGGTGGACGCGTTCCATGTGTGGTGGGACCCGAACCTGTTCACGGCGATCGCGCGGGCGGGCGAGCGGATCGCCTCGTTCCAGGTGTGCGACTGGGTGTTGCCGCTGCCGGCCGACAATCTGCTCGCCCGGGGCATGATGGGCGACGGCGTGATCGACTTCCGGACCATGGCGGCGGCGGTCGACGCGGCCGGCTACACCGGCGACGTCGAGGTGGAGATCTTCAACGCGGACGTCTGGGCCGCGGACGGCGACGCGGTGGTGGACACCATGAAGCGCCGCTATGTGACGGAAGTGCTCGGCTGACGTCGGGCGCTCCGAAGAAGAACGGCGACCGCCGCCGCCCACGAGCGTGGGCGGCGGCGGTCGAGGCGGCCGGCCCGTCGTTGGTGCCATCCCCGAAATCGCCGACCAGGAAAGTGGAACACGTCATGCGTATCGTGATCGCCCCGGATGCGTTCAAGGGCACCGTCGCGGCTGATGTCGCCTCGGCCGCCCTGGCCGAGGGGTGGCTGCGGGTGCGGCCCGACGACGACGTCGTACGGCTGCCGCTGGCCGACGGCGGCGAGGGCACGCTCGACGCCGTGGCGCGGGCCGTTCCCGCAGCCGTGCGGATGCCGGTGCCGGGCGCGCCCGGTCCGGACGGGCGGCCCGTCGACTCCGCGTGGTTGCGCCTGCCGGACGGGGTGGGCGTGGTCGAGTTGGCCGCCGTGTCGGGGTTGCCGCTGATGGCCGCGCCCGACCCGCTGGGAGCGCACACCGCCGGCCTCGGCGTGGTCGTCGGCGCGGCGCTGCGGGCGGGGGTCTCCGCCCTGGTGATCGCGGTCGGCGGCTCGGCCTCGACGGACGGCGGCACGGGCGCGCTGGCCGCGCTCGGCGCCCGCTTCCGCGACCTCGACGGTCGAGAACTCCCGTACGGTGGTGGGGCCTTGGCCCGCCTGGCGACGATCGACGCGACCCGCCTGGCGGCCCCTCCGCCCGGCGGCGTGCAGATCCTCACCGACGTCACCAACCCGCTGCTGGGCCCGACCGGTGCGGCAGCCGTGTTCGGCCCGCAGAAGGGCGCCTCCGCCGAGGACGTCGCCGGCCTGGACGCCGGCCTCGCGCGGTTGGCCGCCCTCCTGGCCGGCGACCCGGCCGCGCCCGGCGCCGGGGCGGCCGGTGGCACGGCGTACGGATTCGCCGCCGCCTGGAACGCCTCGATCGTCCCCGGCGCCGTCCGGGTGGCCGAGCTCGCCGGCCTGCCCGCCGCGCTCGCCGGCGCGGACCTGGTGATCACCGGCGAGGGCTGCTTCGACGCCACCTCCCTGCACGGAAAGGTGGTCGGCACGGTGCTCGACCTCGCCCACCACGGGGCCGGCGTCCCGGTGGCCCTGGTCGCCGGCTCGGTCGCCGTGCCGCCACCGCCCGGTGTCGTCGCCACCACCGACCTGACCCGCCTCGCCGGGTCGGCGGCCGCGGCCCGGACCGAGGCCGCGCACTGGCTCGATCGAGCCGGCGCCGCGCTGGCCGGCCGCTTCGACGTCGACGGCGCGGTCCGACGCCGCTGACGGGCCCGGCTAGGCTGGGTGGACAATGAACCGTTTCTCTGCGCCTTCCGGCGAGTTCGAGCTCACCCGTTACCCCGAGGATCCCCGCGACCTGTTGCGCGCGTGGGACGCGGCCGACGAGTACGTGCTGCGGCACCTCGCCGGGATCGACGACGACAAGCCGACGGACCTGTCCGGCCGCGTCGTGGTGGTGGGCGACCGGTGGGGTGCGCTGGTCACCGCCCTGGCCGAGTCCCGGCCGGTACAGATCAGCGACTCCTTCCTCGGCCAGGAGGCCACCCGCGCCAACCTGGCGCGCAACGAGGCGGACCCGCACTGGGTCGAGCTGCTGTCCACCCGGGACGCGCCGCCGGAGCGCATCGACGTGCTGATCGTCCGGGTCCCGAAGAACCTGGCCCTGCTGGAGGACCAGCTCCACCGGCTCGCGCCGGGCGTGCACGCGGACACGGTGGTCGTCGGCACCGGGATGACCACCGAGATCCACACCTCCACGCTCAAGCTGTTCGAGCGCCTCATCGGCCCGACCCGGACCTCGCTCGCGGTGAAGAAGGCGCGGCTGATCTTCGCCACGCCCGACCCCACGCTCCCCCGGACCGCGAGCCCGTGGCCGCGCAGCTACGCGCTGCCCGCCGACGTCGGCGCGGGATCCGGGATCGTGGTCACCAACCACGCGGGCATCTTCTGCGCCGACCGGCTCGACATCGGTACCCGTTTCCTGCTGCGCAACCTCCCGCGCCGCACCGGTCGCGACCGGGTGGTGGACCTGGGCTGCGGCAACGGTGTGGTGGGTACGGCGGTGATGCTGGCCAATCCGCGCTCGGACGTGTTGTTCGTGGACGAGTCGCATCAGGCCGTGGCGTCGGCGCGGGCCACGTTCGAGGAGAACCTGGGTTCGGACGCGGGTGCCGAGTTCATGGTGGGCGACGGTCTGACGGACGTGGCCCCCGAGAGCGTCGACCTGGTCCTGAACAACCCGCCGTTCCACACCCATCGGGCCACCACCGAGGCCATCTCGTGGCGGATGTTCGCCGGTTCGCGCGCGGCGCTGCGCGCGGGCGGCGAACTGTGGGTGATCGGCAATCGGCACCTGGGCTACCACGTGAAGCTGCGCCGGTTGTTCGGCAATTGCGAGATCGTGGCGAGCGACCCGAAGTTCGTGGTCCTGCGGGCCGTCAAGAACTGACGGGGCCGAACCGGGAGTTCCCGGGGACGAGCACCGCATCGCAGAGTCCCCGGGCCGCTCCCGGACCACGCCCTGCGCCCGGGGCGCGGCGCGTGGTCCGGGAGCGGCCCGGTCGGTGCACGGCGCCGCCGGCGCGGCCGTGCCTCAGCCGCCGTTCTCCACTCGCAGCAACATGCGCTTCAACAGCGCGAGCAGCACGTCCTGGTCCGTCTCCCCCAATGGTCCGACCATCGCGCGCTCGGCTCGGTCGAGCAGTTTCATCGCGGCCGTCCAGCGGGCACGGCCCGAGTCGGTGAGTTCGACGTCGACCCGGCGACGGTCCTCGGTGCCGCGGATGCGCCGGATCGAACCGGCCTCCTCCAGGGTGTCCAGTCGGCCGGTGATTCCCGCCGGCGACACCATCAGCTCCGCGGCCAGTTCGGAGGGCGTGGCCCGGTAGGGCACGCCGCGCGAGGCCAGCCGGTGCAACGTGTCGAACTCGAAGGGCTGGAGGCCGACCTCGGCGAGGGCCCGCCCCTTGACCTGGGCCAGGTGCTTGGTCAGCATCTGGATCCGGGTGACGATGCCCTCCACGCGCTCGTCGAACGGCGCCATGTGCCGCCAGCGCGCGATGTGCCGGTCGACGGAGTCGTCCTCGTCGACGGAGCCGTCCGCGTCGGCCGCGTCGGCCGACGCTCGGACCTCGGCTGCGGCCTCGCCGTCCGACTCGATCCCGATCTGTTCCCGGCCCTCACCGTGCATGCGGCCATTATGCTGGACTCGCAATACTTCGTTGACGAATGATTCGCTGACGAAATATATTCGGTGCCATGACCCCAGCTCCCGTGCCCCCGGCCGCCGTGACGCCGGCCACCATGGCCTCGGCCGTCATGACTCCGGCCACGCGCCGGCTCCTGCTCGGCCGTACCTTCGCCGCCCTGGCGACGGCCCTCATCCCCACCACCCTGACCCTGGCCCTGGTACACACCGGCTCGGGCACCGAGCTGGGTTTGGTGCTGGCCTGCGAACTGCTGCCGATGTTGCTGCTGCTCCCGGTGGCGGGGGTGATCGCCGACCGCTTCCCCCCGCATCGGGTCATCCTGGCGGCCGACCTGGTCCGGGCCGGCGCCCAACTGGCGATCGGCGCCGAACTGCTCGCGGGCCCGGTGCGAATCGCCGACCTGGCGATCCTGTCCGCGCTCACCGGTGCCGCCGTCGCGTTCGGCATCTCGCCGATCCGCACGCTGGTGGTCGTGGTGGTGCCGGAGTCGCAGCGCCTGCGGGTCAACGCCCGGCTCGGCGTCGCGCAGGGCCTGGCCCAGGTGGCGGCGCCCGCTGCCGCCGGCGCGCTGATGCTGGCCGTCGGGCCCGGTTGGTCCTCGCTCCTGACCGGCCTGCTGTTCGTCGCGTCCGCCGCCACCTTCGGCGGGATGCGCCCCGAACGCGTCGTCCGCACCAGGGAACAGGGTCCGTTCCTGGGCGAGTTGCGCGCGGGGTGGACGGAAACCCGGCGCCATCCCTGGTTCCTGGCCAATGTCGCCGCGCACGGCGTCTGGCATCTGGCGGCCGGCTTCCTGCTCGCCCTCGGCCCGATCATCGCGGTGGACCGACTCGGCGGTGACCGCTCGTGGGTGATCATCGCCCAGGTCGGCACGGTGGGCGTGCTGCTCGGGGCCTTGAGCGCGTCCCGGTTGCCGGTCCGCCGCCCGCTGGTGGCCACGTCGTTCGGCGCCGCCCTGTACGGTCTCCCGCTGACCGCCCTCGCGCTGCGGGCGCCGCTGGCGATCGTCGCCGCCGCGTACTTCGCGGCCATGTTCGGCCTGGGCGTGCTGAGTCCGCTGTGGGAAACCACGCTCCAGCACCGCATTCCGCCGGAAGCGCTGGGCCGAGTCGGCTCCTTCGACGCGCTGATCTCCTTCGCCACCCGCCCGCTGGGCCTGGCGATCGCCGCCCCGATCGCGGCGTCGATCGGCACGAGCACGCCGCTGCTGGTGGGCGCGGTATTGGTGGTGGCCACGAACGTGGGGTTGCTGCTTCTGCCGGACGTACGCGCGGTGCAGTCCGAGCCGCAGCCCACCTCTGCGACCGAAGTCCCATCCACTCCTGCGCAGTTGCCGACCGAGACGGAACTCCCGCCCATACCGGCGCAGTTGCCGACCAAGACGGAAACCCCGCCCAAGCCGGCGCAGTTGCCGACCGAGACGGCCCACGCGACCGTTGTCGAACCCGACCGGGCCGGCTGAGGGCTGCCCGGTCGGGGCTTCGCGTCGTGTCGTTCCCACACGTCGGCCATACCGCCGGGCCCCCGATAATGTGTTTGTCCTCGGCCTCGACTCCCCCTAACCTGTGGGCACAACAACAGCGGCGTGTAGCTCAGCAGCAGAGCATCGGACTTCGGATCCGAAGGGCGCGGGGGCAGAACCCGCCATGCCGGCCATGACGAGACCTCGATACGGCACTCGCGTCGAACGCGACTCCTCGCACGAACCGGGCAGGTTTACCCGGTGATTCCCGAACTGAGCCCCGGCCGGCTGGGTTGGGACGAGGTGGATCCCAGCCGCCATGCCTTCGACCAGGCGTCGGCGACGCGGGTGGTGCACTCGCTCGGCCCCGCTCGGCGGATACCACGCCGCCCCGAGGTCGACATCGTCGACCCGGCGATGAATGCCTGGGCCGGGGGAGAGGCCAGGCATTGGGCGGACGCCATGTCGCACTCTCTCGTCCGACACTACGGCCGCTGGGTCGTGGGTTGGCGTTGGGCACACGACGAAGGGGACTTCGACGGCGGGCCGATCGGACACTGGTGCTGCCCGCGGGACTCGATCACCACCCCGGAGGAAACACTCGCCCGGGTCGTCGCGGCGCTGTGCGAATGGCGTGGGTGGTTGGAGAACCTCGCCGAGTGGTTCGAGGCGTACCCACTGGACCTGGCCACCGTCGAGGACCAGCGCATTCTGTGGGACCGCGCCGCCCGCAACCTGATCCTGCAGGTGATCGACCGCACCGGCTGCGGCAGCGGTTGGCACGGGCACTGCCATCAGGTGCTCACCTGGTTCCTGGCCCGCTGGGGAGTTGCCCCCGACGTCGCCCACGACCTGGTCGAAGAGGCCGTCGGCGGGCGGTTCCACAGTTGGACCGACCCCGACACGGTGGTGGTCGACGACATCGCCGAGCAACTCGCCCGGTCGCTGCGACCGGGCGACGGCACTCGCTCCGCCGGGCCCACGCCGGACCACCTCCGACGTTGGCTCGCCCTGCGCGAGACGGTGCCCTGGCACCAGGCTCCGGATGGTGGCCCGGAGGGACCGGTGACCCCGTCGCGCGACGGGGCGGTGGAGGACATCCGCAGCTTCGACGGCGCCGTGGACCCGGCCCGTGCGGAGGGCCTGCTCGCCGCGCTGGAATCGATGCGGGCCGACGCGGCGCGCGGCGCCTGGCTCGACTTCGAGTTGCTCCGCGGTTGGCAGCAGTACGTCCTGGGCGCCCCGCAGCCGCCGCCGTTCCGGACCCGGCCCGCCTTCGCCAAGGCGGGTCGGGAACGCTATGGCATCGGTTCCGACACGCGTGGGCGGCTCGATGCCTGCCTGGCCGAGAGTGCGTCGGCTCCTGCGTTGGAGGGGGGTGCGTCCGCTCCTGCGTCGGAGGAGCGCGCGTCGGTTCTTCCCTTGACCGCACGCGCCGCACGTGCCTGTCTCGACGTGTGCTTCTTCCACCCCTTCGAGGACGGCAACGCTCGCTCCGCTTTCCTGGCCCTGGCCTTCGTTCTGGCGCGCGAGGGTGTTGCCCTGGACAGGGTCGATCTGGTGCGCCGCATCACGTTTCAGGCGGGTGATCCCGAGGATCCGTTGATCCTTGCCCGGTCCATCGCGGTGCACCTCCAGGAGACTCGGCGCACCGCCGGCGCCGGTGCCGCCGGCTCCGGCTCCGGCTCCGGCTCGGGCTCCGGCTCCGGCTCCGGCTCCGGCTCCGGCTCGGGCTCGGGCTCGGGCTCGGGCTCCGCGCCGACCTGAGCGGGCCGGCTTCGATCGGGCACAGTGGCTGCGGAACCCACAGCGGATGCGGGTGCGGCTCCTGCGGATTGCTGCTCGTTCGCGGGTCCGCCGACGGCCGAGTACACCCCTGGGTTCGACTTCTTCGCCGAGGATCCCGGGTCAGCGGGCTCGGACTCCGTCGCGCCGGACGCCTCGGATGCGTCGGTCCAGCGCGGTCGGGTCCAGGGTGGTGCCGGCGAGCAGGACCAGGTCGGCGCGTTTGCCGACGGCGATCTCGCCCCGGTCGTCGGCGAGGCCGAGCAGCCGCGCCGCGCGTGGCGGCGCGGAAGGCGCCGGCGGGGCCGAGGCCGGTCCGGGACAGGTGCTCGATCTCGCGGAGCACTTCGCCGTGCGGCCGAACCGGGTTGTCGCTGCCCATCGCGACCGGGACACCCGCCTCGATCGCCAGGCCGACCGCGTGCCGGTGGGCCTCGGCCGCGCCCTCGGCCGCCGCTGCGGAGTCGGTCTGCGTATTCGACAGCGTGGGCACCGGCCAGGTCCCGTGCTCGGCCATCGCGCCCACCGCCGCGTCGTCGAGCCAGGTGCCGTGTTCGACGCTGCGTGCACCCGCACGGGCCGCGAGTTCCGCCGCCCGCGCCCCGTGCGCGTGCACCATGACGCCGCGTCCGCCGAGCCGGGCGGCCTCGTCGACGAGCGCGCCGAGGCCGCAATGGCCGGCTTCCGGGTCGAATGCGTGCCGACCACCAACTCGTCAACGAGCTGGTCGAGGCAGCGGACGAGAAGCAGCCGGCCAGGACCATCGCCCGCGGCCGCGTCGACCTGCTCTGCATCGACGATCTTCACTACATGGAACTCGGCCGCAGAAAAGCCGAGTTGCCCCTCCACCTGTTGATCGAACAGGGAGAGAAGAACAGCGTCGCCATTACCTCCAACAAGTCGTTCGAGAAAGCGCACATGTTCGGCGAACCTGTTTGAGGCAGCGCCGAAGGACATCGGGTTCACGAGCCGATCGTCGTGTCGGAAGGCGCCGCTGGCATCCTCACGTCGCAGGACGACCAGTGCCGCAGGGAGGGGACGACACGTGGGTGCATCGGGCTGGAGCTACGTCGTGCCGTACCGGGAAGACGTCGGCGCCGCGCTCGAGGCTCTGCGAGCCGAGGAGTTCGCGGCCGGCCACAACTGGAGTCCCACGGACTGGGACCTGCCCGCGCCTGCCTCGCCGGATGATCTGTGGCAGAACGAGCTCTACTGGGAATTCATGGGCACCCATGGGACCCATTCGGTGCTGGATGTCAACCGGGTGATCGACGCCGGCGAGGATCACGACTTCGGGACGGTGCGCCCGTTGGCCGCGTCCGTGATCCGGGCGGGGTTCGGCTCGGATCGACCGAGCCGCGCCGACTTCGACGCCATGGATTTCGGGATTCTGGACGCTCTGGATGATGCCCCCCGATGGAGCGGCCATTACATGGTGCTCTACCGGGACGGCATCCCGCACGAGATCGCTTTCTGGGGCGTATCCGGCGACTGACGTCCACGCCCCACCTCGTCGAGACAAGACGATCACGGCCGTTGTCATGAGGTCGGGCCGACTACGGGATCGCAGCTTCGATGTCGGTCAAGCGCCGGGGCCGACTCCGCGTCGAGTCGATGCTGCCCGGCCTGCGACGGCCGGGTCCCCGACGACGCGGGTGATGTCCTCCGGAGTGACGTCCCGGGCGGGCCGCCCCAGCGCGTTCAGCGTTCGCTCCAGGCACGCCTTCCTCGCACCCGACCTATCGAGGACTGCGGAGATGGATACGGGCCGGACGCAGCGGCGGCCTCCGCAAAGGATCAAGTACCGGCCCCGGTTGGCTGGACCAAGACCTTCACCGACCCGCGCCTCTGCGCGGCCGTCGTCGATCGCCTCACCTGCTACGGCACCATCATCGAAACCGGCACCGGCTCCTACCGACTCACCAACACCCGTGCCCGGCAGGAACAGGCGGCAAGCCGGCCATCGCCCCTGCTGGTTCATGCCGGTCCACACGAACAGCCTCCGCAGCACCGGCTCCGCCGCCGCCAACCGCAGCACGGCCCACACTCCAGGACTGAGCCAGTCCCTGGACCGATGCGACGGCCGCCACACCCGCCAACGCCTCCTGCCACGTCCTATCGCACTCGCGGTCCTCACCCGAGTTCGCCATGCCCCAACCGTCGAGCCGAACCTTGCCCACCGTCAACGCCGGGTACTGCCGGAGATCGGCGACATACGCGAGTGCTCTCGGCCCTCACCGATATTCGAACCGCGATCAACGGACCGCCGCTGCCGGAACCCACCGACAAGCGCGCTTGGTTCTCACCTACGCAGCCACCCCACTCAGGTGGGGGTGAACCGGTTCGCCCCCGTACTGCGCCGGCTGATCCAGCGCAACATCGTCACCATCCCCAAATCGGTCCGCACCGACCGCATGGCCGAGAACATCAACGTCTTCGACATCGTGCTCACCGACGACCGGATGGCCGCGATCGCCGCGCTGGGCACCGGGGCCACGCTGTTCTTCGACCACCACGACCCGGAGATGGTCACCCCGCCGGTCAAGCGCCGCCTGGAGAGCCGACGACCGGGGGCTTCGGGCTCGGGATGCAGCCGGCCCGGCCCCGAAAGGCCGCTCAGGCCCAGGCCCACGCTCATGCTCGGACGGCTGTCGGCCGGTTCCGCAGGGCGTCGGATTGCGCAGATCAGGGGAGTCGGTGCCGGTCGCGATGATGTGGCTGCCGAAGGTGAGCGGTCGACGATCGCCGCGCTCGGACGCGGGCCCGCGAACGTCTTGGGCCGTTGCCTCGACGAGTTCGCCGACCGGCTTCGTCGCCGAGGGGTACCGGCCGTGGCAGCCGGCCATCGCCGCCTCGGTGCCCGTCGCGATGGGCGAGCGGGACCTGGCCGGTGCCACTGTCACCAATCAGGCCCGGTGGGCGGTCCTTCTCGGCTCACGCGCAGTGGGCCGGACCACTGAGCGCGGCCGGATCCAAGTCGCAACTCGCATCGCAGTCCTCGGCGGCGCAGGCCAAGAGGTTGTCACGGATCTCGACCGCCCCATCACCCGTCCGGTGGGGCCGGGCGGAATCGGCCCAAGGCATCGGACGGCGCCACGCAGGCTTCGCCGAACCAGCGCCGGTGGGAGAGGGTCGAATCACGACGTGTCGGAGCTGATTGCCGACATGAGAGCAGCCAAGGCGGCATCATATTGGTGACGTTCGAACCGGAACGGGCCGAACGCCGTGTAGTCGCGGGACTTGCGATGGGGCTGGTCGAAGGAGTCCCAGATCACGACATCGGCGGTCACGGTGATGCGGGCCATGAGTGGCCAACATCCCCAGTCTCCGCATTCACATCCGAGCAGGGGCGTCCCCGGCCCCATGGCGTTGGTGGACTGCCCGCGGAAGTGGTCCTCCATCGGCCCGAACCGGTAAAACTGCGGGATCAGACCACCATATGCGTTGCCCGCGGGCTTCATCCCGGCGTCGATCTCGAAGCTGTCGACAAGCTCGGTCAGTGGTTCTCCGTCGATGTGGGGGACGATCACGAGCACACCGCCGTCGCCACGCTGCTTTTGCCGGCAGTCGAACAGGATCTCGTTGGTACTCACTCGCTGATTGTCCCAGCGCAGTTGTTCCTTCCTCCCCGGAGGGGCTCAGCCGGGGGCGTGCGTGCCACGCCGCGAGTGATCACCGTGCCATCGACCGTGCATCGGTACATCCGAGTGAGCTTGCCTTCGGCGCCGGCCGGGCCGACGCCGCGAAAACCTTCCACCTCGCCTCGCCACACCCAGCCTGCGCGTTCGGTCGCGGCGCAGCGGCCGACGAGGCTTTCGCGGCTGTCCTCCGGCCGGCCACGTTGGGGCGGCTCCGGCCGGCGAAAGCGAATATCCGACACGCGCGTATCTCGTGGACAACAGGGAGTCGAGAAGGTTCTCCAGCCCGGTTTGAGGCTGTCGGTCGGCCGGTGGGATGCAGACGGTGACCAGCAGGTCCGGTTGTTGCAGAGAGCATCGACAGTGCATCCGGGCCCGGGACTCCCGAAGCCACGGCCAGGTGCCAAGCCAAGCAGCGACCATCGTCGGTCGGAGGTGTGGTGAGACACGCGCAGGGCCGGCTTCAAGGTCGTGCGGTCAGGCTGTTGTGGTGATCGTCCGGGATCTGCCGGGGAGTTCCGGTTCCGACGCCGGCGCACTCTTCGTGATCGATCACCGCTGCGAGGCCCTGGGCCGCTGGTGAGGAAAGTTGCTCTTGCAATTCGCCGCTCCGCGCCAACGCGGGAGTCGGCGCCCCGGACGAGGAGGGGATGCCTGGCCCCCGCTCCTCGTCGAGGTGGTCTCGCTTTACCGGGCCGACAGGGCGATCACAGGACGAGGATGAGCTTGCCGCCGGGTCGGCGGGACCGGCTGAGCTCGGCCGCTTCCTGGATCCGGTCGAGTGTGTAGGTGCGGGCGATCGGTACGACCAGGATGCCTTCGCCGGCGAGCCGGGCGAACTCGTCCATGCGGTCGTAGCGGATGTCGGTGGTGATCCGGACGCCCAGCTCGGCCGCGGCGGCGAAGTCCGAGACGGTGAGGACGCGGTCGGGATCCCCGGTCAGCTCGATCAGGGTCGGTAGCGAGCCGCCGGCGGGGCTGGGCTGGTCGGCGCGGTCGATCCGGCCCCCGGTCGGCGCCGTGTCCAGGGCGCGGTCGACGCGGCCTCCGGCCAGGGCGCCGACGCGTTCGGCCATGCCCTCGCCGTAGGCGGCCACCCGGGCGCCGATCTCTTCCAGGGCGGCGGCCCGCGTCGGCCCGGCGGTGGCGATCACCCGAATACCCCGGTGCAGCGCGAAGCGCACCGCCGCCTCGCCCACGGTGGAACCCGCGCCGTGGACGAGCAGCAGCTCACCCGGCTGGACGCCGAGGTCGTCGAGCGCGCGCCACGCCGTCTCGGCCGCCATCGGCAGCGCGGCGGCCTGCTCGGCGGTGACGCCTTCGGGGATGCGCGCCCAGGCCGGCATCAGCGCGTACTCGGCGGCGCCGGCCGTCGGGCCGTGGAAGGTGGCCGGGCCGAATACGCGCTCGCCGATCCGCACGCCGGTGACGCCCTCGCCGAGCGCGTCGACAGTGCCCGCGATCTCGAAGCCGAGCCCGCGCGGCAGCGGCGGCAGACGGTCGGCGAGGAGACCGTCGACGACGTGCCAGTCGGCCGGTGTCAGGCCGCACGCCCGCACGGCGATCCGGATCTGACCGGGTCCCGGCTCCGGCTGCGGGACGTCGCGGAGCACGATCACGTCCGGGGAACCGAACCGGTCGAATTGAAGAGCCTTCATGACGATCTCCCTCGTGATGACAGCATCTGTTGTCATCGACCATAGCAGGCTGATAACAGCTTCTGTTGTCGTACTCTGGTGGGCATGCCGAGATGGGAATCCGACGCACAGGGCCGGCTCGAACGCGCGGCGCTCGAGCTCTTCGAGACGCAGGGGTTCGAGCGCACCTCGGTCGCGCAGATCGCGGGCGCCGCCGGTCTGAAGGAGCGCTCCTTCTACCGCTACTTCCCCGACAAGCGGGAAGTCCTCTTCGCCGGCAACGAGCTCGAAACCCACCTCGTCGCCCAGTTCGAGGCGACCGACCCGGGCCTCACGCCGCTCGAGGCGCTGCT
This sequence comes from Embleya sp. NPDC020886, assembly GCF_044333915.1. Taxonomy (NCBI): domain Bacteria; kingdom Bacillati; phylum Actinomycetota; class Actinomycetes; order Kitasatosporales; family Streptomycetaceae; genus Embleya; species Embleya sp. NPDC020886. The sequence continues at coordinate 49,216 of NZ_JBIRRX010000009.1, read as the reverse complement.
GACCGCACTGAAAGCCGCCGAGGAGATCTTTCGCCCGCGCGAGTTCCTGCTGCGCCGCGTCAGAGTGATCGCCGCCAACCCGGCACTGGCCGAGCGCGATCTGATCAAGCTCGCCGACATCGCCGACGCGCTGGCGCGGGCGCTCGAGCGCCGCGGCGTCGAGCCCGGCAAGGCACGCTTCATCATCGACGTGGTCCTGACGATCCACCGGCGCGCCACGTCCCGCTGGCTGACCGACCCGGACGCCTCCCTCTCCCAACTCATCACCCAGGCCACCGACGAGCTGCGCGAGGTGGTCACGCTGCCGGCTCCGACGGCCCGCTGAGTCGGCCAGGACTCCCGAAGCCGTTCGCAACGGACACGAAGGTATCCCGTCGCCGGTCGGCCGACCGGGCCTGACCGAAGTGGCCCCTTTCCGCCTCACGGACCCTGCAACAAGGTCGTGACCAGCGGCAACGCGCTACTTTGGCCTTGGCCGTAGCGTCGGGAGTCCCGGCCATCTCGCGGCTGCGTTGCGTCCGGTGGAGTGGCGTAACAGTTGCACGGTGTTCGATGGCTTGATCCTGTAATGCCCGGTTTTCGAGGGCGAGTTTGTTGATGGTGGTGGCATGGAGGGCAAGGCGTTCCTCCAGACCGTGGCAGTGCTTCCGCAACTTGCCGTGTTTCTACCGGAGTTGTGTGTTGGCGTCGACCGGGCGTGACTCGGGTGCGAGTTCTCCGGCTTCGGACGCGGGCTTCCGGAGGTGATGGAAGGCCCTGCGGGAGTCACGTTGCCGCGCGGTTGTTGCTGTGGGCCGGAGGGCCGGCGTGCGTGGGACAAGGTTGTCGACGGCAGCAATCGGCCCTGGCTCGGCCACGATCCGCAGCCGAGCCGACTGCCGAGCGGTTCGGCGACACCGGCCGGCCGGCCGTCGGGTCGGACGGGGCAACAGCCCGGTGATCGAGTTGTCCGCTTCCGAGCTCGGGCGGCTTCTGGTGGGCGTGGAGCAGGACTTGGCCGACTTCGTCGCGTCGGCGGCCGGCTGGGTGTTCCGGACATGGGGGTCGCGTGCACGCCCGAGCCAGTTCTCGTCCGTGCCGATCCATGCCCCGTGGCAAGTGGCGGCCAGGAACCACCCACCCGGCTGTAGCCGGCGTAGCCAGGTGGCGATCCGGTCCGGCAGCACGCGCGGTTCCTCGATCGGGATATGGCCGAGTGCATACAACGAGACGACCGCGTGAACGTCTGCGCCGGGAAGGCCAGGGTTGTGGCGTCCGCCTGGATGAACTCGGCCTGCGGCACCGGTTCCCGGGCTTCTTCGATCCGGACCTCACTGATGTCGATGCCGTGACTCGGTGGCCGGCCGCAGGGCAGCGCGCGGGCCACCAGGACACCGGTCCCGCAGCCCCCACGTCGAGGACCGTGCTCGAACCAGGGATCCCGGCCGAGCAACTCCTCGCTCCAGCAAGCGTATTTCGCCTCGCAGCCGGACGCGCGCTCATAGTGCAGCGACAGCGCGTCATACCCGTGCCCGACCAAGGTCCTTCGGATCTTCGATATCCACGTCGGCGCACGGCAGTGCGCCCCGGTGTGCCGATGCGACACCTTTCCGCGAGGGAGGCCGCCCCGCCCCGGGGCGCATCTACACGCTCCGTCCACGGACCGGATCGACCGAGACGACGACAACGATCGGACACAGCCGCCCCCAGGCGGCAGAGAACCCGGCGCTATAACCGGCATTCGGTGTGCCGGCGGCCTCCGGCCCTGCCGGCGCACCCCGCCACGCCCACACAACACTCCGACTGCGATGCGACGCCGAGCCCACTGGGGCCGTCCCGATTGACGGGACGGGCCCAGTGTTCAGTGCTCAGTACTCGGCGCGAACCCACGCGGGCCTCAAGCTCGCCCCCGGAAAACGGATGCTCGTGCTGCCCATGGGGAAGGGGGCGTGGATCACGATGCGTTCCCGACGTAGCTGCGCCGCAGCATGCGGAACCGGTGATCGAAATGTTCAACGACCAACCCGGTAGCGAACATCCCGCGGCCGGCCCACCCCGTGCCCCGCGGCGCAGCCACGGCTCACTGCCCGGGCGCGAGCACGGGGCTGTTGTGATAGGCGGCGATCAACCACCGGCCGTCCCGCTTCTCGAACACCCAGGTCGCGTTCACCTTGCCCGCGTCCGGAACCTCGGACTGCCCGGCGAACAGGATGCCGGATTCGCTGACGACGATCGCGCCGTCCGAGCCGACGAAGCGGATGCTGAGCTGCTTGTTGTAGGTCGAACTGCCCTTGAGCGGCCCTGCGAAGGCCAGGGCCATGTTTTCGCGGATCACGGCACGGCTGTCCCGGAGCGAGCCCGTCATGATCGCGGTCGCGTCCGCCGTGTAGTTGGCGACCATGCCCTCGGCGTCGCCGACCTCCCACGCCTTGTAGGAGTCACCCAGCACGGCCTGGATCGCGGCCTTGTCTTCCGCACGACTGTCTGACATCGCATGCTCCCTTGTGACCGGTCCGCCCGGGGTATTCCGGCGAACTCGCCACTACATACCGACGGCGAGGTCCGAACTCATCGCGCCCATGGTCAAGAGATGCCAAAGCGTCTCCGGCAGGAAGAGCGCACCGTTGCAGAGGCCCTGTCAGCCGCAGACATGCAGGTCGCGGGGCGGGAGTCGACGACGGACCGCCGAGCGCTCCAATGCCCCAGGCCTGCACATCCCTTGAAAACTCGGCCGACACTACGGGCATCGGTTCAAGGGTGGCCACATGCGCCAAGAAACCTGCCGTAGCGCCATGGATCCCTGGCCGCCTCCACCGCCTCCACTCCACTCCACCACCGCCAACGCAGCCACACGCCTTCCCCCACGTCGACAAGTCCCCGGCTAGGCGTCGAGTTCGAGCGCCAGACCGAAAGACGCGAAGACCTCGGCCTCCTGGAACACCGAATTCCGACTGATGCCTACGGCAGTGACCGTAAAGATCTGGAGCGTGTGCAGCTCGTATCCGTCACCGACGCGCCGATATGCGGCGAACCCGGGCTGGCCGTTGGCCGCAACTGCCCTCAGGCGCCAGTCCGTTCCGGCCTTCGCGAAGACCCACTCCATGAACAGGCCATAGTTGCCGCGGCCGACGAACCAGTTGAGCACCGGCGGCATCTCCATGAGCACGTCCTCGGTGAGCAGCCGCTTGAGAGCCTCGACATCGGCTTGCTCGAACGCCTTCATGTAGCGATCGACCCAAGCACGTTGCTCGGCCGCCGACGGCTCGCTGAGACGTTCCTGTCGAACTCCGACTTCCGTCATCCGGGTACGCGCCCGCTGCAGGGAACTGTTCACCGACACGGCCGTGGTGTCGAGGATCTCCGCCGCCTCGGACGCGGAGAAGGCGAGCACGTCACGCAGAATCAACGCGCCACGCTGACGCGCCGACAGATGCTGCAGAGCAGCAACGAACGCCAGGCGCAGGCTGCTGCGGTCGATCACGGCCCCGGCCGGATCGCCCGCACCCAACAACGAGTCCGGCAACGGCTGGAGCCAGGCGGCGTTCTCCCCCTGGACCAGCGGCCCGAGCGGATCCGACGCGGCCACCAGCCCCGACGGCAGCGGCCGGCGCCCGCGAGCCTCCAGGGCCGTCAGGCAGACGTTCATCGCGATCCGGTAGAGCCAGGTGCGCAGCGAACTGCGAGTGGCGTCGTATTGCTCCCGTGCCCGCCAGGCCCTCAGGTACGTGTCCTGGACCAGGTCCTCGGCGTCGTGGGCCGATCCGAGCATCCGATAGCAGTAGGCCAGCAGTTCCGTCCGGAACGGCTCGATCAGGCGCTCGAAACCTTCTTCTCTTCCCGCCACGCGCACGCACCTTTTTCGCTCGCACCGAGACCGCAGCACAGAGACCACGCGGGAACACCGAAGCCGCGTCACGGCCCGCAAAGACCGCGCGCTCGCTCACTCGCCTCGACCAGGGACAGCCCCCGTCGGCCGGGCCGACTGTAGCAAGCCCCCAGTCCCCGCCGGCCGAATGCCCGCCCTTGAGAACAACCACCCCAAGAGGCCAATTCTCGGCAACCGACAGGGCCATCTTTCGGCTCCGACTCGCTCCCTTCGCGTGGAGCTGCGACGGTGTGTTTCGCGGTTCAGATCTCGAACAGCACGTCTTCCTGCGGCCGGAGGCGGGGGTCGAGGATCCATCGGAGCTGGTCGATGCTCAGGCGCCAACGCGGGCCGTCGGGGGTGTCGTCCCAGAGTTCGGCGAGCTCGGACTCGGGGGCCAGGACCCGGTCGAGGGCATCGACCGCGAGCGAACGCAGTTCCATCGCGAAGGCCGGCACCGGTTCCTTGGGGCCGAAGAAGGGGCTGACCGGCTCGCCGTCGGAACACTGCGCCGCAATCAAGGCGGCTGCCGCGACGGCTTCGCAGCCCTCGTTGCCGTCGAGGTGGTCCCGGGTGTCGATCGTGGTGATCAGCGTGTCGCGGGTCTCGTAACCCCGGGTGACGGGGTCGCCGAAAACGAACTTGGCCCCGTGCTTGGGTGGTCGGCCCCGGCAGGGGTGGCCGGAGCGAACTCCGCGCGGGTCGGCGCCGGGCGACGCATCACCCGGTCCGGGACGGAGCCGGCCGAGGACTTGCACCGGCAGGTCGGTCGGCAGGCGGGCGATGCGCGGGGCGTCGTAGCCCGCGTCCATCACCACCAGGACCTCCGAAACGCCCGCCTTCCAGTGCCCGGCGTCGATCAACCGGTCAATCGTGTCGCGGAGTCGGGTGGTGGTGAAGGCGGCCAGGTCGGCACCGGGCTCCAGCCGCACCGCGTCCGGGACCGCCGACCAGGTGGTACGCCCGATCTTCAGCGCGACGACGAAGGAGTACGGCCGGCCGGGGATCATCTGGTGCTCTGCGTCGCCGGGCGGCCGTAGGTGGCAGAACAACCGGTCCGGGCAGGTCTGTGCGTCCAGACGCAGCCACGGCGAGACGTCCACTGCGAGCACCAGGCGACCGTCGGCGGCCGTGGCAACGGCAGGCCGGCCCGCTCGGCCCGCAGCCGGTCGAGGTCCAGGCGGCCCTGTTCGGCGCCGCGTACAGGGCTCCGTGCCCGCGCCGGTGCTCGGGCGCCGGCGCCGGCGCCGGAGCCACCAGCGTCCGCACCGGCCCGTCGGTGCACAGCAGCCCATTGGTCGGCTCGAACAGCGCGTCGCGCCTGCCGGTCGGACAGCCGTGGAAAACCCTTCGGAAGCGGGACAGTTCCGCAAGTGGATCGCCCGTTCGGACGCGGTGGGGGCATCGTTGCCTCGATGGCGTCATGTGCGTTTGAGGGTGGTCCAGCCGGTCCAGCCGCGTTCGTGTAGGAGGGTGGTCAGGTGGCGGGCCGGTGGGGCGGTGTCGAAGGCCAGGGTGTCCATGACGGTGGCGAGCGTGGGGTCCGGGGCGGGGTCGTCGGGGTGGTGCTCGCCCTGTTCTTCGGCGAGGTGGGTGAGGTAGGCGGCCAGGTTGTCGGCGAGTTCGATCAGGTGTGGGTCGTCGTCGGTACGGTCGAGGGCCTGGGACAGGGTGCGGTAGAAGTCGACGAGTTGCGGGTCGGCGAGTTGTTCGCGCTTGCGGGCCACCCACTCCGGGATTCGGTCGGGTGAGTGCGCGGCGAGTGGGATCCAGCCGTCGCGTTCGACCCGGACGATCCGTTCGTCGACGCCGAGCGCTCGCAGTCGGTCGAGGAAATCGACCACCTCCGGGGGCAGTACCAGGTCGTCCCCGGAGGCGAGGCGGGCAAGCCGCGCGCGGTGGCGTTGGCGCTCCCGGATCTCCGCCTGCAGCCGCTTGTCGATGTCCGCGACCGCCGCGCCGAACTCCGCTTCGTCGGCCTGAAGCAACTCCCGCACGCGCCCCAGCGGTACCCCGGCCTCGGCTAGCGTGCGAATCCGGATCAGCTCGACCACGGCGCCGCCGTCGTAGCGCCGGTATCCGGAGTGGTCCCGCTTCGGCTCGGGCAGCAGCCCCTTGGCGTGATAGTGCCGCACCGCGCGCACCGTCACCCCTCCGTACGAGGCCAGTTCGCCGATCGTCAACATCGGACCAGTCTCCCGCACCGGCGCTGGTGCGATCGGGTTGCGGCGCGCCCCGGGTGAAGGTGAGCACCGACGGGCGGGCACGGGTGTATGTCGCGGACCGTCGTGGCGGCGCCGAGGCGGAACCGCGTACCGCATTCGCAGGGCGTCCGACGCTGTCGGGTCGCATCTGCGAGGCGCTGTTCGCGTGCGTTTCGACGTGGGGATTCGTCCCGATTAGCGTGGTGATCACTCGCCGGGGATCCGCCCCCGGACGATCGAGAATTCAGGTGTGTCAGATGTCGCTCAGCATCCGCAACCAGTTCCCCGGCACCGTGACTTCCGTGACGGCCGGCGAGGTGATGGCGACCGTCAAGGTTCGCCTGAACTCAGGGCGTGAACTCACCGCCGCGATCACCGTCGATGCGGTCGAGGATCTCGGCTTGGCCGAGGGCCGTGAGGTACGGGCGCTGGTGAAGTCCACCGAGGTGTCGCTGGCCACCGGATCGGTCTCCGGGCTCAGCATCCGCAACAAGATCCCCGGCACCGTGACCCGGATCGCTGCGGGCGGCGCCATGGCCGGCGTCAGGATCACCGTCGAGGACGGCGAACTGACCGCCGCCATCACTGCCGATGCCGCGAGCGAACTCGACCTCGAGGTCGGCTCCTCGGTGACGGCCCTGCTCAAGTCGACCGAGGTCTCACTCGCCACCGTCTGACTCGGACCGCCCGCCCGTGGGCGTGAACGAGGCGATGTGCATCGGACACTTCGTGTACGCAGGGCGGAAAGCCGTGACGGCGTCGTGGTCGCATGACTGTGCTCCCGATCGACGACAGGCCGGCAGCGGGCCCGGCAGCTCGTGAAGCGCCCTGGCAGCGGGCGTTGCGCGAACCGGCTCACGCCGCAGCACGGCCGATGGCAGCCGTCGTGGTACCGCTGTCGGATGCGGCAGGGCTGGTGCCGGCCGACGCGGTCCGGACCCGACGGCCCCTTCCGGGCTTCGACACCGCCGCGATGGATGGACGGGTACGCGGTCGTCGGACGCGGGCTGTGGCGGATCCGCGGAGCGGTTGGGGTGGGAGCCGTGTGGACCGGCTCGCTCGCTGCCGCAGTCCGTGAATCGCACGATGCCGACGTCGTCGGGACCGGCTCCACCTCGGTCGGGAGCACCGACCGACGGCGGCGGTTGCTCCGAACCGATGGCGCGAAAGCGATCGTCGACACCGTGGCGTGCCGCCCGGGTCATCCGCAGTTGCCGGCCCGGCTGGGAGCCGACCGCCGGCTGGTGGGCCTGCCGGGCAACCCGTACGCCGCGCTCGTCGCCGTGTACACCCTCCTCGCGCCCCTCTTGGTCGGCCTGACCGGACGCCCTTCCCCGAGGCTGCCTCCAATTCCCGTGACCGGCGAGGTGCGACCGGCTCCCGGAATCACCCGCCTGGTCCCGTCGTCCGGGACGGCGACGGCGCCCGCGTGGTGGGCAGACACGGCGCGGCATTCCTGCGCGGCGCAGCGCCCGCCGACGCTCTCGCCGCCATCGGTCCCGAGTGGACGAACGGCAGCCCCGCCCCACTGGTCCCGCTCACCGAATCACCGACCCCACGTGCACCGCCGACCCCGGCACAGGACCACAGTGCCGACATCATCCCTGCCGACGACGTCGAGGCCCTCGCAACCGGCCGCTCGGCGCTCACCCGCGGCCGTCGATCGCGCCTTTGTGGCGCGCTCGACGGCCGGGGTGGATTGCAGAGTGCTCCGGGAGTCGACTGCTACATGTTGATCATGTGGCCGGCGAGGCCGTGGATGGCTTCCTTGACGGCTTCGCCGAGGGTCGGGTGGGCGTGGACGTTGCGGGCCACCTCGTGGACGGTGAGGTCCCACTGTTGGGCCAGGGTGAGTTCGGGGAGGAGTTCGGTGACCTCGGGGCCGATCAGGTGGGCGCCGAGGAGTTCGCCGTGGGTGCGGTCGCTGATCACCTTGACGAAGCCGACCGGGTCGCCCAGGCCGTGTGCCTTGCCGTTGGCGGTGAACGGGAACTTGGCGACCTGGACGTCGAAGCCCTGCTCCCGGGCCTGCGCCTCGGTCCAGCCGAAGCTGGCGATCTGCGGCTGGCAGTAGGTCGCGCGCGGGATCATCACGAAGTCGAGTTCCATCGTCTCGGCACCCGCGATCGTCTCGGCGGCGATCACCGCCATCGACTCGGCCGCGTGTGCGAGCATCAGCTTCGCCGTGACGTCGCCGATCGCATAGATGTGCGGGATGTTGGTACGGCCCCGGCCGTCCACGTCGATCGCGCCGCGCTCGGTGAGGCGCACGCCGATGGTCTCCAGGCCGTAGCCGGTCACCCGCGGGGCGAAACCGATCGCCTGGAGGACCTTGTCCGCCTCCAGGACCTGCTGCTGCCCGTCGCGGGTGACGGTGACCCGGACCTTGGCGTTCGGGTCGCCGTCGTCGATCGACTCGACTCGCGTGGAGGTCAGGATCTCGATGCCCAACCGGCGGTAGCGCTTGGCGAGTTCGGTGGATACCTCGACGTCCTCCAGCGGGACGACCCGATCGAGGAACTCGACGATGGTCACCTTCACGCCGTAGTTGTGCAGTACGTACGCGAACTCGACGCCGATCGCGCCGGCGCCCGCGATGATGATGCTCTCCGGCAGCCGGTCGGTGAGGATCTGCTCCTCGTAGGTGACCACCCGCTCGCTGAGCGAGGTGCCCGGCAGCAGGCGCGTGGTCGCCCCCGCCGCGATGATGCAGTGGTCGAAGGTGACGGTCTCGACGCCGCCGGCCGTGAGCGAGACGTCGAGCGTGTGTGCGTCGACGAACGCGCCGAGCCCGTCGTACTCGGTGATGTTGTTCTTCTTCATCAGGTAGTGCACGCCGTTGACCCGGCCGTCGGCGACCTTGCGGCTGCGCTTGAACGCCGCGTCGTAGTCGAACGTCACCGAACCCTCGACGCGAATCCCGAAGGTCTTGGCCTCCTGCGTGAAGATGTGCGCGAGTTCCGCGTTGCGCAGCAGTGCCTTCGACGGGATGCAGCCGACGTTCAGGCAGACGCCGCCCCAGTACTTCTGCTCGACGACCGCGACCCGCAGCCCGAGCTGTGCGCTGCGAACCGCTGCGGTGTATCCGCCCGGACCCGCGCCCAGGACAACGACGTCAAAGTGTGTACTCATGATCGACACGATATGCGGCCGGGACGATCGGCGGCGGCGGCCCGTCCCCCTATCGATCGCCTTCCAACCCCTGCGAGCCCTGTGAGCCCTGCAAGCCCTGTGAGCCCTGTGAGCCCTGTGAGCCCGGTGAGCCCTCTGAGCCCTGCGCACCCGCCGACCCCTCCTCCCCCATCACCGGCCGCAACCGCCGTCCCGTCACCCGCTCCGCCCGGATCCGGATGCACACGTCCCGGCGCCCCGCCGGCCAAGGCGCGTCGCCGGCCGCAGGGAAGTCAGCCGGGTCCTGGTCCGGCTCCGCCGTGCCGCGGATCAGTACGCTCCAGCCGATCTTGGCCGCGTCGATGATGTCGTCCACCTCGAACAGGACCGAGCCCTCGACCCGGGCCGGCATCGCGTCGGCGGCCGTACAGAACATCACGTCGCGCCCGAGCATCACGTAGTTGACCGGCACGACGAACGGCTCGGGCCCCTCCAAGGCGGCGATCCGGCCGACCAGTTGCAACTGCAGATGGGCCTGACACTCCTCGTCCGTCATCTCCACCAACTCCCGCCCCGGGCCCGCGTCCCGGCCCGGCGGTCGGGGCGGGATCCGGTGCGTGAAGCCGGCCGGTGGCGCGGAGAGCAGGTCGTCGACGGTGGTTTCGAGCGCGTCGGCCAGTCGGGACAAGCCGGGTGCGGAGGGTGCGGTGGCCGCACTCTCGACGGAGTGCACCCATGTTCCGGGCAGTCCGGTACGGCGGGCGATGTCCGCAACGGAGAGCCCGAGTTCGCGCCGCCGGGCGGCCACCCGGCCGGGCAACGCATCGACGGATGGACGGACGGTACCCGCAGTCTCCTCGGTCATCCCACCAGCCCACCCCCCACGAGCCGGTTTCGGCGGGCATTGCGCCGATCGGCGGCGCGCCCTCCGGGCGCCCCACCGGCGCCCGGACACCACCCCCACCCGCCCCCTATCCTCCCGCCGCCCGATGAACCGGGAAGCCGCCGGTGGCGATCGGCCCCCAACGCTCGATGTGCACGCGGATCAGCGACTTGCCCTGCCTACGCATCGCCTCGCGATACTCGTCCCAGTCGGGGTGCTCACCCGAGATGCACCGGAAGTACTCGACCAGCGGCTCCAGCGCCGCCGGCATGTCCAACACCTCGGCCCGGCCGTCCACCTGCACGTACGGGCCGTTCCAGTCGTCGGACACCACGCACATCGACACCCGTTCGTCCCGGCGGGCGTTCCGGGTCTTGGCCCGGTCGGGATAGGTGGAGACGACGATCCGGCCCGCCTCGTCCACGCCGCAGGACACCGGCGACATCTGCGGACGCCCGTCGGCGCGGGTCGTGGCGAGCAGCCCGCGATGACGCGGGCGGAGGAAGGCGAGGAGTTCGGCCGAGTCGGGGTGGCGTGCGGTCGCGATTGCCATCGGAGTGCCTTTCGAGACGGCTCGGGATGCGTCCTTGAAGTACCGCCAACCCTAGGCAACGCGGCCCGATTCATCCCGGCCGCAACACACCCACCCACCACCGGACCCGCCCCGACCTGCGGCGGGTACAGACATCGCCGGCCCGCCGCGCTACGGTGCCGGAACCCGCGACCGGGCCGCATCGAAGCCCGACGGGGACGAGACCACAGTCGCAGTCGGGGAGGCACACGTGGGCATGTTCGCGGACGGCCGGTCGGTGGACGAGGTGCTGGCGGAGTTGACGGCCATGCACGCCGGAGACGAACCCGGGCGGGGGCGGCCCGGAGTGGCCAATACGTTCGATTCCGGCGCGGCTTCCGTCGAAGCGGTCGCCGTACGGGCGTTCGAGCTGTATCTGCACGTGAACGGCCTCTATCCGACCTCGTTCCCGAGCATCGCGACGCTGGAGCACCAAGTGGTCGCGGCCGTCGGCGAGATGCTGCACGCACCCGCCGGCGCGGCCGGTAGCTGGACCAGCGGCGGAACCGAGAGCTGCCTGCTGGCGGCCAAGGCGGCCCGCGACGCCCGGCCCGAAATCGTGCGCCCACAAATCGTGTTCGCCCGCTCGGCACACGCGGCCTGGGCCAAGGCCGCGAAGTACTTCGGCCTCGACCCGGTGATCGTGGACATCGACCCGGTCCGGATGACCGCCGATGTCGCCGCGATCGAACGGGCGATCACCGACGACACCGTCCTGGTGGTCGCCTCGGCACCCTCCTACGGACACGGCGTCGTGGACACGATCCCCGAGATCGCCGCGATCTGTGCGCGACGCGGCGTGCGCTGCCACGTGGACGCGTGTATCGGCGGCTGGGTGCTGCCGTTCGCCGAACAGCTCGGACATCCCGTGCCGGCCTGGGACTTCCGGGTGCCGGGGGTGGACTCGATCTCGGTGGATCTGCACAAGTACGGCTACGCGCCCAAGGGTTGCTCGATCGTGCTGTACCGCACCGCGGCGCTGCGCCGGACGCAGTACTTCGTCGCATCCGACTGGACCGGCTATCCGGTAGTCAACTCGACGATGCAGAGCTCGAAGTCCGGCGGCCTGATCGCCGCCGCGTGGGCGGTGCTGCGCCATCTCGGCGCCGCCGGCTACCGCGACCTGGTCACCCGGACACTGGCCGCCACCGCCGAGCTGGTGGAGGGGATCGCGGGCATCGAGGGGCTGCGTGTGCTCGGTGCGCCCGCGACGAGTCTGGTCGCGGTGACCACGGACGGCGTGGACTTCTTCGCGTTCCTGGACGAGTTGGAGCGCCTGGGCTGGGCCGTACAACCCCAGCTCTCCCAGACCGGCATCCCGCCGACGATCCACCTGACGATGACCGCGACGCACGGCCCGCACGTACCCGAACTGCTCACCGCGCTGCGGTCGGCGGTACGCGCGGCCGGGGACCGCGACCCGCTGCCCACTCCGGAGCAACTGCTCGCGGTCGACGACCTCACCGCCCTGGCCGCCTCCGAGGCGGGGGTGACCGCCGACGCGCTGACCGAACTCATGTTCAAGGCGGGCCTGTTGACCGACGGTCGACTGGCGCCGGTGCACGCGCTCCTGGACCACCTCCCGGCGCACCTGCGCGAGGCGGCGCTCCTCGCCTTCTTCGAGGGCCTCAACCCACCGCTGTGACAACGGGCGGACCCGGCGCGCAGCCGGCGCTCCGGTAGCGCCCGTCGCGCCCGCCGTGTCCCAAAGCCCCCCAAGCCCCCGACACCCCGAGCCTCCAAAGCTCGCGAAGCATTCGCCACGCTTCGCCACCCGCGCCGGATCGGTCCCGTTCTACCGCCGGAACCCGGGCGCCCATTAGCGTTTCCCGTACGACAGGAGCCGGGGTCGGGCCGGTGGGCGACCCTCGGCACGGGCCGACGGCCGAGTACGGGCGAACTCCCCACGTCTGCCCCAGGATCGCTCGTGTCGTCGTGCTGCCGATCACCTCGGACATCCCGCGCACATCGACATCCCGCGCCCGGGACGCATCCACGACCCGTCAAGGAGCCTCACCATGCCCGTGAACGCCGCCCTTCTCGACGAGATCGTCGATCAGACCGCCAGACTCGTCTCGCTCGACATCTCCCGGGTCGACCCGGACGACACCTTCGCGGAACTCGGAGTGGACGCGATCCTCGCGATCGAGTTCGCGGACGTCCTCGGCAAGCGGTACGGCATCGCCGTCGAGCCGAAGGTGATCCTGGAACGCGCCACCCCCAGCGGTTTGGCCGAGTTCGTCGCCCAGGCCCGGGCGGGCCGCAGCGGGTAGCGGCAGGTCGGGGTCGGAATTCCCGACGTCCGGGTCGCCGCGCCCGGGCACCCGCGAGCATCCCCGGGCACCGGGAGCGCCCGCGGCGCTCGCAGGGCGCCCGCGGTCGCCATGGGTGGGATGCGCCCGGCTCGTACACCCATACGCCCTGTCCGACCCACCGGGCCGAGGGGCAGCATGTGCGGTCGTCAGCCAACAACCCGGGACCGAAAGGGAATTGGTCACCTTGGACCCGACACCACCACGATCCGAGACTCTCCGCACACCGACACCGGCACCCTGCCCGGCATCCGCATCCGCATCCACGCCGACTCCCACGCCCACACCCACACCGGCGCCCGGCCCGGCATCCGCATCCGCACCCATGCGCCCGCACGAACCCACACCGGCCCACCCGCCGGTCCACCGCCCCCGACCCATTCCGCCCCAGGAGGGCCGATGAAGTTCCGTCGACGCGCGTCCGAGCGGCGGAAGATCCCGGTGTCGGAGTCCGAACAGTTGTTGTTCGGCGGCGCGTTGCGCTACGACCTGTCCTTCACCGAGCACGAACAACCGCTGCTGCGCGTGTCGTTCTGGGCGATGGCGCGGCAACTGCCGAGCATGGTCGCGGTGGTCACCCGCGCCGCCTGGACGGTGGATCGGCCCGCGGTGCTCGCCCTGCTGGTGGCCGAGATCGGTCAGGGGCTCGCGGCCGGGCTGGGCCTGCTCGCCACCAATCGGGCGCTGGTGGCGCTGTTCGCCGACGTGCCGACCACCGACCGGCTGCGCGACGCCGCGCCGGCCCTGCTGTTCATCGTGGGCGTCACCGCCGTGTCGGCGCTGCTCGCGGCGGTCTCGGTGGGGGCGACCAGCCGGCTCGAACCACAGGTCGAACGAGTCTGTACGGCCCGCTACTACCGGCTCGCCGCCCGGGTGGAACTCCAGGCGTTCGAGGAGGCTCGCTTCCATCGCATGCTGGACGCGGGCCGGTTCGGTACCGACTCGGTGCGGCACATGATCGGCGCCTCGGTGGCGGTGATCAACGCGCTGGTCGGCCTGGTCGCCACCGGCGGCGTGTTGACCCTGCTGAACCCGATCCTGCTGCCGTTGTTGTTCCTGGTCGCGGCGCCCAAGGGCTGGGGCGCGGTACGGTCCGCGCGTCGCCGACACGAATCCGCGCACGCCTGGCTGGAGCACCGGCGGGCGATCGAGATTCTCGGGCGCAGCCTGATCGAGCCGGCACCGGCGGCCGAGGTGCGGGCGCACCGTGCGGGCGCGTTGGTACTGGACGCGTTCGAGGACATGTCCTCCACGATGGAGGCCGAACACCGCCGACTCGCGCACGCCAAGGGCCTGACCCAGGCGACCGCGTCCGCGATGTCCGGGGTCGGCGCGATGCTGGTGTACGCGGCGTTGTGGCTGCTGCTCACCGAGGGCGGCATGCCGCTGGCCGCGGGCGGTACCGCGGTGATCGCGATCCGTACCTGCACCAGCGGCCTCACCGCGCTGGTCATGCAGGTCAACCGGCTGTACGAGGAATCCCTGTATCTGCGCGACCTGGAGGACGCCTGCGCCGAGTCGGAGCGACGGGCGATCCCGACCGGCGGACTGCCGCTGCCGCCGGTGGTGGACGAGGTGCGGCTGGATCGTGTCTCGTACCGCTATCCCGGCAACGACACGCCGGCGCTGGACCGGGTCAGCCTGCGCATCCCGGCGGGCAAGGTGGTCGCCCTGGTCGGCGAGAACGGCTCGGGCAAGACCACGCTGTCCAAGCTGGTCGCCGGCCTGCTGTTGCCCACCGAGGGCACGCTGAGCTGGGGCGGGGTGGACGTTCGCGACGCCGATCGGGATCGCATCTTCGATCGGGTGGCGGTGCTCGGGCAGGACTTCCCGCGCTGGGCGATGACCGCACGCGCCAACGTCTTCATCGGCCGCGCCGACCGGCCGGTCGACCAGGCCCGGGTGGAGAGGGCGGTCGCCCGGGCCGATGCGAGCGAGTTGGTCGGCACGTTGCCGCACGGGTGGGACACCCTGATCGTCAAGGGCTACCAACGCGGTTCGCAGATCTCGGGCGGCCAATGGCAGAAGATCGGCAACGCCCGGACCCGCTATCGCGGCGCGCCGTTCGTGATCGTCGACGAGCCGACCTCGGCGCTGGATCCGGAGGCGGAGATCGCCGCGTTCGCCGCGCTGCGCTCGATGACCGAGGACGGAACGACGGTACTGCTGATTACCCATCGGCTGGCCGCGACCGCCACCGCCGACCTGATCTACGTGCTGGAGGGCGGGCGGTTGATCGAACAGGGCAACCACGACGGCCTGATGGCACTCGAGGCGGGTCGCTATCGGGCGATGTACACGGCCCAGGCGGCGCAGTACGGCATCCGGTCGGAGGCGACCGTCCCGCCCGTCCGGCATGCGCGGGCGGTGAAGGTGGAGAGCTGACCCGGAGGGCCGGCGCGGAGGCGTCGCGAGCCGCCGCCGACCGGGGCCGGGCAAGGTCGCCCGGCAGGGGCACGCCGCGCCGATCCATCGTGCCCCGGCGTGTTCGCTGCGCCGACGGCGGTTGTTCTGGCTAGAGTCACCGGCGGGATTTGTTCCGATTCGTGGCTTTCGCCCAAGGGTCGGAGCCGATCACGACGAAGGGTGACGGGATGCACAGGCAGGACATCGGACCTCGGATGTTCGGCAACCGGCTCGGGTACAACCGCGCCGTGTCGGTGACGGACCCGGACCGCTGGCTGGTGTTGGCCGGCCACGAGTCCCGGGGCCCCGACGGCGAGATCGTGCACGTGCGCGATCTGTGCGGACAGATCGAGACCACGTTCGACCGGCTCGCCGAGACGCTGGCCGAGGCCGGCTTCACCTTCGCGCACGTGGTGCAACTGCGCTACTTCGCGGTCGACGTCGCGGACGTCACCCGCCACTTCGATGTGATCACCGCCCGCCTGGAACAGGAGAACTGCCGCCCGGCGACCGCTCTGGTCGGCGTCACCGCACTCTCCGACCCGGACATGCTGATCGAGATCGAGGGCTTGGCGGTGCGCTAGCAACACGGCGCCGGGCGCGCTCGGCGGGGCAACTCCCGCGCCGAACGCGCCCGATCGGCGCGCTACGGACCGGTTACGGCACTACGCCGGGTCGACTCGATCGCCCGGACGTTGCGCGGCCGACCGTCGCCCGCGTCGAACCGGGACTTGTACAACATCCGGACGCGGAACGTGAACGGCTCACCGGGTTCGATGGTGTGCCCGCTGTCCGGGGAGGTCAGGCTCACGCTTCCGTCGGTGTGGGAGGCCCGGTCGGCGGGTCGCGGTCGTGCGCGGCATCGGCGCGAAGGTGGCGCGAACGTTGCGTCGGCGAGTCGCAACGCGGTTGCCGGCGTGGGTGGTTCCCCATGTGGTGACGCCGCGTGTGGTTGCCCGATATACCACCACCGGGTCCGGCTGGGACGGGAATCGTGGTATCTGACGCGATCCGTTTCGAATCCTGGTGGGGTACGGGCCATCAGGTCGCGTGCGCCGACGCGACGGGAGGACATCCGGCCCTCCCGGGCCGACCGGCGACCTGCGGAGGCTGGTCTGATGAGAAAGTCGTCCTGGTATCTCGGCGCCGCCGCCACGTTGCTCGTCGCGACGAGCGCGGTGACCCGGTTCGCCGTGTTGCCCGCCGTGCATCAGGTGCCCGACGACGCCGACTTCACGATGCACTTCGCCGGCGGCATGACCCTGCTGGATGCACAGGCGTTGCAGGCGGGCAACCTGCCCGGAGCCATCGTGCGCGACCTGCCGGTCACCGTGGATCGGCATGTGCACGCGGTGCACGCCTCCGGCTCGACCGTCGTGCTGAGTGATCGCACCGTGGTGTCCGGCCCGCAGAAACAGGCGCTCACCACGATCGAGAAGCGGTGGTCGGTGGACCGCAAGTCCCTGCTCGACCGGCCGATTCCCAAGGGCGTCCCGGCCGAACCGCATCGGGGCCTGACCGCGGGCTTCCCGTTGGAGCCCAAGAAGAAGAACTATCCGTACTGGGATTCGCCGACCCAGACCACCATCCCGGCCACCTATGTACGGACCGAGCGGCGCGCCGGTCGGGAGACGTACGTCTTCAGGATCCGTACCAGCGGCCCGCTCGCCGACCCGGAGTCGCTGCGCACACTGCCCCCGGCGATGCCCAGGGCGGCCGTACTGGGCCTGGCCGGCGTCGCGTTCCCGGGCCGGCCGCCGGAACTGGCCGGGCAGGCCGACCCGGTCCCACTGGCCTACACCGCGACCACCGACCTGACCGGCTGGGTCGACAGCGAGACCGGCGTCACCGTGGACCTGGAGTCGACCCAGGGGGTCACCGCGACCGCCGCGTCGGTGTCCGGCGGGCAGGCCGAGGTCTTCCCGGTGTTGTCGCTGCACATGACCACGACGCCGGCCTCGCGCGCGGAGTTGGCCGACACCGCGGCCGACGGCGCACAGGCGCTGTGGCTGCTCGGCGTCGTGGCGCCGTCGGCCGCGCTCCTGCTGGGCCTGGCGCTGCTCGCCCTGGCCGCCTGGCTCGAACGCCGGGCCCGTCGAGGCCGATCCGACGCGACGCTGCCGGGGCCCCGGACCGAGGCCGGGTCGGACGCGGCCCCCGACACGAGTCCGCCGCCGGCAGCCGGCCCGGCCACGCCGAGCGCCGAATCCGGCTCGGCGGCCGGTACCGGGTCGGAGGCCGATTCCCGGTCGGAGCGAAACACACCGACCGGCAACCAATAGTCGGCCGAGCCGTCGGCCGACCCAGCGGGTCGGGCGCGGTGGCCCCGGCCCGGCCGAGGTCGTGTCCGGGGCCGGGTCGGGGCGGGGCCACACGGTCAAGCGCACGTTCTTCCGCACCTTCGCGGGCAAGGAAGACGTGGTCATGGCGCCGACCCAGGACATGTGGACGGCCTTCACCGAAGAGTGGGAGACCCGCCCCGTCACCGGCGGGACGGTGCGGCATTTCCTCCGGGACGCGTTGCTCGCCGCCGTGGACCGCATGACCAACGAGGCATGGTCGCGCCGGGTCCGCCTCGGCCGCCGCCTCGCCGCGACGAACCCGGCCGTGACATCTTCGCGGCCGAACTCCGCACCGCCTTCGCGGCGATCCCGCAGAGCCCGACCATCGAGGCCACCCCGTGCGAGGCCGCATAGAGGCCGTGTCCATGTGGCGACACCGACCGCCTTCGGGCCCGCACCTAGCACATCTCGTGATGGTTTCATCGGCGCGAGTGCTCTGCCATGATCGCCGGCACCCGATCGAGGGGATGTGGTGGCGTGTCGGCGGAGCCTATAAAATCGACGAAATCGGTCGAATCGCACCGGCGATTCGATGCGGCCCGGGCGGCGGTGCCGTTCGGGGCCGGGTCCGTCTCGCTGCGGATCTATCCGCACGACGGGCTCGACGCCCCGGGCGTGGTCGCGGAGGCGATCGGCCAGGCCGTACTCGCCGCGGACCACGGGTTCGACGGCGTGATGACCAGCGAGCACCACGGCGGCTTCGCCGGATACCTGCCCAATCCGCTCCAGGTGGCCGGCTGGATGTTGGATCGCATGCCGACCGGGTGGGCCGCCGCGGCGCCCGTGCTGTTGCCGCTGCGACCGGTCGTGCTGCTCGCCGAGGAGGTGGCCTGGCTGGCCGCGCTGCATCCCGGTCGGGTGGGCGTCGGCGTCGCGATCGGCGGCCTGGAACTCGACTTCCGGCTGCTGGAGCGGGACTTCGCCGCTCGCACCGCCGCCTTTCGGGCCGGGCTGCCCCGGCTGACCGCGCTGCTGCGTGGTGCGGAGCTGGGCGAACTGGCGGATGACCGAGCCCTGTTCGGGTGTGCCGCCCGGCCGGTGCCGGTGGTCGCCGCGGCGATGAGTCCGGGCGCGGTGCGGCGCGCGGCGCAGGCCGGTGCCGGGATCCTCTTCGACGGCGGCTCCGAGGCCGCCCGGCTGCGCGAACTGACGGACCGGTACCTCGACGCCGGCGGGGTCGGGCCGCAGGTGCTGATCCGTCGGGTGTGGCTCGGCGATCCGCCGCGCGAGGCGTTCGAGCGGCAGTTGCACGTGTATCGCGGGTACTCCCCCGCGGCAGCGCTGCGCCATTGGCGCGGCACCGGCTTCGTCTGCCACTCCGACGCCGGCGCGCTGGCCGACGAACTAGCCGCCCTGCGCGCCGAGATCGGCGCCACCTGCGTCAACCTGCGGATCCACGTGCCCGGTGTATCCGCCGATGCGGCCCGCGAGCAGATCGCCGCGCTGGGCCTGGAGGTGCTCCCGCGGCTGCGAGCCGCCGGCACCGATCCGACACGTGACACCGCCATCGAGACCACCGACACTCCGGTGCGCGACGCGACGCCCGGCAACCCCACGACCGCACAGGGAGCACAGCAGTGATAGCCGAACGCATCAGGTTGGCCGGCCGCACGGTGATCGTCTCCGGCGCCGGTGGCGGCGGGATCGGCACGACCTGCGCCCGAGGGCTGCTGGAAGCCGGCGCCACCGTGCTGGGCGTGGATCGCGACGCCGAGCGACTGGCCGCGATCGAGGCCGAGTTGGCCGAGACGGCCGGCCTGGGCGGATCGCCCGGCACGCTGCTGACGGTGTGTGCGGACGTGTCGACGGCCGAAGGCGTCGCGGCCGTGGTGGAGCGGGCCGCCGCCGCGCCGGGCGAGTTGTACGGGCTGGTCAACGTCGTCGGCGGCAGCCTGTTGCCGCACTGGGCGCCCGCGCTCGACTTCGACCGGGCGCAGTGGGACCAGTCCTTCGACCTGAACCTGCATCATGTGATGTGGCTGTCCCAGGCCGTGGCCCGGCACCTGGTCGAGCACGAGGCGCCCGGTTCGATCGTGACCATCAACTCCACCGGCGGCGTGGTCGCGGCGCCCTACCACGTGGGCTACGGCACGGCCAAGGCCGCGGTGCTCGGGTTGACCCGGACGCTGGCCCTGGAATGGGGCCGGTACGGGATCCGGGTCAACGGGGTCGCGGCCGGCTCGATCACCACGCCGCGCGCGACCACCACCGCGGCGGATCCGGCGCTCGCCGGCCGAGGGGTCCCGCTGCGCCGACGCGGGACGCCGGCCGACGTGGCGGCGGCCGTACTGTTCCTGATCTCCGACCTGTCCGCGTACACCACCGGCGCGGTGATCCCGGTGGAAGGCGGCGCGTTGCACCGACTCGGTCTGTTCGACGAGGACAACGTCCCGGTGCATGTGAGCAATCCGCAGATCCTGGCCCGGATCCATGGGGAGGGCACGACGGACTGAGCACCGGCCCCGGCCACCCGAAGCCCGGACGACCGGCTTGGGCCCGCGTTCCGGCAGGTGGGCATTGGACCGATGACCGGTCCGCACCCCACGATGGCGACATGAACGCCGATCTCGCCCGCACCGCAGCCGACCCCACCTTCGCCGACGTCGTGGCCGCTCGCGAGTTCCTCGCCGAGCACTTGCCGCCGACCCCGATGTGGTCGTATCCCGCCCTGGACGCGGCCACCGGGGCGCAGGTGTACGTCAAGCACGAGAACGTGCAGCCGGTCGGCGCCTTCAAGGTCCGGGGCGGGTTGACCATGCTGGCCGGCCTGAGTCCGGCGGAGCGGGCCCGGGGGCTGGTCACCTACTCGACGGGCAACCACGCGCAGTCGATCGCGTACGCGTGTGCCGCGTTCGACGCGTCGTGCACGGTGGTGATGCCGGCCGGGGCGAATCCGGCCAAGGTGCGGGCGGTGCGCGCGCTCGGCGCCGAGGTGTTGCTGCACGGCGCGGACATGGCCGGCGCCCAGGCGCGGGCCGAGGTGTACGCCCTGACCGAGGGCCGGCTCCTGGTCAGCCCGGGCGACACGGCCGCGCTGGTGGCCGGGGTGGGTACGGCGTACCTGGAGATCCTCACCGCCGAGCCCGACCTGGACGCGGTGCTGGTCCCGGTGGGCAGTGGCACCGGTGCCGCCGGCGCGGTGCTGGTGGCCGCCGAACTCGCGCCGGGCTGCCGGGTGATCGGCGTGCAGTCGAGCGCCGCGCCGGCCGCGCACGACTCGTGGCGGGCCGGCGCGTGCGTCACCCGCGCCAACCTCACCACCGTGGACGGCCTGGCCACCGGCCGGGGGTTCGAGCTCCCGCAGCGGGTGCTGCGGTCCGGGCTCGCCGACTTCCTCCTGGTCTCGGACGCCGACATCGCGCACGCCCAGCGGCTGCTGGCGACACACGCGCACACCCTGGCCGAGGGCGCGGGCGCCGCCGCGTTGGCGGCCGTACTGGTCCACCCGACCGAGTTCGCCGGTCGGCGGATCGCCGTGGTGTGCTCGGGCGGCAACGCCTCCGCGGCCGAGATCGCGGCGCTGGGTCGCGAGGGCGACTGATTCGTGCCGGCGTCCACCCCGCGTGCCGCGCCGAGGCCCGCCATACTGGGGAGTCATCGGATCTCCGGAGGAGTCAGCGGCGTGGCGGTCACAGACGAGGCCATCGACAAGATCAAGGGCATGATCGTGTCCGGGGAGCTTCAGCCCGGCGAGAAACTGCCCAAGGAGGCCGATCTGGCGGCCCGGCTCGGGCTGTCCCGCAATTCGCTGCGCGAGGCGGTCAAGGCGCTGTCGCTGATCCGGATCCTGGACGTGCGGCAGGGCGACGGTACGTATGTGACCAGCCTGGAGCCGACGTTGTTGCTCGGCGCGATCTCGTTCGTGGTGGATTTCCACCACGACAAGAGCGTGCTCGACTTCCTCCAGGTCCGGCGGATCCTGGAACCGGCGGCCACCGCGCTGGCCGCCGAACTGATCGACGCCGAGGGCGTCGCGACGCTGCGCGCGCTCGCCGATCCGCCGGGTCCCGATGCCGGGCACGACGCGTTGATCGAGCAGGACCTGCGCTTTCATCACCAGATCGCGGTGTTCGGCGGCAACCAGGTGTTGTGCTCGCTGCTGGAGACGTTGTCCGGCCCGACCATGCGCGCCCGGACCTGGCGCGGCCTGACCGAGGACGACTCGTGGCAGCGCACGATCCGCGAACACCACGCGATCGTGGACGCGTTGGAGTGCCGGGACGCGAGCGCGGCGCACGCGTGGTCGACGGTGCACATCAGCGGTGTCGAGCAGTGGCTGCGGCGGATGACCTGAGCGGTGTCGGCGACCGCGGGCAACCGTTGCGGCACACGTCGGTTGCCCATCCCGACCGGACCGGCGAGGATCGGCGGGTATCGACAGCAGCGATATATCGGTCCACAGCGGAGGTTGTCGTGAAGGTTCTCGTGGTCGGTGCCACCGGCGTGCTGGGTACGGCGGTCACCACGCTGTTGCGCGAGCGGCACGACGTGGTCACCGCGTCCCGGAGCACCAAGGCCGATGTCACGGTGGACATCACCGACGCCGAGTCGGTGGCGGCGATGTACGCACAGGTCGGCCGGATCGACGCGGTCGCCTGTGCGGCCGGGGGTGTGCCGTTCAAGGCGCTCGGCGAGCTGACCCGCGCCGACACCGAGCGCGCGGCGCTGGACAAACTGCTCGGCCAGGTCGAACTGGTAAGGGGCGGGCTCGACTTCGTGGCGGACAACGGCTCGTTCACGCTGATCACCGGCATCCTGTCGGGCGAGGCGATCCCGACCGGATCGATGGCCTCGATGGCCAACGGCGGCATCGACGCGTTCGTGCGCGGCGCCGCGATCGAACTCCCGCGCGGATTGCGGATCAACTCGGTCAGCCCGACGATGTTCACCGAATCGCTGGCGGCGTACGACACGTTCTTCCCGGGCTTCCCGCCGGTCGACGTGGCGACGGCCGCGATGGCCTACCGTCGCTCGATCGAGGGCGGCCAGACCGGGCAGAACTTCCGAGTGGGCTGGTAGCCGCCGGGGCGGCGCCGGCCCGGGGCCACCGAGTCCGGGGCTTCCTCGGCTCGGCACCCGGGTCGGCGCTCGCCGCTGAGCGCGGGCGCGGGTTCGCCACGCGCGGCGGTGGGAACCGTTCAGACCTCGGTCGAGCCGCGCTCGGGGCCCCACACGTCCAGCCCGGCGTACGCGGGCTGCCACTCGTCCCGGTAGGCCAGGCGCAGTGGTTCGGGGAGTCGGCCGATCACGGTCGCGGCCGTGTCCGCGCTCGCGCCGTCCAGGAGCCACGGCAGGTATCGGGGACTGTCGTCGCCGATCCGGAGGCCGTGCTCGAAACCGAAGCGCTGGAGCAGTTCCGGCGTGGCGTGCCGGTCGATGATCACCAGTGCCTCGTCCTCTTCGTGCTTGAGGTGCGCGCCCAGCCCACCCACCAGGCGCTCGACGATCGTCGCCAGCCGCTCCGGCCCGCCCTCGCGGTCCGCGAGCGCGGTGTCGACGGCGTCCAGACCGGGATCTACGACGGCGTGCTCGGCCTCCATCGCCTCGATCACGGCGAGTTCGTCCGGCAGGTCCCGCACCGCCGCCCGGATCACCGGCCACAACACGTCGTCCTCGGCGCCGTGGTGGACATGCAGGTAGCTCTTGAACAGTTCCCAGCCGAGCGCTGCCTGGAGCACTTGGCGCGGGTCGTCGGTCGCCTCGGCGGTGATCTTGGCGATCCGCCCGAGTTCCCGACGGAGCGCGTCGTGGAACGCGTACATCATCGACATGTCGTTCTTGAAGGTCTTGCCGGTCATGGTGTGCTCCGATTTCGCGGTCTGTCGACCTCGACGGTGTCGGCGGCGACTCGTTGTCACCCGACACACCCATGACGGCTCCGGGTCCACGAATGTGACCGGTCCGCGCCCACGACTTTCCCGCCGGCGCGCCTGCGGGTGCCCGCCCCCCGCGTGCCGGCGGCGGGCGCATCGGCCCTCGAACCGGTCGTTGTCCGCCCGATCGGACATCATGGGGAGATGAACACGCATCGGCCACGAGGCACCTGCGGCGTGTGCGGTCGCCGCGTCGCGGTGACCGAGACGCACGCCCTCTGGCGGCACGACGATCCCGGCCACGCCCGCACCGACGACGCACCGATCTCCTGCCGGGGCTCGTGGACGCCGGCCGTCGAGGCGACCGGCCGGGCCGACCGGGCCGGCGGCCCCACCCAACTCGACCTGCTCGGCCTCGGCGATCTTCCGGACGCGGGCCACGACGCCGATGCGGTCCCGGCGCCGGCCGGCGGCTCACTCGGTCGCTGAGCCGGGCCGATCGGCGGCCACCGCCCGTGCGGTGGCCAGCAGTTCCACGATCGTGCCGGTGAAGTCCGGGAACAGGCGCAGTGCCACGATCCACGCCTCGGCGTCGCCGCCCAGGTATTCGGCGACCAGGGCGTTCGCCTCGACCCGGGGCACGCCCGAGGCCCACCATTCGGGAGAGGTGCGCGCGTCGACGCCGGCGAGGATCGACAACACCACCCGGGCGGGACGGGCATACCGCAGCAGGTCGGCGCCGGACAGCCGGCCGTCGACCAGCGCCTCGTGCAGCCACGGTTCGTTCCGGGCCTGCTCGGGCAATCCCCGGGCCAGCAGCGCGACCGACAACTCGTATGAGCAGTCCGGGATTTCCGCGAGTCGAAGATGCAGCGCCGCGGGCAACGCGGCGGCCCGATGCGCGCGGAGCAGTTCCGCCCACGGGAGGTCGCCGCCGTCGGCGAGGATGTCGTCGACCCGCTCACGCTGTTCCCGGTCATCGCCGTCGCGCAGGTGCGCCACGACCCGTTCGGGATCCTCCTCGGCGGCCAGCCGCGCGCCGAGCACGGCCAGGCCGTCGGATCGCCCGAAGGCGTCCTCGATCGCCTCGCACGTGGCGAGGGGGAACTCGGCCTCGGTCAGCAACCGCCGCGCCCGGGTGCGGCCGTGTCGAGTCCACACCCCGACGACCACCCGCAACCGGCCGGCCTCGGTGCGCAGCGGCAGCCGGTTGACGACGACCCGGGCCACCTCCGGATCGCCCGAGGTCATTCCCGCGGTCAGCCAGTCGGCGCAGCGGCCCAGCTCGGCGTCCCACAGCAGGGTCGTGAGCGGTCCGGGCACCGGGCCTCGGGTGCCGTCGCGGCGAACGCCCGCCAGCAGCCGGGCCCGTTCGTTGGCGGACAGCAGCGAACCGGCGAACAACCGCGCGTCCACGTGCGGATCGTCCAGGTCGAGGAGCGTGTCCACCTCGGCGGCGGTCAGGTCGCCTCGGGCGGCCCGCTCGACCGGGCCCCCGGGGGTGGCCCGGTCGAGCCCGGGACCGGGATCGGGCTCCGCGACGGCGGGCAGCGGAAGCGGCGGCGCGGTGCGCGGCATCGGCCGGTCGGCGCCGGTGCGCCGCGGCTCGCGCTGCCCGCCATCCTCGCGCGGCTCGCGTTCCTCGCCTTCCTCGCGTTCCTCGATCGCGGCGATCAGTTCGGCGTGGCCCGAGCTTCGCACCGCGTCGGTCAGGGCCGTCGGCACGGTGGACATCAGCCGCAACACCGGCGCGAGTTCGCTG
Source organism: Embleya sp. NPDC020886 (assembly GCF_044333915.1). Taxonomy (NCBI): domain Bacteria; kingdom Bacillati; phylum Actinomycetota; class Actinomycetes; order Kitasatosporales; family Streptomycetaceae; genus Embleya; species Embleya sp. NPDC020886. Next base: position 23,968 of record NZ_JBIRRX010000009.1, on the reverse strand, counting down.
CCGAGCCGCCGCACCAGGGTGGGTACCACGGCGGGATCGGCCAGGGTGAAGACGGCCCTGGCCACGGACGGATGGATGGTGTTCACGGGATCCCTCCGGTGCGATGACACGACGGGTGCGACGGGTGCGGTGGGTGCGGTGGGTGCGGTGGGTGCGGTGGGTGCGGTGAGTGCGGTGGTCGGTCGCGTCGACCGGCCCGGCCCCGATCAGACCGCTTCGCGCAATGCTCCCAGCGCGTCCCGAATCACCTCGGGGTTGCGCGTGTAGTAGCCCAGTTCGCCCGACGTGTAAGGCAGTTCGGCGACATACGCGTCGGCCGCTTGATCGAGGGTGCACCGGTCCGGGCCGACCACCTCGCGGATGATCACGATGCTCTCGGCCAGACCCAGCCCACGGCCCTTGAGCCACTCCACCAGTGCCGGCATGCCGGCGCGGGCCGCCGCCCGACGTGCGTCGGGGAGCAGTTGCCCGAGCCAACGCAGGCGCCAGGCGTAGCCGTCGACGGCGGGCCCGGCGCTCTCCTCGGCGAAGACCGGTTCCAGCGCGGTGAGCAGCCGGCCCATGAACTCCTCGGCGGTGCCGCCGATGTCGGGGTATTCCTTGACGAACTCGTCCCAGTCGGCGTCCTGGTCGACGAACGTCGCGGCCGAGACGCGCCGTCCGGCCCAGTGCGGCTCGCCGGCGACCAGGGTGCGGTGCAGCAGTTCGGCCCGCAGCGGCGTCGACTCGGCCAACAACACCGCGTCGTAGAGGTCCTTGCCCTGCGGATAGGAGTCCGAGAGCAGCCACAGCAGTTTCCAGGCCAGCGACTGCTCGGCGGTCGCGGCCAGGATCCGGTGCGTCCCGGAGCCGTCGCGGCACGGCACGTCGGTGTATTCGGCCGCCGTGGGCAGCGACTCGTTGAAGACGAAGTCGAGTTGCACGATGCCCGACGGCAACCCGGCCGCCCGCCAGGGCAGTACCAGGCGCCGCCCGGGCACCCGGTCGTAGGTCCAGATCTCGTCGTCGACCGCGCCGGCCGCGTCGATCCGCACGTCGCCGGCCGCGGCCGAGCGGGCGTCCGCGCCGCGGGCGATGTCGGCGAACATGCGTTCGGTGCGCGGTTCGACCAGTTCCCACGTGGCGGGCACCACGACGAAGTCGAGGTCGCCGGGCTCGCGGGCGGCCGGGCCGTACCAGGCCCGGAGCAGCATGCTGCCGCGCAGCACCAGGTGGCCTGCCCACGGCGATTCGGCCACCGCCGCCAGCACGTGGTCGACCGCTCGGCGGCGGGCATCGTGCCAGCGCTCGGCGGTACCCGGCGCGGCGAACCGTGGTTCACCGGCCCGCATCGCGCTGCCGTACTGCTTGAGCGCGGGGTCGAAGATCGGCCGCCGGCGCACCCCGGGGTCGGCCACCGACACCAGCGTGCGCGGCAACTCGCGTTGTTGCCGTGTCTGTTCGTCCAACGGCCCGGCCGGCAGGTCGTCGTCCTCCCACGGCCCCCAGCCGATGGTCCGCCAGGTCTTGCGCTCGCCGCTGTCGGTCATCGCCGCTTCCGTTCGTCGTAGCCGTCTCGGGCCGGCGCCGTGCCGCCCGCCGGATGCCGCGAAGTGCCGCCGCGTCAGGCCGGATCGGGCCGCTCGGCGGCGGTCAGGTCCTTCGCGTACCAGATCTCGGCGTACTTGCCGTCGTTGTACGCGGGCACCTCGCGATAGCCCGTCCTGGTGTACAGCGTGCGGGCCTCGATCAGGTCGAGGCGGGTGTCGAGCACGATCCGACGCACGCCCAGGGCGCGGGCGGCATCCTCGACGGCGGCCAGCAGGCGTCGGCCACCGCCGGTGCCGCGCAGGTCCGGTCGCACGAACACGCGGGTCAGTTCCGCCGTGTGCTCGTCCCGCAGCAGCAGCCCCGCGCACGCGGCCGGCTCGGCGCCGTACCTGCCGATCAGGAAGAGCCCCCGCGGCGGCGCGAGATGGTCGCTCGGCGCGTCGGCGAGACCCTCCTCGATCTCGGTCGGGGTCGAGTCCCGGCCCTCGTGCAGCCGGTAGTAGCGGTCGCTCACCTCGATGAAGTACGTGCGCAGCAGCGCGAGCGCCTCGAACGAGTGCACCGCGCTCGGGGAGATCGTCCAGGTCTGCGTACCGGTCGTGGCGGGCGGTACGGGCGTGGGCGTGGGCATGGGAAAAGTGTTCCGCACCCGTCAAACCGTTTGCCGACCGGGTGCCGCGGCCGGCCCCGGGCGGTCCCCGCGCCCATCCGGCGGCGCGGCCCGCGCGGGCCGCGCCGCCGGACCGTCACCAGCTCTCGGGCAGCGGCTTGCCCTCCGCGTACCCGGCCGGGCTCTGGATGCCCAGCACGGCGCGTTCGTGGAACTCGGCCAGCGTGCGGGCGCCGGTGTAGGTGCAGGCGCTGCGCACGCCGGCGCCGATCGAGTCGAGCAGGTCCTCGACGCCGGGCCGGTTCGGGTCCAGGTACATCCGCGAGGACGAGATGCCCTCCTCGAACAAGGACTTCCGGGCCCGGTCGAAGGCGGACTCGGTGGCGGTGCGCAGCCGGACCGCGCGCGCCGACGCCATGCCGAAGCTCTCCTTGTACAGCCGGCCCTCGCCGTCGCGGTAGGCGTCGCCGGGCGACTCGTAGGTGGCCGCGAACCACGAACCGACCATCACGTTCGACGCGCCGGCCGCCAGGGCGAGTGCCACGTCGCGTGGGTGCCGCACCCCGCCGTCGGCCCACACGTGTCGACCCAGCCGGGCGGCCTCGGCCGCGCACTCGGCGACCGCGGAGAACTGCGGGCGCCCGACGCCGGTCATCATCCGGGTGGTGCACATCGCGCCGGGGCCGACGCCGACCTTGACGATGTCCGCGCCCGCCTCGATCAGGTCGCGCACGCCCTGCACGGTGACCACGTTGCCCGCCACCACCGGTACGGGCGGGTCGAGCGCCCGGACCGCGCGCAGCGCCTTGATCATCTGCTCCTGGTGGCCGTGCGCGGTGTCCAGGACGAGGGTGTCCACGCCCGCCTCGATCAGGCCCTCGGCCTTGTGCGCGACGTCGTTGGTGATGCCGATCGCGGCGGCCACGCGCAGGTGTCCGGCCGCGTCCAGGGCCGGCCGGTACAGGGTCGAGCGCAGCGCGCCGGTGCGGGTCAGCACGGCGACCAGGCGACCGTCGGGGTCCACGATCGGCGCGAGCTTGTGCCGGCCCTCGTAGAGCCGATCGAACGCCTCGCGCGGGTCGACCCCGTCCGGCAGGGTGAGCAGTTCGGTGGACATCACCCGCTCCAGTTGGGCGAAGCGGTCCACGCCCAGGCAGTCGGCCTCGGCCACGATGCCGACCGGGCGCCCGCCCTCGGTCACCACCACCGCGCCGTGGGCCCGTTTGGGCAGCAGGTTCAGCGCCTCGCCGACGGTGTCGGTGGGGGCCATCGTGATCGGGGTGTCGTAGACGAGGTGGCGCTGTTTGACCCAGGAGGTCACCTCGGCGACCACGTCGACCGGGATGTCCTGGGGGATCACCGCGAGGCCGCCGCGGCGGGCGATGGTCTCCGCCATCCGGCGCCCGGCCACGGCGGTCATGTTAGCCACCACCACCGGGATGGTGGTGCCGGTGCCGTCGGAGGTGGTCAGGTCCACGTCGAGGCGCGAGCCCACGCCGGAACGCGACGGTACGAGGAAGACGTCACTGTAGGTGAGGTCGTGTGGCGGTACCTGGTCGTGGAGGAATCTCATGTCGCGGTACGTACCCAGCCGGCCCGGCAATCGATCTTCCGGACCGACGGGGCGAGTTGGCCCGAAGTCCGGCGCGGCCGACCTTCGCGGGCGGCGGATCCGGCCGGAAGGCGGGCGGCGCGCCGGGCCTGGCGGTGGTCGCGACCATCGCGTACAGCGGCTCAGCCACGACATGGCCGCGGCCGGTGGTGACGGGCGGCGCATCCGCGAGGCGCAACCGGCGGTCAACCACGATGCGTTCCTGTCCGCCGCGTGCCTGGGCCCGGTCGCGCTGGGGTTCGCGGTGTTGTTCATGCCCAGGGGCAAGGGTTCGATGAGCTCCGCCGAGGCGGCGGCCGGCGCCGACGCGGGGCAGGTTGCGCGCCGGTCCCGCGCGGGGCTCGCACATGTGCCCGGACGCCGAGCGGTGGCCACGGCACTAGCATCGGGCCATGACCATTCGTAGCGCGACAGCTCTGTGGCAGGGCACCATCCTCGACGGCGCGGGCACCATCCGCACCGGCAAGGGCGGTCTGGAGGGGGCCTATTCGTTCAAGTCCCGGTTCGAGGAGGGCGAGGGCACCAATCCCGAGGAACTGATCGGCGCCGCGCTCGCGGGCTGCTTCTCGATGGCCCTGGCCAAGGGCCTGGGCGACGCGGGCTTCCCGGCAAGCTCGGTGGACACCACGGCCAAGGTGCACCTGGTCCGGGTCGAGGGCGCCCCGACGGTGACCCGGATCGACCTGGAGACCGCCGTCGTGGCCGCCGGGATCGACGAGTCGGAGTTCCTCGAGATCGCGGACGTCACCAAGCAGAACTGCCCGATCTCCCGGCTGCTTTCGCCGGGCGCCGAGATCACCCTGACGGCTTCGCTGGGCTGAAGCCGGCCGGTCACGGTACGGACGCCGAGGGCGTCGGTGGTCGTGCGGTCTCCATACCGACCGCACGCGTGAACCGACCCCTCGACGTCACCGGCCGGTCGCCCGGCGCCTACGCCCGCGTTTCCGCCGCCGCTGTCTCCGGCTCCACCGGCAAGGGTTTGCGGGCCAGCAGGTAGGCGTGCTGTGTGGGCCGTACACCTTCGCCGGGGTCGGGTTCGCGAATCGTCCGCACGTGCATGGTCAGGCCCGCGTCGATCACCAGGTCGGCGATCCGCTCCGGTCGGCGGCGGTGGAAGTCGAGGTCCACCGATCGGCCGAACGCCTCGGTCAGCCGCAGCGGTTCGTCGCCGACCTGGAAGGCCAGCAGGAGGCGCCCGCCCGGCGCCAGCACCCGGTGGAACTCGGCGAACACACCCGGGAGTCGCTCGACCGGGACATGGATGATCGAGTACCACGCCAGCAGACCGCCGAGGGAGTCGTCCGGCAGGTCCAGGTCCGTCATCGAACCGACCTCGAACCGCAGGTCCGGGTGCTCGCGGCGGGCCACCTCGATCATCCCCGGCGACAGGTCGATCCCGAACACGTCCAGCCCGAGGTCACGCAGATGCGCGCTGATCCGACCGGTCCCGCACCCGACGTCGGCCACGGACCGGGGTCCGGTGTCGGCCGAGCGCACGAATTCGGCGAAGGCGGCGAGTTGGGCCCGGTCGATCGGCTTGTTCGGGAGGTCGGACCGAACGTATTCGGGGTACTCGGTGGCGAAGGCGTCGTAGGACGTCCGGGTGGCGCGGAGGAAATCGGCTTCGATCACGACCGGGCACCCTACCCCCGACCACCGACGACACCCGGCCGCACGGGCCCGGCGGGCGATCGGGGCGCCGCCGTCACTTGCACAGTCGGGTCGGTTTGAGTTCACTGTTCGCGTGGGGAACAGGGACGCTGTGGGCGCGACTTCGCTGGAAGGCTTCTGGCCGACCCGGCGCGTCCGGCTGTTCGACGAGGCGTGTCGGTAGGTCACGCCGCGTGTCGTCGCCGTGTGCGTGGCCGTCCCGCGTCCGAACCCGCCCGGTTCACGCGGCAATCCCGATCCCGGGTGGGTCCTCGCCACACCAGCCGAAGGACTTCGCATGTCCGTCACCGATGAACTGTTGGCCAACAACGCCGCCTACGTCGCGGCCTTCACCGGTCCCCTGCCCCTCCCGCCCGCCAAACACGTCGCCGTCGTCGCGTGCATGGACGCCCGCCTGAACGTATACGCGATCCTCGGCCTGAACGAGGGCGACGCACACGTCATCCGCAACGCCGGTGGCGTGATCACCCAGGACGAACTGCGTTCCCTGGCGATCAGCCAACGCCTGCTCGGCACCCAGGAGATCATCCTCGTCCACCACACCGACTGCGGCATGCTGACGTTCGACGACGACGGATTCAAGGGCGCCATCCTGGCCGAGACGGGCATCAAACCCACCTGGGCCAGCGAGGCGTTCACCGACCTCGACACCGACGTACGCCAGTCGATCGAGCGGATCAAGGCCGATCCGTTCGTCGTGCACAAGGACCGGATCCGCGGCTTCGTCTTCGACGTGGCCACCGGCAAGCTGAACGAGGTCGTCTAGCCGAGACCGCCACACCCACCCCGGGTCCCCCGCCCCGCGCCGGAGCGGGGTGGGCCGGGGCGGGTGTCGGTCGTCGGGGATAGCCTGGCGCGATGGGTAAGACGTTGATGTACCTGGAGATGACCTCGCTCGACGACCTCCGGCCGTCCCGCCCCGTGCCGTCGCTCGCACTACGCCGCGTCGACCCGGCCACACCCCTCGTGCAGGACCTCCAGGCGCGGATCGGCGCGCCGTACGGCTGGCGCAGCGTGACCCGAACCGAGCAGGACTGGGCCGAACTTCACGCCGCGCACCCACTGCGGCAACCCTGGCTGATCACGCACACGGGCGAAACCGCGGGCATCGGCAACCTGGAGCCACAACCCGCCGGAAACGTGGAGGTGGTCACGTTCGGCCTGCTTCCCGAATACGTCGGCAAGGGTCTCGGCGGCTGCGCGCTGACCCTGCTGCTCCGCCAGGCCTGGCACACCGCCCCCGTCGTTGGCACCGAGCCGGTCCGTCGGGTCTGGCTGCACACGTCCTCCGAAGACCACCCCAACGCCCTCGTCAACTACCGCGCCCGGGGCCTGCGTCTCTATGGCATGGAGGCGCACGCCTAGGCCCTTGGACCTTCGGACGCTGTGCCGGTTCGCCGGGTCGGATTCCCTGCCGATCAGCAGGCGAACGGGTCGGTCGGATCCACGGTGTCGCTGGGGTGGACGAAGGTGCCGGGGCCGGTGGTGGGAGCAGCCGACGCCGGCGTCGGGTCCGCCGCGTCCTGCTCGCGCTGGGCCCGCAGCTTCGCCGAAACCACGTCGGTCCGGGCCCGCAGGGCGCGGATCCGCTCGGCCGCCGCCGCATCGCCGGCGCCGCCCGCGGGCACGGCCGCGACCACCTCGACGCCGTGGGCTCGCGCGGTGGCCACCAGGCTGTCCGCGACGGCGGTCTGCCGAGCCAGCAGGGCGGTCGCGAACAGGCTTGCGCGCAGCGTCTTCTCCCGGCCGAGCAGCCCGCGGTAGGTGATCTCGCAGGCCACCTCCGCGCTGTCCAGGCGACGATCGTCGGCCTGCTCCAGCGACGCGAGAACCACCGTGAGCAGGCCCTCCACCACCTTGGTCACCGCCCACTTGCGGCCGGGCAGCGGCGGCAACACGTCACGGATCCGGTCCACCTCGGTATCGAGCGCGGCCGTGGTCATCGAGGCGAACGCGTCGTGCAGGGTGAGCCGGAGCACCTTCTCCCACGGGATGTCCTCCCCGTCGAAGCCGACCGTCTCCGGGCCGAACCGCACCGCGCCCAGGCCGTCGAGCAGCTTCAGGGGTCGGGCGGTGACGGCCGGCACCTTGGGATGCCGACACACCAGCGCACCCAACGAGAACTCCCAGGCGGCGGTGGCGGGTGCGGCCGGCGCCGGCAGCGCGTCCAGCGTCCCGTGTACCCAGTCCCCCGACGCGACCCGGGCCCGACCGGCTCCGATCCGACCGCCCACCGCCGCGCGCCCCGAAGCCGCCGCGGCCCCCATCGCCCCGCCGATGCCCCGCAGTTGATCCCGTATCGCCACGTCCCCAAGCCCCTCGCCGCACACCGTGTCGCGCCACCCCGTCATGATCACTCTAGAGCCGGTGCCGGCCGCCGACACGAGGCGATCACGCCCGATCCACCGGGCCGACACGCCGACGGCCCGCCGTCGCCCTGCGGCGAAGCGTGATGGTGGGCGAAGCCGATCTGCCGTAGTGGCACGAGGTGGTGCGCGGCGGCATCGACCTGAACATCCGTGAGAGCATCGTGTCCGTCCCGGTGGGTCCCGGTGGAACGGGATGGAGTATTGCCGAAAAGGCCCTCTGACCTGGTACTTGCATGGCGAGCTGCATGGCAGACTGCACGGAGAGTTGCACGGTGAACTGCATGGAAAGCTGCATGAGCATACGCATCGCCGACTGCATGGCAATCCGTGCGGAATCCGCACCGGAACCCGCACCCGATCCCGCACGGGCAGCACGGCCGCCCACGTGGAAATCGACACGACCGGCCACACTCCCCGCGCACGCCAACCCTCCCGGCCCGCTGCCCGTCCAAAGATCTACACGTCTGCTACACGTCCCGACGCTCGATCGACCACGCGGCGACGGCCAGCGCGACGCCGAGCCAGACCAGGCACGCCACCACCGCCGTCACCGTCGACGGGCGACCCGCGTCGGCCGCCCCGGTGGTGCTGCTCAGCGCCTGGAAGGCGGGCTGCAGGGTGCCGCGCCGGACCCCGTCGCCGGCGGCCTCGGTGAGCATCGGAGCGACGAAGAACAGCCCGAACAGCCCGGCGATGGCGCCCGCCGAGTGCCGCACGATCGTGCCGAGGGCCAGCCCGATCAGCGCGATCACGGTGACGAACGCGCCGGTGGCAACCACCGCGCGCAGCACGTGCGGAGCACCCAGGCCCACGTCCAGGTGCTTGTCCGCCAGGATCGCCTGCCCCAGGAAGAACGTGCCGAAGGCGATCGCCTCCCCCATCACGAGCGTCACGACGCCGGTGACCAACACCTTGGCCGCGAACACCCGACGCCGCCGGGGCACCGCCGTGAACGTGGTCCGGATCAGCCCGGAGCCATACTCCGAGCTGCTCACCAGCACACCCAGCGTGCCCGCCGCGAGCACCACCACGTAGTACCCGCCGCTGAAGCCGAACCGCACCGGGTCGAACACGGCACGCTTCTCGGCCGACATGCCGTCCCAGTCGGCGACCAGATTCCCCAGGTCGAACGCGCCGAGCCCGAGCGCCGCGACCGCGGCGAGCGCGGCGGTCCAGTAGGTGGACCGCAGCGTGCGCAGCTTGATCCACTCGGCCACGAGCACCCCACGCGGTACCGGAAAGCCGCTCATGCGCCCGCCCCCTCGCCGATCGCGCCGACCGCGCGATGATCCGTCTCGTCCCCGATGATCCGCAGATACGCCTCCTCCAACGAACCCTGCCGGGCACCCAGCTCGTGCACGACCAGGCCGTGTGCGGCGGCCAACTCGCCGACCCGGGCGAACGCGAGGTCCGCGACCGCGAGTGCGCCGTCCGGTTCGGCGGTCACCGTCGCGCCGTGCCCGGTGAGCACCCGGGCCAACTCCGCGCCGTGCGGCGAACGCACCAGCACGTCGCCCCGCGACCCGGTCCGAATGAACTCGGCCATGTCGGTGTCCACGATCACCCGCCCCCGGCCGAGCACGATCACGTGGTCGGCGGTCAGCGCCATCTCGCTCATCAGGTGCCCGGCGACGAACACCGTGCGTCCCTCGGCCGCCAGGTCGCGCATCAGCGTACGGATCCAGCGCACCCCGTCCGGATCGAGACCATTCACCGGCTCGTCGAACAGCAGCACCCCGGGCTCGCCGAGCAGCGCGGCGGCGATCCCGAGCCGTTGCTTCATCCCCAACGAGAATCCGCCCACCCGCCGCCGGGCCACGTCCCGCAGACCGGCCCGGACCAACACCTCGTCGACCCGAGAGCGCGGGAGGTCGTTGCTCGCCGCGATGCTCGCCAGATGGTGGTACGCGGCGCGCCCGCCCGGCACGGCGCCCGCGTCCAGCAGCGCGCCCACCCGGCACAGCGGCCGGTCGAACGAGCGAAACGGCCGCCCCTCGATCCAGGCATGGCCCGCGCTCGGCGCGGCCAACCCCAGGATCATCCGCATGACGGTCGACTTGCCCGCTCCGTTCGGCCCCAGGAACCCGGTCACCCGCCCCGGTTCGACGGTGAACGTCACGTCGTCCACGGCCACCCGCGCGCCGTATCTCTTGGTGAGTCCGCGCACTTCGATCATCCGCCCTGCTCCGCCCTTCGCTCGATCCGCGCCGCCGACACCGGCACGAACCCGATGCCGCCGACCATGTGCTCCACCGTGTCGGTTCGCGGACGCGCCGTCGTCGGACCGCGGGTCGAGTGCGCGGCCCGATTCGGGGTGCCGTCTCCGACCGTGGTCATAGACCTCCGGGGCGATGAGCCGAACCGGGCTCGCTCCCTACGATCGACGCATGAAATCGGAGCCGCTGCGCCCGTTGACCAAGAGGCTGCGCACCCGACACTGGGTCGCGCTGGACGTGGTCGCGGCCCTGGTCGGGGGCTGGATCGCCACGATGCGAGTGCTGAACGCCTACCACGACTACGACCCGCATCGGCGCGGCTACCCCGAGCCGACCTCGACCCAGCCGACCGTCGCGCTGCTCGCGGTCGCCGTGCTCGCGGTCGCCCTGGTGCTGCGCCGCGCCCGGCCCGGGTGGGCGGTGGGCCTGGTGCTCGCGGCGTGGGCGGTGGTGGTGGGCGCGGCCGGGGAGACCACGATCGCCCTCGCACTGGGCGGCCCGTTCGTGGTGCTGGTCTCGATGGCCGCGGTGTACAGCGCGGCGGTGGCCTACCCGCCCCGGGCCGGCCTCGCGGCGCTCGGCGTCGGCCTGTTCGGCGGCGCGTTGTGGCTGCTCGGTTCGGCCGACCTGCGTCGCAACGCGTGGCTCGCGCTGCTGTTCGTGGGCACCGCGTGGGCGATCGGCTACGCGGTCGGGCGGCATCGCGCCTACGCCGCCGCGCTGCGCGAGCATCACGCCGACCTGGCCCGATCCGAGTTCGCCGAGGAACGGCTGCGGCTGGCCCGCGAGTTGCACGACGTGATCGCACACAGCCTGGGCGTGGTCAACGTGCAGGCGGGGTACGGCGGATTCGTGCTCGACGAACGGCCCGAGCAGGCCCGGGAGGCGCTCACGGCGATCCGCCGGATCAGCGGCGAGACGATCCGCGAGATGCGCGGCCTGCTCGGCGTGCTGCGTGCGGACGGCCCGGCGGATCGGCTGCCCGCGCCGGGCCTGGCGGATCTGCCCGCCCTGCTGGCACGCGCCGCCGAGGCCGGGTTGCGGGTGGAGTCGAGTTCGTCGGGCGACGTGCGCGAGTTGCCCGCCGGGATCCAGTTGTCGGCGTATCGGATCGTGCAGGAGGCGCTGACCAACATCGCTCGGCACGCGCGCACCACGACCGGCCGGGTGGCGATCGACTACCGCGCGGACGCGTTGGCGATCGAGATCCTCGACGACGGGGTGGGCTCGGGTCCGGCGACCGCGGGCGTCGAGGCGTACGAGCCGCCGTACGGGCACGGCCTGGCCGGAATGCGCGAGCGAGTCGGGCTCTACGACGGGGAGTTCAGCGCGGGCCCGTTGCCCGGGCGGGGATTTCGGGTGGCCGCCGTGCTGCCGTTGCGGGAGCGGGTCGGATGAACGTGCGGGTGCTGGTCGCAGACGATCAGGCTCTGGTGCGCGCGGGCTTTTGCGGCATCATCGACGTGGCGCCGGGCTTCACCGTGGTCGGCGAGGCGGGCACCGGTGCGGCGGCGGTGGACCTGGCCCGCCGGGAGCGGCCCGACGTGGTGCTGATGGACATTCGTATGCCGGACATGGACGGCCTGGAGGCGACCCGGCTGATCACCGGTACGGGCGGGGTGCCGGGGGTTCGGGTGTTGATCCTGACCATGTTCGACCTGGACGAGCACATCTACGCGGCACTGCGGAACGGGGCCGCCGGATTCCTGCTCAAGGACACCGCGCCCGAGGATCTGCTCGCCGCGATCCGGGTGGTCGCGGCCGGCGAGGCACTGCTCGCGCCGAGCGTGACCAGGCGGCTGATCGCCGAGTTCGCCGCCCGACCGGCCGCGCCCGACCCGACGTCACCGCCGGCGGCGTTGCGGGCGATCACCACGCGCGAACGCGAGGTGTTGGTGTTGATCGCCGCAGGTCGCACCAACGCCGAGATCGCCCGAACCCTGCACATCACCGAGGGCACCACCAAGACCCATGTGGGTCACCTGCTCACCAAACTCGGCGCCCGCGACCGGGTACAACTGGTGATCACCGCCTATCAGGCGGGCCTGGGCCCCGCCTAGCGGTCGTCGATCGGTGGAAAGGATCCGAGGGCCGTCAGGCCCACCGGGTCGGCGCGGTACCGCGATGCCAGGCGGTGACCGCGGTGGCGTCGGTGGGTTCCACATCGGGCGGCAGGTGGGCCGGGTCGAGCCAGGTCAGCCGGGCGCATTGGTCGGGTTCGGCGTTGACCGGGTCGCCCGACCAGGCGGTGGTGTGGAAGTACCAGCCGATCACCGGTGCGCCGGTCTCACCGAGCACCTGGGACACGTACGCCGTGCGCAGGTCCGCCGTGGCGACGTCGGTGGCGATCTCCTCCTTGGTCTCCCGGGCGCACGCCTCGATGAGGAGTTCGCCCGGGTCGGCCAGTCCGCCGGGCAGGGCGAGCAGGCCGTCGGCGAAGCCGGTGTCCTTGCGTTCCATGAACAACACCGCGCCGTCCGCGCGTTCGAGGATGATGGCGGCATAGGCGATGGCATTGTGGCGGTGGTCGCTCAAGTGTCGCTCTCCCCATGGTCGATCCGGGTGCTTCGGGCGTCGCCCCCGGCTGCACGGCGGTGTCGCCCGCCGGCCCGCGTCGACCCGGGAACCCGGCCCGCGTGCCGGGACACACACCTCCGCCCGGACCAACGACGGGCCACGGACGGACGTCACGCCCGAACCGTCGGAAGCACGTTCGCCACGGGGCGGCGCTGCCGCGCGACTACCCGACCGAATCCGTGTCGCCCGACCACCCGGCCGGATCCGTGTCGCCCGGCTGCCGATAAGGCCAGACGTCGTCGGAGAACACCCGCGCGAACCAATGGGGTTGCACGTCCCGCAGCCGCAGCGACCGCCAACGACGCGGGTCGGCCGCTTCCGGTACGCCGACGGCCACATCCGGCCCGTAGGCGAACAAACGTTCCTGGCACACCCCGCAGGGAGCCAACACCCAGTAGCCGCGATCCTGGTCGGCGGCGGTCACACAGACCGAGGCGACCACGCGCCGCCCCAGCTTGTACGCCTCGCAGATCGGGCCGGTCTCATGACACAGCCGCACCGCGTTGTTCGGCACCTCCGGAGCGGTACCGGTCACGATCGACCCGTCGTCCAGCCGCAGTGCCGCCGCACCGGACCAGTCCTGCCCGGGGAATCGGTTGCGCGCCAACTCGATCGCTGCATCGACGAGTTCCTGATCAACGGTCATGTCGCCACGCTACCGTCCGTGCACCGCCGACCGGCTCGTGCGCCACCGCGGAGCCGATGTCGCCGTCGGTGGTTCGATGGTTCGGTGGTTCGAGGTGTGCGTGGCGATACGGTCCGGACATGTTCGAATCATCTGAAGACGACGCGCCCGCGACCCCGCCGGGCACCCGGACCGTGCCGCCCGAACACGGGCCGGGGCCGGTCACCGCCGAGGACCTGGATCGGGCCGTGCAACTCGCGGTGGCCGCGCTGCGGGGCGTGCCGGCCGCGGCGTGGGAGGCGAAGGCCGGTGCGCTGGAGTGGGATCGTTGGGAGACGGTCGAGCACCTGAGCGACGATCTCTTCGCGTACGCCGCCCAACTGGGCCCCAGGGTCACACCGATGTCCGGCGAGGTGCCGTTCGTCTGGGCGAGTCGGCGACCGGGCGGCCCGGCCAACGCGATCCACGCGGACCACACGGCGGGCCCGGACGGGCTGTTGCAGGTGCTGGAGGCAAGCGGCGCGCTGCTGGTCGCCATGGTGCGGACGACGCCGTCGAGCGTACGGGCCCACCACACCTTCGGTGCCGCCGACCCCGAGGGCTTCGCCGCGATGGGCATCGTGGAGACGCTCGTGCACACCCACGACCTGGCCGAGGACGTCGGGGTGACCTGGGCCCCGCCCGCCGACCTGTGCGCACGCGTCCTGGCCCGGCTCTTCCCGGACGTCCCGCAGGACACCGACCCGTGGCCGACGATGTTGTGGGCCACCGGCCGCGCGGACCTGCCGGGCCACGAGCGGCGCACGAGCTGGCGCTGGTACGGGGAACCTCGCGAATAGTCGTCCTCGGGGCGGTCGTTGCCGTCCCCCGATCGGGGGACGGCCGCACACCTCCGAGGGATGCCGACGGCCGGCGCTGCGACGGAGGCTGGAATTCCTGCCATCGAAGGGGGAATTCCGGTGTGGCGATGGATCGGGTGGGACCGGGTGGGCCGGGTCGCGGCGTACGGAGCGGCGCTCGCGATGACGCCCTATCCGGTGATCAAGGCGTCGTGGGTGATCGGTTCGCTGATCGGCGTGTTGCCGACCGGCGCGGGGTTCGGTCCGGCCGAGTGGGTGGTGCTCAACACGGCGACGGTGGGCATGGCGGCGATCGGGATCGCGGTGGCCCTGGCGCTGGTTCGCCCGTGGGGAATGCGGGTACCGGGCGCTCCATTGGCGTTCTGCGCGTGGGTGGGGACCGGGTTTCTGGTTTCGGCGTTGCCGTATGCGGTGCTGAGTTCGCTGTGGGCGTCCTCGGGTGGCGACTCGGAGTCGGCCGACGGATCGGCGGTGGGGGCCGGTGACGGTGCGGGTGATGCGACGATGCCGGGGTGGGAGGCGGCCCTGATTCAGCTCGGTTTCGTCGGGATGGGGTTGGGGTTGGCGCTCGCGCTGCCCGCGTATCTGCGTCGACGTCGGCCGGACGTATTCGCCGGGCGGGTCGGTGATGCGGTCCGGGATCGGGGCGCGGCCGGCCGGTCGAGCCTGCGGCACGTCCCATGGTCGGCGGTGTCGGGCGGCGGGCTCGGCGTGGTGTGGCTGTACTGGGCGATCGGCGGCACGTGGGGCATCGCGCATCCGCAGACGCGGGACGCGGATTGGCGGATCCTGACCGGCCTCTGGGGAAGTTGGGCCCTGGTGGCGGCCGTTGCCACCGCGATGATCGCCTGCGGCCGACCGGGCAGGCTCGCTCGCCGGCTCCCGATCGCGCTGGGCTGGATCGGGTCGGGCTCGCTGTTCGCCTGGAGCGGTTGGAAATTGCCGCTCACCCTGTATGTGGCGCTCGCGAGCCCGCCGGGCACGACGTTGCCGGAGAACCTTGCCGCTGCGGCGATCCTGCACGTGATCGCGGTGGGGACGGGGGTGGCGATGGTGCGCGTGTTGGTGCGGGGGGCGCTGCCGGATCGAGGTCGGGATGGGGATCGGGGCCGCGATCGCGCCGGGATGGGCGGCGACGGTCGTGGTCGGTCGCCGTTGTCGGCCGGGCACTGAGACGGGGGTGGGCCCGGCACGCCGCCGGTGCGCGCGGGTGCCGGGGCGGGATCATCTGGCCGTCTCGGGTGTGTCGGTGAACTCGTGGATGGCTCGGGCGAGTTCGGTGGGACGGTCGAGTGGGATGAGGGTGTAGCTGTCCCGGATCTCGACCAGTCGCCCCCGGGGGAGGAGTTCGGCCAGACGGCGGCCGTGGTCGGGCGGCATCACGCGGTCCTCGCTCGCCCAGACCACCAGGGCGGGGCGGTCGAAGGCGGGCAGCGACTCGGCGGCGGTGAGCAGGAGGTCGGTGTCCGCGCCCGCCGCGCGCAACATCCGTACCGCGTCGCGCCGGATCTCGGCCCGGGTCAGGATCGGCGCGAGCCAGCGGGCGGTCACCGCGTCGCCGCGCTTGGTCAGCCACCCGAACGCGATCCGCAGGCGGCGCACCGGGCGGAGCCGCATCTGTTGCATGAACAGCCCGAACAGCCGAGGCGAGAGCTTCCCGGTGAGCAGCAGCGTCCGGCCGGTCAGGCCGGGCGGGAAGTTGTCGAACGCGTCGCACGAGGCCAGTACGATCCGGCCCACCCGCTCGGTCGCGCCGTCGCGGATCAGCAATTGCACAAGTGCGCCGCCGGTGTCGTTGCCGACCAGCGTGACGTCGTCCAGGTCGAGGCGGTCGAGGAACTCCGCGACCAGCCGGGCGATTCCGGGCAGCGACAGGTCGGCGTCGGCCCGCATCGCGTGCTGATGCGCACCGAACGGCAACGTGGGCGCCACGCACCGGTGTTCGGCGGACAGGGCGGCGATCGGGCCGTCCCACAGGGAGGCGTCCATCAGCAGGCCGTGCAATAGCACGATGGTGGGACCGGTGCTTCGGGTGTCACCGGTGTCCCGATATTCGATCGTCCCGGCGGACAGCTCGATCTCGCGCAGGGTCATCGGGCTCGGCCTCGCGGGTCGGCGGCGGCCGGGGCGAACTCGGCGGCGGCCGGATCGAAGTCGGCGGCCGGATCGGCGGCCGTTGGGACGGCCTTCGACAAGTGCCCTCGTAGAAAGGCCAGTTCGGCCTCGACCACTTGCTCGTGCGCGCTCGTGAAGGGGGCGTAGTGTCCACCGGGCACCCGGAGCAGTTCGGCGTGCGGGGCCCGACGCGCCACCGCGACGGCCGGTTCGGCGAGCGCGGTGCGATCCTGGTCGCACACCACGATCAGGATCGGGCAGCGTACCCGGTGGGCGTCCCGTCCGGGTCGATACCAGCCGAGGGCGAGCGTGGAACGAGCGGCGACCGCCTGCTGCCAGTCCGGGTGGATGTTGTCCGGGTTCAGTGCCCGGTCCCCCTCCGGCGCGTCCGGCGTCGCGAGCAGCGCGACCGTGCCCCGTGCACCGGCGAGCGGCACCAGCAGCGGCGGGCGGCCGACCGCGCCGCCGAGCGCGTCCAGGATTCCGCGACCGGCGAGGCGCAACAACGCGAGGGACGTCTGGTACCGCGCGGCGGCGCGCAGCACGATCGGGCCGTCCACGTTCGGGGTCTGGGCGATCACCGCCGCGAGGCCCGGTCCGGCCGGGCGCGGCGAGCGGGCCGCGACGCGCAGGACGTGGCCGCCGGAGACGGAGAACGCCCAGCCCGCGAGCCGGGCCGGGTCGACTCCGGGCAGCGTCCCGGCGAACTCGATCGCGGCCTGCCAGTCGGCGAGTTGCCCGCGGATCGAGGCCACCTGGCGCGGCTGCCCCCCGCTTTCGCCGAACCGGCGGTAGTCGAAGGCCAGTACACCGAACCCGGCCTCGTGGAACCGCTTCGCGAACGGGTCGGTGCCCGGTTCCTTGGTCACCGCGAAGCCGCCGGCCATGATCACGCAGGCGCCGTTGTCTCCCGGATAGTGCCACGCGGCGCACCGTGTCCCGCCGCTGACGAAGTGGACCTTCTCGCGTTCCCTGGACGTTGGCACACCGACCTCCGCATGGACGACGCTTCATCCTTCGAAAAAGTGAACCACGCGGTTCGCAAACTGTCCACACCGCTTCCCCGGCCCTTCGGCGCGCTGCGCGGGTGGCCGTCGCGGCTACGCGTCGGCGGCCTCCTCGCGCTCCAGCGCTCGGGTCAGCGCGTCGAATCCGGCGGCGACGCCGTCCAGGTCGCCGCTGGTGCGTGCGTCGACCAGGAAGCCGCGCAATACCGCGAGGATCATCTCGGCCACCTCCAGCTTGCGTCGGTCCGCCCAGTGCTCGGGGCAGACGGCCAGCAGGGTGGGCAGATACTGCCGGGACGCGCCGCGACCGAGTTCCGCGTAACGCTCGGGGTCGTACATCGCCAGGCCGATCGCCTGATCCAGGACCCGCGCCTCCTCGCCGACCAGGATGGGCCACACCACGCGCACCCATTCGCCCAGGGACAACCGGGTCGACCCGCCGCCGGCAGCGGCCGACGACTTGCCTATGCGCCGATCGCGCAGTTGCAGAATCGCCTGCTTGAGCAGGTCGTCGGCACCGTCGAAGTGGTAGAGCAGCACCTTGTGCGTGGTCCCCGCCGCCCGGGCGGCCCGGCGCAACGAGAAGTCGACGAGGCCGTTGACCGCGAGGTCCTCGGTCACCCGATCGAGCAGCTCGCGCCGGCGTGCCTCGCCACGCGGTGAGCCGGCCGAGCGCCGATACCCGGCCTGCCCGGCGCCCGCGGCACCTGCGTCGGCAGAACCTGCGTCACCGGAACCTGCGTCACCTGAGGCGTTCACGTCGACAACACCCATGAGCGAACGTCCTTACCTGATCGGGACGGGGAGGATGGGAAAGCCCGCCGGATCCGTCGACCGCGGCGAGCAGGGCGCCTTCGGCACCTGCGTTGCGTCCACGCTCCGACCCTAGCCTCCGACCAGCGACCCTCCGCCCGCACGACATCGGGGCGTACGCCGTGAGCCGGCTGCCCCGAGCGACGCCGACGCGCGCAGACTCGCCGTCGACCGCGGCGCGGCCACGGGCAGGCGGAGCGCGGCGGCGTCGCCCGGGCCACGGGTAAGCCGAGTGTGGCGGCGTCGCCCGGGGGCAGGTCGGTCAGGCCGCCCGGCGTCCGAGCCGGGTTCGGTTCGTCGCGTCGGGAGACCCGGCGGCGCAGTTCGCCGGAGGTACCGCGCGGCCGGGTGTCCAGGGAGTAGGCGAGCCCGGCGTCCATGCTCACCGCGGCAGCTCGACGCCGACGACGGGACGGACCAGGTCACGGCAGGGCCGCCTCGCGCCGTCGGCGTCGGGAGGTGGCCTCGTCCGACGCGAGCCGCAGTACGTGGTCCGCGCCGACCCGCCTCCGGCACGTTCAGGGTCGATCGGCGGCGCCCGGGTCGGGCGGGTCGGCTCCGATCGCGTCGTCCGCCAGGCCGGCCGCATCGGTTGCGCCGGTATGGGCCAGCAGCGCGCGCAACGCCGCGGCGTCGGACTGGATCCGGTCCTCGTCCTGCCGGTCGTGGTCCAAGTGGGCGAAGGCCGGGACGCGTTCCGGTGTCGGCTCGTCGGGGCGACGTGGGATCAGGTGTGCGTGCAGGTGCGGGATGTCGTTGCCGAGCAGGGACACGTTGAGTTTGGGCACCGGCCGATAGTGCGCCTCGATCGCGCGGCCGGCCGAGGTCACCTCGGCCATGAAGCCCGCGAGTTGGCGGGCGGACAACGCGGTCAATCGGGCGACGTGTCCCCCGGTCCAGACCACCACGACGTAGCCGCGCACCCGACCGGCGCGCCACAGATACGCGTTGCCGTACACGCCGCGCTTGAGCAACAGCCCCCAGCCGATGTCGGGCGCGGTGAAGTCCTTGGCGCACATCGAACAACCGGCGCCGGCGTCGGGTTGCGCGTACCGCTCCGGCCAGGTCGACGCGGCGAACGGGCGGGGTCCGGGCACCTGGGAACCACACACGACAGCCTCCAACTCGAACGGGGACAAGAGCCTGCTTGCGGCTGCAAACGTTCGGTTGAAGAAACGATCGCCTTCGGACGGACGTCACGCCTCGATCCGGCCTGTGACCCGCCCGCAGCATGCCCGGGACACACTCGCGACGGACCTCGCCCGGCATTGCCCACGCCGATTCGGCGGCACTCTCCGGCGGCATCCGGCCGACTCGGCTCCGACTTCGTCCGAAGCCTGCGCAAACGTGGGGAAGACCACCCGTACGAGTGGAGTCCGCGGAAGGTGACTCGGCCCGCCCGCCGAACACCCCGACCGACGAATCGGCGCTTGCGGAGCGGTCGTCGACAGCGGGCCCTCGGCCGCCCGGTCCCACGAACGTACCTGCCGGCCGTCCCACTCCCACTACGCCGAACTGCTCGGCCGGCCAAGGGGGATGGATGCGTGTGCGGATCGGCGACCGAAGCGGCGGCCGGGCCGGGGCAACGTGAGTGCCGCGCCACACGATCCGCACGGCTCCCGGGTGGTCCTGGTCGGTTCGCACGACTTCGCGCACCTGACACCGCTGCCGGCGGTGGCCCGGAACCTGGCCCGCCTGCGCGAGTTGCTCACCGATCAGCAGGTGTGGGGGCTGTCGGCGCAGAACTGTGTGGTGATCGAACAACCCGAACACCGTGACCAGGTCCTGGACGCGCTGACCGACGCGGCCGCCGCCGCGACCGACCTGGTGCTGCTGTACTACGCCGGCCACGGCCTGATCTCGCCGGACACCGAGGACCTGCTCCTGTCCCTGCCGCACTGCCGCCCCGACCGCGCCTACACCACACTGCCGTTCCAGGACGTGCGCAACGTGCTGCGCTCGGCCCGTCGCGTCCCCGCCAAGGCGGTAATCCTGGACTGCTGCTTCGCCGGCCGCGCCCTGACCGGCGCAATGGGCACGGAGGACAGCCGACTTGCCGAACTCTCCCGGGTGGAGGGCACCTACGTCCTGGCCGCGGCGTCTGCGACCCGGCAGGCGGTCGCCCCGGTCGGCGAGCGATTCACCGCCTTCACCGGCCGGTTGATCGACGTCCTGGAGCACGGTGTCCCGGGCGGGCCGCGGGCCTTGGACCTGGCCACCGTGCACGCCCATCTGCACCGCGTGTTGGCGGAGTCGGGCTTCCCCGCACCGCAACGACGCAACGACGCAACGACGCAACGACGCAACGACGCAACGACGACCACGGTGCCCGGATCGTGCTGGGTTGGAACCGACACCCCTCGGCGACGACCGAAAAGGCGCCTCGATTGGCGCCACACATAAGGGAGTTGCTGCACGCCCAGGGCATCGCCGCCCGCAACTTCACCTACCGGCTGTCGACGCGCCACTCGACGGCCTGGCCACCGTCCACGTACGTCAACAGGCCCGCAGCGCGCCGACCACCGGCACCGCGGTCGAAGTCCGCGAGGAGTTCCGGAAGCACGAGCGCAACCGCCCCGACGCGGAGCGCCACAGGCGACAGTTCGTACCGATGGAGTCGGCCGTACAACCGGTGACCCCGGCCCGGGCCGCCGAGGAGACCCTCGGGCCGCACCGCCATGTGCTGATCACCGGCGGTGCCGGCCAGGGCAAGTCGACGCTGAGTCTGCAATTGGCGGCGTCGCCGGCCGCCGCCTACGCGACGGGCTCGACACGGGCGACGGACGCGACGCGAGCAACGGACACCGCGACCGACCCGACGGGCGCCGCTCGAACGGTCCGCCCCGAACGGCTGTTGCCGCTTCGCGTCACGGCCGGCCGGCTCGCCGCCGATCGCAGCGCACTGGTCCCGCGCCTGGTCCGCATCCTGTCCGCCGAAACGACGTGCCGGCCGCGACCGACACGGACCCGTGCGTGCGGATCGCGGCCGTCTGCGCCCTGGCCCGGTGCGGCCCCGAGCACGTCGCGCCGGCGACCGAGGCCCTGCGTACCGCCGCCTGTTCGGCTGCGACGGACGTCCTGGCCCGGGTCGACGCCGCGACGGGAATCGCGGCCCTGGGTCCCGAACACGCCGATCTCACGGCCCGGACGCTGCGCGAGATTCTCGGCGACGCGAACAGGAGGGCCGGCCGGTACCACCGACACCTACGCCCGGCGCGCCGTCGAGCGCATCCTGCGCGACTTCGGCCAGGGGTACACCCCGTAACAACCCACCACGCCGAAGCCCGAGCCGCCCCCGCCTACTCCCGGCCGACCACATCGCGCAGAATCAATGCTCCCGCGCGGCCCGACCGTGGTCTACGCGCGCCCACCCACCAAAAGCCCGCCCCACGCCCCCGCCCCGACCGAAAGCGAGCCACCCCCATGCCCACCCAACGCCCCGAGCCGCCCGTGATCGCCGGCGAGCGCGAGATGATCCGCAGCTTCCTCGACTACCACCGGGCGACGCTTGCGATGAAGTGTGACGACCTCTCCGACGAAGACCTGCGCCGCCAGTCGATGCCGCCCTCGACCCTCTCCCTGCTCGGCCTGGTCCGACACATGGCCGAGGTCGAACGGAACTGGTTCCGACGGGTGATCAACGGCGAGGACATCCCGCTCGTGTGGTCGGACCAGGGCGACTTCCAGGTGGCCTACGACGCGAGTACGTCCACCCGCGCGGAGGCGTTCGGCGCCTGGGAGGCCGAGATCGAGCACTCGCGCCGGATCGAGGCCGCCGCCGAATCCCTCGACGTGACCGGCCACAACGCCAAGTGGGACGAGGAAGTGTCGCTGCGCCTGGTCATGCTGCACCTGATCCACGAGTACGCCCGACACAACGGCCACGCCGACTTCCTCCGCGAGGGCATCGACGGCACGGTCGGCCCCTGACCCACCCGCCGACTGCGGCATCGATGGCCGCGGTCGGCCCGTTCGCCCTGCCTTGGCCGCGCGACCCACGGCGGCGGCGGATCCGAGCCGCCCTTCGGGCCCGGATCCCGACCGCCGCCGAGTCGTATCCGGCTGCCCGAAACCGGGGGGACACTTCACGCCGAGCAGGGGACCATCCACGCCACTTCCCGGATCTGTATTGCGCTTGACCATCCGGATATGCTCCGGCAGTGATCGACAACACGGTTTCATCGCACATGGCACGCCTTGTGCGAGATGCCGCGCTCGGGGCCGGGGTGGCCCACAGCGAACTCGCGCATCTGCCGGGCCTGGAGCCGGAGACGCTCGCGGATCCGCTGTTGCGTGTGCCCACCGCGACCCTGGTCCGACTCTGGGAACTGGTCGCACACGGCAGTCCGGCGGGCGCGGGCGTCCGAGCCGCGGAGACCGCCGCGCAGGGGCGACTGCACGTCTGGGACTACCTGTTCACCACCGGCGGTACGTTCGCCGACGGCTGCCGCGACGCCGCCCGCTACCTGCCGACCATGACCGACCCGGGCGCCGAGATGACGGTGATCGAGGAGGACCGGCGGCTGACCATCACGTACGGCATCGCGCCCTACTCGCCGGCGGCGGTGACCGTGATCGACGAATTCGCGATGGCGCTCATGCTCAGGCGGGCCCGGGACGCACGCGGGCCGGGGGTGGTTCCCGTCCACGTCGCCCTCGCCCACGAGGCCCCGAAGAACCACCGACACCTGATCGAGGCTTTCGGCACCCGCGCCATCGACTTCGGCGCCCGCACCAACTCGGTGACCTTCCTCGACCTTGACACCGAACCACCACGCCCGGCCGGCCCGAACGACGAACTCGCCCTGATCCTGCGCCGATACGCGGACAACGTCCTGGAGAACGCCCGCCCCGCAGCAGGCTGGCACGGCAGGTTCCGCTCCGAAGTCGCCCAAGCCCTCGGCGAGGAACTCAGCCTCGAACTCGTCGCCCAACGCATGGCCATGAGCCCACGCACCCTCCAACGCCGGCTGAGCGACCTGGAAACCACCTGGCGCGACGAAATCGAATCCGTCCGCCACGAACGCGCCGGCACCCTGCTCCGCGAAACCGACCTCCCCGTCCAATCCATAGCCGGCCGCCTCGGCTACACCGACGCCCGAGCCCTACGCCGAGCCTTCCACCGCTGGACCGGCCAAACCCCCGACGCCTACCGCCGCACCCCTACCCCACACACGTGACACTCCCTTTTCCATATGAAAAGTTCCACCATTCGAATACCGGCTTCACCAAGGGAAGTCCCCACGCATGTGGGGGTGAACCGCGTTGGAGAATCGGACGGGTGGGCAGGCTCGGAGCGCGGATGTGTCGCTGTGCCGGCCGGGCGAGGATGGCCTCACACTCGTCGTCCGTGTCGTATCGGGTGCGGGCGGCCGAGGCGTACGCGGGTCGGGTCACACAGCCACCGGAGTGGGTTCACGTCGATGCCGTTGTCGACTTCTTCGAGGCGCTCGGGCTCGAGCGGGATCGGGATTTCTTCCTCCTGCATCTCGGGGCCGGTGCGGCAATACCGATGTCGAGCAACTGGCGTGACGGCATGGAGCTCCTCGCGGTGAACGCCAAAGGCCGGGAGCGTCTGTCCGTGGTCGACATCAGGCTCGTGGTCACCGATGTCCTGGGCGACGTTCACCAACGTGATCTCGCGAGCATCCGCCCAAGCCTCACCAGCCCCCTCACGTGATCGCAAGGCATCCTTCGGACCGCCACGACGCCATGCCGACGACCGAGCCCGCTTCCGCGCGCACGATCGTTGTCCGCCGCGCCACGAACGGGGTTGTGCCGAGACGGAAGACGTACTGTCCGTTCGTGAGGACGATGAGCGTGCGGGCTTGCTCCCGCGACTCCCGAAATTCCCCCAGGGGACGAAGTCCCCACGCAGACACCTCACGGTGCTAAGTCGTCAAGCCACAGCGGCGAGTGGGGTTGGGAAGGCCGCATGTTCGTCGAACGGTTCGTGCTGCTTG
>NZ_JBIRRX010000008.1:355472-468453 GCF_044333915.1 Embleya sp. NPDC020886 | reverse complement strand
CCACTTTTTTGTTCCGTCGCGGGCTCCTCCACAAAAAAGTGGCCCCTCGCTCGTGACTTCGTGTCCCTTCGCTTCGCTACGGGCCACGAAGTCAAAAGTTTGCGGCTCCGCCGCTCTCCGCGCTGCGCGCGTCGATCACTGGGGTGGGACTGGGTCGGGGGCGCTGACGCGCCTGGGGGTGGGGGGTGGGGTGGGGTGGGTCGCTTATCGTGGCGGGGTGATTGTGCCTTCGCAGCGGGGTGGGTTGCTTGCCACCGGGGTTCGTTGGGGTGATGGGCGGCCCTATTTGGTGTTGAGCGATTCGGGGGACGGGGAGTCGCTTCAGTCGCTTGCGCCGGGGGGTAGTGCCGGGTGGCGGTTGGTGGGGCCGCGGGTGTGTGTCGGGATTCGGCGCAAGGGTGGGCGGCGGGTTTCGTGTCCTGCGGGGGCGGAGTTGCCGGCGACGGCCGCGCGGTCGCAGTGTGAGGGGTGTGCGCTGGCGGATCCCGGGCGGCGGCTCGCGCGGGATCAGGCGATGGATGATCCTCGGCCGTTCTCGCTCTACCTCGCGTGGTTCGGGCCCGGGCTGGTCAAGGTCGGGCTGACCGCCACCGAGCGTCGCGCGGCGCGGCTCGCCGATCAGGGGGCGCCGATGTTCACCTGGCTCGCGCACGGGCCGCTGGTGCCCATCCGCGGCACCGAGCGGGCGTGTTCGGCCACCGGCACGGTCCGGGAGCGCATACCGCACAAGGCGAAGGCGGCGGCCTGGTGGCGTACCCGCGAGCCCGGCCTGCCGACCGAACTCGCCGACGCACACGCGCGGTTGACCCCGCTGCTGCCGGACACGCTGACCCCGGCGCCGTGCGACATCCAGGACCTGACCCGGTTCTACGGACTCGCCGAGGCGCCGCCGCCGACCCGGGATCAGGTCGCCGGGCTCGCCCACGACGCGCTGCTGCACGGCGAGTTGACCTGCGTCGCGGGCCACGACGCGCTGATCACGACGGACAGCGGTCCGCTGTTCGTGGATCTACGGCTGCTCACCGGCTGGCAGTTGACCCCGGCTCGGGGTCGCACCCAGGGCGTCACCGTCAAGCCCCTGGAGACGGGCCGGGCGCCGGATGGGTCGGTACAGGAGGGGTTGTTCTAGCGGCGCACCCGGGGGCGCGACACCGCTCGGATCCGTGACACCGACGGTACCGCTCAGATCCGGGACACCGACGGGCAGGTGCCGGGCGCGCTCGTGTTGTCGATGGGCTTGCTGCGGTCGTACGGATCGATCGTTGCCGGGGCCTTGGTCGGGGCATCCGCGGGGATTCTGTCCTCCGGGAACTCCGGGCGGATGAAGGCGTCTTCGCGGGTGCACGAACTGTTCGCGATGTCGTTCTCGATCTTCGCCACGGAGATCCGGCCCCGTGGGGTGGAGCGGTAGCGAGGGGCCCGGTAGACCTTGGTCTCCAGCACCCGGCGAACCACGGAACGGGTGACGCTCGCGCCGGATCCGCTGCCGGTCTTGGCCACCGGGTAGACGAACGAGAAGTCGGCGTGCACGGTGAGCATGCCCTCCCCGTCGACGTCGTAGCCGGCGATCCCGTTGACCTTGACCACCGAGCCGACCGGCTCGACGTCCTTGGGGTCGAACCTGGTCACCCACGCCTTCGGGTTGTCACCCGAATCCCACCGGGTCGCGGTGATCGCGTTGTCGATCCGCGCGACCAGTTCGTCGGAGGGATCCAACAGGGCGAGAAAGCCGGCCGGGCGGGCGCCCGCGAGCACGTCGCGGTCCAGGTTGCCCGCGATCAGCAGCCGGCGGGTCAGGTCCAGGGCCTCGGCGACCTCGGCGGCGGAGTACCCGGGCACCGCCTTGGCCTGGGGCATCGACAGGCCCGCCTCGTTGTCCGCGTAGTTGAGCGCCGGGGAGCCGGCGAACGGGTTCTTCCGGGTGGGCCGGTTCGGGTCCAGGTCCTGCCGTTGCGCCGCCACCGAGGGTACGGAGGTGGCGAGCCCGGTCATCGGCGGTTGCACCAGCGGGTCGTCCGCGGTGGCCGTGTTGGACGCGCTGAACCAGCCGAACACCCGGTCCGGAGCGGCGGCGAAGGCCACCAGGGCGAGCACCGAGACGGTCAGCAGGACCGTCCTGAGCCGAGGCCGTCGACCGCGCGTCCTGGGCGGGTCGGACCGCCAAGGGCGCTCCGGCGGCGGCTCGTTCGCCCACTGGCGAGCCAACATCCTTGCCCGTGCGGATCCTTCGGTGCGGGTCGCGCCCTTGACGAAATCCTCGTCGAACACGTACGAGGCGAACGGATCGTTCGCCTCGGCCCCGTCCGACGAACCACCCGACTGTCCATCGGTCCGGTCGCGGCCATCGCCTGCGTCCCGGTCCCCCCTGTTCTCCGACACGCGATCAAGATATCGACGCCCACCGACAGAGTTGGCCGATAGTGGTGCTTGTCACGTTTGGCGAGGGAAATGGTCGATTGCACGATACGGATGCTTTCCGCCTCGGGCATCCTCGCGCCGAGCGGGGCGGATGTGTGTTCTTGACTTCGAGTTCACTCCAACTCTTAGGGTCCCGGTCATGAACAGCGCACCCGACACCGTCACTTCGGACAACCGCTACGAGCGTGGCCTCGCCGTACTGCGACAGGTCTCCGGCACCGATCGGCCCGCCGTGCTCGAAAGCCTCGTCGACATCGCCCCGGACCTGGCCCGGTACACCGTCGAGTTCGGCTACGGGGACATCTACTCGCGCCCCGGACTCACGCTGCGGGAACGCCAGTTGGCCAACGTCGCGGCCCTGGCCGCGATCGGTCACGCGGCGCCGCAGCTCCGCTTCCACCTGGCCGGCGCGCTCAACGTCGGCTGCACTCGGCGCGAGATCGTGGAGACCCTGATCCAGGTCTGCGTCTACGCCGGCTTCCCGGCCGCACTCAACGGGCTGACCGCGGCTCGGGAGGTCTTCGAGACCCGTCCGGCGGCGACCGAGGCCACGCCGAGCCGGGCTTGCGTGCCCGGCGAGACCACCACCGACCGCTACCGCCGGGGCCTGGCCGCGCTCACCGAGATCGACGGCCACGTCGGCGAACAGGTCATCGCCTCGCTCCGCGACATCGCCCCGGATCTGGGCCGCTACCTGCTGGAGTTCGCGTTCGGCGACGTGTACTCGCGTACCGGCCTGGACCTGCGGACCCGCGAACTCGTCACCGTCGCGATGTGCACCGCCCTCGGTACGGTCGCGCCGCAGCTCGCGGTGCACATTCACGGCCTGCTCAACGTCGGCGGCACCGAGGACGAGGTGGTCGAGACGATCACCCAGATGGTCGGCTACGCGGGTTTCCCCGCCGCGTTGAACGGGATCACCGTGGCCCGCACGGTGTTCGCCGAACGGGCCGCGGCCGGCTCGGCGGGCTGAGAGCTAGGAGCCGTCCGGCCCGTCGGCCTGCGGCAGCATGTAGACGTCGCGGCCCTCCACGTCCACGAACGCGTCGCTCGCCCGGAAACCGACCCGGCGGGCCAGGGTCAGGGACGGCACGTTGGCCGCGTCGATCACCGCGACGATCGGCATCGTCGGGAGCGTGCGGCGGGCCAGTTCGAGGGTGGCGTCGACCGCCTCGCGGGCCAGGCCCCGGCCCCAGGCGATCGGGGCGAAACGATAGTAGAGGTTGAACACCGGTATGCCGTCCGGCCGCAGCCGCCGGGTCAACTGGGTCCCGGCGAAGCCGAACACCCCGGCCGGATCCGCACGCGGCGCGACCGCGCAGTAGCCGATCCCGTCCCGCTCCCAGTCCTCGATCATCGAGTCCAGGAACGCCACCCCCTCCTCGGCCGACCGCATCGGCCCGTGCGGGTTGTAGCGATTGGTCTCCGGGTCCCCGTGCACGGCGAACACCGCCGCCGCGTCCTCGGGGTGGGGCCGGGTCAGAACCAGCCGGGCGGTCTCGACGACCGTGATGCGAGATGACACGCGGATGCCGTTCGGATCGATTCGGTTCGGATCGGGTTGGAATTTGGGCTGATTGGCTTCGGGTTTGGTTCGGGTGTCCAGGTTACTGAAGCTTCGGTACGACCGTCCGGGGCCGCGGTTCGTCCGCACGGGCCGGCTCGCGGCCGAGTTCGGCCCGCCCGGCGGCCCGCCGGTAGCCGCAGACCCGTTCGGCCGGTCGGTCAGTCGTGGTCCGCGAGCAGGTGCCGGGAGCCGTCGATGCCCACACCCTCGCGGCGCAGCGCGCGGGTGCGGTGTTCGCGCGGGCTGATCCCCCGGACCCGCTTGAAGGCCGTGCTGAGCGCGAACGCGTCGCCGTAGCCCACCTTCTCCGCGATCCCGCCGACCGTGGCGGTCGGTTCGCACAGCAGATCCGCGGCCAACGCGAGGCGCCAGCCGGTGAGGAAGGTCATCGGTGGTTCGCCGATCAGCTCGGCGAACCGGCGGGCCAGCGACGCCCGGGAGAGCCCCGCCTCGGCGGCCAGCGACGCGACCGTCCACGGCTGCTCGGGGTTGTTGTAGATCAGGCTCAGCACGTGCCCGATCACCGGATCGCGGTAACCGCGGTACCAGCCCGGCGCGTCCGTCCCCGACCGGGCGAACCAGGTGCGCAACATCGCGATCAGCAGCAGGTCCAACAGCCGGTCCAGGACCGCGTCCTGGCCGGGGCCGTCCTTGACGATCTCCTCGGCCAGCAACGGGATCAGCGGGGAATCCCCCTCGCTGTGGCGGATCACCGCGAGCGTGGGCAGCGCCTCCAGCAGCGAGCGGCTGACCTCGCCGGCCATCTGGTACGTCCCGGTCAACATGATCGTCTCGGCGTCCGCGCTGTTGCCCCAACTCCGCACGCCCAGGGCCATCTCCTTGGCCAGGTCGCGGCCGTCCGGGGTCGAACAGCGCTGGCCGGGATGGATGACGATCTGCGGCTGCGAGCCGGGCTCGTCGGAGATCCGGTAGTGGTCGGGGCCGCGCACGATCGCCACGTCGCCGGCGGTCAGTCGTACCGCCTCACCCCGGTCCAGCGCGATCCAGGCATGGCCGCGCACCATCGACACGATGGTCAGTGGCGCCTCGTCGTGGATCCGCATGGACCACGGCGGGCTCAACATCGAGCGGAGCAGGAAGGCGCCTTGCGCCCGGGGCCCGTTGAGCAGACTCGCGAGAGCGTCCATGTGCAAATCCTAGACGATCGAACATGCAATTGGGTGTTTCAGCGATGTTCAGTCTCATCGCCAGGGCCTTGAATAGAGCCATGACGACGAACGAACAACACCTCGCGAACACCACCGACACCGCCACGCTGGTCCTCGGCGGGACCGGGAAGACCGGCCGCCGGATCGCCGAGAAGCTCACCGCGCTGGGCCGCCCGGTGCGGCTCGGCTCCCGGTCGGCGGCCGTTCCGTTCGACTGGGCGGACCGCACCACCTGGGCCCCGGCGCTGCGCGGCATCGACAGCGTGTACGTCTCCTTCCAGCCCGACATCGCCGCGCCCGGTGGCGCGGACACGGTCGGCGCGTTCGCCGACCTCGCGGTCGAGAGCGGTGTCCGGCACCTGGTGCTGCTGTCCGGGCGCGGCGAGCCCGAGGCACAGGACGCCGAGGCCCGGGTGCGGGCGTCCGGCGCCGAGTGGACCATCGTGCGGGCCTCGTTCTTCGCGCAGAACTTCGACGAGGGCGATTTCCTCGGCCCGATCCTGAGCGGCGAGGTCGCACTTCCGGTCGGCGCGGTGGGCGAACCCTTCATCGACGTGGACGACATCGCCGACGTCGCGGTCGCCGCGCTCACCCAGGACGGGCACACCGGCCAGGTCTACGAGGTGACCGGGCCGCGGTTGCTCACCTTCGCCGACGCGGTCGCCGAGATAGCCGGGGCAACCGGCCGGGAAATCACGTTCGTGCAGGTCCCGTTGGAGGCATACTCGGCGGTCCTGGCCGAGCACCAGGTGCCGGCGGAGGTCATCGACCTGTTGTCCTTCCTCTTCGGCGAGGTTCTCGACGGACGCAACGCACACGTCTCCGACGGTGTGCGGCGCGCGCTCGGCCGGGCACCCCGCGACTTCTCCGACTACGTACGCGACGCCGCCGCCCGCGGTGTCTGGAAGGTGTGACCATGAGCGGCCCCCTGTTCATCTCGACGCTTGTCGCAGCCCTGGGCTGCGCGACCATGGGCGGAGTCTTCTTCGGCTTCTCCTCCTTCGTCATGGCGGGCCTCGGCCGGCTGCCGGCGGCTCAGGGGGCCGCGGCCATGCGTTCGATCAACGTCACGGCCGTGACCGCGCCCTTCATGGCCGGCCTGTTCGGCACCGCGCTGCTCTGTGTGGGGCTGGGCATCGCGGCGGTCGTCTCGTGGGGCGAGGCGTACGCGGTGTACCTGCTCGTCGGCGCCGTGCTCTACCTGATCGGCGCGATCGTGCTCACCGCCGGCTACCACGTGCCCCGCAACAACGCGCTCGCCGAGGTCGAGCCGAACTCCGCCGCCGAGGAACGCCTGTGGGCCGGCTACCTCGCCGACTGGACCAGAGCGAACCACGTGCGCGCCCTCTCCGGCATCGCGGCCGCCGCCTGCCTCGTCGTGGCCCTGACCCGCTGACGACGCGACACCACCCACACCACTCGAAAACGGGGATCCGGGCATGACCGAGCAGTCCACCACCGCACCCGAAACCGCGCGTCCGACCCGCACCGCCGCCGTACTGCTCGGCGCCACCCTGCTCACCACGGGCCTGGTCGCCGGTGTCTACTTCTGCTTCGCCGTCGCGATCATGCCGGGCCTGGGGCACGTCGACGACCGCACCTTCATCGACGTCCTCCAGCAGGTCAACAAGCGCATCGAGAACCCGGTCTTCTTCGCGTGCTTCTTCGGCGCCCCGATCCTCGGCGTGATCTCGATCGTGCAGACCCGCAAACTCGGCCACACCGAAGCGAACCGCTGGATCATCGCCGGCGTGGCCCTCGCCTTCGTCGGCATGCTGATCACCATCGGCGGCAACATCCCGCTCAACAACAAGCTCCGGGACGCCGGCGACCCGGCGAAGATCGCCGACCCCGCCAAGCTCCGCGACGACGTCGAAAACGCCTGGATCGCCTGGAACACGGCCCGCACCCTCGCCGCCACCGCCGCCCTCGCCACCCTCACCCGAGCCACCCACCTCCTCCCCCGCACCTCCCACACGTCCCACACCTCCTGACCGCACAGGCCGCCAGGACCCGCTTCGTTGAGCAATCGCTCACCGAAGCGGGTCTCGACGCGTTTTGGTGGCCGACCACGAAGTCCCGGCGGACGCTGCTCCATACCGGTGAACGATCGGCATTCGAGCCGCACGCCGAGCAACCGAATCGCACATTGGTGCGATGGACTTCATGGACCTGCGCCGTCCCGAGTACTCCTACATGTTCGGCTTCCTACAAGGCGACGGTCATCTCGCCGCGGACACCCGCCAACGCGGCAGGCTGAGCCTGGAAGTCGGCGTGCGTGACCGTGGGTTGCTGGAATGCTTCCAGCGCCTGTGCCCGTACCCCAGTGCGATTCGCGAGCGCACTCGCGCGACGAACTTCTCGGCCGAGCACACCTCGGCGACCTGGACCGTATACGCGCTGGAGGCCCGAGAGACCCTGCGAAGCCTCGGCATGCCCTACGGAAAAAAGTCCGCCTCGATCGGCCCGCCCCACGACGACCACATCGCGCGCGACTACGTACGCGGACTCGTCGACGCGGACGGCGCGGTTGGCATCACCGCCAAGGGTTGTCCGCTCCTGAGCCTGACCACTTCGAGCCGGGCCGTCTCGGACTACTTCTGCGCATACGGTCTGGCCGTCAGTGGCGTACCGCGACACCCCGGCAGGAACACTCGCGATGGCGTCTTCAACATCCTCTACACCAGCGATCCGGCCGTCGAGATCGCATGTGAGCTGTACTACGAAGGCAGTCTCGCGCTCGTGCGAAAGGCCGCGAAGGCCGAGAGCGTCAAGGCGTGGGAACGCCCGGCCGGCATGCGGGCCCGGTCGGCACCACGTCGCTGGAACGACGCCGACGACGGCGTCGTACTGTCCCACCCGGCCGACGTCGCCGCCCGATTGCTCGGCCGGACCGTCGCAAGCTGCACGATCCGCCGGTGGCGGCTCGACAAAGCGGGGGAGCCGGTCGAACCGACTCCCCCGCAACCGACGCTGTTCTCGTGACGTGCGCTCAGCCCTTGACCGTGATCAGCGGCTTGAGGTGCGTGACGATCTCCACCAGATCGGACTGCCGGCGCATGACCTGATCCAGATTCTTGTACGCACCCGGGATCTCGTCCACGACACCCGCGTCCTTGCGGCACTCGACGCCCTTGGTCTGCTCGACCAGGTCCTTGACCGTGAAGCGCTTCTTCGCGGCGTTCCGGCTCATCTTCCGACCCGCCCCGTGCGACGCCGAGTTGAACGCGTCGATGTTGCCGAGGCCGCGCACGATGTACGAACCGACCGCCATCGAACCCGGGATGATGCCGAGGTCGCCGCTGCCGGCCCGGATCGCGCCCTTGCGAGTCACCAACAGATCCACGCCGTCGTAGGTCTCCTCCGAGACGTAGTTGTGGTGGCACGAGATGGCCCGGTCGAACGTGACCTGCCGCTTCGTGAAGTACTTGGACACGACCTCGCCGTACAACGCGAGCATCAGATCCCGGTTGAGCCGCGCGTACTCCTGCGCCCAGTACAGGTCGGCACGGTACGCCTCCATCTGGGGCGTGTGCGCGATGAAGACCGCCAGGTCGCGGTCCACGAGGTCCTGGTTGTGCGGCAACGACTGAGCGACACCGATGTGGTGGTCGGCGAGTTCCTTGCCGATGTTGCGCGAGCCGGAGTGAAGCTGCAGCCACACCCGACCCTCGTTGTCGCTGTCCAGGGACAGGTAGTGGTTCCCGCCGCCGAGCGTGCCCAACTGGCTCGCCGCCCGATCCCGACGAAAGTGCACCGCAGGAGCGAGCCCGTCGAACCGGCTCCACATGTCGTCCCAGCGGGCGACCGGGAAGGCATGCAGTTTTCGCACATCCACCGGGTCCTTGTGGCCCATGTGCCCCACCGGCACCTTTGCCTCGATCCGCGAACGCAGGTCCGCCAGGTCGTCCGGAAGGTCCTTGGTGGTGAGCGAAGTACGGATCGCGGACACGCCACAGCCGATGTCCACGCCCACCGCCGCCGGGCAGACGGCGTCGCGCATGGCGATTACCGAGCCGACCGTGGCGCCGCGGCCGAAGTGCACGTCGGGCATCACGGCGAGGCCGTGCAGCCAGGGCAGGGTGGTGATGTTGCGGAGCTGCTGCATGGCCTGGCTCTCGACCGCGGCGGGGTCGGTCCACATGCGAATGGGTACCCGGGCGCCCGGGACCTCGGTGTACGACATGACTGGGTCACTCTCCTGAGTGGGTACGACGAAACATGAGCACATCGGCTCGAAGACTTGGTGGGCCGTCCCGGCGCACTCCGGGTGGTGAATCCGGGTGCGGCACGGGGCGGCCGGTGGCGGGGGCCGCAGGGTTTGGCGACTGCGGGCCCCGCGGAGCGGAAGCGAAGCAGGGGTTACACGCGGCGGGCCGAGGCACCCTGGACGGGGCATCGGCTGTTGTCACGGAACCGCACCGGCTCGCTCCTCTCCCTACGAGGACAGGACACACGGAAGGACCTGTCGTGGCTGGAGACCCATCAAGCCACGGCAACCGCCCACCCCGCAAAGGGTTTTCCCGATCGGCGCAGGGGCGCGACCGGCGGGCGCCCCCGCGCGCACCTCGCGCGCCGCTGTGACAGCCAACCGGGTCGGGCGTACATTCCCGAGGCATGTTCGTCGTCGGGGTAGCCGCGTGGATCACCGCCGTAGCCTGTGTCGTGTTCGGCCGCGATCGGCATCGACCCGGGGTGCGACCCGTGGTCCGCGACTTCGACGGCGACGGCCCCCGGGAGCGCACCGAGTTCCCGCGCGGCACCCGGGCCGGCCGGCTCGCCGGTGCCGCCGCCGCCCTGGTCGGCGTGGTGGCGTTCGTGCTGAGCGCCCGGTGAGCCGGCGACGGCCCCGGGGTCAGGTGAAGACGACCGTGCGGGTCCCGTTGAGCAGCACACGCCGCTCGGAGTGCCACTTGACCGCTCGCGAGAGCGCCTGGCACTCGACGTCGCGACCGACCGCGACCAGGCCCGCCGGGGTGACCGCGTGGTCCACCCGCTCGACCTCCTGCTCGATGATCGGGCCCTCGTCCAGGTCGCCCGTGACGTAGTGCGCGGTCGCGCCGATCAGCTTGACCCCGCGCGCGTGCGCCTGGTGGTAGGGCTTGGCGCCCTTGAAGCTCGGCAGGAACGAGTGGTGGATGTTGATCGCACGGCCTTCGAGCTGCTTGCACAGGTCGTTCGACAGGACCTGCATGTACCGGGCCAGCACCACCAGTTCCACGTCGTACTCGCGCACCAGGGCGAGCAGTCGCGCCTCGGCCTCGGCCTTGGTGTCCCGGGTCACCGGGATGTGGTGGAAGGGCACGCCGTACGAGCGGGACAACTCCTCGAAGTCGCGGTGGTTGGACACCACACCCAAGATCTCGATCGGCAGCGCGCCGATGCTGCTGCGGAAGAGCAGGTCGTTGAGACAGTGGCCGAACTTGCTGACCATCACGAACACGCGCATCCGCGCGTCCCCGTCGTGGATCTGCCAGTCCATGTGGAAGGACGCGCCGACCGCGGTGAAGCCGGCCCGCAGCGCGTCCAGCTCGACGCCCTGCTCGGCGGTGAAGTGCACCCGCATGAAGAACAGGTCGGTGTCGCGGTCGCCGAACTGCTGGCTGTCCACGATGTTGCAGCCGGTCATCATCAGGAAGCTGGCGACCGCGTGCACGATGCCGCGCTTGTCCGGGCAGGACAGCGTCAGTACGTACTGGCCGCCGGTCGACCCGGCACCGGTTTCGTCGACAGGCCGGCTCTGCTCGGTCATGGACGCGCCCTTCTTCTCCATCTGCGGCATTGGTACGGCTCTCGGTTCTCCGCCACCCGGCCTTGCGACGCCCGTCCGCGCGGTGGATCCGCCGCCGTCGAGCGGGCCGAGCCGCCGGTCGTACAGGATCCCACGTCCCGCGCGGGCTCAGCGCCCGCCGGTGCGGATGCGCAGCACGTCGAGCGAATCGGGTGGCAGGTCCGGGTCCTCCTCGTCCGTCCCGGCGAGTGCGACGTGCGCGGCCCGTGACGCGGCGACCACCTGCGGCCAGCGCGGGTGGGTGAGGTAGGCGGGCGCGGGTGCGTCCTCGCCGATGTCGTGCAGGACGGCGAGGATCTCCAGCACCGCGGCGTCCACCAGCGCGGCCTCGTCCGCGTCCACGA
This sequence comes from Embleya sp. NPDC020886, assembly GCF_044333915.1. Lineage (NCBI taxonomy): Bacteria > Bacillati > Actinomycetota > Actinomycetes > Kitasatosporales > Streptomycetaceae > Embleya > Embleya sp. NPDC020886. The sequence goes on along the minus strand of NZ_JBIRRX010000008.1, from coordinate 457,164 downwards.
CCAGGCAGCCGACGTAGGTGCTCGCGGACCAGCGGTCCAGCCACGAGTCGCCGACGAGGCGATAGACGGCATCGGTGATCGAGCCGTACTCCGGGCGGCCGGCCAGCCAGGACTCGCGCTGGAACGTCGGGTCGCCGAACATGTGCAGCGCGGAACGGACCTGGGCCCGCCAACGCCACCACGGAACGGTGCTCTGGCGCATACGTGTCATCGTGGCGCCTCCTCCCCTGTCTCCGCTTCGGTTTCGCCGATCCGATCCTGTTCCGTTCCCGATCGGTTTCGGGCGGGATGCTTTCGATCACCGCGAATTCCCACCGATCATGCCGCAGACCGGACCGATCCCGGCAACCGGGCGGTCCACCCGGCGCACCTGCTCGACAGCGGGTCGACAGCGGGTCGCTCAGTCCACGACCTTGATCGTGACCAGTCCGCGTTCGACGTCGTACACCCGCAGCGCGGCCACCTCGAAGCCCGGGTGGTCGCGGATCCAGTTCTGCGCCCCGCGCACGATCCGGGCCGCGGTGTTGAACGCCTGCGCGGCCTCCGTCGTGTAGTCCCCCGGCAGGTGCGAGGACAGGTCGGTGTCGATCGCGATCTCGTACTTGCCCTTGTGGTCCAGGGTGAGCCGCACCTGCTGCAGCCGGCTTCCTTCCGGGGCGGTGTGCAGCGCGGCCAGCATCGCCGCGCCGTAGTCGTCCGCGGCCGCCTTGCGGTCGTCCCGCTCGGCGCCGAGCCGAAAGTCGATCGCGTCGCGGTCCGAGTCGAGGATCTCCACCCCGCCGACCCACAGCGCCGGGTGGTCCTCGGCCCACTGCGCGGTCTCGGTGAGCAGCTTGCCCGCCCGGTCCCGGACGATCTCCTCGGCCTGCACGTTCGAGCCGTCGCCGCGCACCAGGTCGGTTTCGAGCGTGACCTTGTAGACCTTGTACGAGCTGGCCACTCGGACCCTGGTCACGTGGCCCCCGTGCGGGGTGGTCCGCAGGTGGGTCAGCAGCTCGCTCCCGTAGGCACCCGATTCGGCGGTGTCACCGGCGGCGGCGGGCGGGACCACCGGCGGCACGCTGCCGCTCGGGCGGTCCGCCGTGATCGGCTTGGAGCCCGTCGAGGACAATCGCGCCGCACTCGGCCCGGCGCTGGTCACCGTGTCGGCGATCCGGCCGGTGTCCGAGGATCCGGAACACGCGGCGACACCGGCGATGGTCGTGGCGAACAGCACGACCACCGACAGTCGTGTGCGCTTCCGTATGCGTATCAAGGTTCGTGTTCACCCCCTGTCACCCAGCCATGGTGCGGGTTGGCCCTCGGCTCCTACCAGGCGGGGGGTGGCGGGCGCTGGAAATATACCGCTTTGCGCGCCCGGCCTCGGCCATCGGCTCAGGGGTCCACGGCCAGTCGGTAGCCGCGTTTGGTGACGGTGCGGACCAGGCCGGCGTACGGGCCCAGCGCCGTGCGCAGTCGGGCCACCGCCGCCTCCACGGCGTGTTCGTCGGTGTGCGTGTCGGCCCACACCCGACGCAGCAGTTCGGCCCGGCTGAGCACCCAGCCCGGCTTCTCGGCGAGCGCGCGCAACACCGCGCCCGGTACCGGCGGCAGCCAGATGGTCCGACCGTCCACCAGCAGCGCGTTGCCCTGGAGCACCAGGCGCCGGCCGCCGGTGTGCAGTTCGCGGCGGGCCCGGGCGGGCAGTGCCTCGGCGATCGTGCGCACCAGCGACCCGAGCCGGCCACGCTCGGGCCACACCGACTCGACGCCCTGCTCGGCCAGCGGCCGGGCGCACACCGGCCCGATGCACACCGGCAGTACGTCGGCGCGCAGCGCGGTCAACACCTCACCCGCCCGGCCGTGTTCCTCGGCGGTCTCCAGGAACGCGCCGATCGCGGGCGCGCTGGTGAAGGTCAGCGCGTGCAGTTCGCGGCGCACGGTCTGCTCGACCAGTCGGCGGACCGCGCCCGGGTCTTCCGGTGGACCCCAGCGGTAGATCGGGATCTCCAGCACGTCGGCGCCGCGCCCGCGCAGCGCGTCGGCGAAGCCCTCCGACGGCGCGCCGTGTTCCTGGATCGCGATCCGCCGCCCGCGCAGGTCGCGTGCGAGCAGCCAGGCCAGCACCTCGTCGCCGGTGTCGGAACCGGGCGCGTACACCTCCCGCAGGCCGGCCGCGCGCACCGCGGTGGCGGCCTTGGGACCGCGGCAGACCAGTACGGCGGCCCGGCACGCGGCGGTCAGCCGGGCGGCGCGCCCCCAGCCCTCGGCGGCAGCGAACCAGGCGCGCCAGCCCACCCCGGTGGTGGCCACCACGTAGTCGAGTCGGCGTTCCAGGGCACGGTCGGTGGCCCGGCGCAGGATCGGGTCGTCGGCCGGCGACACGATCCGCACGGTCGGCGCGTCGACCACCTTGGCGCCCAGATCCCGGAGCAGCGCGACGAGTTCCTCGCGGCGGCGGGCCGCGGTGACGCCGATGGTGAACCCGATCAGCGGTTCGGCCCCCGTGCCTGTCTCCATGGGGTGAGACTCGCCGACGTGTGTTACGGCGCTGTTGCCGGACGGTCACGCGGGAGTTAGCTCCCGGGTCGGGTCGGCGCATCGGTGGCCCGGGGACGGTCCGGCGGTGGTCGCACGCGGGTCAGAAGTCGCCGGCGCTGCGCTTCTTGAGGTTGTTGGCGGAGGCGATCGGGTTCCAGAGTCCGACCACCTTGTTCTTGGCGGTGGTGGCCCGGCCGCCCGCCCGGTCGGCGGCGCGCTTGTGGTCGGTGTATTCGGCGCGGTGGTCCCGGCAGCCGCCGTGCGCCATCTCGTCGCCCCAGGCCGCGAGTTCGCGGTCCGACTCGGCGGATGCGCTCCACGCGTCGCGCAGTCCGGCGACCAGTTCGGCGCCGCCGCCGAGCTTGTCGGTGGACAGTTTGGCCAGGCCGGCGATCTGCTGGTCGCGTTGTTTCGCGGCCTCGGTCAGCGCTTGCGCGCCGGCCGCGGGGTCCTCGCACTTTTGGATCTGCTGTACGGCGCGGGACACCGTCTGTCGGGAGCCGGCGCCGTCCTGGAGCAGTCGGTCGACGGCGGTCGCCTGGGCGGCGGAGCCGTCGTCGGTCTTGGCGGGCGGTGCGCTGGTCTTGGGCGGGGCGGCGGCGCCGGAGTCCTGCGGCGTGGCGGACGCGGTGGTGGCGGCGCCCTTGTCGGCGCTGTCGCTCTTGTCGTCGTCGCCGAACGCGCCGCTGGCGAACACGCCGATCGCGGCGACCACCACGAGCGCGCCGACCCCGGCGGCTATCAGCGGGGTCCGGGGGCGGCCGGCCGGGCCCGGGTCGGCGTGGTCGCCGGGGCCTGGGCCGTGCGGCGGGCCGGTCGGGGGCGCGTAGTGCGGGGAGTAGGGCTGCGGCGCGGCATACCCGGCGGGCGGCGGCGCCGAGTGGCCGGGCGGCGCGGGCTGCGTCGAGTAGGCGGCGGGCATCGGCTGTCCCGGCGCGCCCGTCGACCCCGGTCCGGCCGGCGACGCGCCGACATCGTCCCGGAACAGACCGGCCGGGAACACCTGGGTGGCGTCGGCCGGTCCGGCGGCGGGGGTGGGGCTCGGTCGGAACAGGTCCGGCCCGACCGGCGGGGCGCCCATCGGCGCGGCGGCACCCGGCGGCGCGTGCGCGGGGCGCGGCGGCACCTGTCCCGGCCCGGCGGGCGGCGCGAACGCGGGCAACGGGCCGAGCCGGGTCGCGCCGGACGGATCGACCGGTCCGGTCGGCGGGTACGGCGTGCGCGGGTCGTGGGGCGACTGCGGTGCGCCGTAGGGCTGCTGCTGCGCCGGATATTGCTGCTGCCCGGAATGTTGTCGGGGTGTTCCGTAGTCCTGCGGGGGTCCCTGGTCCGCGTAGTCCTCGAACCTCGGCAGCACCTCGGTCTCGTCGCGCGGGAGTTCGAGCGGGCCGAAGGGCGAGGGCCCCGGCTGCTCGCCATTGGGGCCCCGTCCGCCCGATCCAGCCGATCCCATGCCATCCACCCGTTCGTCGCCCGTGGCCGTCGCTCCCGGCGGTCGCACGACCGTCCGGATCGTCCGGCGGCCGGTAATCCGTCCGCCCGACGGTAACTCAGACGTTCGAGCGACGAACAGCGGCGCACCTCGCATCGGCGCCGCCGGGCCGTCGGCCCGGGGTCGCGGCACGGGCCGCGCCGCAGGTCGGCGGCCCGAGCGGGGCCCGGGCCCGCTCCGGCGGATCTTGTCGGACCTACGCCGCCGGAGTGGGTCCGGGCCCCGGTGGACAGCGCCTAGACCGGCACCGCGTGCACGGCTTCGGCGAATTCGCGGACCAGGTGCTCGTCCCGGTACGGCTCCAGCCGGCGCTGGAAGTCCTTGAGGTACTCCATGCCGCGCGCCGAGTGCAGCCGGCCCACCAGGTCCAGCGCCTCGGAGCCGACCGCGCACGCCTCGTCGAGCCGGTTCTGCTGCAGGTGTGCGGTGGCGAGCAGGAGGGTGTCGACCGCACGCCGGCGCACTCGCGTGTCCGCGTGTCCGTCCAGGGCCGCGCGGGCCGCCGCCTCGGCCTGTCGGGGCCGGTCCAGGTCGCGGTAGCAGTGCGCGAACTCGTCGGCGAGATACGCCTGGGAGAAATGCCCTATCCAGGACGGATCCTCGTCCGGGACCGCGACGTCCATCGCGGACTGGGCCCGGGACAGCGACGCCTCGCACGCGCGCCCGTCGCCGAGCAGCGCGTGCCCGCGCGCCTCGGCGGCGTGGAACATCGCCTGGGTGGTCGGCGTGGCCTCGTGCTTGGCGCCTTCCTGTGCGGCGCGGGCGAGTTGGGTGATCTCGCGCGGGTTGCCCAGGCTGCCGGCGAGGTGGCTCATTCCGGCGGCCAGCACGTAGCCGCCGTAGGCCCGGTCGCCCGCCGCCTGGGTCAGCCGCAGGGCCTGGATGTAGTAGCGCTGGGCGAGACCCGGCTGGCCGGTGTCCACGGCCATGTACCCGGCCAGCTCGGTGAGTCGGGCCACCGCGGCGAACAGCGCGCGGCCCGTCTCGTCGGAATAGGTCCCGTTGAGCAGTTGGCTGACCACGCTGCCCAGGTAGTGCACCACGACCGGGCGGATGTGCCCGGCGCCGAACCGGTGGTCCAGCGCGGACAACATCTCCGTGGTCGCGCAGACCGCCTCGATGTCGGAGACGCCCACCCGCGGCCCGCCGATCCGGGCCACCTGCGCGTCCGGTTCGGTGATCAGCCAGTCCCGGCTGGGGGCCACCAGCGCGGCGACGGCGACCGAGGAGTTGAGCAGGAAGTCCCGTCGGTTGACGTCGCTGCGCCACAACTCGGTGACCACCTCGACGGTGGCCGCCGGGGTCGCGGCGAACTGGAGGCCGACGTTGGTCGCCAGTGAGCGACCGTCCGCCATGCCGATCTCCTCGACGGTGACCGGCCGGCCGAGCTTGCGGCCTATCGCCTCGGCGATCAGGTTCGGCACCGCGCCGCGCGGCTGTTGACCGCGCAGCCATCGGGCCACCGAGGTCTTGTCGTAGCGCAGATCCATGCCGTGCTCGGCCCCGCACATGTTGACCCGGCGGGCGAGCCCGGCATTGGAGCAGCCGGCCTCCTGGATCAGTGCCGTCAGCCTCTCGTTGGGCTGCCTCGTCGCCTGCGTTCGCGCGGCCATCGGCGTTCCCTCCCCGACCGTTGGTGCGGGCTGTCGACATGCGGGATCGGCGCGACGGGGATCGTGTGCTCCCGTCGGGTCCGCGTCCGGATGCCTGCTGAGTCCGTGATGTGTGTCCAGCGGACGTCGTCCACGTGCCGAGGCCCGAGTCGGCCGGAATTGCCGATGTTGCCCGGCAGTCATACGAAATGTGATCCGCGTACGGAGCGTAGTGACCCGTATAGCGCAGCGGATAGGGCACCCTTGATTGCGCCCCCGGCTCTGCACCCATGCGCCCCCCTTGCGCCGGATGGCGACCGATGATCCCATCACCCCTGATCACCCGGTTTCGCCTGCCCGGGGCGCGGGCGGGGGCGCGCCGCCCGGCGCGGTCGGGGACGCGCCGCGCGGGTGGCCGCGAGCGGGGGGCCGGCCGGCCGTAACCATCGCGGGGCGGTGCAGTTGTGCAGCACGTGGAAGACACCCTGGGGGCCCGGCAACTCGCCCGCGACACGCTTGTAGAGACCGCAGTCCGCTACGCCGAGGATCGGCACTGGGATGTGGTTCCCGGTGCCTCGGTGGTCGAGAACAGCGTGGGACGTCGTTGTAGCTGCGCCCATCGCGGGTGCGCCACCCCCGGCGCACACCCGATCCTGCGCGACTGGGCGATCCAGGCGGCCGGCTCGCCGGCGTTGATCCGGCGCTGGTGGGGCGAGCATCCGGACGCGGCGATCCTGCTGCCCACCGGCCGCGGCTTCGACGTGATCGACGTCCCGGAGCAGGCCGGCTGCCTCGCGCTGGCCCGGCTGGAGCGGATGGGCCTGCCCCTGGGGCCGGTGATCGCGACGCCGACCCGACGCCTGCAGTTCCTCGTATTGCCCGGCGCCCGGGACAAGATGGGCGAGATGTTGCGCCGGATCGGCTGGGCCGCCGGCACGATCGACCTGATCCCCAAGGGCGAGGGCGACTGGGTGGTGGCGCCGCCGTCCCGGATGAGCGGCTCCGGCAGCGCCTCGTGGGCCCGCGAACCCACCGAACTCAACCGCTGGCTCCCCGAGGCCCGCGAACTGGTCAGCCCGATCGCCTACGCCTGCGGCCGGTCCATGGCCGAGGCCAGGTGACGAGCACCGGCGTGACGACCGGGCCGCCCCGTCGGGCCGCCCCACCGTCGTGATCCCGCAGCCGTTCCACCGGCACGGGTAGCGGGTGGGGCCGAAAAGAACCCGGACACGACGAAAGGGCCCTCGAAACCGAACCATCTCGGTACCGAGGGCCCAAAGCCCGCGCGCCCCGCGCAACTAGCGCGCGGCCACGAACACGTGCGACGCGACCTCCGGCGACAACTCCGCGGCTTCGCCGCCGCTGCCCGCCATCACGCCACCCGCGGATTCGTGCACACTCACGACCGCCCCGGGACGAATCCCGGCCCGGCGCAACGTGTACATGAGCTGGGCGTCGGTCTGCAACGGCTCGCCGAGCCGCCGCACCACGACGTTCTTGCCGTCCGGCCCCGCCGACTCGAGCAGCGTGACCAGTCCGCCTTCCTTGAAGGAGTCGGCGTGCAGTTCCTGGTCCAGCTCCTCCAGGCCCGGGATCGGGTTGCCGTACGGCGATTCCTTGGGGTAGCGCAGCAGTTCGAGCAGGCGGCGTTCCACCTGCTCACTGATCACGTGCTCCCAACGGCACGCCTCGGCGTGCACCTGCTCCCAGGGCAATCCGATGACGTCCACGAGCAGGCACTCGGCGAGCCGGTGCTTGCGCATGACCCGCGTCGCGATTCCCCGCCCCTCGGGCGTCAGTTCCAGATGACGGTCGCCCTCGACCGTCAACAACCCGTCCCGCTCCATTCGTGCCACGGTCTGGCTCACGGTCGGCCCGCTCTGCTCGAGCCGTTCCGCGATCCGCGCCCGCAGCGGGACCACGCCCTCCTCCTCCAGCTCGAAAATCGTCCGGAGGTACATCTCCGTGGTGTCGATGAGTCCACTCACGACCAGCGGCTCCGTTCTTGGGTGGTCCTGCCGTCCAATTCTGACGCACCCGGACCGCCGATGCGGACGTCCGGCCGCTCGGGTCCGCTCGGCTTGCCCCGCCCGCGCCGTCCGACACGTGCCGCCGCGTCATCCGTACGTGTGCCCTGCCCGTGTGGGCCCGCGTTGTCGAGTGCTTACGGTCATAACGTTCCGGTATGCCAATGCCATCCCGAAAGGTCTCGGGTACATCGGGATCCCTCGATCGTGTACACGTGTTGTGGTTCCGGCGGGATCTGCGACTGAGCGATCACCCGGCGCTGCACGCCGCGGCCGGCACCGGTTTTCCCGGTACCGGCACCGGCGAGCCCGCCCGGGTGTTGCCGGTCTTCGTGTTCGACCCGGTGTTGTGGGACGCCTCCGGGCCCGCGCGCCGGGCCCACCTGGTCGACTCGCTGCGCGCCCTGGACGCGGATCTGCGCGAACTCGGCGGGCGGCTGGTGCTCCGCATGGGCGACCCGGTTCGCGAAGTGCCCGCGCTGGTGCGCGAGGTCGGCGCCGAGGAGGTGCACGTCTCGGCCGACTTCGGGCCCTACGGGCGCACCCGCGACGCGGCCGTGGCGGCGGCGCTGGACGTGCCGTTCCGGGCCACCGGCTCGCCGTACGCGGTGGCTCCGGGGCGGGTGCGCAAGGCCGACGGGACGCCGTACCGGGTGTTCACCCCGTTTCTGCGCGCCTGGCTCGAGCACGGCCGGCCCGACCCGCTGCCGCGCCCGACCGACCTGGCCTGGGCGCACGCCGACTCGGTCGAGCCGCCCGCCGCGCCCGCGCCCGCGGGGGTGGCGCTGCCCGAGGCGGGCGAGCGGGTCGCCCGCGCGAGGTGGGACGCCTTCCGCGCGCAGGGCCTGGCTCGTTATCGCGAGCTGCGCGACCGGGCCGACCTGGCCGGCACCTCGCGGTTGTCGGTGCACCTGAAATTCGGCGAGATCCATCCACGCACACTGCTGACCGGCCGCGTCGACGAGACCTTCCGCGCCGAACTGGCCTGGCGCGAGTTCTACGGCGACGTGTTGTGGCATCACCCGGAGACCGCCCGGGAGTATCTGAACCGCGACATGGCGGACATGCGATACGACACCGGACCGGACGCCGACGCGCACTTCGACGCATGGCGCGCGGGGCGGACCGGCTTCCCGTTCGTGGACGCCGGGATGCGGCAGTTGCTCGCCGAGGGCTGGATGCACAACCGGGTCCGAATGGTCGTCGCGTCCTTCCTGGTCAAGGACCTGCACCAGGAGTGGACGCGCGGCGCGGCGCACTTCATGCGGCACCTGGTGGACGGCGACCCGGCCGCCAACAGTCACGGCTGGCAGTGGACCGCGGGCTGCGGCACCGACGCGTCGCCGTGGTTTCGGATCTTCAATCCGATCACCCAGGGACGCAGGTTCGACCCCGACGGGGACTACGTCCGGCGCTACGTGCCCGAGCTGCGCGCCATCGCGGGCCGGGCGGTGCACGAGCCGTGGAAGATCGGCGTTCCGGGCTACCCCGACCCGATCGTCGAGCACGCCGAGGAAAGACGCGTCGCACTCGACCGCTACGAGGCGATCCGGCGGTAAGGTGCCGGATCCGCGTACGCACGGCGGATCCGTATACGAAGCTCCGCACGCACCGAAGAAACGGGAGGACCGGGCAATGGTCGAGCTGGGTGCGCGCTACCTCGACGCGGCGATCGCACTGCTGGAACGGCTGCGCGACGAAGAACTGCCCACCGTGGACCGGGCCGCGGACCGGGTCGCCCAGGCGCTGGCGGACGGCGGCCGGTTGTTCGTGTTCGGCGGCGGCCACTCCGCGCTCGCCGCCCAGGACGTGATCTACCGTGCGGGCGGCCTGATCCTGGCCAACCCGCTGATCGCCCCCGGCAACGAACTCTCGGTGCGCCCGATCACGGTCAGCACCGCGGTGGAGAAGCTCGCCGAGTTGGCCGGCCCGGTGCTGGACGGCGCGGGGGTGCGCAAAGGCGACGTGCTCGTGGTGATCTCGCTGTCCGGCCGCAACGGGCTGCCCGTGGAGATGGCCCGTCGGGCCCGCGAGCGCGGCGCGCTGGTGATCGGTGTCACCTCGATCGTGGCCAGCGAGGCCGAATCCCCCCGGCACCCCTCGGGTACGCGAGTCCTGGACAATTGCGACGTCGTGCTGGACACCGCCATCCCGCCGGGCGACGCCGCGCTGGAGGCGACCGGCGTGCCGCAGCGGATCGGCCCGACCTCGGGCGTGGTGTGTTCGGCGGTATTGCAGACACTCATGGTCGGTGTGATCGGCCACCTGGTCTCCCGGGGGATCGAACCCCCGGTGTTCATGTCCGCGAACGTCGAGGGCGGAGCCGCGTGGAACGAGCGGTTGCTGGCCGAACACGCGGACCGGATCTTCTATCTGAGGTGAACCCGGCAGTGCATCCCAACGCACGGTCCCACTCTTCGGACCGGCAGGCCGCGCAGGCGTCCGAACAGGCAGCCGACCCGGCGTCGGCCGAGGCGGTCGGCGTGCCCGACCCGCGCTCGGCCGCGATCGTGGTCCCTGGGCGGTTCAACGGGCCGCCGGGCATCGGCAACGGCGGCTACCTGGCCGGCCTGCTGGCCGGCCGCGCCGGCGGCGGGCCGGCCTCCGGGGTGACCGTGACGCTGCGCCGCGCGGTGCCGCTGGACCGGGCGCTGGCGCTCACCCGCGACGCCGGGACGGGTGTGCTGACGCTGCATCAGGACGACGGGCCGATCGCCGAGGCGGTGCCGGTCGACGCCGCGTTGCCGCTGCCCGCGCCGATCGACCCGGTGACCCCGGCCGAGGCGAGCGAGGCGAGCCGGTCCTTCGCCGGGTTCGCGGCGTGGAACCCCTACACGGAGTGCTTCGTGTGCGGCACCGGGCGGGCCGAGGGCGACGGCCTGCGGTTGTTCCCGGGCCTGCTCGCGGACCGGCCGGACACCAACGCGTGCGTATGGACCCCGCACGCCTCGCTGGTCGCGCCCGGCACCGAGCAGATCGCCCCCGAGTTCGTCTGGGCCGCGCTGGACTGCCCCGGCGGCTGGACCGGGATGGACCGGGACACCGCCGTGTTGCTCGGCCGGATGACCGCGTACGTGTACGCGCTGCCCTATCCGAACGAGCCGTGCGTCGTGCTCGGCCGCCGACTGGGCCGGGACGGCCGCAAGCTGTACACCGCGACGACGCTCTACGACGCCGAGGGCCGGGTGGCCGCGCACGCCGAGCAGGTGTGGATCGCGCCGCGCACCTGACCCCTGCCCACCGGTCGGCCGGACGGGTCGAGCCCCGTTCGGCCGGCGGGCCGTCCGCCGACCCCGTCGACTACGGCTGCGGGTCGCGGGCGTCGTAGCGCCAGAAGCCGCGCCACCGCAACGACAACACGATCGCCAGGAGCACGCAGGCCAGTCCGCCGCTGACCACGGAGATCCGCTCGGTGCTCAGCGCGGCCACCGACCCGGCCTCGAAGTCGCCGAGCCGGGGCCCGCCGGCGACCACCACGATGAACACGCCGGCCAGCCGCCCCCGCATCTCGTCCGGGGTCGCCACCTGCATGATGGTGTTGCGGAAAACCATGCTGATGGTGTCCGCGCAGCCCGCGAGGGCCAGCAGGATCAGGCCGAGCCACAGCGGGCCGCCCAGCCCGAACACCGCGACGCAGGTCCCCCACGCGATCACCGCGAGCACCACCGCCCGCCCCTGCCGCTGCACCCGGCCCAGCCAGCCGGAGAACAGCCCGCCCGCGAGCGAGCCCACCGCGGGCGCCGCGACCAGCAGGCCGACCGTGGTGGCCCCGCCGCCGTACAGCGTCGCCGCCATCGCCGGGAACAGCGCGCGGGGCATGCCGAACACCATCGCGACGATGTCGGTCAGGAAGGTCATCCGGATGTTGGGCCTGCTCCGCAGGAAGCGCAGCCCCTCCAGCACGGAGGCCCGTCTGGGCCCGCCCGCCGCCCGGGCCGGCGGCATCGACGGCAGCCGCCACATCGCGTACAGCGCCGCGGTGAAGGCGATCGCGTCGATCAGGTACGCGGCCTGGAAGCTCCACAGGCCGATCACCAGGCCGCCGAGCATCGGCCCGACCGTCATCGCCAGCGCCATGGCTATCGAGTTCAGCGCGTTGGCGGCGGGCAGCCGGTCGACGGGCAACAGCTTGGGGAGCATCGAGGTGCGCGCGGGGTTGTTCACCGCGAAGAACGCGGACTGCACCGCCACCGCCGAGTACAACAGCCCCACCTGGCCGAGATCGAGGAACGCCTGTACGGCCAGCACGATCGACACCGCGGCGAGCCCGACCGCGGTCACCAGGCCGACCACGCGGCGATCCACGCTGTCCGCGATCGCGCCGCCGAGCAGCCCGAACACGATCAGCGGCACCACCGAGCACAGCCCCACCAGCCCGACCGCGAAGTTGGAGTCGGTCAGTGCGTACACCTGGATCGCCACCGCGACCGAGGTCATCTGCTGCCCCAGCGAGGAGACCGAGTGGCCGAACCACAGACGACGAAAGTCGGGGAACTCGCGCAGGGGGGTCAGGTCCGCGAGGACGGCCTTGGCGAGGCGCTTCGAGGCAAGGGGCACCCGCGCTATCCAATCCCAATGTGCCCTGCATCTATTCCTGATTTCGATGTGGGATCAGGCACCCCGTAAATGCGTTGCACCCGCCTGCGGGGCAGATCTAACCTCACTGGCACACGGGAGAGGAGGTGGTCTGAAGTTGCATAGCATTCGGACGCGTGAGGTGGCTGCCCGCTAGCCGCCACTCCGGTTTTCCGGCTCGGCAGGCCCCGTCGTGAGTGCACCGCGACGGACGCAGGCAGGCGGCCGGCAACACCAGGCAGACACCCGACCCGCAGGTCGCCGGGATCGTCCCCCGGCCTTCGTTCACCTCACCGAGGTGGACGGAGAAGCGACCTGCGGGTCGCTGTTTTTTTGGGCGCCTTCGGCGCCGGCTCGCGAGGCACCACTTTTTGCTCCCCCGCTGACGCTCCTCCGCAAAAAGTGGCCCCTCGCTCGTGACTTCGTGTCCCTGCGCTTCGCTCCGGGCCACGAAGTCTTTGTTTTGCGGCTCCGCCGCTCTCCGCGCTGCGCGCGTCGATCACCGGGGTGAGCCCGAGTCGGGGGCGCTGACGCGCCGGGGGGTGCGGCCGTCTGTGGGGGCTTGTGCTTACGGGCTCAGGCGTTCGACCTGCCATGGGGTGCCCTCGGGGCCCCGGCGTAGGTAGCGCAGGCGGTCGTGCATTCGGTTTTCGCGGCCCTGCCAGAACTCGACCTCGTCCGGGCGGACCCGGAAACCGCCCCAGAACTCCGGCGGCGGGATGTCGTCGATGCCCGCGAAGCCGGCCTCGGCCTCGGCGTAGCGCTTCTCCAACTGTTCGCGCCCGGACACCACCCGGGACTGCTCGCTGGCCCAGGCCCCGATCCGCGAGCCGCGCGGCCGGGAGCGGAAGTACTCGGCGGTGACCTCGCGCGACACCCGTTCGGCGGAGCCGCTCACGATCACCTGGCGGGCGAGCGCGTGCCACGGGAAGAGCAGGCTCACCGCCGGGTTCGCGGCCAGTTCGCCGCCCTTGCGCGAGCCGTAGTTCGTATAGAAGACGAAGCCGTGCTCGTCGAACTCCTTGAGCAGCACCGTGCGCGTGCTCGGCCGGCCGTCCGGCGTCGCGGTCGCGACCACCATCGCGTTCGGCTCGGGCAACTCGGCCGCGGCCACCTCGGCCAGCCACGCGGTGAACAACGGGAAGGGGGTCGGCGGCAACGCGCCGACGTCGATGCCTTCGCCTCGGTACTGCCGGCGCATGGCGGCAAGCTCGGTGAACTCCACGGACAACGAGTACCACTCGGCGCCCGTCGCCGGCACGGTCACCCCCGAGCGGGTGACAATCGGGGCGACCGAACCCGGCGGTTTGTGCCGGACCTCACTCGGTCCGGCGTGTTCCGGCGTAGGTCGTCTCGATATCGAGAGATATCCTGACCGACGGACTTCGATCGGCCCATACCTTCAGGCGAGGCACCATCCCGGCCTTGCCCGGACCGAGCGGAACACCTCCCCGAGACACCGGTGGACCCGGCGTGCGGAGCATGATCGGCACCCGGCGCCCCGGCCTCGTTCGGGGGAAGACACGGTGTGGCAGTGCGGGGTATGAAGGACCACAAGTCAGTCGAGATCGCATGAGGAGCCGCCTGATGTCCGAGTTCGTACCCGGGCTCGAAGGAGTCATAGCGTTCGAGACGGAGATCGCCGAACCCGACAAGGAGGGTGGCGCGCTCCGGTACCGAGGTGTGGACATCGAGGACCTCGTCGGCCACGTCTCGTTCGGCAATGTCTGGGGCCTGCTGGTGGACGGGGCGTTCAACCCCGGCCTGCCGCCGGCCGAACCGTTTCCGATCCCGATCCATTCGGGCGATGTCCGCGTGGACGTGCAGAGCGCGCTGGCCATGCTCGCTCCGGTGTGGGGTCTGAAACCGCTGCACGACATCGACGACGCCCAGGCGCGGGACGACCTGGCCCGGGCCGCCGTGATGGCGCTGTCGTACGTCGCCCAGTCGGCCCGCGGCCTGGAGAAGCCGATGGTGCCGCAGAGCGAGATCGACAAGGCACAGACCATCGTCGAGCGCTTCATGATCCGCTGGCGCGGCGAGCCGGACCCGCAGCACGTCAAGGCGGTCGACGCCTACTGGACGTCGGCGGCCGAGCACGGCATGAACGCCTCGACGTTCACCGCGCGTGTGATCGCGGGCACCGGTGCCGACGTCGCCGCGTGTCTGTCCGGCGCGGTCGGCGCGATGTCCGGCCCGCTGCACGGTGGTGCGCCCTCGCGCGTGCTGCACATGATCGAGGAGATCGAGCGCACCGGCGACGCCACGGCGTACGTCAAGGGCGTCCTCGATCGCGGCGAGCGCCTGATGGGCTTCGGTCACCGGGTCTACCGGGCCGAGGACCCCCGCGCGCGCGTGTTGCGGCGCACGGCCAAGGAGCTGGGGGCGCCTCGCTACGAGGTGGCCGCGGCGCTGGAGAAGGCGGCGTTGGAGGAGCTTCAGGCTCGGCGCCCCGACCGGATCCTGGCCACCAACGTGGAGTTCTGGGCCGCGGTGATGCTGGACTTCGCCGAGGTTCCGGCGCACATGTTCACCTCGATGTTCACCTGCGCCCGGACCGCCGGGTGGAGTGCGCACATCCTGGAGCACAAGCGCACCTCGCGCCTGGTGCGGCCGGCCGCCCTGTACATCGGCCCGGGCACCCGCCCGATCACCGAGGTCGCGGGTTACGACGACACGGTCCGCAACCTGACCTGAGGTACGAGTGCTCGACGCTCATCCGGAGCCCCGTCCCCCGCAGGGGGGTGCGGGGTTCCGTCGTGTCCGCCGCGCGGCACCGGTCAGACGCGGCCCTCCAGGATGGCCACCTGGCGGGCGTCGTCGGCGCGGGGGCAGGTGCCGCACAGGGCGTCGGGGTCGACGGTGTACCACAGACAGCACACGCTCTGGGTGCGGTTGCAGTGGGTGCGGCCCTCGGTGCCGCGCAGGGTGCGAAAGCCCGCGTCGCGCTTGAACCGGCCGGTGTCGCCGGGGAGCAGTTCGCCGAGTTCGCGGACCGCGCGCTCGCCCTCGGCCTCGCCGAGCATGCGGCCCAGATACCAGACGGCGCTCACCAGTTCGTCCGCCACCATGCCCCACAACACCCGCTCGCCCCGGCGCAGGTGCGGCCGGAAGGCGCCGAGCAGCGGCTCCAGGTGCGCGGACACCGTGCGCAACAGCTCGGCTCGCAGCGCGGCCTGGTCGGCGACCACGCGGGCGCCGGCGGCGCCCGCGTCCGGGTCGTCGGGCAGGCACGCGAAGGTGTTCGAGGTGACCGTGAAGCAGCGGTTGGACCGTTCGGATCCGAGGTCGATCCATACCTCGTCCAGGCTCACCAGCGGGACGCGGCGACCGAGGAACCAGGGCCCGGCGAGCATCAGGCACGCGTACCACGCGTAGCCGTGCAGGGCCCACATCGCGATCGCGTCGGCGCGTGGTTCGGCGTCGAGCGTCGCGAGGATGCGCCGCCGTTCGGCGGCCAGCGCGCCGGCGATCACGTCGGGGTCGCTCGCCAGCCGCGAGGCGTGCAGCAGGTCCGCTCCCGGACGCCCGGGCTCGACCGCGATCAGCGGGCACGCGGCCCCGAGCGCCCGGAAGGTCTCCGCGAACGCGGGGCACGGTGCGAGCTGCCGAAGATCGAGCAACGTCATGATCCGAAGGTAAGGCTTGCCTAACCAGGCTGTCCACATGATGCGCCCGAGAGTGCGATCACACGCCGCGACCCCACCCGGTCGGCCGATGCCACCGCGGGGCGCACGATCGCCTCGCGCGCCCCGCGGACGCGCTGCCGCCCGGAGGCGCGCAGCCGACGCGGGCCCGGGCGGGCGGCCAAGCCATAGGGTCGGGCGTCATGGATACCGCCACGCCCGAACTGACCTACGGCGACATCAGGAACGCCGCCGAACGCATCGTGGGCCAGACCCAACCGGTCACCATGATGCCGATTCACCCGTCGCCGCACGTGTGGCTCGCGTTGGAGTACATCCAGCACACCGGATCGTTCAAGGCCCGCGGCGCGGCGAACTTCACCACCGCGCACATCGAGGCGGGCACCATGCCCGAGGCCGGCGTGGTGATCGCCTCCGGCGGCAACGCGGGCCTCGCGTGCGCGTGGGCGGCGCGTGGCGCGGGCGTGCGCGCGACGGTGTTCCTGCCGGAGACCGCGCCGCGGATCAAGGTGGAGCGGCTGCGTACGTACGGCGCGGACGTGCTGCTGGTGGGCCGCGAGTACGCGGACGCGTTGGAGGCGTCGCGGCGCTACGCCGACGAGACCGGCGCGCTGTTGTCGCACGCGTACGACAACCCGCTGATCGCCGCGGGCGCGGGCACGCTGGTGCCGGAGATGGTGGCGGGCGTACCCGGGAAACTGGACACGATCATCGTCTCGGTCGGCGGCGGCGGCCTGTTCGCGGGCGTGGCGACCGCAGCCGAGGAACACGGGATCCGCACGGTCGCGGTCGAACCGGAACACTGCCGCGCGCTCAACGCCGCCCTGGAGGCCGGCGAGGTCGTGGACGTGCCGACCGACTCGATCGCCGCCGACTCGCTGGGCGCGCGCCGGGTCTCCCGCACGGCCCTGGCGACGGCACGACGCACCGGCGCGTTCTCGGTCCTGGTCTCCGACAAGGCCATCATCGAATCCCGTCAGGCCCTGTGGGACAACTTCCGCATCGTCGTCGAACCCGCCGCCGCCACGGCCCTGGCCGCCCTCTCCACCGGTGCCTACGCCCCGGCCCAGGGGGAAAAGGTCGCCGTCATACTGTGCGGCGCCAACACCGACCCGGGTGACCTGGTCTGAACCCGGCGCCCGACGCCGCACGGGCGGCCACCGCGCGAGCACGGTCGTGCGGTGGCCGTTTCGGTATCGGGTGACGATCCCGGGTCGGGCTCAGCCGAGGTCGGCGCCGTAGACGTGGTCGACCGTCATGGTCATCAGCACTCGGCGGTCGGCCACCATCACCGCGCGGTATTCGGTCCAGTTCGGGTGCTCGCCGGCGGCGTGGCGGTAGTAGTCCACCAGGGCCTCGACCTCCGGGCCGTCGGGCGTGGCCCCCGGCCCGGTCAGGGTCACCGTGCCCTCGGCGGTGGCCCATGAGCGGCCGTCGGGGCCGGTGACCTCCAGGGCGGCTCGTGGATCGCGGCGCAGGTTCGCCGTCTTGGCGCGGCCCTCGGTCATCGAGACGTAGAGGAGGCCGGTCTCGGGGTCGTAGAAGGGCATGACGGGGGAAAGCTGGGGGCGGCCGTCCGACTTGATCGTGGCGAGGACGCCGAGTCGGCTTTCCGCGAGCAGCGTGCGTGGGTTGAACGACGTGTCGGTCATGCCGATGCCAAGTCGCCGTCGCCCGCCGACATTCCCCGCCGCGTCCGGCCGGGTGACGTGGGCGGGGCCGACTCACCCGCCGGATTCCGCGCGCCCGGGGCCCGGGGGCAATGCGGCGGCCAGGAGTTCGGCCAGGTGCAGCGGCCGGCGGTCGCTCACGTGGGTGATCTGGGTACGGCAACTGAACCCGTCCGCCAGGGTCACCGCATCCGGCCCGGCGGCCTCCAGCGCGGGCAGCAGCCGGTCCGCCGCGACCGCGCGCGACACCTCGCCGTGCGCCGCCTCGTACCCGAAGTTGCCCGCCAACCCGCAACAACCGCCCGCGAGTTCGCCGGTCAACCCGGCGCGCGCACGCAGCCGGCGATCGGCCGCGTCGCCGAGCACCGCGTGCTGGTGGCAGTGCAGTTGGCCGGTCACCGGGCGATCCAGCACCGGCGGCGACCAGTGCGGCGCGTACTCCTCCAGGGCCTGGGCGAAGGTCTTGACCGAGTCCGCCAGACCGGCCGCGGCCGGGCCGAGCAGCTCGGGTACGTCGGTGCGCAGCGCCGCCGCGCAGGACGGTTCCAGGCCCACGATCGGCAGTCCGGCCTCGATCGCCGGCCGCAGGACGCGCACCGTGCGGCCCATCACCCTTCGGGCGATGCCCAGTTGCCCGGTCGAGACCCAGGTCAGGCCGCAACACACCGACCCCGGCGGCACCACCACCTCCAGCCCGGCGGCCTCCAGCACCTCGACCGCGGCGCGCCCGACCTCGGGCCGGAAACGGTTGGTGAAGGTGTCCGGCCACAACACCACGCGCGGTCGCGAACCACCCTTCGCACGCGGCCGATCGCGCCACCAGCGGGTGAACGGCTCGGCGGCCGGCGACGGGATCTCCCGAGTGCGATCGAGCCCGGCCGCACCGAGCGCGGCCCGGCGCAGCGCCGGCACCCGCGCCGCCGCGTCGATCACGCCCGCCAGACCGGGCACCGCACCCACCGCGCGGGCCCACAGCGGCAGGTTGCCCAGCACGTAGTGCGCCGCCGGCCGCAGCCGACCCCGATAGTGGTGGTGCAGGAACTCGGCCTTGTAGGTGGCCATGTCCACATCCACCGGACAGTCGCTGCGGCAGCCCTTGCAGGACAGGCACAGGTCGAGCGCGTCGCGCACCTCGGTGGAGCGCCAGCCGTCGGTGATCACGTCGCCGATCAGCATCTCGTGCAACAACCGGGCGCGTCCGCGGGTCGAGTGCGCCTCCTCGCCGGTGACCCGGTACGACGGGCACATCACCCCGCCCGAGGAGGTGTCCGCCGACTCGCGGCACTTGCCCACCCCCACACAGCGACGCACCGCCGCCGCGAAGTCGCCGCCGTCCGCCGGATAGCCGAACTCCACCGACACCGGCGTACGCGTCCCGGTGAAGCGCAGATTGCCGTCCACAGGGTGTGGACGAACCAGGATGCCCGGGTTCAACAATCCCGCCGGATCCCAGATCGCCTTGAAGGCGCCGAACAGTTCGACGATCTCCGGTCCGTACATCCGGGGCAGGAACTCGGCCCGGGCCTGCCCGTCGCCGTGTTCCCCGGACAGTGAGCCGCCGTGCGCGACGACCAGGTCCGCCAGGTCGGACGAGAACGCCCGAAACGCCGCGACGCCGCGGGTGGTGAGCAGGTCGAAGTCGATCCGGATGTGCACACACCCCTCGCCGAAGTGGCCGTAGGGCAGTCCGCGCAACTCGTGCCGGTCCATCAGCTCGGCCAACGCGCGCAGGTACGCGCCGAGCCGCTCGGGCGGCACGGCGGTGTCCTCCCAGCCCGGCCACGCCTCGGAGCCGTCCGCCATCCGGGTCGCGGTGCCGGACGCCTCCTCGCGGATCCGCCACAACGCCCGCTGTTCCGCCGGGTCGGTGACCACCCGAGCCGGTCCGGAGCCGGCCGACGCGTGCGCCCGGGCCGCCGCCTCGGCGATCGAGTCGCCGCCGAACTCGACGAACAACCAGGCCGCGCCGGGCGGCAGTTCGACCTCGCGGGCGGACGCGGCCAACGCGACCAGGCCCGCGCTCAGGCTCTCCACGGTCAGCGGTCCATACGGCAGCAGAGCGGGCGCCGCGTCCGCCGCGGCGAAGTCGTCCGCAAAGCCCAGCACCACCAGGGCGCGGGCCCGGGGCGCCTCGACCAGGCGCAGGCCGGCCCCGAGCACCACCGCGCAGGTGCCCTCGGTGCCGACCAGGGCCCGGGCCAGGTCGCGCCCGTGCTCGGGCAGCAGCCGGTCCAGGGCGTAACCGGAGACCCGACGCGGCAGGGCCGGGAAGCCCCGCCGGATCAACGCCAGGTTGGCGTCGGCGAGTTCGGCGAGCGCGGCGTGGATCTCGGCGGCGCGGCCGGTCGTGGGCACCGGCTGATCGCGGCCGACCCGCATCCGGGTGCCGTCCATGGTCGCGACGTCGAGCCATTCCACGTTGGCGCTCGTCCGGCCCCAGGCGACCGAGTGCGACCCGCACGCGTCGTTGCCGATCATGCCGCCGAGCGTGCAGCGGCTGTGCGTGGAGGGGTCCGGGCCGAAGGTGAGTCCGTGTCGGCCGGCCGCGCGGCGCAGGTCGTCGAGCACGACGCCGGGCTCGACGTGCGCGATCCGGTTCGCCGGGTCGACGTGGTGGATCCGGTTCAGGTGCCGGGCCAGGTCCAGGACCACGCCGTTGCCGGTGGCCTGCCCGGCGATGCTGGTGCCGCCGCCGCGCACGGTGACCGGCGCCCCCAGCTCGTGGCACACCGCGAGCGCGGCGAGCACGTCCTCGGCGTCCAGCGGCGCGACCACCCCCGGCGGCACGTTGCGGTGGTTGGAGGCGTCCATCGAGTACAGCGCGCGGGCCTGCGGGTCGAACCGGACCTCGCCCCGCACTCGTGCCCGCAACGCGTCTTCGAGGTCCCCGAACTGTGCCGTCACCCCGTCATCCTCGCGCGTGCCGGGCGCTCGGGTCGCCGGACCCGGTCGGGCGCGGCGGGTCGGCCGGCCGTCGAGACGGCGAATGCTCGCATGGTGGGCGGGATCGTCTCATTGTTCGGAATGCGCGTCACTCGCGAATCGGGCGCGACTACGCTCTTCGCGTGGCCGAGATCCAGATTCCCGCAGCGCTCATGCCCGCCGACGGCCGGTTCGGTTCGGGCCCGTCCAAGGTACGCCCCGAGGCACTCGCCGCTCTCGCGGCGACCGGTACCTCTCTCCTGGGCACCTCCCACCGGCAGGCGCCGGTGAAGAACCTGGTGCGCCGGGTTCGCGAAGGTGTCGGCAGCCTGTTCTCCCTGCCCGAGGGATACGAGGTGATCCTGGGCAACGGTGGTGCCACCGCCTTCTGGGACATCGCCGCATTCGGCCTGGTCGAGCGCAAGTCCCAGCACCTGTCGTTCGGCGAGTTCTCCTCGAAGTTCGCCACGTCGGTCAAGGCCGCGCCGTGGCTGGACGAGCCGACGGTACTCAAGGCGGAGCCCGGCACGCACCCGCTGCCGCAGGCCGAGGCGGGCGTGGACGTATACGCCCTGACCCACAACGAGACCTCGACCGGCGTCGCGATGCCGATCGCCCGACCGGCCGGCGCCGACGCGGGCTCGCTGGTGCTGGTCGACGCGACCTCCGCGGCGGGCGGCCTGCCGGTGGACGCGGCCGAGACCGACGTCTACTACTTCGCGCCGCAGAAGAACTTCGCCGCCGACGGCGGTCTGTGGCTCGCCGCGTTCTCGCCGGCCGCGCTGGAGCGCGCGCAGCGGATCGCCGCGTCGGACCGCTACATCCCGCCGTTCTTCGACCTGGCCACCGCGATCGACAACTCGGTCAAGGACCAGACCTACAACACGCCGGCGCTGAGCACGCTGTTCCTGCTCGCCGACCAGCTCGACTGGATCAACGGGCAGGGCGGCCTGGACTGGGCCGTCGCGCGCACCGCCGACTCGTCGAGCCGGCTGTACGGGTGGGCCGAGAAGTCCGCGTACGCGAGCCCGTTCGTGACCGACCCGGCGGCCCGCTCGCAGGTCGTCGGCACGATCGACTTCGCCGACTCGGTGGACGCCGCCGCGGTGGCCAAGGTGCTGCGCGCGAACGGCATCGTGGACACCGAGCCCTACCGCAAGCTGGGCCGCAACCAGCTCCGGGTGGCGATGTTCCCGGCCGTCGAGCCGGCCGACGTCGAGGCGCTGACCGCGTGCGTCGACTACGTGATCGAGCAGCTCTGATCCGCGTCCGCGAAGCCTGACGGGCCGCCGCCCCGGACCACCTCGGTCCGGGGCGGCGGCCCGTTCCCGCTCAGTCCCCGTTCCGGCCGCCCAGCCGCCGGTACGCGAAGAACAGCACCCCCAGGCCGACCACGGCCAGCAGCACCGGGCTGTAGGTCTTGGCCTTGTCCGCGACGGACTCGCCCCCGCTCTCGTCGCCGGCGGACGTGGTCGCGTCCGCGGCACCCCCGCCGTCCGAGCCGGAGCCGGGCTTGCCGCCGGGCGCGTTGCGCACCAGGTCCGGGCGGTTGTCGCCCTTGAGCTCGACCCGGCGGACCTGACTGCCCTTGCCCTCGCTGCCGAACAACAGCTCCTTGCCGTCCCGACTCCACGCCACCGATTCGCCCTGGCGCTGGATCGGCACGCCGACCCCGGCCAATTCCTTGCCGGGCGCGGCGAACACGGTCGCGGAGAAGTAGCCGCGCAGCACGAACCGGGAGCCGTCCGGCGCGAACGCGCCGTCGGTCACCGTCGAGCCGCCGGCGGCGATCCGCTTGAACGTGTTGACCCCCGTCAAGGAGAGCTGCTCGGGCTGCTCGTACAGGCCGCCCTCGCCCTCCTTGCTGGCGATGTACAGCTTGTTCGTCCGCGGATCCAGCAGCAGCGCCTCGGCGTCGCGCGGACCGTTGTCGTACTTCACCCGGAATTTGGTCGCCTTGACCGTCGCGTCGGCCAGCGTCGCGGGTTCGGCGAAGCGGTAGATCCACACCTCGGGCCATTTGCCGTGCAGGTTGTCGCCGATGTCGCCGACGAACACCGCCGGATTGCCCGCGTCGTCCTTGCCGACGGTGATCGCTTCCCAGTCCCGCGCGTCCACGCCGGACAGCGTGATGGTCGCCTTGGTGGCGCCGTCCTTGCCGATCGCGTAGATCCTGGGCGCGTCCGAGCTGTCGTTGTGCGTCCAATAGACGTCCGGGTGCCGCAAACTGGCCACCAGGCCGCTGGACTCGGTGATCCGCTCGTCCTTGATGGTGAACAACACGTCCGCGTCGGCCACCGCCGACGCCGGTATCGCCATCACCAGGGCGGCGGCGGCCGCCAGGGCCCCGAAGCCGCGCATCCCGCGTCCCACCCGGCCCCGTCCCACCCGCTTCACCCGTCCCGTCCTGTCATGGGGTCCAGCCTGCCGGCCCGGCCCCGATCACCGTCGAGGCGGCGGCACTTTGTGACAGCTCGGTCGCATGCGTCGCGGATCGCCGTGCATCGGGGCCGGCCCCGGCGACGACGCGCGAGTTCGCGCCGGGTCCGGCGTCGGTGCCTCAACGCATCAGGGCACCGATGATCACGGCGATGAGCAGGAGGGCCAGGGTGGCCGTGACGATGCGGGTTCTGGTGCGGGGATTCACGCCCCAGAGACTACGCGGCGCGGGCGCGCGGTCGAATTCCGGCCGGGCGCCCGCGCTCGCGGTCACACCATCGACACCGCCAGCCTGCGCCGGAAGGCGGCGAGCACGGTGCGGTCGCCGGTCTGCGAGACGACCGTGCCGGGGCGTCGGCCCCACAGGTAGAGCAACAGTTCGGCGGGCTCGCCGCTGACGGCCGCGTCCGCGAACCCCTGGTCGCGGGACATGGCCACGCCGGAGCGCTGCATGGTCAGCCGCCAGTGGTGCCGGTTGCTGTGCACGCCGATCGTGCGCCCGCTCGCGCCGTCGCGCGCGCTGCCGTCGTAGTGTGCCGGGAGCAGTACGCCCAGCACCTCGTCGATGCCGTCCAGGGACTGCTGGGCGTCCAGCGGTCCCGGGGTGCCGACGGCCATCTCGATGTCGGCGCGGTGCACCGCGGCCTCGCGCGCCATCCGACGGATCAGGAAGCCGGCGGTGCCCGGGTCGGGCCCGTCGCCGTCCACGCCCTCCGCCACGCCCGGGTCGAGGTTCTCCCCCTCGATCGGGTCGAGCGGGTCCCGCCGGGCCATCTCGGTCACGAGCGCCGCGTGCGCCCGGGTGTAGGTGTCGAGCAGATCCCCCTTGGTTGCGCTGCCCGCGACCGGGAGCGGGTCGCCCCCGACCGGGCGGTGCTGCGGGCGTAGTTGCCCGGCTGCATCGGTGTACATGAGCACGGAATGTCGTACGACGTCGGCGACCGTCCAACCGGGACAGGACGGTACCGGCGCGTCCATGTCCGTGACGGCCGCCTGGCCCAGACGGAGACCTTCCGCCTGGAACAGGTGCTGGAACCGCACGTAGTCCATCCATCGAGGATTCCAGCGTTTCGGGTGACGTGTCGATGGCCTGCGTCACCCCTGAGTGTGAATCCCACGTCAAGAAAAGGTGTGTCGCACACTCGTGCTGACACTCTGTCAGATCTTGACCACAGGATTACCGAACTCCGACCGTGTCGCCGAGACGGCGGGCTTCGCCGGCCGCATCGCCCGCACCACGGTGCTCGGCCGCAGCCGGATTCCGGCATGCCGGGCGAGCAGCACGCCCACCACGAGCGCCGCGGCCAACGAGATCAGGCCGCCCACGAGCAAACCGGTACGTGGCCCGAAGCTCTCCGCCAGCCACCCGGTCAGGGGGCCGCCCAGCGGGGTGCCGCCCATGAAGACGAGCATGTAGATGCCCATCACCCGACCGCGCATCGCCGGATCGCTGCCGAGTTGCACGGTCGAGTTCGCCGCCGTGTTGAAGGTCAGCCCGGCGATCCCGATCGGCACCAGCAGCAGCGCGAAGCTCCAGTAGCCGGGCATCAGCGCGGCGATCGTCTCCAGCAGTCCGAACACGATCGCGGCACCGACCAGCACCCGCAGCCGGGTCCGGCCACGCTTGGCCGCGAACAGGGCACCCGCCAGCGAGCCGACCGCGAACACCGTGTTGAGCAGCCCGAACGAGCCGGGTCCGGCGTGGAAGACGTCGTTGGAGAAGGTCGCCAGGGTGACCGCGAAGTTGTAGCCGAAGGTGCCGATGAAGCCGACCAGGGCGATCGCCACGAGCAGGTCGGGCCGACCGCGCACATAGCGCAGCCCCTCGCGGAGTTGTCCCTTCTCGCGCGGCACCACCGGCATCGTGCGCAGTTCCGACTCGCGCATGGCCAGCAGGCCGAGCAACACCGCGATGTAGGACACCGCATTGACCGCGAACACCCAGCCGGTGCCGATCGCGGTGATCAGCAGGCCGCCGACCGCGGGGCCGACGATCCGGGCGAGCTGGAAGTTCGCCGAGTTCAGGCTGACCGCGTTGGCCAGGTCCTTGCGGCCGACCATCTCGATCACGAACGCCTGCCGCGCGGGGTTGTCCACCGCGGTGGCCATGCCCAGTCCGAACGCGAGCAGCCACACGTGCCACACCTGGACGGCATCGCTCAACACCAGCACCGCCATCACGGCGGCGAGCAGACCCATCACGGTCTGCGTACCGATCAACAACAGGCGCTTGCGGTAGCGGTCGGCGATCACGCCGCCCCACAGGCCGAACAACAGCATGGGCAGGAATTGCAGCCCGGTGGTCACCCCGAGCGCGGTCGCGCTGCCGGTGAGCTTGAGCACGAGCCAGTCCTGGGCGATGCGTTGCATCCAGGTACCCGTGTTCGACACTGTCTGCCCCGCGGCAAACAGCCGGAAGTTGCGGTTTCGTAGTGATGAGAAGGTGCCGGCTGTCGCCGCCACGGGCTCCCCCTTCGTCGTACGGTCGGCCTGGGCCGGATGAACATCCCGTCCCTGAACCGACCACGACGCGGGGCGCGCGGACTCCCGCACACGCAAGGCCGTCGAGCCTGCGCGCCGGGCTCCTAGGCCTGCGCCAACTTCTCCAGCACCGGCAGGGCCGCGCGCAACGCCTCGTTCTCCTCGGGCGTGAGCCGGGACAGGTTCTCCGCCAGCCAGGCGTTGCCCAGCCTGCGGTTCTCCTCCACCACGGCGGCGGCGGGCTCGGTCGCGGAGACCACGACCTGCCTGCGGTCGTCGGGGTGCGGCTCACGCCGCACCAGGCCGCGCTCCTCCAGGCCGGCGATCACCCGTGTCATCGAAGGCGGTTGCACCTTTTCCTGCCGGGCGAGTTCACCCGGAGTCATGGCGCCGCGCACAACGAGCACGGTCAACACCGAAAGCTGGGTGGGGCTCAGCGTCTCGTCGGCCCGCTGATTGCGCAGGCGACGGGAGAGCTTCAGCACCGAGGCACGGAGAGCAGCCACCGTGGCACGGTCGGGTTCGGACGGGGACACGTTGTTTAGCTTAACTCTTTACTCTCGCTAACTTCCAATGGTTTGCCCCCCGGAGATATTCCCGAAGACACCAGCAGGCCACAACCGGCCGCCCACCCCCGACAAAGCCCCAGCACCGCCCACCCGCCACCCCCACTTCCGAGCCCGCAGTCTCAGACTTCGCCCCAGCTCCCGAGTGCGGCCCCGACCCGGCGCGCCAGCACCCCCACCCCCGCCCCCTACTTAACCCCCAAAACCTGCTCAATCGGATCAATAGCAAAATGCACCACAAACAACCCCGAAACGACCCACAACAACACCGGAATCTCCCGCGCCCGGCCCACCGCAGTCCGCAGCACCACATACAGCACGAACCCCGCACCGATCCCGGTAGTGATGCTGTACGTGAACGGCATCAGCGCGATCGTCACGAACGCCGGCGCCGCGACCGTCAGGTCGTCCCACTCGATGTGCTTGATCTGCGTCATCATCAACGCGCCGACCACCACCAGCGCCGGCGTGGCGGCCTGCGCCGGCACCAGCTTCGCCAACGGCGTGAACAGCAGCGCGAGCGCGAACAGGCCACCGGTGACCAGGTTGGCCAACCCGGTCCGGGCCCCTTCGCCGACCCCCGCCGTGGATTCCACGAAGACCGTGTTGGAGGACGCCGAGGCGCCACCACCGGCGATCGCGCCCACCGACTCCACCGTCAGGATGCGGCCCAGATTCGGCACCCTGCCCTGCTCGTCGAGCAGTCCGGCCTCGCGGCTGACCCCGATGATGGTGCCCATGCCGTCGAAGAAGTTCGACAGCAGCAGCGTGAAGATCAGCAACGACGCGGTGATGAAGCCGACCCGACCGAACGCGCCGAACAGGTCCACATTGCCGATCAGTCCGAAGTCGGGTGTGTCCACGACACCGTTCGCCTCGGGCGCGGTCAGCCCCCAGGTCGCCTTGTCCAGACCGGCCGCCTGGTGCACGATCACCGCGAGCGCGGTCGAGGCGACCATGCCGATCAGGATCGCGCCCGGCACCTTGCGCACGACCAGCACGAACGTGAGCAGCAGCCCGAAGCAGAAGACCACGGCGGGCCAGCCCTTGAGCGTGCCGCCACTGCCCAGCGCGACCGGCACGGTGCTGTGCACGTCGTCCGGGACCCTGGTCACCACACCCGCGCTGACCAGGCCGACCAGGGTCACGAACAAACCGATGCCGACCCCGATCGCCTGCTTGAGGGCCAGCGGGATCGCGTTCATGATCGCCTCGCGCAGCCCGGTGGCGGCCAGGATCAACAGGCCGATTCCCTCCAGCACGACCAGGCCCATCGCCTCGTCCCACGTGGTCTGCGGCGCGATCTGGAACGCGACCATCGCGTTGATGCCCAACCCGGCGGCCAACGCGAGCGGCATGTTGCCGACCAGGCCCATCAGGATCGTCATCACCGCGGCGACCAGAACGGTGGCGGTGACCAACTGCGGCTGGGACAGGTGATGGCCGTATCGATCCTGGGCAGACCCCAAAATAATGGGATTCAGCACAATGATGTAAGCCATCGCGAAGAAGGTGGCGAGACCACCACGCACCTCGCGCAGCGGCGACGAGCCACGCTCCGAGATCTTGAAGAAGCGGTCGAGCCCGCCCCTTCGCGCGGTGGAAATCTCGGGGTCGGTCGCAACGGCGGCCTGGCGGGACATGCTGATCCTCGGAGCGCGGGAACGGGTGGTCGAGACACGCACACGGCACCTGGGACCGGTGCCGGGAGACCTTGAAAGGGTGCCAGACACCACACCAAAAACCGGAACCGACCCTTCCGCTTGTTCGTCGGGACGGGCGCGGGACCGGCACAGGCGGCCAAGTAGCCTAGGTTTCGTGAGCAGGCACGGGAGCGGGAAACGACGGCGCACCTCGCCGGATCCGGACGACACGGGCGCACCGCGCCCGGACACCAGCCCGCTCGGCGGCGGTGAGTACACGTCCGACGAGGCGGCGGACGAGTACCCGCCCACGGGCTACGACCCGACCGAATACCCATCGCCCGCGTACGAGCCCGCCGAGTACGAGCCGTACTCGTCCGGGGAACACCCCGTGCAGTACTCCTCCGGGGATCAACCCGAGCCGTACTCCTCCGGGGAACACTCCGTGCCGTACTCCGGGGAACACCCCGTGCCCACCTACGGCGCGAGCGCCTACGACCCGGCCACCGATCCGGCCCTCATGGGCGGAACCGCCGAATTCGCCGCCGTCGTCGACGAGCCTGCCGAGCCCGACCGGCCCCGATCCGCCGAGTCCCGATCCGCCGAGCCCCGCCCCACCGAGCCTCACGACACCGAGCCCCCCGACACGGACACCGGCATGCGCCCCGCGCCCCCTCCGCACGAGGGCGACATCATCAAGCTCGTCGCCGTCGGCAGCCTGATCTGGTTCGCCCTGTTCGTGGTCGCGTGGTTCATGCGCGACTCGCTCGCCGAGGACCGGGAGTGGTGGCCGTGGTGCGCGCTGGCCGGCTCCGGCCTGGGCCTGTTCGGTCTCTGGTACTGCCGCCGACTCCAGAACGACGACTGACCGCAACCCCACCACAGGCCACAAACCGCGAGCCACCAACCACAAGCGACGAGCCGCGACCGACGAACCGCAATCGCAAACCATACAAAATCCGACATCAAGCCCATTTCCTAACGTAGCGTCAGGGCATGCTCGAAGCCCCCGCCACCCTCCCCGGCCTGACCGCCGCCCAGGTCGCCGAACGCGTCGCGGACGGTCGCGTCAACGACGTGCCGGCCCGGTCCAGCCGCAGCACCTCGGCGATCGTCCGGGGCAACGTCCTCACCCGGTTCAACGCGATCATCGGCACCCTGTTCGTGGTGATCCTGATCGTCGGCCCGATCCAGGACGGCCTGTTCGGCCTGGTCATCGTGGCCAACACCGCGATCGGCATCATCCAGGAGCTGCGTGCCAAGCACACCCTGGACGCGCTGGCGGTGGTCGGCGAGGCCAAGCCCCGGGTGCGCCGGGACGGGCACACCGCCGAATTGTCCGCACGCGATCTCGTCCTGGACGACGTCTGCGAACTCGGCGCGGGCGAACAGGTCCTGGTGGACGGCGTGGTGGTCGAGGCGGACGCGCTCGAACTCGACGAGTCGCTGCTCACCGGCGAGACCGATCCGGTCCACAAGAAGGTCGGCGACCAGGTGATGTCCGGCAGCTTCGTGGCCGCCGGCAACGGCGCCTTCCGGGCGAGCAGGGTCGGCCGCGACGCCTACGCCGCCGAACTCGCCGAGGAGGCCGGCCGATTCACCCTGGTCGACTCGGAACTGCGCCGCGGCCTGGATCGCATCCTCACCTACGTGACGTGGTTGATGATCCCGGTGGGCATCCTGCTGATCATCAGTCAGCTCCGCACCCACGACGGCCTGCCCAACGCGCTGCGCGGCATGGTCGCGGGCCTGGTCACCATGGTGCCCGAGGGCCTGATGTTGCTCACCTCGGTCGCGTTCGCGGTCGGCGTGGTGCGGCTGGGTCGCAAGCAGTGCCTGGTCCAGGAACTGCCCGCGATCGAGGGCCTGGCCCGGGTCGACGTGGTCTGCCTGGACAAGACCGGCACGCTCACCGAGGGCGGCATGGACGTGGCCGAGACGCGCCCGCTCGACGACACCCTGCCCGTCGACGCGGCGCTGGGCGCCCTGGGCACCTCCGACCCGCGGCCGAACGCCAGCCTGCAGGCGATCGTGGACGCCTACCCGGCGCCGCCGGACTGGCCGGTCACCGACGTCGCCGCGTTCTCCTCGGCCCGCAAGTGGAGCGGCGCAAGCTTCGCCGGGCACGGGACCTGGCTGCTCGGCGCGCCCGATGTGCTGCTCCCCGAGGGCCACCCGGTGCTCGCGCAGGTGGACGAACTCGGCGCGCAGGGGCTGCGGGTGCTCCTGTTGGCGACCGCCGACGCGCTGACCGACGAGGCGGGCGGCCGGGCCCGTCCCGCCGCGCTGGTGGTGCTGCAACAGCGGCTGCGCCCGGACGCCGCGGCGACGCTGCGCTACTTCGCCGATCAGGGGGTGGCGACCAAGGTGATCTCCGGCGACAACGCGCTCTCGGTCGGCGCGGTGGCCGCCAAGCTCGGCCTCGCGGGCGCCGAACACGCGGTGGACGCCCGCCGGTTGCCCCAGGACCCGACCGAACTCGGTCGAGCGCTGGAGGACGGCACCGTGTTCGGCCGGGTCACCCCGCAGCAGAAGCGGGCGATGGTGGCCGCGCTCCAGGCCCGCGACCACACGGTCGCGATGACCGGCGACGGCGTCAACGACGTGCTCGCGCTCAAGGACGCCGACATCGGCGTCGCGATGGGCGCGGGCAGCGGCGCGAGCCGCGCGGTCGCGCAGATCGTGCTCCTGGACAACAGCTTCGCCACGCTGCCCTCGGTGGTGGCCGAGGGCCGCCGGGTGATCGGCAACATCGAGCGGGTCGCGAACCTGTTCCTGACCAAGACCGTCTACGCACTGCTGTTGTCGCTGCTCACCGGCGTCGCGAGTGTGGTCTTCCCGTTCCTGCCCCGCCACCTCACCCTGATCGGCTCGCTCACCATCGGCGTGCCCGCGTTCTTCCTCGCCCTCGCCCCGAACACCGAACGGGCCCGCTCCGGCTTCGTGCCGCGCGTCCTGCGCTTCGCGATCCCCGGCGGCGTGGTCGCCGCGCTGGCCACCTTCCTGTCCTACTGGCTGGCCCACCTCAACCACGGCTCGAACCTCGACCAGGACCGCACCACCGCAGTGATCACCCTGTTCCTGGTCGCGACCTGGATCCTGGCGATCGTCGCCCGCCCCTACACGTGGTGGCGGATCGCCCTGATCGCGGCCATGGTGGCACTCTTCCTGATCGCGCTCTACGTCCCGTTCGTGGCCGACTTCTTCGCCCTGTATCCCCAGCACCAGGGCAACAACGGCACCGCGGTCGGCATCGCCCTGGTCGCCGCCGCCCTCCTCGAAGTCGGCTGGCACGTCTCGGGTTGGCCGGCCCGCCGAAACACCGAGGACACCGAGGACACCGAGGACACCGAGCGTTCCAAGAGCACCGAGTACCCCGAGCGCCCCGAGAACTCCGAACACCCCGAAAACGACGGGGACACCGCGGCCTGAGCCCCGGCGCCCCCATCGCCCCCGACGTACCGAGGCCCGCTCACACCCCGTCGAAGTCGCGTTCCGTCGCGAAGTGGTCCGCGTTCTCGGGGTGGGTCAGCAGTTGTTCGACCTCGAAGCGGCGGTGCCACTCGCCCGCCGCCCAGGCCAGACCGCGCGCGACGCCCTCGAAGGTGGTGGCGTGCACCCGGCCGTCGACGTAGCGCCAGTCCGCGTCGAGTTCGCTCTCGTTCGGGCCGGAGACGATCAGCTCCTCGTGCTCGTAGTACTCCTTCGGCGCGTCCGGCATCGCGGCCAGCACGTCCTCCGGCACCTCGTGCAGCGTGCCCTCGGAGAGCACCTTGCCCGGGATCGTCTCGGACAGCAGCGGTACGTCGAGCAGGTCGGCCAGCGCCTCGGCACGATCCGGACGCACCGGCAGCACCACGTGCGCCGCGTCGTCCGCGACCAAGGCCGCCAGGTCCGGCGCGTCGCCCACCAGCGCGTCGGCCACGTCGGCGACGGTCATCCGCCCACCCGAGACGCCGCGCAGTTCGGCCGGCGCGGACAACCGCTCCGGTGCGACGTCGGCGAGCGCGGTGTACAGCGCCCGCAACTGGTCGCGCGTCACGGGCCGCTCCGGGTCCGCCAGACGCTCCAGAAGTTCGTCCGGGCCGTCCGGGTCGGCCAGCAGCGCCGCGAGCGTCGTACGCACGCCCAGGGCCGTCAGGAAGACCGGATCCAGGCTCGCCCGGACCTCGTCGTAGAGCCCGTGCAGCAGCCGGTCCCCGTCGGCGGCGAGCAGCCCCGCCGGCCGCCGGCCGTCCAGCACCGGATGTCCGCGCAGCCACCACGAGGTGTAGGAGGGCACCCGGGCCGTGCCGCCGTCCGGCAGCAGGACGTGCGCCGGCTCGGTCACCGCGCTGCGCAGCGGCGGCGTGGCGATCACCTCCAGCGCCTCGTCCCAGGCGTCGTCCGCGACCAGGTCCAGGTCGCGCACCGCGACGAAGGTCGCCAGCACCGGCGGCACCCCGTCGTCCGGCATGTGGTCGAGCACGTCGTCGAGCCAGTCGTCCTCGGCGTCCAGGTCGTGATCGCAGCCGTCGTGGTCCAGGACCACGTCGTCCTCCCGGACCAGGCCGAAGGTGCCGAGCACGCCGACCGCCTCCAGCACGTCCTCGCCCCAGCGCTCGACCAGGTCCGGGTAGACGACGCCGAGCGCGTCCGGCTCGACCACCGCGGCGATCCGGCTGCCGGGCAACATCAGTTCGCCGGCCGGGACCGCGTCGCCGTCCGCGTCCGGCAGCAGCAGCGCGGACAACCAGGGCTCGTCGCCGGGGCCGATCCGGGCGGCCCGGACCAGTTCCAGGATCGCGTCGGCGATGTCGTCGCCGTCCTCGCTGTCGGCCACCGCCGCGCGCACCGCCGGGTCCGCGAGCACCGCCCTCGGGGTGGCCCGGATCGCGCCCAGCCGTTCCAGGAGCGGGTGGGTCGCGTCCGGGTGGGCGACGCGCAGCCGGAGCACGTCGAGCGCGGCCGGGTCGGGGCTGTCCGGACCGGGCAGCAGGATCCCGCGCGGCCCGCGCACGATCCGGCCGTCCGCGAGCGGCACCGGCAGCGCGCCCAGCGCGTCCCGGGCGGCCGGGTCGAACGCGTCGTACAGGGCCCGCCACCAGGCCGGCTCCCGATCCATGCCGGCCAACTGGTCGACCACTTCGGCCAGCGGCAACCGACGCACCCCCAGCACCCGCAGGGCCGCGCTGCGATCCAGCCCCGCGGGCAGCAGCCCGGCCACCACCGGTGCCAGCGCGTCGACCAGGCCCGGGCCCGCCGTCTCGATCAGCACCGCGTCGCGCGGACGCAGCAGGTCCCGGTCGCGCGCGGCGGTGCCCCGATCGAGCAGCAGCGCGTCCGGGTCGTCCGGCTCGGCCTCGGAGGCGGGCGCGGCGGCGGGCAGGAACGCGGTGTCGGCGAGTCGGGCCAGCACCCGATGCCGCAACAACCCGTCCAGCTCGCCCTCGGCGGTCGGGCCGGGCACCAGGCTCAGGATGCCGGTCGTACTGGTCGGCCAGGTGCCCAGCAGCGTGGCGTAGGTCTCGGCGGCGCGCTCGATCAGGAAGTCGCGCAGCGGGCCGGGCGCGGTGTGTCGGCGGGTCGGGTCGAGCGGGAAGGACGCGACGAGCAGCGCGGGCAGCCCGAGCGGCTCGTCGGTGGGCGTGGGGGCGTGCACGACGGGCCGTACGTCGGGCCGGCGCGGCTGGTCGACGGCGTCCAGCGGGACCGCCCACAACACCGACCAGGCGGCCCGCCGGCGCTCCTCTGTGGGCCGATCGGCGAGCAGTTCGGGCGCCAGCGCGCCGCCGTCCTCACCGACCCGCCAGCGGGTCGTCACGCCGTTGTCGGTCACCACGAGGGCACCGCCCTCGGCCCGGCAGGTCAGCGTCCGCACGCCGTCCGCGGTCTCGATCACGATCTCGCCGAGCCGGCGCAGGGTGAGCAGCAACGCGTCGTCGATCTCGGCGAGCAGCCGGGCGGCCAGATCCGCGGCGGCGCCGTCGCGCAGCGGCAGCACCACGCAGGTGTCGTAGTCCTCGGGCGGCGTGCCCTCGGCCGGCATCGGCAGCCGCAGCACCGGCACACCGCCGTCGCGCCGGGCCAGCTCGTCGGTCAGTCCGGCGTTGTTCCGAGCCTGTTCGGCGACCAGGTCACGGGCCTCCTGGAGGGACCAGCGCACGCCGCCGGTGCGCGAGAGCACGCACGGCTCGTCGGTGACCGCGAGCACCGCGGCGAAGCCGACCCCGAACCGGCCGACCGCCTCGGGCCCGTCGTCGCGCTTGGCGGAGGCGCGCAGCGTGGACAACGCCTCGACGCCCTGCGCGTGCAGCGGGTCGCCGGTGTTGGCCGCGACCAGCACGCCGTCGCGCAGGGTCAGCCGCAGCCGGCCCGGCACCCCCGCGCGGGCCGCCGCGTCGGCGGCGTTCTGCGCGAGTTCGACCACCAGGCGGTCGCGGTAGCCGCCGAGGGCGAGTTCCTCCTCGGCGTTCGCGTCCTCCCGGAAACGCGCGGGCGACGCGGCCCACGCGTCCAGTACGGCTCGCCGAAGCGAAGCGGTGCCAAAGCGGTCGTCGATGCCCATACCGTGCGCCGTCCCTCGTTCGCGGATGTGGCCGGAACCCTATTGCGTTTCCGGTCACACGGCTTCCCGGCGATCCCACCGGATGGACGGCAGTGGATCAACCCACACAAAACCCTCACATGCGGGCCTGTCCGTTCGTGTGGCGAGACCCGCGGACACGGGAGTAGACACGGCGGTGGGGGAAACCCCGCTCGGCTACGGAAGGGGAGACAACGTGGCTACCTATCGCACACAGATCCAGTGGGGCGGCCCGGACGCCGCCTGGCACGACGACGCCGACCTCGCCGTCGTGGTACAGAGTCGCAACGCCGTGGTTCCGGACAAGGCCCGCCCGGCGACCGGCACCCAGCTTTCCTGGTCCGGCCCGCAGGGCAACGCGACGATCACCTTCTTCGACGACGGCGCGCGCTTCCAGGGCTCCGCGCAGTTCCCGGGTGAGGGCCCGGTCGGTTTCCGCGGCACCGCGCGCTGATCCGAGCCCGAAACGACCCGAAGCCGCCACCGGTTCGGTGGCGGCTTCGGCGTGTCGGTCGGGTGGGCGGATTCGAGGACGTCGGGCGTGTCGCGCGAGGTCGTGCACACGGGCACGGGATCGATCAGGAGTGGCCCAGTTGGTCCTCGCCGGGCTGCATGCCGTCCTCGTCCACCGGACTCTCCACCGGGCGGATCCGCACGGTCTCGATCCGGTATTCGTCCAGGGACAGCTCGGCGGCGGGCGTCGCGGCGGGCATGACCGCCGCTTCCGAGTGGCCGCCGCAGCCGTACGCCAGCGAGACCATCCGGCCGTCGGCGGGCGAGTACTCGTTGGCGCACACTCCGAACGCCTGCCCGAGCGGGCCGCCGACCTTGACCAGGAAGCCACAACTCGTGCAGTGCGCCGGGGCGGCCTGGGCCATGGGCGTGGCCCGGCCGAAGTGCTCGTCCCAACGGTCTGCGGCCAGATCGCGGCCGACCGGCGACAGGACGCGTGCGCGCCCCTGTCCCAGCTCGTACGCGACCGCCTTGGGACCGAACGCGATCGGTTCGGTCAGTTCCTCCTCTGTCTCGTCCGCTCCGGTGTAACCGAATTCGAGACGGGGGTCGTCGGCGTCGGTGGGCAACAGGTCGCCCACGCCGAGGTCGCCGGGACGAAGCCGCTCGTTCCACGGCACCCAGGCAGGCGCCAGCAGCGCCTCGGGTCCCGGGACGAGGACGGTTTCGTCCACGGTCACCAGCTTGGCGCGGGGCGCACGGGCAACGGTCACCGCCCACCGCCAGCCGTGGTAGGCGGACTCGCGGCACGCGAACAGGTGGGTGACCAGGCGATCACCATCCACCTGAACACCCAGATGCTCGCCGACGGAGTCCTGACCTGCGGCTTCCTCGGCGGCAGCGAAGGCAAGATCAACCGCCTCGGCGCAGAGGCGGTCCGGGGTTCGACTACGGGTCGCGGCACTCACGAGAGTGATTCTCTCTCACGCGTCGAAGGTCTCCACCGCCGATACCCTCAAAACACGTCCGATTCCCGAACGGGCGCGCGGAGCGAGCCCTTCCTGGCGTGTCGCGACCGCATCATCCGAGGGAGCGAGGGCAGGATCCCGGCGTGGCAGCCTCCAAGACCACCACCGCATCACGGCGCACCATTCGGGCGCCGAGTTCGACCCGCGGGTCGTACCCCAGGAACCGAGGTCCGGCGCGGCGCGCGCTGGGTTGGTTCGGCGGACTGTTCACCGGCGGCTTCGGCAGACTGCGCGGCGCGGCCCGGGCCAAGGGGGCCGGAGAAAGCGGTCTCGCCAAGCTGATCGAGCTGCATCTGATCAACAACGCGGGCGACGCGCTGGTGACCATGGCGCTGGCCACGACCGTGTTCTTCTCGGTGCCCACCGGCGAGGCGCGCGACCGGGTCGCGATGTACCTGCTGATCACCCTCGCGCCGTTCGCGCTGCTCGCCCCGGTGCTCGGTCCGATCCTGGACCGGATGCGCCGCGGTCGGCGCGTCGCGATGGCGGTGGCGATGCTGGTCCGGGTGGGGCTGTGCTGGCTGATGGCCGGTTCGGTGAACGACGGCGGGCTGGAGCTGTATCCGGCGGCGTTCGGCGTGCTGGTCTCCTCCAAGGTGTACGGGGTCAGCCGCAGCGCGGTGGTGCCCCGGCTCCAGCCGCGCTCGGTCTCGCTGGTCAAGGCGAACTCGCGGATCACCCTGTTCGGCCTGATCGGCACGATGGGCGCGGCACCGGTCGCGGGCGGCCTCAAGTACGCGTTCGGCACGCCCGGGATCCTGTACGGCGCGTGTGTCGTGTTCACCTTCGGCGCGGTCCTGGCACTCACCCTGCCCGCCAAGGTCGACTCGGCCGAGGGCGAGGACCGGGCCTCCTTCACCGCCGAGGCGCCCGGCGTCGACCACAAGCGCAAGGTGTCGCTGACCAAGCTGCGGACCGGCCGGGACGGGGGCGGCACCGAGCCGGCGTCCGAACCCGAGGCGTCGACCGAGCGCGAGCCCGGTCGCAAGCCGGTCCGGGTCAAGACCTCGCGGCGGCTGCGCAGTGTGGGCCCGTCCGTGGTCCAGGCGTTGTGGGCGAACGCGGCGATGCGCGGCTTCTCCGGCTTCCTGATCATGTTCCTCGGCTTCCTGATGCGCCAGCACCCGGTGGCCGACCTGTCCGCGACCCAGGCCACCATCGCGGTGGTGGTCGCCGCCGCGGTCGGCAACGCGGTCGGCACCGCGCTCGGGGCCTGGCTCAAGTCCCGTGCGCCGGAGGCGATCATCGTCGGCGTGCTGCTGGTGTCCGCGACCTGCGCGGCCTGGGCGGCGGTGATGTACAGCCTGATCACCGTGCTCGCGGTGGCGGCGGTCGCCGGTCTCGCCCAGGCGCTGGGCAAGCTCTCGTTGGACGCGATGATCCAGCGCGACATCCCCGAGGCGGTGCGTACTTCCGCCTTCGCCCGCACCGAGACCGCGCTCCAGGTGGCCTGGGTGATCGGCGGCGGCATCGGCATCGCGCTGCCCCTGAACGGCACGCTGGGGATGAGCGTCGCGGCGGGCGTGCTGACCCTGGCGCTGGTGATCGTCGGTCGCAAACTGACGACTCGCCGGGCGCGTCGCAAGCGGTCCCCCGGCGTCCGGCTGCGGGCCGCCCGGTAATCTTCCGATCATGAAGACTCGCCGCCCTGCCGCGCTCGCCGGCGCCGCCGTCCTGGGCGCGCTCGCCCTGACGGGTTGCAACATCGACAAGCCCACCCCGTTGGTGACCCTGGTCACCGGGACCACGTCGGTCCACTCCGAGGCGGAGTGCTACAAGGACGGTGGCACGCTCGACGACGCCAAGGTGTCGGAGTGCCTGAACAAGACGAAGCTCAAGACCATCTCGGTCGACGAGGGCGGCAGCTTCTCGGTGGGCGTGGACAAGAAGATCGCCGACAAGGGTTGGCTGCTCCTGTTCGACGGCAAGCCGCAGACCGCGTCGGCGATCAAGACCACCTACTACTCCGACATTCGGCTGAAGTACGGGGCGCCGGAGAAGGGCGACGAGCCGATCCTGGTCCAGGTCGTGCAGCCGGACGGCAAAGAGGGCTACCGGGGCATCTGGTCGTTCAAGGTCAAGAAGAAGTAGCTCTTGCCCATTCTGGTGATCACCGCCGTGGCCGCCGAGCGCGACGCCGTGCTCGGCGGTTCGCGTTCGTGGCGCACTCCCGGTCCGGAGGTGCTCGCCGTCGGTGCGGGTCCGGCCGCCGCTGCCGCCGGGACGGCCGCCGCGCTCGCGCGTGGTGCCTACGACCTGGTGATCAACGCCGGTATCGGCGGCGGCTTTTCGGGCCGGGCGCCGGTCGGCTCGACGGTGTTGGCCACCCGGGTGGTGGCCGCCGACCTGGGTGCGCAGACCGCCGACGGGTTCGTGCCGATCGAGGAACTGGGCTTCGGGACGGGCGCGTTCGACTCGGATCCGGGGCTGATCACCCACGTGGGTGACGCGTTGCGGGCGGCCGACATCCCGCTCGTCACCGGACTCGCCCTCACCGTGTCCACCGTGACCGGCACCGCCGCGCGCGCCGCCGAGTTGGCCGAATGGCACCCGGACGCCGCGGTCGAGGGCATGGAGGGCTTCGGAGTGGCCACCGCCGCCGCCGCGTTCGACGTGCCGATGCTCGAACTGCGCACCATCTCCAACGCCGTGGGCCCGCGCGACCGCGCGGCGTGGCGCATCCCCGACGCACTGCGCGCCCTCACCTCGGCCTTCGCCGCGCTCGAAGGGAGCCCGACCCGATGACCCTGTCGCTGGCCTACTCGCCGTGCCCGAACGACACGTTCGTCTTCCACGCCTGGACGCACGGCCTGCTCGCCGACGCGCCGCCGGTGGACGTGCGTTACGCCGACATCGACATCACCAACGGCCTGGCCGAACGCGGCGAACTGGACCTGCTGAAGGTCTCCTACGCGGCGCTCCCGTGGGTCCTGGACGAATACGCGCTGCTGCCCTGCGGCGGCGCGCTCGGCCGCGGCTGCGGCCCGCTCGTGCTGAGCCTGGGCGCGAGCACGCCGGCGGCGCTGGCGGGCAAGGTGGTCGCGGTGCCGAGCGAACGCTCCACCGCCTACCTGCTGTTCCGGTTGTGGGCGGCGGGCAACGTGCCCGGCGGCGTCGGCGAGATCCGGGTGCTGCCGTTCGACGAGATCATGCCCGCGGTGCGCGACGGCCTCGTGGACGCGGGCCTGGTGATCCACGAGGCCCGCTTCACCTACGCGCGCTACGGGCTGACCTGCCTGGCCGACATGGGCGACTGGTGGGAGTCGGACACCGGGCTGCCGATCCCGCTCGGCGCGATCATCGCCAAACGCTCGCTGGACCTGCCCGCCCTGGCCGCCGCCGCCCGCGCGTCGGTCGAACACGCCTGGGCGAATCCGGCCGCGTCACGCGCCTACGTCCTCGCACACGCCCAGGAGATGGACCCGGACGTCGCCGACCGGCACATCGCCCTGTACGTCAACGAGTTCACCCGGGACCTGGGCGAATCCGGCCACGCGGCAGTGACCCACCTGCTGACCCGAGCCGCCGCCGAGGGCCTGGTCCCGCCCGTGCCGGCCGACGCCCTGAAACTTACCTGACCCGGCGGGCGCCGGACGGCCCCGAGCACGCCGGACGCGCCGCCCGGGCCCGCCCGGCACCATCCGGCCCGTCCGGCGTTCGAGGGCACCGCACCGGCCGCCGGGCCGGGTGTCCCGCGCCGCCGTCAGGCGGTGCTCACGTGTCGAGTTCGTCGGCGACGGCCCGCAGCAGTTCGGCGACCTTCGTGGTCGCGCGCTTGTCGGGGTAGCGGCCGCGTTCGAGGGTCTTGTCGACGCCTTCGAGGACCTTGAGCAGGTCCTGGATGATCGAACTCATCTCGTCGGGCTTCTTGCGACTCGCGGCGACGACCGAGGGACGCGGGTCCAGGACCCGGAGCGAGAGGGCCTGTTCGCCCCGTCGCCCCTCGACGATGCCGAACTCGACCCGGGTGCCCGGCTTGAGCGTGTCCAGGCCCTGCGGCAGCGCCGACGCGTGCACGAACACGTCGCCCCCGTCGTCCCGGGACAAAAACCCGAAGCCCTTCTCGGTGTCGAACCACTTGACCTTGCCGGTGGGCACGGGAGACCTCGATCGTGTCGGGACGGCTTCGTCGGGACTTTTACGAGCATTTACCAGGCTGGGTGGGGCGCACACATCGAATCCGAGCAGGAACGCGTAGTGACCCCGTTCACTCGACCAGGCTAATGGTCGCGTTCTCGGCCGGACATCGGGATACCGCCCCGGGCGCATCGGGGCCGGATCGGGGCATCTACCCTGGGCGTGTGTACAACGCATCCGCAGGCCCCGGCGATCGGCTCGTCCGCATCGGCGCGGTGCTCTTCGCCATCGGGACGATCGCCACGCTCGCCACCGTGACACCGCTGCTGATCGGCGCCGACGCGCTGCCGACCGCGGTCTATCTGGTCAGCGCGCTGATGCCGGTCGGCTTCGCGGTGGCCGCCGCGGGCCTGTTCAAGTCGGCCCGCAGCAGGCGTCGCCCGGTGCCCGAGACGCTCTGACGCCGCGCCCGCCGCAACGCGCCGGGGGGCGTTCCTAGCGGTACGACTCCGGGTCGGGCAACAGTTCGTTCATCGCGCCCTCGCGGTAGCCGAGCGGGTCCACCTCGACGCTCGTGAAGCCGGCCTCGTGGACCGCCGCCAGGGCGGGTTCGTGCCCGTCCACGGCGGCGCTGAGCGCGGCGTCCACCTCGATCCGCGCGGACTGCCCCAGGTCGCGCACCCGCAGGTTGCGAACCGGGATCCCGTCCCGGGCCAGGACCGCGCGCAAGGCGGTCTCGGCCCGCTCCACCCGGGCCAGCCTGCTCGGGGTGATCGCCACGCCGAAGGCGACCCGGCTGGACAGGCACGCCGCGGCCGGCTTGTCCCAGGTCGGCAGCCCCCAGGTCCGGCTGATCGCCCGCACCTGAGCCTTGGTCAGGCCCGCGTCCAGCAGGGGGGTGACCGCCCCCGCCTCGGCCGCCGCGGCGATCCCCGGCCGAAAGCCCACCCGCGCGTCGTCCGCGTTGGTGCCGGTGGCCAGGTGGGCCATCCCCGCCGCACGCGCCACCGGCGCGAGCACCGCCATCAACTCCGTCTTGCAGAACCGGCATCGGTCGCCGTTGTTGGCGCGATAGCCCTCGCGGGCCATCTCGTCGCTGGGCACCAGTTCATGACGCACCCTCAGGTCCGCCGCGAAGGCCCGTGCGGCGTCGCGTTCGGCGGCCGGCAGGCTCGGCGACTCGGTGGTCAGCGCGAGCACGTTGGCCGCGCCCAGCGTGCGAACCGCCGCGGCCAGCAGGAAGGCCGAGTCCGCGCCGCCGGAGAAGGCCACCGCGACGCTGCCCAGGCCGCGCAGCCGCTCGCGCAGCCCGGCGAGCCGCAGGTCGGCGACGTGTGCCTCCAACCACGCGGGGAACTCGGTCAGATCGGTGAGCACGACGTCGGCGCCGGCCGCGCGCAGGTCCTCGGCGGAGATCGGTCCGGTCGCCACCCCGACCGCGACCGCGCCCGCGGCACGGGCCCCGGCCAGGTCGCCGAGATGGTCGCCGACGTACACGCTCGCCCCCGACGCGCGCAGCGCCGCGCCCTTTTGTTCGGCCCACAGGTCGCCGACCAGATGGTCCACGGCCAGATCCAGATGGTCCAGATGCAGCCGGGCGTTGGGCTCGTGCTTGCCGGTCACCACCATCGTGCGACCGCCGAGCCGATGCACCGCCGCGAGCGCCGCACGAGCACCGGGCAGCACGTCCGTGCCGAGCACGGCATGGTCGGGATACAGCTCGCGATAGCGCGCGGCCACGGCGGTGACCTCGGCGGCCGGGAACCAGTTCGCGACCTCGATCTCCAGCGGGGGCCCCAGTCGGGAGACGACCAGCGCGATGTCGATCGGGACACCGGTCTCCGCGGCGAGCACGGCCCAGGCCGCCCCGATGCCGGGACGGGAGTCGACGAGCGTCATGTCCAGGTCGAAACCAACCATGAGGGAATTCACCCGTTCAGCCTACGATGCGGCGCGTTGCAGGCCGATGCCCGAACGTGGGCAATGCCGTGAACTGCACTTTCCTTGATCGTTTCGGCTCATTCGTGTCAAGGGCGCATTCGAAGCGGAATGCGCCCGTGGACGGCTCGCCGCCCCGCGCGCGCTTGTGGTCGGATTCCCGTCCGCCGCCCCCGAGTCCCAGGGGTCGGC
Source organism: Embleya sp. NPDC020886 (assembly GCF_044333915.1). Classification (NCBI taxonomy): domain Bacteria; kingdom Bacillati; phylum Actinomycetota; class Actinomycetes; order Kitasatosporales; family Streptomycetaceae; genus Embleya; species Embleya sp. NPDC020886. The sequence continues at coordinate 415,337 of NZ_JBIRRX010000008.1, read as the reverse complement.
CGCACGGTCGACCCCTGGGGGGCGGTCATCCGGGAGAGGTATCGCAGCGGGCGCCCTGGTGCTGACGCGCCCGTTATGTCGGTCCGCATAGCGTCGGGGACATGAGCACGATGACGCATCTCCCCGCCCCCCATTCGTTGCGGATGCCGAAGCTGCGCGGCTCCTCCGCCGCCGAGATCCCGTTCACCGAACTGGTCCGCGCCCGGCTGCGTCGGCCCGCTCACCTCACCGCGACGGTCGCGCGCGGCGCGTGGGTGTTCACCGGCACGGCCGTTCGAGTCACCCTGCTCGGCAGGCATGCCGTGCCGTGACCCGGCATGGTCCGACTGCGCGCGGGCAGACGTCCGCTCGGGCAGCCGAACCGACACTCGGGGGTGGACACGGTGGACGACCCGTTCGGGACCGAGGACGCGCGACCCGGCACCGCCGCGAAGCCCGCCGATGCCGCCGACGGCCCCCGGCCCACCCGCTCGCGTGCCGCACGCGTGCTGCGCGCCGTCGCGATCGGGTTCGGCGTGCTGGCCCTGGTCGCCTTCGCACTGGTGCTGGCCCGGGTGACGCTCACCCCGCAACCCGATTCGCAGGACCTGGTCACCGGCAACACCGACCCGGGCAACTCGATCCGGTCCTACCTGGACCGCCCCGAAGTCCGGGACGCGATCCGGCAGATCGGCGGCAACCTGGTGTTGTGCACGCCGCTGGGCGTGCTGCTCCCGGTGGTCTCCGCCCGGCTGCGCGGCCCGCTGCGGATCCTGCTCGCCGTCGGCGTGCCGATGCTCGTGGTCGAGGCGGTGCAGGGCCTGTTCGTCGTCGGCCGCGCGTTCGACATCGACGACGTGATCCTGAACGCGAGCGGCGCGGTCCTCGCCTACCTGTTCCTGGGCCGGCACCTGGCCGCCCGGGTCCACCCCCGCCGCACCCGCCGGCGACGGGAGCGACCCCCGAAGGCCCTGGAGAAGCGCCCGATCGCGTGACCGAACGCCCCGCCCGTCGACTACTTCTGCTTGTCCAAATCGTCGGAGTCGACGATCCGGTACGCGTAGCCCTGTTCCGCGAGGAACCGTTGCCGATGAGCGGCGAAGTCCTGATCGATGGTGTCGCGCGCGACCACCGAGTAGAACCGCGCGCCCCGGCCGTCCGCCTTGGGCCGAAGCACCCGACCGAGCCGCTGCGCCTCCTCCTGCCGCGAGCCGAACGAGCCGGACACCTGGATGGCCACCGTCGCGTCCGGCAGGTCGATCGAGAAGTTCGCCACCTTGCTGACCACGAGCGCCTGCACGGCACCGGTGCGGAACGCGTCGAACAACCGCTCGCGTTCCTTGTTGGTGGTCTCACCCTTGATCACCGGCGCGTCCAACACCTCGCCCAACTCGTCGAGTTGGTCGATGTACTGGCCGATCACCAGGGTTTGTTCGCCCCGGTGCTGCTCGACCAGTTCCTTGACCACACGGGTCTTGCTCGCGGTGGTCGCGCAGAAGCGGTACCGCTCCTCGGGCTCCGCGGTCGCGTAGGCCAGCCGCTCGGTCTCGGTCAAGGTGACCCGCACCTCGACGCAGTCGGCCGGCGCGATGTATCCCTGGTTCTCGATCTCCTTCCACGGCGCGTCGTAGCGCTTGGGACCGATCAGCGAGAACACGTCGCCTTCGCGACCGTCCTCGCGTACCAGCGTCGCGGTCAGGCCGAGCCGACGACGGGCCTGCAGGTCGGCGGTGAATCGGAAGATGGGGGCGGGCAGCAGGTGGACCTCGTCGTACACGATCAGGCCCCAGTCCCGGGAGTCGAACAGCTCCAGGTGCGGGTAGACGCCCTTCCGACGGGTGGTCACCACCTGGTAGGTGGCGATGGTGACCGGCCGGATCTCCTTGCGGGTGCCGCTGTACTCGCCGATCTCGTCCTCGGTCAACGAAGTGCGCTTGACCAGTTCGGACTTCCACTGCCGAGCCGAGACCGTGTTGGTGACCAGGATCAGCGTGGTCGCCTTCGCGGTGGCCATCGCCGCCGCACCGACCAGCGTCTTGCCCGCGCCGCACGGCAGCACGACCACGCCCGAGCCGCCGTGCCAGAAGCCCTCGACCGCCTCCTGCTGGTACGCCCGCAATCGCCAGCCGTCCTCGGCCAGGTCGATCGCGTGCGCCTCGCCGTCCACGTAGCCCGCGAAGTCCTCGGCGGGCCAGCCGAGCTTGAGCAGCACCTGCTTGATCTGGCCGCGCTCGGAGGGGTGCACCACCACGGTGTCCGGGTCCACCCGCGCACCCACCAGCGGAATCATCTTCTTGCTGCGCAGCACCTCCTCCAACACCGCGCGGTCGGTGCTGGTCAGCACCAGGCCGTGGGTGGGGTGCTTGGACAACTGGAGCCGCCCGTAGCGGCCCATCGTCTCGGCGACGTCCACGAGCAGCGCGTTGGGCACCGGGTAGCGCGAGTAGCGCAGCAGCACGTCCACGACCTGCTCGGCGTCGTGGCCCGCGGCGCGCGCGTTCCACAGGCCCAGCGGGGTCAGCCGGTAGGTGTGCACATGCTCCGGGGCGCGTTCGAGTTCGGCGAACGGAGCGATCGCCCGACGGCAGTCGGCGGATGCCTCGTGCCCCACCTCGAGGAGCAGGGTCTTGTCGGACTGGACGATCAGCGGGCCATCGGGCACGGGCCAACCTTTCCGCATGGTGGAGGGGACGGGACCAACAAGTCTCAACCATCGGCGCGGCGACCGTGTTCCGAAAACCGTTTGTCATCGGCAGGAGCAGGCTCCAGGGGCCGTACTGCCCAGGGAGGAGCGCCAGACCCATCCTTACGGAGGAACACACAAACCGGCCCGTCTACCTACCCTGGATACTTGATGGCGCAACAAAAGTCGTCGGCCTCCGACGATCGGGTTCCCCGTCCCGATCGCCCCGCCGCCGAGACCCCCGAGCACGCCGGCGCACCGACCACTGGTCCCGCCGTGTCCACGCGCGCCCTGACCCGGGACTACGGCGGCGGCACCGGCATCTTCGGCATCGACCTGGCGGTGCCGCGCGGCTGCGTATACGGCCTGGTCGGGCCGAACGGCGCGGGCAAGACCACGCTGTTGTCGATCATGGGCGGCACTCGGCGGGCGGATTACGGCGAGGTGCTCTTCGGGGTCGACCGGCGCCGGGTCGCGGTGTCCACGGACGTGCCCGAATTCGAACCGTGGCTGACCGCGTCCGAGGTGGTCGAACTGGCCGGAAACCTCGTCGAACGACGGCTGCCCCGGGAGAAGGTCAAGGTCGCGCTGCATCGCACCGGGCTGTCCGGCTGCGCCGAGCGCAAGGCCGGCTCGCTCTCGCGCGGCATGACGCTGCGCCTGGGCCTGGCCGCCGCCCTGGTGGCCGACCCCGAACTGCTCATCCTGGACGAGCCCACCTCCGCGCTCGACCCGCGCGGTCGGGCCGACGTGCTCGATCTGGTGGCGAGCCTGCGCGAACACACCACGGTGGTCTTCTCCAGCCACATCCTGGCCGACGTACAGCGGGTCTGTGATCAGGTGGGCGTGATGCGCGCGGGCCGGCTGCTCTACCAGGGGTCCACCGCCGAACTGGTGGACACGCACATGCGGCCGAGCTGGCTGGTGCGGGTGCGGGGCGGCGGCACCGATCTGTTGCGCGCGTTCGCGGCGGAGAGCTGGGTCGCGCGTGTGTCGTCGCTGCGGCCCGGGCTGTTCCGGGTCGAGGCCCGGTCGCTGGAGGCCGGCGAGCGGCACCTCGCCGAGGTGCTCAGCCGCAGCTCGGCCCGGGTGGTCTCGGTCGCGCCGGAGGAGTCCGACCTGGAGGCGGCGTTCCTGTCCATCACCGGTGGTCCGCGATGACCCGGTCCGGCGCCGTGCAGGCGCCCACGACGACCCAGCCGACCGCGTCCGCGGTGGTGGCCGGCGTCGATCGTGTCCCGCGCGGGCCGCGCCGACTGGGGCTGTGGCGGCTGGAGTGGCTGCGGCTGGTGCGTACCCGGCGGTGGTTGTTGCTCGTGATGGCCTATCCGGGCCTGGGGCTGATCGGCCCGGTGTTCGCCAGGCACCGCGATCGCATCGTCGAGGCGCTGCACATCGACGCGGTGGCGCCGGCGGGCGGGATGCGCGCGGACAGCGGGATGGCGGTGTACACGTACGGCGTCGGCCAGGTCAGCGTCCTGGTCGGGCTCGCGCTGATGGCGAGCGCCCTGGCGGTCGACCATCGACCCGGCCTGGCCGCGTTCCATCGCACCCGGATGCGCCGCCCGCGCGATTTGGTGTTGCCCCGGTACACGGTGACCACGGCGGCGGTCTCGCTGGCCTATCTGCTGGGCAGCCTGATCGCGTGGGCCCAGGTGCACTGGATGTTCGGGCCGCTGCCGGCGAAGGCGGTCTTCTACGGGTCGCTCTACGGGATCGTCGGCGTGGTGCTCGAACTCAGCGTGGTCGCCGCGATGGCCGCGTGCCTGCGCCGGCCGGTGGCGATTTTTGGCGCGACCCTGGTGAGCTTCGTGGTGATGCCGCTGGCGGCGTTGTGGCGACCGTTGCAGAGCTGGTTGCCTTCGCAGCTCTTCAACTCGCAGATCGATTTGCTGCGGGGGCATACTCCTGGGGAGTATGTCGACAATTTTGGGTTGTCGGTGGTTTTGTCGGGGTTGTGTGTTTGGCTGGCGGTTTGGCGGATTGGGCGGCGGGAGATGTGAGGGGGGTTGTCGGGGGGTTGTGGGCGGGAGTTGTCGAGGGGGTTGTGGGCGGGAGTTGTCGAGGGGTGGTTTCGGTGGTTTCGGTGGTGGGGGCGTAGCGAGCCGGTGGCGCCGGTCGCGGGCCGAGCCCCGGCAACCAGACCGAGATCGCGAGCGCAGCGAGCCGGAAGGCCCCGGTCGTGAGGCGAACAGCACGACCGGACCGGGGTCGTGAGCTGAGCGGGCGGGGTGGGCGGCTTTCGGCGATGCAGCGTTGCTTTTTGTTGGGCGCCTTCGGCGCCGGCTCGCGAGGCACCACTTTTTTGTTCCGTCGCGGGCTCCTCCACAAAAAAGTGGCCCCTCGCTCGTGACTTCGTGTCCCTGCGCTTCGCTCCGGGCCACGAAGTCTTTGTATTGCGGCTCCGCCGCTCTCCGCGCTGCGCGCGTCGATCATGAGGTCTCGGCCGCCTCGGGGGCGCTGACGCGCCTGGGGGTGGGGGCTTGGGGGTGGGGCTAGGTTGTTTCGGCTACGCCGGTGATGCGGTGTAGGGGGTAGGTGTGGATTTCGCCGGTGCCTTGTTCGTGGGCGGTTACGTAGCCGCCTTCCAGGCGGAGGGGGACCACGATGTGTTGGGTGGCTCGGCCTTCGCGGGTTACGTGGCCGATCCAGACTGCTCGGCGGTCGGCGTGGGCTGCCTGGAGGGCCAGGAGGGTCTCGGCGGCCGAGGTGCGGGGGAGTTCGATCGGTTCGCCGTCGCGGTCCGTGCCGTCGTCGGCGCGGCCGGTGGCGGCGGCGTCGCCTGCGCGGATCGCGGTGACGGCTGCGCCGAGGAGCGCCTCGCCGGGGGCCGGGGGCTCGCCGGCGACCCGGGGCGGGGCCGAGCGCGGCGGGGTGCGTCTGGTGTCGGGGCGGGTCAGTACCAGGTCGCCGGTGGCGGACTCGGCGACCGGCGCGAAGCCCATCCCGCGCAGCTTCTCCAGCACCAGGTCCGGGGCGGACTCGGCGGCCAGCACGGTCGGGGCCAGTCGGCGCAGCCGCAGTCCCGCGGCTCGGCGGTCGGCGAGCAGTTCGCCCAGCAGCGCGTCGTCGTCGCAGCGCAGGAAGGCCCCCGCCGTGCCGACCCGAATCCGGCCGTGTCGGCGGGCCACGTCGTCCACGAGGTAGCCGAGCGGTTGCGGCACCGGGGTGCGCGAGTGGGTGGCGAGCAGGTGGTGCAGATCGGCCGCGGTACGACCGGCGTCCAGCGCGCGGCGCACCGACGTCTCGGTGAAGCGGTACACGGTGGCGCCGCCGGTGGACTCCACCTCGGCGGCCAGGTGCAGTTCGTGCGCGAGGTCCAGGACCAGCGGGCCCGGGGCCACGGCGGTGAGGTCGGCCTGGAGGAAGACGTAATCCAGCGGCTCCGGGAGCAGCGGGGTCAGCGCGTCGCCCGCCTCGTAGACCCGGCCCTCGGCCAGCGTGCGGGCGTATCCGGCCAGCGCGCCCCGCCCGGTGATGCCGAGCAGTTCGGCCTCGACCAGCATCGCCCGGAACAGCTCCTCGGGCAGCCGCGCGGCCCGGATCGGCTGATGCCAGGTCAGATGCGCGAGCAGCGAGTCGGCGTCGGTGGCCGAACCCGGCGGCAGCGCGGCGAGCGTGGTCAGGATCCGGCGCCGCACCTCGGGCGCGGCGGTGCGGTCCACCTGCATGCCCAGCGCGCCGATCGGGCGGTCCTTGTCGTCGCGCGAGCCGACCAGCGAGGGCACCCGGGTGGTCTCCAGCCAGGTGCCGGCGAGTGCGGCCCAGCGGGTGCCCACCGGGGTGCGCCGCCAGGTGTCGTACGCGGGGGTGGGCAGCCACTGCTCGTCCGGTTCGCCGTCGCCGGCGACCAGGCCCATCGCGTAGGCCAGTTCCAGCCACAGCGCGACCTCGGCCTCGGGCGCGTCCAACTGCACCGCGGTGCGCTTGAACTCGCGCATGCCCAGGCCGCCGGCCCGCAGCACGGCCGGGCCGCCGGTGCTCCATGCCTCCAGCAGGTCCTCGACCCGACGCACGGCGGTGAACGCGGAGCCGGCCGCCAGGCTGTCCACAGCCTGTGGATCGTGCTCGCGCGTGGGCAGCTCGGGCGGCGCGGGCTCCGGGGTCCGGTGCACCCGGCCACCGCGCAGGTGCAGCGCGACCTCGCGCGGCAACACCACCGCGTCCGGGCCCGCCGGGACCAGCAGTGCCCGGGCCAGCAGCCACTCCACCGGGGTACGCGCCGCGTCGGCACGCACCGGCCGGTCCGCGCCGCGCACGCTGCCCGCGGCCGGCCCCCAGACCAGCTTGTCCAGCACCTCGCGGGCCGCCTCGGGAGCCTGCGCGAGCAGTGCGTCCAGCCGGGTCGGGTCGGTGAACAGGTCGGTGATCGCCGCGATCGCGGAGACCGCGTCGTGGCTGGAGCCCAGCCCGAGATCGGCGAGCACCTCCTGGAGCCGGGACGGCGCGGTCGGGGCCGCCGCGCCGGCCAGGGTCGGGCCGAGCCCGGCCGGACTGGCGCCGACCAGGTCGCGCACCGTGCGCACCACCCGCAGGGCGTCGTCGGGGCCCCACAGCAGGGCCTGCTCACGCAGGTTGGCCACCGCCCCGGCGAGCACCTCGGGGTCCACGCCGACCAGGGTGTGCAGGCGGGCCGCCGCGAAGCCGTCGGGCAGCACCACCGCGGCGTCGACCACTTGGAGGGTGAACCGGTCCAGCCGCTCCAGGGCGCGCGCGATCGAGGCCCGCGTGGTGGCCCGGGTGGCGAGCTGGGTCAGGTCCACCGGGACCGGCGAGGTCAGGTCCGGCCGGGCCCGCAACAACGCGGCGAGGGCCGCGTCGGTGCGTCCGCGCAGATCCTCGGCGAGCGTCCGGGGGCCGGACTCGGCGAGCCGATCGGCCTCGGCACGGGTGGGCGACGCAGACGTGGTCATCCCATCAACGTTAGACGGTCCGCCCGCCGATGATCACCGGTCCCGCGATCCCGGTGCCTCGCGGCGGCCGAATATCGGCCGCCGGCGGTGGCTCGGGCGGTCCGGGCGATCACCATTTCGGTCAACCCCTCGCTCCGCTACGCCCGCGCCCCTACGCTGAGTTGTCGCTTTACCGATGCAAGCGTCGTGCCGATGCGACGATCCTTCGGCAGGGGTGGGGTGGGGGCGTGAACTTCGAGAGCGATCATCTGGTTCTGCAGTACCTGGGCGAGGTCGGCGACGCCGCCCAGCGCAGACTGCGTCCCGCCGACCGCGCCCGGCTGGTGGAGCGGTTGCGCAGCCAGATCAACAGCGAGCGCGAGCGGCTGAACGCACACACCCCCGGCACCGTGCAGGTCGTGCTGGATCGGCTCGGCAGCCCCGAGGCCGTGGTCGGACACGAGTTGTACCGGCTCGGCGATCTGCGCACCGCCGGGGCCGACGACGGCGCGGGCGCGATGTCGATGCGGGGTTCGCGCTACGCCACGGTGGCGCGGCAGATGGGTTTTCGCGCGGACGCGACGCCGATTCCGGCCATCCCGGATCCGTCCCGCCCGCAGCCGGCCGCGCCGCCGCCGGCCGCACCGCCGGCGCCTCGGGTCTCCCCCGAGGCGGCCCCGGCGGCGGCCGGTCCGCCCACGCTCGCCGAGACCGCGGCCGGCGGCGCCGCGACCAAGCCGGTCCCGCTCGCGGATCCCGACGAGGAGCCGCTGTGGTGGCGGACCCCGCCGGAGGGCGGGACGCCGGAGCGCCCCGGCCCGGACGTGTACGGCGACGGCTCGCTGCACGCGCCGGCGTATCCGATCGGTGTGCTCTCGGACTCGTCGGCGACCTGGGACGACGAGGAGTCGCTGACCGAACCCACGCCGGCCCTGGGCATGTTCGGTCCGGGCGCGCTGCGCACGCAGGTGCGCGAGGTGTTCGCGATCGCGATGATGGCGATCGGTGCGATCGTCGCCTCGACCGTGGTGGTGCTGCTCGGCTACCTGGTGGTCTTCACCGCGGGCGCGTGGTCGCTCAAGGAGCGGCGGTTCGCCGCCTTCTACGTCCCCGGCGCCACCGCGCTGGCGTTCGCGATCGGCATGTGGCTGCGCGCCACCGGGCACCTGGGCACCGATCTGGCCCGGGACGAGGCGTGGGATCGCTTCGGCGAGCTTTTGCCGGCAATGGTCCGGATAGCCGCGATCGCCGCGTCCGCGTACCTGTTGTGGCGACTGAATCGGCGCCGGATCACGGCGTAGGCACGGGAATACCGCCCGTATTCGGGCCGGTCCGGGTGTGACGTACTCCGCTGTCGGAGCGCCGTACCCGCTCTTTACGATCCCATTAATTAGGTTAGCCTTACCTCCTCTGCATCGGACGGCGCCCGGACCTACCGCTAATAGGTCCGGGCGCCGCCCTGTGCACACTGCCAGATGGAGGAGCCAAGGATGACGAACGGAGCGCGGCCCCAGCCCGCGAACCGCTTGATCCGCTTCGGTGCGATAGGCACGACCGCCGCGCTGGCGATGGCCGGCGTGAGCCTGGCCTCGCCCGCGCAGGCCGCCGGAACCCCGTCCGTGAGCGTGTCGCCCAACGTCGACATCAACCCGGACGGCGCCACGATCACCGTCAACGGCACGGGATTCGACAAGGTGCGCAACTCCGGCAACGGGGTCTACGTCCTGTTCGGTCCCAAGATCGACGACTACTACACCAACGCGGGGGCCTACAGCGCCCAGGCGTGGGTCGCGGGCAGCAAGATGAGCGCCGACGGCGCCTTCACCACGACGCTCGACGTCAAGGCGAAGTACACCGACGGGAACGGCAAGGAGGTGGACTGCCTCAAGCAGGAGTGTCGGGTCGTCACCTTCGCCGCGCACGGCGCCAGCATGACCGACCGCAGCCAGGACACCTTCACGCCGGTCGCGTTCAAGAACAACACGCCGGCCGCGCCCAAGCTCGCGGTGACCCCGGTCAGCGGAGCCGACCCGGCCGGGCAGACCTTCACCGTCACCGGCACCGGCTTCGACCCGGTCCGCGACGGCGGCAACGGCATCTACGTCGCCTTCGGTCCCAAGGGCGCCGACTGGAACACCAACCCGGCGCCGTACCAGGCGACCAAGTGGGTGCGCACCGCTCCGTCCTCGCCGAGCCAGGCCAAGCTGAACGCCGACGGCAGCTTCACGCTGACGCTGGACAACATGAAGGCCAAGTACAAGAACGCGAACGGCGTCGACACCGACTGCTCGGTCACCACGTGCAACGTGGTCACCTTCGCCGCGCACGGCTCGCCCGACCGCAGCCAGGACACTTTCCTGCCGGTCGCGTTCAAGGCCGTGACCGTCCCGCCGGGCCCCGGCACCGGCTACCAGGTGATCACCACCGACGTGCAGGGCGGCCCGCTGACCCTGGGCGTCGGCGGCACCGACGTCGCACTCCCGGGCGTCACGCTCAACGGCAAGGACGCCTTCACCAGCGGCGCGCTCAACCCGCTCACCGTCTCCGACGCCCGCGGCACCAACGCGGGCTGGACGCTCACCGGCCAGGCCAGTGACCTGACCGCCACCGGCGGCCGGATCGTCGGCGACAACCTCGGCTGGACCCCCACCGCGAAGTCCGTCACCGGCACCCTGCCCACCGGCGGCACCGCACCGCAGGTCACCCCGGGCGCCAAGGCCGAGCCCGGCACCGGCCTCGGACAGCCCCGCACCCTGTGCTCGTCGGCCGCGGGCGCCGGCGCCGGTTCCTTCGAATGCGGCGGCGCCCTCAAGCTCGGCGTCCCCGGCATCACCGTCCCCGGCACCTACACCGGCACCCTGACGCTGACGCTGATCTGACCCCGGCGCCCCCAGGAACAGCGACACCCGTCCCCCGACCCCAACCCGTCGGGGGACGGCCCCGCCCCACCCCCACGCACCACACCCACCCCGCGCCGCACCCCCCGGCGCGTCAGCGCCCCCGACCCAGCCCGCCCCCGGTGATCGACGCGCGCAGCGCGGAGAGCGGCGGAGCCGCAGAACTTTGACTTCGTGACCCGTAGCGAAGCGAAGGGACACGAAGTCACGAGCGAGGGGCCACTTTTTCTCGGAGGAGCGCCGGCGGGGGAGAGAAAAAGTGGTGCCTCGCGAGCCGGCGCCGAAGGCGCCCAACAAAGGAGCCACCCCCCATGCGCCCCGCCGCCCGCCCATTGCCCACCCTCCTGGCCCTCCTAGCCCTCCTGCTCCCCCTCCTGGCCTCCGCCACCCCCGCCCAAGCCGCCGACGAGTTCACCTGGGGCGTGCAACCGGCAGGCGGGCGCGACCACTTCGTCCTGTCCGCCGCGCCGGGCCGGACCCTGGTCGACGTGGTCGGCGTGTCCAACTTCGGCGACAAGCCGCTGACGCTGCGCGTGTACGCGACCGACGCCGTGCTCGCCGCCGACGGCGGAATGACCCTGCTGACCGCCGCCGAACGGCCGAAGGACGTCGGCGCGTGGATCGGCTTCGACGCCGAGTCGTACACGGTCGAGCCGGGCAAGCGCGCGGACATCCCGTTCCGGCTGACCGTCCCGGCGGACGCGAGCCCCGGTGACCACACCGGCGCCATCGTCGCCTCGATCAAGGCCGAGGCGACCGGTCCCGGGCAGCAGCGGTTCGACGTGGACCGGCGTGTCGGTGCCCGGATCTACCTGCGGGTGGACGGCCCCGCCGTGCCGCGACTGGCGATCGAGGACCTGCGGCTGTCGTACGACAACCCGATCGCGATGTTCGGCGGCGCCGAGGCGGTCGTGCGCTACCGGGTGCGCAACACCGGCAACGTCCGCACCACGGCGGGGGTCGAGACCACCGTCTCCGGGCTCGGTGGTTGGCGACTGGGCGGCCCCGCCCGAGCCGCCCTGCCCGAGTTGTTGCCGGGAGCCACGCACGAGGTGGTCCAGCGCTTCGACGGTGTCTTCCCGGCCGGGCGACTCACCGCGGACGTCAAGGTCACCGGCAACCCGGCGACCGTGACCACGAAGTCGACGAGCGTATGGGCACCGCCGTGGTTGCTGCTGGGCGCGATCACGCTGCTGCTCGGCGCGCTGATCGCCTACGGCGTGACGGTGCTCCGTCGCCGCCGGCGCGTCGCCACCGAAAAGGAGGCCGCCCTCGCGAAGGACGCCGCCTCCCCCACCGAAGTCACCGCCGACCCGACCGGCTGAGCACCCGCCGTCGCGTCGCCGCCCCGATCCACCAGGAGCCGACATGCACACCTCCCACCGCCTTCGTCGCGCCGCAGGCTCGGCCGCCGTGCTCGGCCTGGCCGCCGCCGGCGTGCTCGGCGCCGCCGCCGGCGCCTCGGCCGCATCCGCCGACACCCGCGCCGAGAGCCCGGCCACGCCCACCGCGACCGCCTCGCGCAACACCGCGCTGGCCCCGGCCGGCGACGAGATCACCGTCGTCGGGCGCGGCTTCACCCCCGGCGCCCGGGTCACCGTCGCGCTGTACGCCGGCGACACCGTCGACCGGGCGGGCAGCCGCACGCTCGCCGCCGACGGGCAGGGCGTCGTCGCGACGCCGCTGCGGGTGGGCACCGGATTCGCCCCGGACGCACCCGCGTTCGAGGTCCGGGTCGGCGTCGACGGCGGGCCGACCGCCAAGGTCGCGGTGACCTTCGCCGCACCGGCACCGGGCGGCACTCCCCGATCGTTGCGCGCCGCCGCACCGGCGGCCCCGGCCCAACTCGGGCAGGCCGCCCCGCAGGCGGCGGCCGGCGGCGCCAAGCTGACCGTCACGCCGAGCACCGGCCTCGACCCGGCCGGCGCGTCGATCACGGTCTCCGGCTCCGGCTACGCGGCCGGCAGCGGCAACGGGATCTACGTGGTGTTCGGCCCCAAGGAGGCCGACTGGACCACCAACGCGGGCAACTACGGCGCGTCGAAGTGGCTCAAGGCGTTCGGTCCGGGCGGGATCAACCCGGACGGCACGTTCTCCGCCACCCTCACCGACGTCAAGGCCACGTACAAGAACGGCGCGGGCAAGGACGTCGACTGCCTCAAGACCGAGTGCTACGTGCTGACCATGGCCGCGCACGGCTCGCCCGACCGCAGCCAGGACGCGTTCGTCAAGGTCTCCTTCAAGGGCGGCTCGGGCACGACCGGATCGGGCACGACCGGCGGGTCCGCCGGCACCACCGGCGGCACCTCGGGCACCGGCACGACCGGCGCCGCGACCACCGGCGGCGGCTCGACCGGCGGCACCGCCGCGGGCACGAGCGGCACGAGCGGCACGAGCGGCGGCGACGCGGGCAAGTCCGGCGGCGGCAGCCTGCCGCTGACCGGACCGGCCGGCCTGGTCGGCGCGAGTGTCCTCGGCGTCACCCTGGTCGGCGCCGGCACGGCCGCCGTACTGACCACGCGCCGCCGCCGCAACAACACGCCCTAGGCAGTCGCCCGCGCCCGCCGGCTCGACCGACGGGCGCGGGCGACTACTTGCCCAGCGCGTCCAGTTGCTCCAGGAACCACTGTTGCGGGTTCAGCGCGACCGCTGCGGCGGCCAGCCGCCTGGTGCGCCGCAGCCGCTCGGCGGAGTCCATCGTGAGCGCGGTGTGCAGCGCCTCGGTGGTCTGCGACACGTCGAACGGGTTGATCACGATCGAGTCCGCGCCCAGTTCCTCGAACGCGCCGGCCTCGCGCGAGAGCACCAGCGCGCAACCCCCGTGCGCCTCGTCCAGCAGCGAGACCACCGGAATCTCCTTGGCGACCAGGTTCATCCCGTCCCGGATCGGGTTCACCAACGCGACGTCGGCCAGCCGGTACGCCGCCAGCGAGCGCGGGAAGTCGTCGTTGACGTGCAGGATCAGCGGCTGCCAGTCGCCGGTCCCGAACTCGTCGTCGATCTCCTTGGCCACCCGCTGCACCGCCGCCGTGTACTCGCGGTACTCCGGCAGGTCGTGCCGGGAGGGATAGGCGAACGCGACGTGCACCACCCGACCGAGCCATTCCGGTCGGGTGCGCAGCAGTTCGCGATAGGCCAGCAGGCCCCGGACGATGTTCTTGGACAGTTCGGTCCGGTCCACCCGGACGATCACCCGCCGATCGCCGACCACCTCGCGCAGTCCGGCGAGCCGGGTGTCCACGTCGGCACGCGACGCCCGCTCGCGCAGGAACTCGCCGTCCGCACCCAGGCCGTGCACGCCGATCTCGGTCACCCGGCCGGCGTGCGTGACGGTCATCGCGTCCCGGTCCACCACCGCGCCGAGCACGTCCGCGCAACAGTCCAGGAAGGCGAGCGCCCAGCGCCGGGTCTGGAAGCCCGCGTGGTCGGCGCCGAGCACGCCCTCCAGGACGAACCGCGCGATGTCGTCGGGCAGCAGGCGGAAGTAGTCCGGCGGTGCCCACGGGGTGTGCGCGAAGTGCCCGATCCGCAGATCCGGGCGCAGTCGGCGCAGCAGCACCGGCACCAGGGTCAGGTGGTAGTCCTGCACGACCACCTTGGCGCCCTCGGCGGCCTCGTCGGCCAGCGCCTGCGCGAACGCCTGGTTGTACGCCTCGTAGGAGACCCACTCCTTGCGAAAGCGCGCGTCGAAGACCGGCTTGGACGGGGTGTCGTAGAGCAGGTGGTGGACGAACCACAACGTCGAATTCGCTATGGCGTTGTACGCCCGGGCGAAGGTGCCCGGGTCGATGTCGAGCATCCGCACCGCCAGGCCGCCGGTGTCGTGACCGGCGAGATCCAGCCGGCCCGAGGGCGCCGCCCGGGTCGCGGTCCGGTCCGCCTCGCCGAGCGCCGAACACACCCATACGGCGCCGGTCCCCTGCCCGGCGGTGGACAGCCCGGACACCAGTCCGCCGCCGCCTCTGCTCACCGAGAGCGTGCCGTCGTCCTCCAGTGAGAAGGACACGGGACCACGATTGGACGCGACCAGGACACCGGCGGGAGGGGGAGCACTCATGCCCCGACCCTAGCCACGCATCCCGGTGCGCAAACCCGGCCCGATCGCGCCCCCGACCCGAACGGTGTGGCGAGTATCACGTGTCCATGTCATTACCGGGAGTAGCGAGGGTGTGCTTTCTCTTGACTCGTCGGGCCGATCCCACTCGCATGCGACGGGCCCGGCACCTCGGGCATGCGGGCAACGGGGCAAGGGGGAATCGGATATGCGCAGCAATCGTGGGCTCGGTGCGGGCGCCGTGGCCGCCGCGCTGGTCCTCGCGGCCGGCGCCACGCCGGCGGTCGCCGAAGGGGACGGCGCGTGCAACGACGGGGACGCGTGTCTGTACTACAACTCGAACACCAAGGGCGCGCGTTTCGACCATCGGTACAACCTGTCGAACTACGCCGGTTACACGTTCATGCGCTCCCCGGACGGCGGCAGCGGCACGGGGGTGCCGGTGAAGAACCACGCCGCGTCGGTGTGGAACAACGACCCGACGCACGTGCTGCGGATCTACTACGGCAGCAACTATCAAGGTCCGATGCAGGAGATCGGCCCGAAGTCGACGGCCAATCTCGACCCGGCGCTGAAGAACAACAACGCGTCGGGCAGTTGGACCGCGCAGTAGGGCGCCCGCGCCACGCGCCGGCCACGATCGCGCTGCTGTGCCTCGCGCTGGCCGGCTGCACCGGGGCCGGCGACCGCGCCGACCACCCACCCGCGGCCGACCGCGCGTCGGGCGCCCCGCCGCCGGCGGCGACCCCGGTGACCGGCGACGTGAGCGGGCTCGACCTGCCGATCGCGGCCTACCTGCCGACCCCGGAGCAGCGTGCCCGGCGGGCCTCGGCCGAGCTGGTGCTGATCCGGGACTGCCTGGCCCCGCTGGGCCTGACCTACCAGGCGCCGCCGGCCGCGGCCGGTGGGCCCGTGTCGAAGTCGCGCACCGAGCGCCGGTACGGCGTGGGCGACGCGGTCGAGGTTGGCACCTGGGGCTTTCGGCCGCCGGGCGCCGTCGCCGGCGGTACGGACAAGCCGAGCGGGCCGGCGCCGAGCCGGGAGCTGGCGGTGGCGCTGTACGGCGAGGCGGGCGCGGACGGGGTGCCGCCGGATCCGACCGAGGGCCGCGATCGGCCGGGGCCGGGCTGCCTGGGCCGGGCGCGGTTCGCGCTGGGCGTGGATCCGGCGCTGGAGCGCGCGGCGCTGCCGGGTCGACTCGACGTGGAGTCGTTCGAGCGATCGCGGGCCGATCCCCGGGTGCTTCGGGTGTTGGCGCAGTGGTCGACCTGCATGCGCGCGAGGGGGTTCGACTACCCGGACCCGTTGGCGGCGGGCGGTGATCCGGCGTGGGACACGCCCACACCGAGCGCGCGCGAGATCGCCGCGGCGAGGGCGACGGTGGCCTGCAAGACGCAGTACGACGTGGCGGGCACCTGGTACGCGGTCGACGTGGCCTATCAGCGGCAGGCGATCGAGCGTGAGGCGGTGGCGCTGGCCCGGGTGCGGGCGAACGAGGAGGAGTGCGCCCGCCGGGTCGGCGCGGTGCTGGGCGACTAGGCCCTGTCCGGCGGCCGGCCGGAAATCGCCCTCAGCGGTCGACCAGGCGGGTCCGCGCGCGGTACTCGGGAACGGTCGTCATCGGCGGCCGTTCCCGGGCCGCGACGTCGTGGGTACGCAGCCGGAAACCCTCCTCGTCCCGCTCGAACTGGGTCAGTGCGGTGCTCAGCTCGTCCGGGTGCGCGCCCGTGGGGCCGCGGCGCAGTCGACGCTCGACGGCCTGGAGTATCTCCGCCGCCATCCGGCCGAGTCCGGCCTCGTCCTGGTGGCTGTGTCGGCGCACGCCCACATCCACCTGGGCCATCGCGTCCAGGCCGACCAGGCGCAGGGTGTCCACGAGCATCGCGGTCTCGATGCCGTAGCCGCACGGGAAGGGCAACTGTTCCAGGAGCGAGCGCCGGGCCGCGTATTCGCCGCCGAGCGGCTGGACGAAACCGGCGAGTTCCGGCCAATGCAGATTCAGCAGCGGGCGTGCGACCAATTCGGTGACCCGGCCGCCGCCCGCGGGCACGATCGTGTCGCCGATCTCCAGCGGCCGGTCGTACATGGCCTTGACCAGTTGCACCGAGGGGTCGGTCAGCAGCGGGCCCAGGATCCCGGTGACGAAGTCCGCCGAGAAGTCCTTCAGATCGGCGTCCACGAACGCCACGATGTCGCCGTCGGTGACCAGGAGCGAGCGCCACAACACCTCGCCCTTGCCGCGCACGGTCGCCAGCGTGGGCAGGATGTCGTCGCGGTGCACGACCCGGGCGCCCGCGTCGGCGGCGACCCTGCCGGTGTCGTCGGTGGATCCGGAGTCGACCACCACCAGCTCGTCCACCAGCGGCGATCGCTCGATCAGCTCGGTCCGGATCACCTTGACGATGTCCCCGACGGTCGCCGCCTCGTTCAACGCGGGCAGGACGACGCTGACCCGGGTGTCGCGTTTGGCGTCAAGAAGCTTGTCGACGGGCCAGTCGGCGGCGACGGAGGACCGTCGTCGAAGCCAGGCGCTCACCTCGGGCTGCACGTTCGAATTCCCCTGTCGTCGCCGGTGTTCCGGCCTCGGTCGCGGCCACCCTTTATCGTCTCGCGAGGTGGACCGGATGATCGACGCGGCACCGGTTCGGTTACAGTCGTCGTCACCGGATACGACGATCGCACGTCGAGCCGGACAAACGCGGACCGGCCACCTTGCGAAGGGTGTGTCCACCGCCATAGCAGCTCATCCAGAGGGGCAGAGGGAACGGCCCGTTGAAGCCCCGGCAACCATCCGATCGTCATTCCTCGTGACGCGCTTTCGGCGCGAGCGAGCGCCGGCGGTCGGACAGGTGCCAAGTCCGGCCCGTGGGACCCCACGGGTAAAGATGAGGACAGAAAGGCCCTCGCCATGGCGACACCCACCGCCACCCGCTCCACCAGCGCCACCTCCACCCCCTTCGGTCCGGCCGTCGCGCTGTCGTGTCGCGAGTGCGGCGAACGCACCGAACTCGGCCCGAAGTACGCCTGCGAGTCCTGTTTCGGCCCGCTCGAGGTCGCCTACGACTTCGGCACCGTGACGCGCGAGCAGATCGAGGCCGGCCCGCAGAACATCTGGCGTTACGCGCCGCTCCTGCCGGTCTCGGCCGACGTCGCCTCCCGCCCCAATCTGAACCCCGGTTTCACCAAGCTCGTCCGGGCCGAGAACCTGGGCCGCGAGCTGGGCATCGCGAAGCTCCACGTCAAGGACGACTCGGGCAACCCGACGCACTCCTTCAAGGACCGCGTGGTCGCGATCGCCGTCGAGGCCGCCCGCACCTTCGGTTTCACCACCCTCTCCTGCTCCTCCACCGGCAACCTGGCCGGCGCGGTGGGTGCCGCCGCCGCTCGGGCGGGCCTGCGGAGCTGCGTGTTCATCCCGGCCGACCTGGAGGCCGGCAAGGTCGTCACGGCGGCCGTCTACGGCGGCGAGCTGGTCGCCATCGAAGGCACCTACGACGAGGTCAACCGGTTCTGTTCGGAGCTGATCGGCGACCCGGCCGGTGAGGACTGGGGCTTCGTCAACGTGAACCTGCGGCCGTACTACGGCGAGGGTTCCAAGACGCTCGCCTACGAGATCGCCGAACAGCTCGGCTGGCGACTGCCCGAGCAGATCGTGATCCCGATCGCGTCCGGTTCGCAGCTCACCAAGATCGACAAGGGCTTCCGCGAGCTGATCGCGCTCGGCCTGGTCGAGGACGCGCCGTACAAGATCTTCGGCGCGCAGGCGACCGGGTGCTCCCCGGTGGCCGCCGCGTGGAAGTCCGGCCACGACGTGATCCGCCCGGTGCGGCCGGACACGATCGCCAAGTCGCTCGCGATCGGCAACCCGGCCGACGGCCCCTACGTGCTGGACGTGTGCAAGCGCACCGGCGGCGCGGTGGAGGACGTGACCGACGCCGAGGTGGTCGAGGCGATGAAGCTGCTGGCGCGCACCGAGGGCATCTTCGGCGAGACGGCGGGCGGCGTGACCGTCGGTTGCCTGCGCAAGCTGCTCGCGTCCGGCGCGCTGGACCCGGACGCCGAGACGGTCGTGCTCAACACGGGCGACGGCCTCAAGACGTTGGACGCGGTCACGCCGACCACCGGCGCCACCGCGACCATTCGACCCACTCTGGATTCCTTCCGAAAGGCCGGCCTGGCATGAGCGTCTCCGTTCGCATCCCGACGATCCTGCGCACCTACACGGGCGGGGCGGCCGAGGTGTCCGCCGAGGGGACGACCCTCGCCGAGGTTCTGGATGCCTTGGAAAAGGACCACACCGGAATTCGCGCGCGCATCCTCGACGACGAGGGCAAGCTGCGTCGCTTTGTGAATCTGTACGTGGACGACGAGGATGTGCGCTTCGCGGACGGGCTCGCCACGGCGATCCCCGACAAGGGCACCGTTTCGATCATCCCGGCGGTCGCCGGCGGTTGCTGACGCGATAGGCCGACGGTCCCGATCTTCATCGAGTCGGGCCCGAAACGGAACCGAGAAATCCGCCGTCCGGGGCTCCGGGCGGCGGATTTCTTGGTCTCCTCGAAGTTGTGCGTTACACGTGTTTAAACAGGTCCATTTCCGCGCTTTGGCGGCGACGCGTCGGTAAACCCGTGGTCGGGATCACATCCGTTTTGTGCGCAAAGTCGCTTTCCTGATGAATTGAAATACGGCCTTCATGACAATTCGCGAGGAATGCGAGTTTTATTCACTCGGGAATTGTCGTCCGATTGACCTGTTGCTCCGGGCATCCGTCCGGATACATTCAGCCGCGGTCGTAGCGGAAGGCCGGGTCCTTCTGGATACGAACCCGGAGCTGCGACGTGCAGTATCCGTGAAAGGGCCAGTAACAGGGGAGTTAGGAATGGCTCAGGGCGCCGTCAAGTGGTTCAACGCGGAGAAGGGGTACGGCTTCATCGCGGTCGACGGTGGTGCGGACGTTTTCGTCCACTACAGCGCGATCCAGATGGACGGGTACCGGACGCTCGAGGAGGGGCAGCGAGTCGAGTTCGAGATCTCGCAGGGGCAGAAGGGGCCGCAGGCCGACATGGTCCGCGTCACCGCCTGAACCAGGGAGCAATCCGCTCCTCTGCTTGAAACGGTCCACACCACGGACTGCACGACACACCGCAGCACACATCCTGTCCGATCTCCCGTTCTCCCCGCCGATCCCTCGTCGGATCGGCGGATCGGGTTCGATCGGTGACCGGGGCCCGGCCTTCCCGCCACGCGGGGGCCGGGCCCCGGTCGTTGTGCGTCCGGGCCCGTGCCCGCATCCGGCCCCCGGCGCGCGGGCTCCCCGTCGCGCGGGCGATCACGGTGGGCGCGACCCCGCCGGACCCGGCCCCACGTGCGACACGCGCGGGGGTACGCGCGGAGGGGTCGGGACCCGCCGTTGCGCTTGCACTCGGCATGGTCGAGTGCTAATCATTGGCGTTAGCACTCTGGATGTGAGAGTGACAGAAACGGACCGGGCCGGTGAGGCTCGGCACCCGTGAGGGAGGGATCCTCGCGGTGGTCGGGTCGTCCGTCGCGGGCGCCAGTGCGGTCCGGCACTCACCCCCGTTCTGGGAGGACTTCACCACATGGCCAAGATCATCGCGTTCAACGAGGAAGCGCGCCGCGGCCTCGAGCGCGGGATGAACCAGCTCGCCGACGCCGTCAAGGTCACGCTGGGCCCCAAGGGCCGCAACGTCGTGCTCGAGAAGAAGTGGGGTGCGCCCACCATCACCAACGATGGTGTGAGCATCGCCAAGGAGATCGAGCTCGAGGACCCGTACGAGAAGATCGGTGCCGAGCTGGTCAAGGAGGTCGCGAAGAAGACGGACGACGTCGCCGGTGACGGTACGACGACCGCGACCGTCCTCGCCCAGGCGCTCGTTCGCGAGGGCCTGCGCAACGTGGCCGCCGGCGCGAACCCGATGGCCCTCAAGCGTGGCATCGAGAAGGCCGTCGAGGCCGTCTCCGAGCAGCTTCTCGCGCTTGCCAAGGACGTCGAGACGAAGGAGCAGATCGCCTCCACCGCCTCGATCTCCGCCGCTGACCCCCTGATCGGCGAGATGATCGCCGAGGCCATGGACAAGGTCGGCAAGGAAGGCGTCATCACCGTCGAGGAGAGCAACACCTTCGGTCTCGAGCTCGAGCTCACCGAGGGCATGCGCTTCGACAAGGGCTACATCTCGCCGTACTTCGCGACCGACATGGAGCGCATGGAGGCCGTCCTCGAAGACGCCTACGTGCTCATCGTCAACTCGAAGATCACCTCGGTGAAGGACCTCCTCCCGCTGCTGGAGAAGGTCATGCAGTCGGGCAAGCCGCTCATGATCATCTCCGAGGACGTCGAGGGCGAGGCCCTGGCCACGCTCGTCGTCAACAAGATCCGCGGCACCTTCAAGTCCGTCGCCGTCAAGGCCCCGGGCTTCGGCGACCGTCGCAAGGCCATGCTCGGCGACATCGCCATCCTCACCGGTGGCCAGGTCATCTCCGAGGAGGTCGGCCTCAAGCTCGACACCGCGGGTCTCGAACTCCTCGGCCGCGCCCGCAAGGTCGTCGTCACCAAGGACGAGACCACCATCGTCGACGGCGCCGGTGACTCGGACCAGGTCGCGGGTCGGGTCAACCAGATCCGCGCCGAGATCGAGAACTCCGACTCGGACTACGACCGCGAGAAGCTCCAGGAGCGCCTGGCGAAGCTCGCGGGCGGCGTGGCGGTCATCAAGGCCGGTGCCGCGACCGAGGTCGAGCTCAAGGAGCGCAAGCACCGCATCGAGGACGCGGTGCGCAACGCGAAGGCCGCCGTCGAAGAGGGCATCGTCGCCGGTGGTGGCGTGGCCCTGCTCCAGGCGTCCACCATCGCGTTCGACAAGCTCGAGCTGGACGGCGACGAGGCCACCGGCGCGAACATCGTGCGCCTGGCCGTCGAGGCCCCGCTCAAGCAGATCGCGGTCAACGCCGGCCTCGAGGGCGGCGTGGTTGTGGAGAAGGTGCGCAACCTGACCCCGGGTCACGGCCTCAACGCCGCGACCGGCGAGTACGTGGACCTCATCGCCGAGGGCATCATCGACCCGGCGAAGGTCACCCGTTCCGCGCTGCAGAACGCCGCGTCGATCGCCGCGCTGTTCCTGACCACCGAGGCCGTCATCGCCGACAAGCCGGAGAAGAACCCGGCCCCGGCCGGCGGCGCTCCGGACATGGGCGGCATGGACTTCTGATCCGCTGAGGGTCGCCAGACCCACACGGCCGGTCGTTCGACGAACGAGGCGGTCCCCTTCGGGGGGCCGCCTCGTTCGCGTTTCCGCGTGTTCGAGCCGTGTTCGCTCGTTCGAGTGGGGGTGGCGACTTACCCTGAAATGGTCTCCGGGCGGCCATGGCGTCGTTCTGGTACGGCCTGGATCGAGGTAGGCGAGGTGGACGAGACGACCGCACCCGGGATCGATGTGGGCGTCGCCTGGCGCGAAATCGTGACCATGTGGCAGGGATTGGACGTGCCCGAAGGCCGGCGCGCCGAGTTCGACGGAGAGAACATCACGATGTCGCCACCACCCCTACACGGGCACGAACCGGTCGTCGACCGCTGGGATCCCACAGGACCGTCCGTAACCCTGTTCTCCGAACCCGATGGTGGACAGTACCGACGGTTCCTTCACGTTGCATACGGCAAAACGATCAGGATCCCCGAACCCTTCGGGATCGACCTGGACACCTCGGACTTCCCCCGCTGAGCCGATATTCGCCGGCATCGGCGGTCACTCGCTCGTAGGCTCGTGATGCGACCGCGGGAACTACGTGTTCCTTCTGTCTTGGCGTACAAGCGCTTTCGGGGTGCTTGGGGTTCGAATCCCTGTCCGGGACCCGTGACCTGCCCGCGGTCGCACGCCATTGCACCCGGGGAACTGCGTGTTCGTACAGAGCCGTTTCCCATCGGTAGGAAGCGGTCCCACGGTTGATCCGGGGACCACATACCGGACCCGCGACCTACCCCGGGTGCCCACGGGGGAGCCTTCCGATGACCGAGATCCTGCGCGCCCTGAGCGCCGACCATCCGGCCCGTGCCGAGGCCGCCGCCACCGTCGTTCGTTTTCTGGACGTCGCGGTGGCCGCGACCGGGCGGGCCTCCTTCTACAACACCCGCGACGAGCAACTGGCGCTGGAGCAGGACGCGCACCGCGCGATGGTCGCGCTGGACCGCCGCCTGTACGCCGGTCTCGTGTGCTCCCCCGGGGCCACCGACCGCAGCCGGCAGCTCGGCGTGTTGCACCTGCTGGATACGCCGGCCCACGAGGACGACGGCACCGCCGTGTACGACGCGGTCGCCGCGCTGACCGTGCCGCGTCGGCTCAAGCTGTTCGGTCTGCTGGCCGAGCGGCGGGTGAACAACGCCCGGGTGCGCCGGTTGATCCTGCGCACCGTCCTGGGCTCCGCATCGCTGGAGTTGTGGTCGGTGCGCTACCGGGACAAGCTCGCCGACGCGCTGCGGCACGCGTGGGGGCTGCGGATGAGCGGCATCCTGCGCTCGATCCTGACCAGGCTGCTCGCCGGCGCACGGCTCGATGCCAAGGAACAGCGCATCCTGGCCCGGGAGATCGACCGCTGGGCGGCGGATCCGGCGCTCGCGCGCGAGTGCGTCGCGTTCGTGCTCGGCGCCGACGGCCCGTACACGCTGCCGCTCCCGGTCGCGTATCGGGCCGCCCGTACCGACCTGGCCGCGGGCGCCGCGCTGCCGTTCGAGACGCTCGAAGGGCTGCGCGGCCGATTTCATCCGAACGAGAAGCCGGCGCGCGTGCTGGAGCTGACCGCCGAGCGACTGACCGCGGGTCAGCGGCTCGCCAGGCAGCGGCACGCCGAGCGCGCGGGCGTCGAGGTCGAGGTCGACCTGGACCGCTACGACGCGGTCCGGCTCTACCTGTACGCGTTCGCCACCGGGATGACCGACGACCTGGCCGCGGCGCTGGATCGGCGGGCCGCCGCCGGTGCGGCCGGGCTCGACCTGGCCGACCGCCGGATCGCCCTGGTGCTGGACGGATCCGCGTCGATGCGCGGCGGCCTCGACCAGCCGCTGCGGCCGATCGCGACCGTGCTCGCGCTGCGCGACGCGTTGCGGGCGGCGGCGGCCGAGTGCCACGACGTGTGGATCGGCGGCGTCCCGGACGGCCGACTGGTGCGGCCCGCCGGGGCCACCTCGGCGGCCGAGGCCCTGGTCGCCGCGTTGCGCACCGGTGCCGAGCTGATCGTGGTGATCGGCGACGGCTACGAGAACGCGCCCGCCGGGCGGTTCGCACAGGTGCTCGACGCGGCCCACACCCTGGGCATCGCGGTGCCCGTGGTCCAGCTCTCGCCCGTGCTCGCGGCCGAGGCGACCGGTCTGCGCGGCTACGCGCCGGACCTGCCGCTCGCCCCCGTCCATCGTCCCGAAGCGCTCGAACTCGCCTGGTGCCGGCTGATGTTGACCATCGATCCGGCCGCCGCCGTACCCGCCCTGTTGCGCCTGGCCCACCTGGAGGTGACCGGATGAACACCATCGCCCACGCCCCGCTGCCGATCGGCGAGCTGCTGGCCGGCTGCACCCTCGGCCCGGTGCAGAGCGTCGGCCGCATGCAGGTGCTGCCGCTGCTCGGCGACACGTGCGACGCGCCCACCGTCGCGCTCCCGACCGATCTGTGGATCGGCACGAGCAACTACGGCACGCTCACCTTCGTCAATCACACGCCGCACGTCGCGCTGGTCCCGTGCCATCTCGCGGTGATCGTCGAGCGCAGCGCGCAGGACCACGCGATGCCCAGGGCGGCGCTGGTCGAGCCCTCGGATCGGCTCGCGTTCGACGCGGCGATGTGCGTGCAGCAGACCCAGGCCGGGCTGATCCCGGAGGGGCCGCAGCCGCTGGCGGTGTTGCCGCTCGCGCTGCGGGCCGCCGCCTCGGCCGGTGCGGACGCGGACGGGTACAGCCGGTTGTGGTCGGCCGTCCAGCGCTTCAACGCCTCCTCCGGCCTCGCCGAGACCGGGAACCTGGTGCTGTTCCTGAAGCACTTCGCGCTCGAACTCGAACGTTTCGTCGCCGAGTTCGAGTGCGTCGAGGATCAGGTGGGCGCGGTGGTGCTGCTCGACGGCGAGATCGCCGGGATCGAGCGGGCGCCCTCGCGGGCTTACTGGTCGGCGATGTGGGAGCCGCTGATCAGGTCCTGCTACGGCGCGGAGGCGGTCCGCCACGGTCTGCACGATCAGAGCGATCCGCCGCCGAGCCGGACCGTGCTGCACCTGCCCTGGGGCGACAGCGCGGCGGCCGGGGACCCGTACGACGTGCTCGCCGAGGCGCTGCGGGCCGCCGACGCCGAGGAGCAGCGACGTGCCGAGCACACCCTGGGCGACGCCGACGCGCACCCGGTGGCGCTGGTCCCGGAGCACACGCATGCCGGGGTCACCGTGGGTCGGGCCGCGAGCGAGCGGCTGGTCGGCGCGTATGCGCTGGGCGGCGATCGGCCGATCTACGCGTCGTTGACCGCGCGCTCGTTCGGCGGCCGAGTCGCGGTGAGGCCGCCGAGTGGGGCGATCGCCTCGGCGTCTCGTTCGCACACCCAGTGCGGGTCCTCGCCCAGCTCGGGTTCCAGGTAGAGCGGGTGGTCGTCGTGCCGAGGGCACGGCGGCCACACCGTGCCGTTCTCGGCGAGCGCCTCCTGGACGTCCTGCCCGATCAGTCCGGGGACGTACGCGGCGCCGTCGGGCCACTGCTCGACCCACCACTTGCGCTCGACCAGGGCGTGCTCGACCACGGTCACCGTCTCGGGGGTCTCGACGCCGTGCGTGCGCAGATCGGCCAGGACCAGGGCGCGGGCGGTCAACAGGGCGACGTCGGTGGGATCCTTGCTCATGGTCCACAAGTGTGCGTGATCGCGACGTATACGAGAATCGACCGCGTGGCTCTCCTCATCGATCCCCCGGCCTGGCCCGGACGCGGGCGGCTGTGGTCGCACCTCGTCAGCGACGTCTCGCATGCCGAGCTGCACGCGTTCGCACGCGAACTCGGCGCGCCGGAACGCGCGTTCGACCGCGATCACTACGACGTTCCGGCCGACCTGTACGCCCGGGCGCTGGCGAACGGGGCCGAGCCGGTCTCCAGTCGGGAACTGGTGACCCGGCTGACCGCGGCGGGGCTGCGGCAACGCAAGCGTTACCGTCCGCGCTGACCGGGTCGACGGCGGGTCAGGACTGCTGGCGCGGGATGGTGCCCTCCAGGCGCTCCAGCTCGGCGCGCATGTTGTAGCGGGCCGCCTCCTCGTACCGGGCCGCGCCCAGTCGGGTGTGGAACAGCCGGGGCAGCGACATCAGGTCGCGCAGCACCGCGGCGCGGGCGGCCCGGAACGCCTCGTCGGGGACGAACGCGTACTCCTCGCGGACCGCCGCCGTGTACGCCTCGTAGCGCTCGCGGTCGGCGGCCAGGATGGCCAGGTCCGCGTCGCACAACACGTGCGCGTTGTGGTCGGATTCGCCGGGCGCGTGCTCGGCGGTCACCCGGACCAGGCGCGCCGTCTCGGCGACCAGGTCCGGCGCCACGCCCGCCTCGCGCAGGCCGCGCTCGGCCAGCCGTGCGCTGCGCTCCTCGTTGTCGGCCCGGGCCGGGTCGTAGACCGCGTCGTGGAACCACGCGGCGAGCATCACCGCGTCGACGTCGTCGGCCTCGTAGGCCAGCTCGCCGATCAGGTCGAGCACGGTGCGCAGATGGTCGGTGTCGTGATAGCGGCGGTGCGGCTCGGCATAGCGTGCCAGCAGGCTCTCGACGACGGCGCCGGCCTCGGCGTGCCCACCGACGAGCCGGGCCCACTGGTCCCGCAGCGTCACGGTCGCGGACTCCTGGATGCGTTCCACCCGGCCAGCATGGCAGAACGAGCGAGCGAAGCCGACCACCAACCGGTTCGACACACGCGGTTCACTCGTATTGGATGCCGATCGCATGTCGATCACCCGCCGTTCGCCGGCCGTTCCCGGCCCGATCAGCCGGCGACGGCCGGGGCCGCCAGCGGTTCCGGGAGCGGGCGGGCGTGCAGCACGATCAGGCCGGACACCGCGCGGGTGAGCACCACGTAGAGCCGGCGCAGTCCCTGGGCCTCGGCGTCGACGATCTCGGCCGGTTCGGCGACCGCGACGTGGTCGAACTCCAGGCCCTTGGCCAGCGACGCGGGTACCACGCTGATCCGGGCCTGGTCGGCGTCGTCCGTGCCCAGGACCCGGTGCGCGACGCCGTCCGCACGCAGTGCGGCGGCCACCTCGGGCACCCGTGCGTCGGCGCAGATCAGCCCGATCGAGCCCTCGTGGTCGAGCAGTTCGATCGCCGCCCGGGCGGATCGTAGGGCCAGTTCGTCGGCCGGGACCGGGCGCAGTTCCAGGGCGCCCGCCGCCTGGCGGACCGAGGACGCGGGCGCCAGGCCCGGCGCGATCAGCGGCAACAACCGACTGGCGAACTCCAGGATCTGGAGCGGCACTCGGAAGCCCCGGGTCAGCTCCTCGATCCTGGCTCCCTCGTGTCCCAGGTGCCGCAGCGTCTGGGTCCAGCCGGGGGTGGCCCACGGCGTGGTGCCCTGGGCGATGTCGCCGAGCACGGTGGCCGAGCCGGTGGAGCAGCGCCGACCCACCGCCCGCAACTGCATCGGGGACAGGTCCTGCGCCTCGTCGATGACCACGTGCCCGTAGCCACCGGTGCGGTAGAGCAGGTCGGCGGTCTCGTCCACGAGCACCGCGTCGGCCATGGTCCAGCGGGCGGATCCCACGCCGCGCGGCGGCGTGGCCCAGCCGATCGCGGCCTGTTCCTCGGCGCTGAGCACGCCGTCCGCGCACGCGGCCCGGAAGTCGGCGTCGCCGAGCAGGCGGAACACCAGCTTGAGCGGGTCCACCGCCGGCCACATCGCGTCCACCGCGGCCTTGACCGGTCGGCTGCGCGCGACCGCGTCCTGGACCCGGTCGTCCGGGGACTCGCCGCGCTCCTCCATCTTGGTCAGCAGCGCGTGTGCGATGCGTTGCCGGAGCATGTCGCGGGCCGCGCCGTAGCGCACGTCGCGGGTGCGCAGCGCGGTGACCAGGTCCTCGACCTCGTGGACCGGGAGCCGCCAGGTGCGCGAGTCGCGGACCACGGCCACCGACTCGGTCGGCGCGCTCAGGCCGGACCACACCGCGCGGCGCAGCACCTCGGCCATCCGCGCGTCGCCCTTGATCGTGCCGGACACGGCCTCGTCCGATGCCCGGACCTTGATCTTGGAGGTGCGGGTGACCAGGTCCTCGACGGTGGTCTGGCCGACCTCGATCTCGCCGAGGGCGGGCAGTACCTGCTGGATGTAGTCGAGGAAGGACCGGTTCGGGCCGACCACCAGGGTGCCGCTGCGGGCGAGGCGGTCCCGGTAGGCGTACAGCAGCCAGGCCACGCGGTGCAGGCCGACGGCGGTCTTGCCGGTGCCGGGCGCGCCCTGTACGCACAGCGTGCGGCCCAGGTCGGAGCGGACGATCTCGTCCTGCTCGGGCTGGATGGTCGCCACGATGTCGCGCATCGGGCCCATGCGCGGGCGCTCGATCTCGGCCGCGAGGATGCCGCTCGCGGTGTCGGCCTCGTCCGGGTCGGTCAGGTGCTCGTCCTCGAACGCGGTCAGTTCGCCGGTCGTCCAGCCGAAGCGGCGGCGCAGTTCGACGCCGAGCGGTTCGGCCCGGTTGGCCCGGTAGAACGCGCGGGACAGCGGGGCGCGCCAGTCCACCACCATCGGGTCACCGAGTTCGTCGTGGACGTGTCGGCGGCCGATCCAGAAGGACTCGACGGGCTTGCTCGGGTCGGCGCTCACCTCGGCCGGTTCGACGCCCTCGACGCCGTCGGCGAATCGGCCGTCGACCCGGCCGAAGAACAGCGGCGAGCCGGCGTGGTCGGCGAGTGCGGCGATGCGCTTGGCGATCAGGTGTTGGGCGGTCTCGTTGGCGACGGCGGTGGCGCCGACGTCGCGCAGGTCCAGGGCCTCGGTCTCCTCGCGCATCCGGCGCAGGGCGGCGCGGGAGGCGTCCAGGTAGGCGCGTTCGACACCGAGCGGGTCGGGAGTGGGCAGGGCGGGGCCGGTGGTGGCGGGCGCGGACATGACTCTCCGGTTCGAGGCGGCGACAAATCGGAGCCCGGCCGTGTGCGATGCCACGTCCTGGTGCGCCCCTGCGAAGGGCGCGGGCCGGGTGCCCGAAGGCGGCGGCCCGCGCGGCCCACCGGTGCCGGGCGCCGAAGACGGTTCCCGATCACTGCACTGGGTGGGACAGCGGAATGAGCGAGCCTAGGCCAGTCCGGCTCTGCCATCAACCGCCTTTGCCGCGCCATGCTCGGTTCCCGATGTGCGAACCGCGCGAACGCGGCCGGGTCGGTGTGGTGTGGCGCGTGGCGCGGTGAGGTGGGGGACGCGGCGGAGCGCGGCCCGGTGCGTGGCTGCGCGCGGTGCGGCGTGTGGGTGTGGCGCGGCGAGGCGGGTGGCTGTCCTGGTGGGCACGAGGGGATGGGGTCGGGATGCGGGTGTGGGCGACGCGGACGGTGCTCGCGATGGCGCTGGTGGCCGGGGTCGTGCTCGCACCGACCCCGGTGGGCGGTGGGCGCGCCGGCCGGGTGCCGACCGGGTTCGAGCGGCGCGGTGGCACGCTGTGGACCACCCTCGCCGAGGAGCGGGACTACCTGCGCGACCTGGTCGCGGCGGCGCCGGGCCCGGAGCGGGCCGGCTGGGGCGCCGCCCGGGTCACCGTGACCCGGGTCGGCACGAGCACGCGCGGCCGGCCGCTGGAGTTGATCACCGTGGCCGGCACCCGCTCGGTGGCCGAGCCGGTCCGGGTGTTGTTCGTCTGCGGCCAGCACGGCGACGAGCCGGCCGGTCGGGAGTCCTGCCTGAAGCTGATCCGGGACCTGGCCGCCGACCGCTCGCCGGCGGGACGTCGGCTGCTGGAGCGCGTCACCGTGTTGGTGCTGGCCACGCCCAATCCGGACGGATCGGCGGCGGGCACCCGGGCGACCGCCGAGGGGGTGGATCTCAACCGGGACCACGTGGCGGTGAGCACGCCCGAGGCGCGGGCGATCCGCCGGGTGCTCCGCGAGGCGCGCCCGCACATCGTGCACGACCTGCACGAGTTCACCGTGCCGGCGGATACGGCGAACTCCACGCCGGCCCTGTACCTGTGGCCGCGCAATCTCAACGTGGCCCCCGAACTGCGTTCCTTGGCCGTCGAGTTGGCGCGCGATCGGATCGGCACGGCACTGCCCGCGGCGGGTTGGGCGGCAGGTGTCTACGGGGAGGAGGACACCGGTCGGCCGCTCGGCGGCGACGGGGACGAGCGGTTGTTGCGCAACGCGGCCGCGCTGGACCACGCGGTGGCGGTGCTGGTCGAGGTCGCCACGCGGCCCGTCTCGGCGCTGGAGCGCGCGGATCCGGGCCTGCTGGGTCGGCGGCGGGTGGCCGCGCACCTGGTGGCCGCGCAGGCCACGCTGCGGATGGCCGCCGAACGCGGCGAGGCGATCACGGCGGCGGTGCGCACGTCCCGGGAGCGGGCGGCGCGCGGCGGCGGAGCGGTGTACTTCGCCGGGGCCGACAACGTCCCGGCGGGCCTGGGCGCGGTCGGGCCGATGCCGTGCGC
The DNA here is from genome assembly GCF_044333915.1 of Embleya sp. NPDC020886. Classification (NCBI taxonomy): domain Bacteria; kingdom Bacillati; phylum Actinomycetota; class Actinomycetes; order Kitasatosporales; family Streptomycetaceae; genus Embleya; species Embleya sp. NPDC020886. The sequence goes on along the minus strand of NZ_JBIRRX010000008.1, from coordinate 385,199 downwards.
GTATCGGCTGACGCCGGATCGATATGCGAGCGCGCGCGCCGCGCTGGCCGAGCACGGCGTCCGGGTGGAGCCCGACCTGCGGGTGGAGACGGCGCAACCGGCGGGCGCGATGGTCGCGTTGCTCCTGGATCCGCGGGCCCGCTTCGCGGTCGCGACGGCAACCCCCGAACGGTGCCCGGCCGATCCCGACCGGGCACCCACACCCGCCGAGCCGGTCTAGGCCCTGTCCGGCGCGATGTGGTCGGCCAGGCCGGTGAGCAGGTCGGCGACGCCCTCCGGGCCGGGGACGATCAGGTCGGCGCGTTCGGCGAGGGCGTGCACCTCGGCCGAGCCGCTGCATACGGTGAGGCCGGCGGTGCCCTGGTGGCGTACTTCCTCGACGGCTTCGAACGCGGCGAGGTCGCCGAGGTCGTCGCCGGCGAACAACACCGAGCCGGCCTGCTTCTCCTTGAGGAAGCCGGTCAGCGCGCGGCCCTTGTCCATCCCCCGGGGGCGCAGTTCGAGCACGTAGCGCCCGGGCTCGACGGCCAGGTCGTGCCGCGCCGCCACATCGTCGAGCGGATCGCGCAGCAGCGCGAGCGCGGCGTCCGGGTCCGGTGCGCGGCGGGTGTGCACGGCGAGCGCGCTGCCCTTGTCCTCGACCCAGGTGGTCTCCCACAGGTCGAGTGCCTGGAGCAGACCGGGCAGCGCGAGGCGCACCTCGTGCACCCCGGCCGGCGGCTCCGGCGCGCTGATCCGGCCGGTCGCCGCGTCCCAGCGTTCCAGTCCGTAGTGTCCGAGCACGACGAGCTGTTCGAGTCCGGGCACGCCGCGGAAGCGGCCGTACTCGACGGCGACCGCGGCCGGGCGGCCGGTCACGATCACCACCGCGGCCAGGTGCGGGGTCAGTCGGGACAGCGCGGTCACCGCGCGCAGATCCGCGCGGGCCTGGTCCGGGCGGTCGACGATCGGGGCGAGGGTGCCGTCGAAGTCGAGGGCGACGACCGCTCGGGCCGGCTCACCGAGCAACGCGGCAAGGCCCGTTCGGCCGGCCGTCGTGGTGGGTTCGGGCAGCATGGACCGGTTCGTGGTCATGCCGTCCAACCTACCCAGTGGTCAGCGAACCGAGCAGTCGATCGGCCAGCGGGACCACCTGGTCGTCGACCACGATCACGGTGAGTCGATGCCGCGGGATGCCACCGAAGGCCGGCTTGATCCGGCCGATCCCGGGCAGCGCGGCGGCGAGCGCGCGGGCCTGCTTCTCCTGCCCGACGGGGTGGTAGACGGTGGTGGCCGGGACCGAGCCGCGGAACACGTCGGTGCCGGCGACCTCCCAGCCCGCCGCCTCCAGCCGCCGGCCCATGCGCTTGGCGAGCGCCGGCACCTTGCTCTGATCGAGCAGCACCACCTTGCCGTGCGCACCACGCGGGGCCGCGGGCGCCCGGACCGGCGGCACCGGGCGGGCGGATCCGGCCGGGCCCGCGACCGGCGCCGGCCCGAAGCTGTGGCGGACCCGGTCCGCGGCCACCCGGGAGGCGGGCTCGTCCCGGCCGATCGCGAGCACACCGGCCACGACGCAGATCGCCGTCAGCGCGGCCACCGGGAGCAGCCCGCGCCGCGAGCGCACCCACGCGAGCAGGGCTTCGGGCCGCAGGCCGCCGAACGCATCGCGCTCGGGGGCGAGCTCCGGATCCGCCTCGACCTCCTCGGCCCCCAGGTCCTCGTTGGTCCAGATCAGGCCGTACCGACCGAAGCCGGCGAAGACGTCGTACTCGTCCCGGTGGCGCCCGAACACCCGTCCCGCCCCTCAGTGCCCGGGACGGCGCACGGTGGACCGGGCCTGCTGCCGGGCCTCGCGCAACCGCCGCAGCCGCTGGACCAGCATCGGGTCGTGCTCCAGGGCCTCCGGCCGGTCGAGCAGGGTGTTCAGCACCTGGAAGTAGCGGGTCGCGGAGAAACCGAAACGATCGCGCACGGCGCGTTCCTTCGCGCCGGCGTGCTTCCACCACTGGCGCTCGAATTCGAGGATGTCCCGGTCCCGGTCGGACAGCCCGCCCGCGGGAACCGACTCGGGCGGGTGCGCCGGCGCGCCCTGCCCGGGAATCACGGGCACCTCGGGCCGCGCGTCGTGTTCCTCGCCCATCGGTCACCCCTTCGGTACCTCGCCCGGGCCCGTCGACCCGCTTTCGGCATTGTGCCCGCCCGCGCCGACGGACCACCGCACCGGCGCGATGATTCGCCGGAAAAGCCGTGAATCACCCGAGGGAAGGGATCGACACAGAGACCTATATGCTCCGCCGCATGTCTACTTTTGCCGTCCATATCCCCGCCGCCGAGCTCGAAGCCGACCCGCTCGACCCGGCCCAGATCGTCTCCGGCACGCCCGAGGTCTCGGGCCGGGTCCTGTGGGAATCCGAGGACGGCAAGCAGATTCGCGGCATCTGGCAGATCACCCCGGGCGTGGTGACCGACACCGAGGCGAACGAGTTGTTCGTGGTCGTCTCCGGTCGGGCCACCATCGAGATCCGCGGCGGCGCGACGATCGAGGTCGGGCCGGGCGACGCGTGCGTGCTCCAGGAGGGCGACGAGACGGTGTGGACGGTGCACGAGACGCTGCGCAAGGCGTACCACATCACCCTGCCGTAGGCCCTCTTTCACCGACTCCGGACGCGACGAAGCCCACAGGCCCCGAGACCTGTGGGCTTCGTGCTTTCGGGAGCCGGCCGAACCTACTTGACCGACCCGGCGGTCAGACCCGACACCACGTGCTTCTCGATGTAGGCGAACAGAATCACCACGGGCACGATCGCCACCACCGAACCGGCGAACAGGTACTGCCATTCGACCCGGTAGGCACCGAGGAAGCTGTTGATGCCGACCGTGAGCGGTTGCTTCTCCGGTGTGGTCACCAGCACCAGGGCGACGGTGAACTCGTTCCACGCCGCGATGAAGGTGAAGATGACCGCCGTGACGATGCCCGGCATCGCCAGTGGCAGCGTGACCCGACGCAGTGCCCCGAGACGGGAGGCACCGTCGATCATCGCGGCCTCCTCCAGCTCGACCGGAATCGCGCTGAAGTAGGCGGTCAGGATCCACACCGAGAAGGCCAGGTTGAACGCGCCGTTGACGAGCACGAGCGCCCAGTACGAGTCGAGCAGATCCAGGATGTAGAACTCCCGGTACAGCCCGACCAGCAACGACGTCGGCTGGAACATCTGGGTGACCAGCACGAGCCCCAGGAAGACGCCTCGGCCGCGGAATCGCTTGCGCGCGGTGTAGTAGGCCGCGGGCAGCGAGACCACCAGCACGAGCAGCGTGGACATGCCGGCGACCAGCAGCGAGATCTTGAGGTTGTCGCCGAGTGTGGACTTGTCCCACACGTCGACGAAGTTGGCCCATTCGAACTTCGTCGGCAGGTAGCCGTCGCTGGTCAGTTCGTCCTTGGGTCGCAGCGCGGTGATGGCCATCTCGATGTAGGGCGCGACGAAGACGATCGCGATCACCCACGCGAGCGCACCGAACCAGAGCTGCTTCTGGCTGTACTTCGAGCCCCCGAGCACGGACTTCTTGCGCCCGGACCCATTCCCGCCGCCCGAGGCGCCCGAAGGCTGCTTCGCGGCGCCGGCGCCCGGCTTACGGCCGGCGGCGGTGGTCGTGCTCATCGGTCGGTCTCCTTGTTACGGCTGACAACGAGGAAGAACGCGACCAGGATGATGATCATCGCGAAGTTGGCCACCGACATCGCGGCGCTTTCCCCGATGTCGGACGCCTTGAGCTGGTACATGAACACCGTGGTCGTCGCGGTCTCGTAGCCCGGACCACCGTTGGTCATCGCCCAGATGATCGGGAACGAGTTGAAGACGTTGATCAGGTTGATCACCACCGCGACCAGGATCGCGGGCTTGAGCAGCGGCAGCGTGATCGACAGGTAGGTGCGCCAGGTGGACGCGCCGTCGATCTTCGCCGCCTCGTACACCTCGCCGGGAACCGTCTGGAGTCCGGCGAGCAGGGTGTACGTGGTGAACGGCAGCGAGACGAAGACCGCGACCGCCATCATCCACGGCATCGCCGTGGACGGCCTGCCGAGCCAGTCCTTGCCCGCGTCCATCAGGTGCAGGTCGACCATGAGCGTGTTGATCGCGCCGTGGGTCTCGTGCAGCATCCACTTGAAGACGACGGCGGTCATGAAGACCGAGGCCGCCCACGGCACGATCATCGCCCAGCGGGCGTACCGCCGGCCGGGGAAGTGCTGGTTGAACAGTTGCGCCAGGAACAGCGACAACACGAGCGTGATGGCGACGACCACCAGCACCCAGACCACGGTGTTCCACAGCACGGCCACGAAGTCCGGCTCGTCGAACAGCTTCTTGTAGTTGTCGGTGCCGTTGGATCCCACCACGACGCCGGTGCGGCGGATGCGCTGGAAGGAGCTCCAGACCATCACCACGACGGGCCACAGGACCACGACGCCGATGAGGAGGACGGCCGGGCCGATCCACGGCAGCGGGGCCAGCGTCTTCTTGACTCTGGTGATGACGGTGGGCGCTCTGCGTACGGCGGTTTCGGCCACGGGGCCGTCCTCCTCCTTCGGTGCTGGGACGTTCCGGTACCGCGTCAGCTCTTCTGCTGCGCGACCGCCGCTTCGGCTTCCTTCTGGAGCTGGTCCAGCACGTCCTTGGGCGACTTGCCGCCCGAGACCGCGCTACCGAGCTGTTCCTTGATCTTCGGCGAGAGCACGTCCCACGCGACGTCGTTCAGCGGGTAGAACTTCGCCTTCGGGAGCAGGTCGATGTACGGCTTGAGGCCCGCGTTGGCGGGGTTGGCCGTCATCTTGGCCATCACCGACTTGGTCACCGGCGGGAAGCTGTACTGCTCCTGGAACTTGATCTGCTGGTCGGTGCTGAACGCGTGGTCCAGGAACGCCTTGATCTGGTCCTTCTTGCCGTTCTTCTTGAACGCCATCATCCAGTCGCAGACCCCGAGGGTCTCGTTCAGCGGGCCCGTCTTGCCGGCGATCGGCGCGGTCGCGTACTTGAGGTTCGGGTAGTCCTTCTTCAGCGTGGCGATCATGGTGGGGTTGCTGTTCACCATGCCGACGCTGCCGCCGTAGAAGTCCGTGTAGACGTCCTTGCGGTTCTTGGTGCCGGGGTTGGACTCGGTCAGTCCGGCCTTGACCAGGTTGTCGTTGACCCAGTTCAGCGCCTCGACGTTCTGCGGGCTGTTGACCGTGTACTTGCCGTTGGTCTGGTAGCCGCCGCCGTTGCCCAGCGCCCAGTTCATGAACTCGCCCTGGGCCTCCTCCTTGCCCAGCGGCAGGCCGAAGGGGGTCGCCACGCCGGCGGACTTGAGCTTGGTCGCGGCGGCCTTGACCTCGTCCCAGGTCTTGGGCGGGTCGGTGATTCCGGCCTTGGCGAACAACTCGGTGTTGTAGATCAATTGCCGAGTGCTGGAGGTGAAGGGAATGCCGTACTGCTTCCCCTTGACCGTCGCGGCGGGCGTGAAGGACTCCACGAAATCGGCCTTGGTGGCGGGCGACATCACGTCGTCGACCGGGTACAGCAGGTCGTCGACGACCTTGTCGGCATAACCGCCGGTCTGCAGCAGGTCGGGCATGTCGTTGTTCTGGATCATGGTCGCGACCTGCTTGTCGATGTCATCCCAGTTGATGACCTGCAGGTTCACCTTGATCCCGGGGTTCTTCTCGTTGAAGCTCGAGATCACCCCGTTCCAGTACTTCTGCATGCTGCCGTCGCCGCTGCCGTAGTCGGCCACGACCAGCTTGATCGAGCCGTCCTTGGGAGCGCCCGCCGCGCCGGAGGCGCCGGGGGTCGCCCCCTTGTCGCCGTCGTCCTTCTTGTCGTCCGAACCACCACACGCTGACAGAAGCAGTGCGGCCGACAGTCCTGTCGCCGCCAATGCCATCTGGTGCCGCTTCATCGCAGAACCGCCTTCATGCCTTCGGGAAAACAGGACCGTTGGTGAGGGTTTGGTCGCACTAAACCCATGCACTCGCTTGCGCAAAACTGTTCGCAACGCGGGTTTGTAGAAAACTCTTGAGCAGCATCGAGCATTTTGCGGACTCGCCGTGTCGGCAGTCAACACCTCGCCGGAACAAAGGTCTACACCAATCTTGGGATTCGGAGGAGGGGTGCAGGAAGTTTGCAGAGCAATTCGTTACCCGCCCGGGCGCGCATGCAGAAGAACCGGCACAGAGGGTGCCGGTTCGATCCCGTGAATGGTCCATCGAGTTGGTTGATCGGTGCGTGCGCAAATGCCCCGGACGTGCGAACGCGCCCGCCGGAAGGCGGGCGCGTGGACTCGGGGCGGAGCGTGCCGAGTGGCCGGGTTCAGACCCGGATGACCCGAACGCCCGCGTCGACGAAGGCCGCCGTGGCCTCCTCCGTCGCCGAGGTGTCGGTGACCAGCACGCCGATCCGATCCAGTGGGCAGATCCGGGCGAACGCCCGGCGGCCGAGCTTGGAGGAGTCCGCGGCCACCACCACCCGGCCCGCGCCGGCGGCCATCAACTGGTTGATGCTCGCCTCGCCCTCGTGATGGGCGCTCGCGCCGTGCTCGACGTCGATCGCGTCCACCCCCAGGATCGCCACGTCCAGGGCCACCTCGCGCAGGATGCCGGTGGCCAACGGGCCGATCAGTTCGTAGGACTGGGTGCGGGCCACACCACCGGTGACCACGATCTTCACATGCCGACGCACGGCCAACTCGCCCGCGATGTTGAGCGCGTTGGTGACGATCGTGAACGCCTGCGCGTTCGAGTCGCCCTCGGTGTGCAGGTCGGCCCGGGCGACCAGGGCGCGGGCCACCTCGGTCATCGTGGTGCCGCCGTTGAGCCCGATCGTCTCGCCCGGCTTGACCAGCGCCGCGGCGGCCTGCGCAATGCGCTGCTTCTCGGACGCGTGCCGGGCGGTCTTGTAGCGCAACGGGAGGTCGTAGGAGACCGCGTGCGCGACCGCGCCGCCCCGGGTGCGGGTCAACATCTGCTGCTGGGCGAGCTGATCCAGGTCGCGGCGGATCGTCGCGGGCGAGACGTCCAGCTCCGAGGCGACGTCCTCGACCTCCAGCCGACCGTGCTTGGCCAGCAGTTCGAGGAGCGCACCCCACCGCTCGTAACGGCTCACCCGTGACCTCCCGCCGTGTCCGACAGCCCTGGCCGACTCGTGTCGGATCGTTCGGGACATCCTTGCGGGCGCCCCACACGGGTCGAGCATCGGGGCTTCCGTGAACCTTCGCTCACTCAACGATGCTGTTGCATGTTCATGTTTTCAACTGCTATCCAGTGAGCACAAACGCGCATTCTCGGATCCACCCGCCCTCGGGCTCACAATCTGCCCCATCTACCAGACTTGAGACGCCGATGCCGCTCGTGAACACCCCGCCGTCCGACCTGTCCGGCGCGGACTGCGTCGTCGCGCTCGATGTCGGCGGCACCGACATCAAGGGCGGCGTGGTCGACGCGGGCGGCAACCTGGTCTACTCCGAGCGGCGGCCCACCGGCCGGACCGCGGGCCCCAACGCGGTGGTCGGGGGCATCGTCGACTTCGCCGCCGCGCTGCGCGAGCGGGCGGTCGAGCTGGGTGGCGTGCCGCGGGCGGCGGGCGTCGTGGTGCCGGGGATCGTGGACGATCCGGCGGGGGTCGCGGTGTGGTCGGCCAGCATCCAGTGGCGCGAGGTGCCGCTGCGCTCGTTGATCGCGGACCGGCTCGGCCTACCGGCGGCTTTGAGCCACGACGTGCGCACCGGCGCGCTGGCCGAGGGTCGACTCGGCGCGGGACGCGACTGCGACAACTTCCTGTTCGTGGCGATCGGCACCGGGCTCGCCTCGGTGCTGGTGCTCAACGGCCGCCCCTACCCGGGCGCGCACGGACAGGCGGGCGAGATCGGCCACATCACCGTGCGTCCGGGCGGCGGCCGGTGCACCTGCGGGGCGGTGGGCTGTCTGGAGGCGCACTTCTCCGGGCCCGCCATCGCGCACGCGTTCGCCGAGGCCGCGCCGGGCGACGACCCGCCGCTGAGCGCGGCCCAGGTGGTCGCCCGGGTGGCGGCCGGGGACACCGTCGCGGCGGCCGTGTGGGGCCAGGGCCTGTCCGCGTTCGCGGACGGTCTGCTCACCGGACTCGCCCTGTACGACCCGAAGTTGCTGGTGATCGGCGGCGGGCTCTCGCTCGCCGGGGAACAACTGTTCAACCCCTTGCGGACGTTGCTCGCCGAGCGCGCCGTGGTCCAACACGTGCCGCCGCTGGTGACCGCGGCGCTCGGGGACGAGGCCGGTTGCCGCGGCGCCGGCCTGATCGCGTGGGACACCTTGGAGGTGCGCGGGTGACGGTGCTCGGCAATGCGCGAGTGGTGCTGCCCTCCGGGGTGGTCGAAGGCGCTTCGGTGGGCGTGGTGGGTGATCGGATCGCCTTTGCGGGTCCGGGACTTCCGGATGGCCCCGAGGCGGTGGTCGACGTCGGGGGCGGTTGGATCGTGCCCGGCTTCGTGGACATGCACGTGCACGGCGGCGGTGGTGGTTCGTACACCTCCGGCGATCCCGACGAGGCGCTGCGAGTGGCCGAATTCCATCGCTCGCACGGCACCACGACCACGGTCGCGAGTCTGGTCACCGCCTCCCCGGCGGAGTTGCTGGCCATCGTCTCCGCGCTCTCCCCGCTCGTGCACGACGGCCGGTTGGCCGGGCTGCACCTGGAGGGCCCGTACCTGAGCGCGGCCCGCTGCGGCGCGCACGATCCGACCCAGTTGCGGTCGCCGGACCGGGACGAGGTCACCGCGCTGCTGAAGGCGGGCAGCGGCGCGATCCGGATGGTCACCCTGGCTCCCGAACTGCCCGGCGGCGTCGAGTTGGTGCGTCGACTGGCCGACGAGGGGGTGATCGCGGCGGTGGGGCACACCGACGGCACCCACCGCGAGACGCGCGCGGCGCTGGCCGCGGGCGCGAGCGTGGCCACCCACCTGTTCAACGCGATGCGCAGCGTGCACCACCGCGAGCCGGGACCGGTCACCGCGCTGCTCCAGGACAGCGACGCGGTGGTCGAGTTGATCAACGACGGCGTGCACCTGCACTCCAGCGTGGTCAACCTGGCGTACGCGAGCGCGGGCCCGGACCGGGTCGCCTTCATCACCGACGCGATGGGCGCCGCCGGCATGCCGGACGGCGTGTATCCGCTGGGCGTGATGACCGTGGACGTGGTCGACGGCGTGGCCCGGCTGGCCGACGGCGACTCGATCGCGGGCAGCACGCTCACCCTGGACGGGGCGCTGCGCAACAGCGTCGCGGGCGGCCTGCCGATCGTCGACGTGGTGCGTTCGTTGTCCGCGACGCCCGCCCGGGCGCTGGGCATCGCCGATCGGGTCGGCACCCTGGAGCCGGGCAAGCGGGCCGACCTGGTGGTGCTCGACGACGCGCTGCGGGTGCGCGCGGTGATGGCCGGCGGCACGTGGGTGGACCACCGCCGGCCCTGATCGCCCGGCCGTCGCCCGGACCCGCCGCCTCGAAGTCGGGGCGGCGGGGCCTCAGTTGGGTGGGTAGCGCTTGGCCCAGAAGGTCTCGCCGGCGTCCGGCCCGTGCAGCGTGGTGCCCTGCGTCATCTCCATCGCGAAGTCGTCGGCCAACTCCAGGATGGCGCCGCGGCCCTCCAACTCGGCGACCAGGTCGGCGGGCAGCACGGTGTCGCCGTGCATCGCGCCCAGCAGGTTGCCGCAGATCGACCCGGTCGAGTCGCTGTCGCCGCCGTGGTTGACCGCGAGCAGCAGTCCGGTGCGCATGTCCGGCGCCACCAGCGCGCAGTACAGCCCGATCGACAGCGCCTCCTCGGCCGTCCAGCCCTGGCCCAGCGCCTCGACCCGCTCCGCCGACGGCACACCGGCGCGCACCGCGGCCAGCGCCGCCTCGATCGCGCTCGCCGTCTCGGCGTGCTCGGGACGGGCCTTGACCAGATCCAGCGCCACCCGCACGCCCTCCTCCAGCGGCGCGCCCTGCATCACCGCGTGCACGATCACCGCGAACGCGCCCGCCGAGAGGTAGCCGGTGGGGTGACCGTGCGTCAGGACCGCGCATTCCACCGCGAGTTGGAAGACCAGCTCGGGTCGCCAGCCGACCAGCAGGCCGAACGGCGCCGAGCGCATCACCGCCCCGCAGCCTTTGGATTCGGGGTTCTTGGGCCGCTCCAGCGTGCCCATCACGCTCTCGTCCTCCAGGCCGCGCAGACAGGCGGACCCGGGCGCGCGCGAGCTGTACAGCCACTCCTCGCGGACCAGCCAGCCCTCGTCCTTGCGCTCGTCCGGACCCCACTCGCTCTGGGTCGCCTTCCAGCGCAGATACGCGCCGTGCAGGTCGGTCGGCGGATGCCAGGCCCCGGTGTCGCGCCGCACGTGCGCGCGGATCAGGCCCTCCACCGTGAACAACGTCATCTGCGTGTCGTCGGTGATCGCGCCGTGCCGGTGATACGCCGTCACGTAACCCGCGACGCCGTCGGCTCCGTGTTGTGCGCGGATCTCCGCGAGACTGAGGAACTCGATGCCCGCGCCGAGCGCGTCACCGATCGCCCCCGCGACCAGGCACCCCCGTACCCGGGCCCGAAAGTCCTGCAACCGGTCTCTGGACCAGAGTGCGGCCATGTGTGTGCTCCCCTCCCCCGACACCCCACCGCAGCGTACCGGCGGCCGGTCGTCCAGGGGTCGTACACGCGTCCGACGGCGTGCGGCATCGTACGGACCCCGGGGGCGACGGGTCGCCCCCGGGGGGTGCGTGTGCTCAGTTGCTCAGGATCGGCAGCATGATCTTCTCCACCTCGGCGTCGTGTCGACGGGCCACCTCCTGGCGCTCGGCACTCACCTCGCCGTAGGTGGTGGTGCGCTGCCGGGCGCGCCGGCCGAGCGAGGCGGCCATCGCCTCCAGTTCGGCGATCGACTTCTTGGAGCCGTTGTCGGCGCCCGCCATCCGGGAGATGGTCTCCTCCATGAGCGTGCCGCCCATGTCGTTCGCGCCGCCTTCGAGCATCAGGTTGGTGCCCTCGACGCCGAGCTTGACCCAGCTCGTCTGGATGTTGTCGATCTTGCCGTGCAGCAGGATCCGGGCCATCGCGTGCACGGCCCGGTTGTCCCGCAGGGTCGGCCCCGGGCGGGCGATGCCGGCCAGGTAGACCGGCGCGTTGGTGTGCACGAACGGCAGCGTGACGAACTCGGTGAAGCCGCCCGTCTCGTCCTGGATCCGGCCGAGCAGGCGCAGGTGGCCCAGCCAGTGCGAGGGCGTGTCCACGTGGCCGTACATCATCGTCGAGGAGCTGCGGATGCCCAGCTCGTGTGCGGTACTGACCACCTCGACCCAGGTCGCGGCGGGCAGTTTGCCCTTGGTCAGGATCCAGCGCACGTCGTCGTCGAGGATCTCGGCGGCGGTGCCGGGGATGGTGTCCAGGCCCGCCTCCTTGGCGGCGGTCAGCCAGTCGCGGATGGACATCCCGGTCCGGGTCGCGCCGTTGACCACCTCCATCGGCGAGAACGCGTGCACGTGCATGTCCGGGACGCGCTTCTTGACCTCGCGCGCGATGTCGAAGTACGCGGTGCCGGGCAGGTCCGGGTGGATGCCGCCCTGCATGCACACCTCGGTCGCGCCGACCGCCCACGCCTGCTCGGCCCGCTCGCCCACCTGGTCCAGGGAGAGGGTGTACGCGTCCGCGTCGGTGCGCCGCTGGGCGAACGCGCAGAAGCGGCAGCCGGTGTAGCAGACGTTGGTGAAGTTGATGTTCCGGTTGACGATGTAGGTGATCTCGTCGCCGTTCACCGAACGGCGCAAGTCGTCCGCGATCCGGGCCAGTTCGTCCATCGCGACGCCGTCGCAGTGGAACAGGGCGAGGGCCTGGTCGTCGGTCAGCCGGGTCGGGTCGGCGGCGGCCCGGGCCAGGGCCGCCTTGACCTCCGAGTCGAGCCGGACCACCGATCCCGTGGCGCTGTCGGCGACCTGTTCGCGCAGCGACTCCCAGTCCCCGTACACGTTGTCGAAGTCGTCCCGGCGGTCGCCGGTGCGGCCGACCGTGTCGATCGTCACGTGCAGGTCGGTGCGCCCGCTCGCGGCCGCGAAGATGTCCTCGGGCTCCTGCCAGGGCAGCCCCTCGGGGCACTTGCCCTCGATCGCCAGCCCGGTCTCCGGCTCGGCCAACGCCCGCACGTGCGGCAACACCCGCGGGTCCAGCCACGGTTCGCCGCGCTGGATCACCTCGGGGTAGACGTTGAGCCGCTCGCGCAGCGTGAAGCCCGCCTCGGCGGTCCGGGCCGCCAGGAACTCGACCTGCGGCCAAGCGAGTTCGGGGTTGACGTGGTCGGGGGTCAGCGGTGACACGCCGCCCCAGTCGTCGATGCCGGCCGCGATCATCAGCGCGTACTCCTCGCCGATCAGGTTCGGCGGCGCCTGCACTCGCATCTGCGGCCCGAGCACGATCCGGGTCACGGCGATCGCGGCGGCCAACTCGATCAGGTCGGCGTCCGGCGTCGAGCGCATCGCGGTGTCCGGCTTGGCCCGGAAGTTCTGCACGATGACTTCCTGGATCGAGCCGTACTGCCGGGCGACCTTGCGCATCGCGAAGATCGACTCGGCCCGCTCGGTCATGTTCTCGCCGATGCCGATCAGCAGGCCGGTGGTGAACGGGACGTTCGAGCGCCCGGCGTCCTCCAGCACCCGCAGCCGCACGGCCGGTTCCTTGTCCGGCGAGCCGTGGTGCGGGCCGCCGGGCTCGGACCACAGCCGGGTCGCGGTGGTCTCCAGCATCATCCCCATCGACGCGCTGACCGGCTTGAGCCGCTGGAAGTCGGTCCAGGACAGCACCCCGGGGTTGAGGTGCGGCAGCAGACCGGTCTCCTCCAGGACCCGGATGGACATCGCCCGCACGTACGCGAGCGTGTCGTCGTACCCGTGCGCGTCCAGCCACTCGCGGGCCTCGGGCCAGCGGTCCTCGGGCCGGTCGCCGAGCGTGAACAGGGCTTCCTTGCAACCGAGCGCGGCGCCGTCGCGGGCGATCTCGAGCACCTCGTCCGGGCTGAGGAACATCCCGTGGCCCTCGCGCCGAAGCTTGCCGGGCACGGTGACGAAGGTGCAGTAGTTGCAGCGGTCGCGACACAGCCGGGTCAGCGGGATGAACACTTTTCGGCTGTAGGTGATCACCCCGGCACGCCCGACGGCCGCCAACCCGGCGTCGCGCACGCGTGCGGCGGATCGGCTCAGGTCCTCCAGGTCCGCGTCCCGCGCGTGCAGGAGCACGGCTGCTTCCGAGACGTCGAGCATGACCCCGTCTCGGGCTCGCCGCAGCGCACGCCGCATCGAACTCTCGGTGGGACGTCCCTCGTTGGGGGTCGGGGTCATGCGACACCTCGCTGTCGTCGCTGTTGCTCGGGCCGGATCGGCGGGCCGACCGCACCTCGTACGCGCCGACCCAACCGACAAACGGGAGCCGACGCGACGTCGCCCCCCGAACGGACCAAGCGTAGGCGCGCACGATCGAGGCCATTGCGACTCGTGTCGCACGTCACTGCCGGGGACGCCGCGTCGACCCGAGCCGGTCGACCCTCGCCGACGGCCGACCGGCACCCTCGGCGACCGCACCGGATGCGGGACGCGATGCCCCCGTTGCCGGGCTCCGGCGTCGCCCCCCGGCAGCACGGCCCGCTCCCCACGTGAGGTGTCCGGTCAGGCCGTCCCGAGCAGGACGGACAGCAGCCGGTCCAGGGACCGGACGAACGCCACGTCCGGGTCGACGGGCGCGCCGCCGCCGGCCATCGCCGCGGCCAGGTGCGGGTAGCCGCCGCTCGTCGCGACGCCGTGCAGGTAGCCGATCAGGTCGGCCTGCCAGGTCTCTCCGCCGGCGGGGGCGGCATTCGCCTGTTCCCACTGGGCGAATTGGGCGACGAAGCCGTTGAGCAGGGACAGCGCCTCCATCTTCTCCGGGCCGGTCAGTTCGGTGGGCGCGAGGGCGGCCAGGAAGAACTCGATCACGCGGAGCGCGTTGGGGCCGAACGACGGGCGCTTGACCAGGATTTCGACCATCCACGGATGCCGGCGGGAGACCGCCAGTTGCTCGTGGCCAAGCAGCGCGAGGTCGGTGCGCGGGTCCCCCGAGGGTCGGTCGGGGATTCGATACTCGCCGACGATCGCATCCAGCATCAGATCGAAGAGGTGTTCCTTCTTCGGCACGTAGTTGTACAGCGACATCGTCCCGGCGCCGAGGGCGGCGGCCACCCGGCGCATCGCGACGGCGCCGATCCCCTCCGCGTCCGCGAGCGCGATGGCCGCAGCCGCGATCGCCTCGCGGCTGTGTGCGGGGGTGGGACCGCGGCCGGTGCGTTCGGGGCGGAGCCAGATCAGCTCGGGTACGCCGGTGGAACCGCGCTTGCCCGCGGCGGATGTGGGTTTGGCGGCTGCCACCGAAGATCACCTCGCCCTCATCTTAGTTACGTACACGGTACGTAGTAGGGTGGCGCTCGAACGCTTCTACGTACGGCGTACCTAGTAGGGAGTCGACATGGAATCCATGAGCCTGGTGGCCGAGGGGCTGCACAAGACGTTCGGCCGAACGGCCGCCCTGCGCGGCCTGGACCTGGCCGTCGCTCCCGGGACGGTATGCGGTCTCCTGGGCCCCAACGGGGCGGGCAAGACCACCGCGGTACGGGTGTTCGCAACGCTGGTCGTGCCGGATGCCGGGGCCGCGCGCGTGGCCGGCCTGGACGTCGTACGGGACGCGGACCGGGTCCGCCGGGTGATCGGCCTGGCCGGTCAGCACGCCGCCCTGGAGGAGGGCGTGACCGGTCGGGAGAACCTTCGCCTCTTCGGCCGCTTCCACCGCCTCGGCACCCGCGAGGCCAACCGCCGCGCGGACGAACTGCTCGCCCGCTTCGACCTGGCCGACGCGGCGGACCGCCTGGTGCGTACCTATTCCGGCGGCATGCGGCGCCGGCTCGACCTGGTCACCAGCCTGATCACCACGCCACCCGTGTTGTTCCTGGACGAACCGACCACGGGGCTGGATCCACGCAGCCGCAACGACATCTGGCGGGTGATCCGGGACCTCGCGGCGCGGGGCACCACCGTGCTGTTGACCACGCAATACCTGGACGAGGCCGACCACTTGGCGGACGCCGTCGCGGTGGTCGACCAGGGCCGGGTGATCGCCTCCGGCACTCCCGAGCGGCTCAAGGCCGACATCGGCACCCGGGTCGAGGTCGCCGTCCTGCACCCGGCCGACCTGGAGCACGCCGCCGTGGTGCTCGGACGGCTCGGCACCGGCGAGCCGCACTTCGACCGCGACGAGCTGCGGATCCGGGCGACCACCCGGCCCGGCGCGGGCGTGTCCATGCCGCATCTGGTGCGCGAACTCGACGCGGCCGGCGTGACCGTCGTGGACGTGTCGCTGCGCGCGCCGAGCCTGGACGACGTGTTCCTGACCCTGACCGGCAAAGCCGCCGCCGACACCCCCGTCCCCGGAAAGGCCGCCTGATGCGTCCTCGTCACGCGCTGTCCGACACCACGACCCTGGCCACCCGGATCCTGCTCTACTACCGCCACTCGCCCGGCCTGATCATCGTGAGTCTGGCCACGCCCGCCCTGCTCGTCCTGGTCTTCGGCTACGTCTTCGGCAGCGCGATGGATGTGCCCGGCGGCAACTATCGGGAATACCTGATGCCCGGTCTGCTCGCCCTGGTGGCGGTGAACTCGGTGATGCCGACGATGGTCGGTTCCGCGCGTGATGTCGGGCTGGGCGTCACCGACCGGCTGCGCTCGATGCCGGTGTCCCGGCCGGCCCTGTTGCTGGGCCAGGCGGTGGCCGACGCGGTGGTCGGCGTGCTCGTACTGATCGCCGTCTCCGCGTTGGGCCTCGTGGTCGGCTGGCGGATCCGCGACGGCGCCGCCGACGCGCTCACCGCCTTCGCGCTGCTGGTGCTGTTCCGCTTCGTGCTGACCTGGGTCGGCATCCACCTCGGCCTGCTCGCCGGCCGCGAGGACGTGGCCGGCCAACTCGGCGTCCTGACCCTGCCGATCGCGATGGTCACCAACGCCTTCGTACCCACCGAGGGAATGCCCACCTGGCTGCGCGTGATCGCCGAGTGGAACCCGATCAGTGCCCTGGTGGCCGCCTGCCGCGACCTCTTCGGCAACCCGGCCGGCCCGACGGCGGACGCGGCCCTGCCCCTGCGGCACCCGGTGGCGGCCACGCTGATCTGGTCGGCGGCGCTCCTGGCGATCTTCGTCCCCTTGGCGGTACGCCGCTTCGAGACACACGGGCGCTGAATCGCGGCCGTCCCATTCGGGTGACCTCGGACCGACCCGGCCGTCGGAGCGTTCGGGCCGGACCGGGACCGTGCCGGACATGGGGCGGCGGCGTACGGGAGGACCCCCGTACGCCGCCGAGTCTCGTGGTGGGTCAGACCGAGACGGTGACCGTGTCCTTGCCGGAGCGCAGCAGCGTGCCGTTGGCGGCGCCCGTGGTCCGTCCGTCGCGGATGGTCTCCACGCCGTTGACCCGGACGCTGACCACGCCGGTGGACTCGCTCGTCAGGCGGGCGCTGTCACCGGGCATGTCGTGCATCAGCCGCGCCGGGCCGGAGCCGACGGTGGCCGGGTCGAACAGGACCAGGTCGGCGTGGAAGCCCTCGGCGATCCGGCCGCGGTCGACCAGGCCGAACAGCTCGGCGGGCTCGGTGGTGAGCATCTGCACGGCGCGCTCCAGGGAGACCAGCTTGCGGCCGCGGAGCATGTCGCCGAGGAAGCGGGTGGTGTAGGTCGCACCGCACATCCGGTCCAGGTGTGCGCCGGCGTCGGAGCCGCCCAGGATCACGTGCTCGTTGTCCCAGACCTGCTGGCGCAGGTCCCACGACGCCTGGTCGTTGTCGGTCGGCATCGGCCACAGGATCGTGCGCAGGTCGTCGTTGATGCAGATCTCGAGGAGCGTCCAGAAGTCGTCCTGGCCGCGCTCCTTGGCGATGTCCGCGACGATGCGGCCGGACAGGCCCTCGTTCGCCTCGGAGTAGGTGTCGCCGATGACGTAGCGGCCGAAGTCCGCGAGCCGACGGAACACGCCCGCCTCGGGGCTGTCCGCGTTGCGCAGCATCTCCGCGCGCACCTCGGGGTCGCGCAGCTTCGCGATCCGCTCGGGGACCGGCAGCGACAGGATCGGGCCCCAGCCCGGCATCAGGTTGAGCGCGCAGTAGTTCAGGAACGACATGTTCATCGGGACCAGGACCGGCATGGTCAGGATCACGATCCGACCGCCCGCCTCCTTGGCCTTCTCCGACGCGTAGATCTGCCGCGGCGCACGATCGGGCGCCGCGGCGTCGACCGTGAGCACGTTCCAGTTCATCGGCCGGCCGGCCGTGGTGGTCATCTTGACCAGCAGGTCGATCTCCTCGTCGGAGAACTGGTCCAGACAGCCGGCGACGATGACCTCCAACTGGGTGCCCTCGTGCTTGCCGACCTCCTCGCACAGCGCCAGGATCTCGGCCGGCGTCGCGGCCCGCGACGGCACCGGGTTCCCGTCGCCGTCGGTGTGGTTGGACTGGCCGGTGGAGAAGCCGAGCGCGCCGGCGTCCATCGCCTTGCCCAGTTCGGTCACCATCGCCGCGACCTGCTCGGGCGTGGCCTCCTTGCCGACCGAGTCGGCGCCCATCACGTAGCGGCGGATCGCGCAGTGCCCGGCCATGAAGCCGGCGTTCACCGCGATCCGGCCCTCCAGCTTGTCCAGGTACTGGGCGAACGTCTCCCAGCTCCAGTCCACGCCGTTCTCCAGCGCGGGCAGCGCCATGCCCTCGACCTTGGCCATCATCCGCCGGGTGTAGTCGGCGTCCTCGGCCTTGAGCGGCGCGAGCGTGAAGCCGCAGTTGCCGCCGATGATCGTGGTCACGCCGTGGTTGACCGAGGGCGTGGCGTACGGGTCCCAGTGCAGTTGGGCGTCGTAGTGGGTGTGCGGGTCGACGAACCCGGGAGCCAGGATCAGCCCCTCGGCGTTCTCGGTGCTCGCGGCCTCTTCGGTTATGCCGCCGGCGGGGGTGACCGCGACGATCCGTCCGTCCCTGATGCCCACGTCACCCAGGAAGGACGGCGCGCCCGTCCCGTCGACGACGGTGGCTCCGGTGATGACGTGATCCAGCATGGCGAAGCTCCTTCTGCCCTCGGTGTTGCCCGCGAACGCAGCCGTCGCATGCCTGCGCATACCCGACCCCGCCCACCCACGAAACTGATGGTACGTCAGATGTACCAGGTCGCCAGGGGTCGACACGGGATGAGACGGGGCTCACCCGAGTTATGCCGTACGGGCATATCGAGGGGTGGCGTCGACGCGGCAAACGACCCCGCCGCCTCACGACCGACCACCCCGACTCGAAGCACCGGCTGGATCTCGGCGCTACCCGCCCTTGCGGCCGACGCCGGCCTTCCCGCAGCTCTTCGCGACGACGCGCTCTTGTTGCTGTCGGCTCGGTCGGACGCGATGGATGCCGCACTTGCCGCAGCCGCACGAGCGGGCGATGCGGACGCCGACGCCATACGGCGGACCCTGATCCGGGGTAGGGCTCGCGTCCCGGTCGACGCTCCCCCGACCGAGCTTCTGGCGCGGCTCCATCTGGATAGTGTCGGGCGAGAACTCACGGTCCCGTCACCGGCCGCGTGTACAACGACGACGAAAACCCCGGCATCGTCGACACCGACCTCGCCGCCTTCGCCGAATTCCTCCTGCGCGTCGTGGAAACCGACGATCGACGCTCCACCGAGGAACCCGGCCGGACCGAAGCCGGCAAGGAATTACGGGCCTACCTTGCCGCGCTCGACCCGGCCCCGTTTGCCGACGACGCATCCTCGTTCCGGGATGACCTGCTCCACGACTTCACCGAAGCGTCGGGCCCTGACCCGAACCGGCGCCGAGCGCTTGGCGGCCGCTTTCAGAAGAGCTTCACGCCGGCCATCCAGCCGCCGTCGACGACGATGTGGGTGCCGGTCATGTACGAGCTGTCGGCGCTCGTCAGGAACAGGGCGGCGGTGGCGATCTCGTCCGGCTCGCCGATTCGGGCCAGAGGTATGCCGCCGAAGACCTCGCTCACCGGGTCCGGCTCGCCCGGCGCCGGGGTCGGTGCGGTCAGGCCGTCGATGTCGGCCGGGTTGGTCATCGGCGTCCGGACGCCGCCCGGGCAGATCGCGTTCACCCGGATCCCCGGTCCGGCCTCCAGGGCGGCCACGCGGGTCATCGCGAGCACCGCGCCCTTGGTGGAGGCGTACGCGACCAGGCCCTCCATGCCGGCCAGGCCCGCGTAGGACGCGATGTTCACGATGGTTCCCGGGCCACCCGCCGCGCGGAGCGCGGGCAGTGCGGTCTTCATGCCCAGGAACGTGCCGAGCTGGTTCACCTCGACGATCCGCAGGTATGCCGCCCGGGACATCTCCTCGATCGGGTCGAAGGCCAGGATCCCGGCGTTGTTGACCAGACCGTCGAGGCTGCCGAAGGCGTCGACGGCGGTGTGTACCGCGCGCTGCCAGTCGTCCTCGTTCGACACGTCCAAGTGCACGTAGCGGGCCGCGTCGCCGATCTCCTTCGCCGCCGCCTCGCCCGCCTCGTCCAGGATGTCGGCGAGGACGACCCGCGCCCCCTCGGCCGCGAACAGGCGGGCCTCCACGACTCCCTGGCCACGTGCCGCGCCGGTGATCAGGACCACCCTGCCGTCCAGCTTGCCCATGCGAACTTCCCTTCTCGGAACGGAGACTGATGAAGCGTCAGAGCGTCGTGCGGTCGGGCGCGGGGCGCGCGGGGGGCAGTGCGTGTCGGCGCGTGGCGCGTCGTGTGCGGATCCGGGTGCCGCGAGCCCCGCAGGCCCGGGGTGCGGGCGGTCCGGGGTGCGCAGGCCGGGGTGAGCGTTGCGGTCAGGACAGGTTCGGGGCCACCTCGGCGGCGAACAGGGCGATCTGGTCGAGCAGTTCGGCCAGGTCGCGGCTGCGGAAGCGGACCTGGATCTGGTTCGCGCCCTGCTCGCCGTACCAGCGCAGCGACTCGGCCAGCTTCTCCGGGCTGCCGGTGAGGGTGTTGGCGCCGACGTCCCAGCCGGCCTCGCCGACGTAGAGCAGCTCGGTGATCGCGCCGATGTCCAGCCGCTCGTCGGCGCGGCCGACCTCCTCCTGGTAGCGGCGCAGCTCGGCGAGCTGGTCGGGGTAGGTCGCGCGCGGGCTGCCCTGCGGCAGCCAGCCGTCGCCGTACCTGGCCACCCGCTTGAGCGCCGCGCCCGCCGAGCCGCCGATCCAGATCGGCGGACGGGGGGTCTGCACCGGACGCGGCAGCGCGCCCATGTCCTGCACCTGCCAGCGCTCGCCCGCGAAGGTCACGTATTCGTCCCGCAGTGCGAGGTCGAGCAGTTCCAACGCCTCGTTGAGCGCCTTGCCCCGGGTCTTGAAGTCCACCCCGAGCATCTCGAACTCGGCCTCGACGTGTCCCGCGCCCGCGCCGACGATCGCCCGGCCCTTGGAGATCCGGTCCAGCGTCGCGAACGCCTTGGCCGACATCATCGGGTGCCGGTAGGCGAGAACCGACACGTGACTGATCAGTCGGATCCGCTCGGTGATGCCCGCGAGCCAGCCGAGGGTGGTCATCGTGTCCCACCACTCGGTGCCCATCGCGCCGGCGTGGCTGCGCGGGATCGCGGTGTGGTCGCAGACCGCGATGTAGGCGAAGCCGGCCCGGTCGCAGGCTTGCGCGATCGCGGCCAGTTCGTCCGGTCCCGAGGTCTCCTCCCATGCCTCCGCGTACAGCTTGCTCTGCGACTGGATGGGCAGCTGCATGCCGACGTGCAGGGTGCCCGGGGGCAGGATCGCGGCCATGGAAGTGCCTCCGAGGGATCGAGGGGGATCGTTGGACTGTGGCGAACGCGTGTCACATACTCCGATCTAACGGGTCGTCAGACAAGGCCGAAGTACCGCTCCTGGAGGAACCGGACCGTGATCAACACCACCGACCCAAGCATCGACGAGGCCGAGGTGCGGATGCGACTGGAGGTCGAGGAGGCCACCGGAATCGCGGTGCTGACGCTGTGTCGACCGGACAAGTTGAACGCGTGGAGCTGGGAGGCCACCCGGCAATTGGGCATCATGGCCGACCGGATCCGCTTCGACGAGCGGGTCCGGGTGGTGCTGTTGCGGGCCGAGGGGCGCGCGTTCTGCGCGGGCATCGACGTCACCGCGCCCGGCGGCGCGATCACCGGCCGCTCCGGCGCCGAACGCACCCGCAACTACTACGAGGGCCTGCGCTGGGTACACGAGCGCTTTCGCACCTTCGCCCGGCTGCCGCAGCCCGTGGTCGCCGCCGTCCAGGGATACTGCCTGGGCTTCGGCTTCGAGCTCGCGTTGATGGCGGACATCCGGATCGCGGCCGACGACGCAAGGTTCGCGCTGCCCGAGGCGCAGATCGGCGTCGCGGTGGACGCGGGCGGCGACATCCGGATCGCCCGGGAGGCGGGCGCGGGCTGGGCCAAGCTGCTGTCGTTGACCGGCCGCCGGATCGACGCGGCCCTGGCCGAGCGCCTGAACCTGGTCCAGGAGGTGGTGCCCGTGGCCGACCTGGACCGCGCCGCCCGCGCCCTGGCCGAGGAAATCGCCGCCAACGCCCCCCTGGCCGTCCAGGGCATCAAACGCAGCATCGACACCTTCGCCGACGCCAACCTCGACACGGCCCTGGGCCTGACCGCAATGTCCGCAGCCCTGACCCTGGTCTCCGAAGACTCGACAGCCGGCTACGCAGCCAAAGCGGCCCGCAAACCGGCCCACTTCGAGGGCAAGTAACACCCGCCCCACCTTCGAGTCCACCCCAGCCGACCCAACCCCCCAAACGCCGGCCGAACCAATCCAGCCCGGCCGGCGTTTGAGGCCAAACAGCCCCGCCGGCGTTTGAGGCGAACCAGCCCGGCCGGCGCATGAGGCCAACCCCGGCCCCGCGTCAGCGACGCGCCGCCTCCTCCGCAGCCCTCGCCCGAAGCTCGAACTTCAGCACCTTCCCGCCCGGATTCCGCGGCAACTCGCTGACGAACTCCACCGCCCGAGGCACCTTGTAGTTCGCCATCTCCTGCCGGCAGAACGCGATGACCTCCTCGGCCGTGACCTCCGCCCCCGGCCGCAACAGCAGGTACGCCTTGCCCACCTCGCCCATCCGCGCGTCCGGCACACCGACCACCGCGGCCTCCGAGATCGCCGGGTGCCCCGCAAGTACCGACTCGATCTCCGCCGGGTAGGCGTTGAAGCCGCCGACGATGAACATGTCCTTGATCCGGTCGGTGATCCGCAGGTTGCCCCGCTCGTCCAGCACACCCACGTCGCCCGTGTGCAGCCAGCCCTCGGCGTCGATCGCCTTGGCGGTCTCCTCCGGGTCCGCGAAGTAGCCCTTCATCACGTTGTAACCACGCACCCACACCTCGCCGGACTCGCCGACCGGCGTCGGCTTGCCGTCCGCGTCCGCGGTGATCACCTCGACGCCGGGAATGGCCCGCCCCGAGGTGGACGAGATCACCTCGGCCGAGTCGCCCTGCCGGCACATGGTGGCCGTACCGCACGACTCGGTCAGCCCGTACGCGGTGAGCACCGAGTCGAAGCCCAGCTCCTCCGCCATCCGGGTGACCAGGGACAACGGCACCGCCGCCGCGCCGGTGACCGCGAGCCGCAGCGTGGACAGGTCGTACTTGCCGGCCCCCTCGCGCGCCACCGCGTCCAGGAGCGAGGTGTAGATCGTCGGCGCGCCGGGCAGCACGGTGACCTTCTCCTGCTGGATCACCGCCATCGTGGCGTCCGAGTCGAAGACCGCCTGCGGAATCATCGTGGCGCCCTTGATCAGGCTCGCGATGATCCCGGCCTTGTACCCGAAGGTGTGGAAGAACGGGCTGACGATCAGGTACTTGTCGCCCTCGACGACCCCGACCACCGACGCCCACGTGTCGAACACGCGCAACGTCTGCGCCTGGGTGGTCATCACGCCCTTGGGCTGCCCGGTGGTTCCGGAGG
Organism: Embleya sp. NPDC020886; assembly: GCF_044333915.1. Classification (NCBI taxonomy): domain Bacteria; kingdom Bacillati; phylum Actinomycetota; class Actinomycetes; order Kitasatosporales; family Streptomycetaceae; genus Embleya; species Embleya sp. NPDC020886. The sequence goes on along the minus strand of NZ_JBIRRX010000008.1, from coordinate 362,203 downwards.
TGAAGATGATGTCGCCGATGTCGTCGGGGGTGACGCTCGCCTTGCGGGCGTCCACCTCGGCGGCGCCGATCCGATCGCCGCCGGCCAGGAAGTCCGCCCACCCGACGCAGTCGTCCGGCGCGGTGTCGGCCAGCACGACCACCCGTTCCAGCTCGGGCAGGTCCGCGAACGCCCGGCCCTCCGCCGCCCCGCCGGCCGCCTGGCGCAGCATGCCGACATAGGACGAGCCGAGGAACGTGCCCGAGACGAACAACAGCTTGGCGTGCGTCTTGGCCAGCACGTACTTGGCCTCGGCACCCTTGTACCGGGTGTTCATCGGCACCACGACCGCACCCGCGGTCAGCGCGCCGAGCGCGGACACGATCCAGTCCAGCGAGTTCGGCGCCCAGATGCCCACCCGGTCGCCCTTGCGCACGCCGGCCGCGATGACGGCACCGGCGGCACGCCGGACGCGGTCCCGCAGTTCGACGTAGCCGACCCGTACATTGCCGTCCACCACGGCCTCACGGTCACCGAAGCGGTCCGCCGCGCTGTCGACGAGAGCAGGAATGCTCCCCCACTCAAGGTCCCCTTGCATGATCGCTCCCGGAGAGGCCAGAGGTTGATTGAACCTGACGGTACGTCAGATCATGGCGGCGTGGGAAGCGGCAGCACGGGGATCGAGACGCAGACCACCGCGACACGGTGGTCACCGATGATTGAGGGTTGAGGCATGCGCAAGTTCGAGACGCTGGGCTACGAGCAGGAGAACGGCGTCGCGTGGGTGACGTTGAACCGCCCGAACCGGCACAACGCGTTCGACATCACCATGATCGACGAACTGCACTCGCTCTGGCGTGAGCTGCGGCACGACGACGATGTGCGGTGTGTGGTGCTCACCGGCGCCGGCGACAAGGCGTTCTGTACCGGCATCGATCGGGGTGTGGACATCCCGCAGCCGTCGTCGCCGTACATGATGGACGACCCGATGCTCAAGGTGGGACCGAAGTTCTCCGACCTGTGGAAGCCGGTCATCGTCGCGGTGAACGGGATGGCCTGCGGCGGCGCGTTCTACCTGCTGGGCGAGTGCGAGTTCGTGATCGCGGCGGAGGAGGCGACCTTCTTCGACCCGCACACCACGTACGGCATGGTGTCCGGCTTCGAGTCGATGCACCTCGCGCAGCGCATGCCGCTCGGCGAGGTCATGCGGCTCACCCTGCTGGGCAACGCCGAGCGGATGAGCGCCAAGCGCGCCTACGAGACGGGATTGGTGTCCCAGGTGGTGCCGGCGGCCGACTTGCTCGACACCGCCCGGTGGGCCGCCGAAACCATCGCCTCCTACCCCCCGCACGGCGTCCAGGGTTCGGTGCGCTCGATCTGGGCCGCCCGCGACCTCACCCGGTCCCAGGCCCTGAGCATGGCCCCCCACATGATCGAACTGGGCAACCTCGACTGGTCCGAACAAGCCGGCCTGTTCCAAAACCGCGGCAAGGACTTCCGAGTGCGCTGACCGCGCCGAGAGCCCGGCCCCGCCCCGCATACCCGGGTCGGGGCCACGCCCGCCCCCAACGCACCGGATCGTCATCGAACGGAGTGAAACTGCCGTGCCGGATCGCCCTGACCCCTCGGCGCCCGCCGCAGGCGGATTTCACCCGCTCGTGCGCGCACGCGCTCGGGAAGAAAGCGCCTGGACCAACGAGTTCGGTATTCGCTATTCACTCGACGAGGACCCCACCGAGGTCGGTCCCTTGCAGGCCGCCGAGTACGCCAACGGGACCGGAGCGATCTATGCCAAATACTCCGATTTCCATCGGGACTACTACAAGGACAAGCTGCGTGTGCAGGCCGTGCTCGGTGTCCGGGACGCGGTGATCCTGTTGCTTCGGCGGCTTTCCGGGCGGTTGAGTGACGACGCCGAGGCGGCCCTGTGGGTCGGGTTGGCCGACTCGGGGCCCTCCGTCGCCGGGCCGCACCTGCTCGACCGCGTCGCCGCCGAGCAGGTGCGCCTGACCCCCGCCGAACGGCAGCTTGTCGACGACATCGGCGCCGACCCGGCCGGCTTCGGCTCCGCCGCCGAGTTCACCATCGCCCAGGACGACGTCGAGATCCTCTACTACTTCGACCCCACCACCGTCGAGCCCCGGAACGAGATGCCCATCGTCCTGGACGGCATCGACGACGCCATCGTCGACACGGCCGCCGGGTTGCCGGTCAGCGAAGGGTTCTAGGAGCCGAACTCAAGCGGCTTCGGGATATTTCCGGCCTACGGCTCGAAGACGTCGCGGCGGAGCTTGACTGCTCGCGCTCCAAGGTCAGCCGGATCGAGAACGGCATGGGCCTCGCGCGGGTAATCGAACTCCGGGCAATGCTCGACCAGTACGGCGTCACCGACGAACAGGAACGCGCGCACCTCTTGGGGGCTCTCCGGAAAGCGACCGAGGAAGGTTGGTGGGAACAGCCGGAGTACGACCAGGTCCTACCGGCCGGGCTCGGCGTGTACGTCGGGCTGGAGAATGACGCCCGCCGGTTGCAATCGTGGGAGCTCGGCTGGGTTCCCGGCCTCCTCCAGACCGAGGACTACATGCGCGCCGTCCTGTCTCATGGGCGGTCGAAACGGACAAGCGAGATCGATGCCCTGATGGCGATTCGCAAGAAGCGACAGGCGCGTCTCGATGGTTCCGACTGCTTGGAACTCTGGGCCATCATCGACGAGACGGTCCTACTACGCCCGGTGGGTGGCGCCGACGTCATGCGAGCGCAGGCCGCCCACCTGGCCGCTGAGGCGGAACGTCCCAATGCGACCCTGCAAGTACTTCCTCTCGCCAAGGGCATGCACCCGGGGTCGCGTGGCTCGTTCAGCATCTTGAGCTTCGGCCTGGCCGAAGTCACCATCTATGTGGAAAGCCCGGGCTGCTCCGGGGCCGGCCCCGGTGCCGTGCCGGGCCCGCGCCGACGCGGACGGCCAAAACCCCCGACCCGCGCAAAGACGTGGGTCGGGGGTCCGGCGGACGACGGCCGCCCTGTTGCGTCGCCCGGGTCTCGGGGGCCGGGGGTCAGTACGAAGGCGTCGTGGGGGCCGGGGCGTCGCCCAGCAGGTCGGTGGCGACTCGGTCGCGGTGTTCGCCCGCGTCGCCCCACGCTGTGCCCAGGGCCCAGGCCCGCTTCATGAAGAGCTGGAGGTCGTGCTCCTCGGTGTAGCCGATCGCGCCGTGTACCTGGAGGCAGTTGCGGGCCGCGAGGTCGGCCGCCTCGCCCGCGTAGATCTTCGCCATCGACACGTCGCGGTCCGCCGAGGGCAGGTCGCGGGCGAGCGAGTAGGCCGCGCGCAGCACCACCGGCCGGGCGAATTCCAGTTTGATCAGCACGTTGGCCAGGTGGTGCTGGACCGACTGGTGGGTGCCGATCTGCACGCCGCGCTGGACCCGCTGCTTGGCGTAGTCGACCGTCATGTCGAGCATCCGCCGGGTCAGGCCCAGCAGTTGCGCCGCCGCGCCGAGCGCGCCGCGGTTGGCCGCGCGGGCCAGCGCCCGCCGGGCGTCGGAGGCCACCAGGGTCTTGGGCGTCGGCTGGAAACCGACGGTGTAGAGCTTGCGACTGCGGTCGACGGAACGTTGGGCGGTCAGCTCGCAGGCGCTCGGCTCGGTCACGTGCAGTTCGCCGTTGTCCAGCCCGATCACCAGCACGTCGGCGGCGGCGGCCTCGACCGCGAGCCGCCGGCCGGGCAGCAGCACGGACGCGGTGGCCCGGCCGGCCGCGATCGCGGCCAACCAACCGGCGTCGGCCGCGAACTCGGCGAGCAGGCCGACCGCGACCGCCGATTCGAGCAGCGGTTCGGGCAACGCGGCGTAGCCGGTCTCGACCAGCACGGCGGCCAATTCCTCGTCGCCCATGCCCAGGCCGTCGTGCTCCTCGGGGACCACGATGCCGGTCACGCCGACCTTGGCGAGGTCGGCCCAGCGCGCGGAGATCGCGCTGTCGGCGGCCCATGCGGCGCGTACGTCGGTGCCGGTGCACCGGTCGGCGAGGAAGTCGCGGACCGTGTCGCGGAACAGTTCCTGGTCTTCGGTGTATGCGAGGCGCATCGTCGGAATCCTTCTACTTCGCTCGGGGCAGGCCGAGGATGCGTTCGGCGATCGTGTTGCGCTGGATCTCGTTGGTACCGGCGTAGATCGGCCCGCCGAGCGCGAACAGGAAGCCGTCCAGCCAGCCGCCGTCGCCGTCGTCCAGCTCGCCCGCCTCGCCGAGCAGGCGCAGCGCGGTCGCGTGCAGCTCGACGTCCATCTCGGACCAGAAGACCTTGTTGATCGAGGAGTCCGCGCCGATCGCGCCGCCCGCCTGGAGCTTGGTGACGGTGCCGAAGGTGAACAGCCGGTACGCCTCGGCGTCCATCCAGGCGCGCACCACCGCGTCCCGCTCGGCCGGGCGCGGGTCCTGCTTGTACAGGTCGATCAGCTTGTTCGCGGGCGCCACGAAGCGGCCGGGGCTGCGCAGGTTGAGCCCGCGCTCGCTGCCGGTGGTGGCGATCATGATCTTCCAGCCCTCGTTCACCCCGCCGAGCACGTCGGCGTCCGGTACGAAGACGTCGTCCAGGAAGACCTCGGCGAAGCCCGGCTCCCCGTCGAGCTGCGGGATCGGCCGCACGGTCACGCCGGCGGCGGCCAGGTCGACCATGAAGTAGGTCAGGCCGCGGTGTCGCTGCGCCTCGGGGTCGGTGCGGAACAGGCCGAACAGGCGATGGCCGTAGGTGCCGCGCGAGCTCCAGATCTTCTGCCCGTTCAGCAGCCACCCGCCGCGCTCGTCGTCGCGGTCGGCGCGCGAGCGCACGTTGGCCAGGTCGGAACCGGCCTCCGGCTCGGACCAGCCCTGGACCCAGATCTCCTCGCCGGAGGCCATCTTCGGCAGGTAGCGGTCCTGCTGCTCCTTGCTGCCGAATTCGAAGACGGTCGGCGCGAACAGGAAGATGCCGTTCTGGCTGACCCGGCCCGGGGCGCCCGCGCGGTAGTACTCCTCCTCGAAGATCAGCCATTCGGTCAGGCCGGCCTCCCGGCCGCCGTATTCCCTGGGCCAGGAGACGACCGCCCAGCGCGCGTCGAAGAGCTTGCGCTCCCACGCCTGGTGGGCGGTGAAGCCCTCCCGCGTGTCCATCGACGGCAGTGGCTCGGCGGGCACGTTGGCGGCCAGCCACGCGCGCACCTCCCGGCGGAACTCCTGCTCCTGCTCGGTGAATTCGAGATCCACTGGGCGACTCCCTCGACGGGTGTGAGACCGAGGACACACAGGTCGAAACCCGGTCGGACACGGGTAGCATAACTGACGGGTCGTCAGGTTAGCTGTTGCACGCGGTGTGGCGACACCGTAAACGGCGTGCGATCGGACACGCGGGCGGCGAAATCGTCGGTCGAACAATCGAGGACCAAAGGGGGCCCCAGTGGCCGAGGCATACATCGTCGACGCGGTACGCACGCCGGTCGGCCGCAAGAAGGGCAGCCTGGCCGGGGTGCACCCGGCCGACCTGGGGGCCCATGCGATCAAGGCCCTGGTCGAGCGCAGCGGGATCGACCCCGACGTGGTCGAGGACGTGGTCTTCGGCGCCGTGGACACCATCGGCCCGCTGGCCGGCGACATCGCCCGCACCGCGTGGCTGGCCGCCGGCTACAGCGAGGCGGTGCCCGGGGTCACCATCGACCGCCAGTGCGGCTCCTCGCAGCAGGCGATCCACTTCGCGGCGCAGGGCGTGATGTCCGGCACGCAGGACGTGGTCGTGGCCGGCGGCGTGCAGAACATGAACCAGATCCCGATCGGATCGGCGATGACCTCCGCCGTGCCGCTCGGCTTCAGCGACCCGTTCTCCGGCTCCAAGGGCTGGGTGGCGCGCTACGGCTACGAGCCGGTCGACCAGTTCTACGGCGCCGAGCTGATCGCGAAGCGCTGGGACATCTCCCGCGAGGAGATGGAGCGCTTCGCGCTCGCGTCGCACGAGCGCGCCCTGCACGCGATCGACAACGGGTGGTTCGAGAAGGAGATCGCGCCGATCGACGTGGACGGCACCGTGGTCTCGGTCGACGAGCCGCCGCGCCGGGGCACCACGCCGGCGAAGATGGCCGAGCTGAAGGTGCTGATGGAGGGCGGCCGGATGACCGCCGCCGTCGCCTCGCAGATCTCCGACGGGGCGGCGGCGCTGCTGATCGTCTCGGAGCGCGCGCTGAAGCAGTACGGTCTGACCCCGCGCGCCCGGATCCACCACATGAGCGTGCGCGGCGCGTCCCCGATCGAGATGCTCTCCGCGCCGATCCCGGCCACCGAGTACGCGTTCGCCAAGTCCGGCCTGGGCATCGACGACATCGACGCGGTCGAGATCAACGAGGCCTTCGCGCCGGTCGTACTGTCCTGGATGAAGGACCTCAAGGCCCCGCACGAGAAGGTCAACCCCAACGGCGGCGCGATCGCCCTGGGCCACCCGCTCGGCGCCACCGGCGCCCGGCTGATGACCACCCTGCTCCACCACCTGGAGCGCACAGGAGGCCGCTACGGCCTGCAGACCATGTGCGAGGGCGGCGGCCAGGCCAACGTCACCATCATCGAACGCCTGGGCTGACGGGGCGTCACCCAAAGCACGCGACCGACGAAACGCCCGCGGGGCGGGGGCCCCCGGGGGGGGGGCGCCCCCCCCGGGGGGGGGGGCGGGGGGGCGGGGGGGGGGGGGGGGGCCGGGGGGGGGGCCCCCCCGGGGGGGGGGGCGGGGGGGCGGGGGG
>NZ_JBIRRX010000008.1:0-355462 GCF_044333915.1 Embleya sp. NPDC020886 | reverse complement strand
TCATCACTTGGTGGTGGGGGCGGGCCAGCAAATCCCACCCTTCAACCCCCCCCTGTGCTGTCGGGGCCCAACCCACACCCCGCCCCCCCCCCACCCCCCGGGGGGGCGGGCCCCGGGGGGGGGCCCCCGCCCCGCGGGTTTCGGGGGACTTCGGTCAGAGTTGGCGCTGGTAGACGTGCGGCTCGTACTCGGTGGAGTGTTGCCGGGCGGCGTGTTGCGGGGCGTGGATGCGGGGGATGCGGCTGGGCCACCAGTTGGCGTTGCCCAGGAGGGTCATCAGCGAGGGCAGGATCACGATCCGGACCACGATCGCGTCGATCAGGACCGCGGCGGCCAGGCCGATGCCCATCTGCTTCATGTCCAGCATGCTCAGCGTGCCGAAGACCACGAAGACCGAGACCATCACGAGCGCCGCGCTGGTGATCACGCCGGCCGAGCCGGTGATGCCCTTCTCGACCGCGGCCTTGGTGGACATGCCCTGCATGGCGGCCTCGCGGATCCGGCTGACCACGAAGACGTGGTAGTCCATCGAGAGGCCGAACAGCACCACGAACAGGAACAGCGGCAGCCAGGAGATGATCGCGCCGCTGGAGTGGAAGTCCAGGATGCCCTCGGCCCAGGTGTGCTGGAAGACCACGACCAGGAAGCCGAAGGCGGCCAGCGCGGAGAGCAGGTTGATCCCGATCGCGGTGAGCGCGACGACCACCGAGCGGAACGTCACCGACATCATCACGAAGGTCAGCAGCAGCACGAAGGCGATCACCAGCGGCAGCTTGTCCTGCACGTGGGCGGCGAAGTCCTTGTTCTCGGCCGTCTCACCGGAGACCGCGAACTCCGCGCCCGCCACCTTGCCGACGGTGTTCGGCAGCACGCTCTCGCGCAGTTGCTTCAGCGCCGCCTTGGCCTGCGTCGAGCTGGAGATGTGCGGCGTGGTCACGTCGACCTTGAACGCGCGCCCGTCCTCGGAGACCAACACCTCGACCGGGTCCTGGGTGAACAGCGGGTTGTTCCGGGTCTGGGCGACCGCCCGGTCCAGCGCGGCGCGGGTCTCCTTCTCCTTGCCGACCGGAGCCAGCGCGACCAGGTTGTACGGGCTGTGCTTGCTCGGGTAGGCGTCCGTCATCCGGTCGTAGGTCTGCATCGTGGACATCGAGCGCGGGAAGTCGTCGCTGGAGGTGTTCTGCAGCTTCATGTCGAAGGCCGGCAGGGCCAGCGCGCCCAGCGCGACCACCGACACCGCCAGGGTGGTGCCCGGGTGGTTCAGCGCGGGACGCAGCAGCGCCTTCCACACGTGCGGCTCGCGGTCCTCGCGGGCGGTCAGGCGCCACAGCAGCGGGATGCGCGGCCGGTCGATCCGCTTGCCCAACTTGGCCAGCAGCGCGGGCAGCACGGTGAGCGACCCGATCATGGCGACCGCGACCACGATGATGCCGCCGGTGGCCAGGCTGGAGAAGATCGCGTCGTCGGCGATGTACATGCCGGCCATCGAGACGGCCACCGCGATCGCGGAGACCACCACGGCGTGCCCGGAGGTGGCGGCGGCGATCTCGATCGCGTCGATCCGGTCGCGGCCCTTGGCCCGCTCCTCGCGCTCACGCTTGACGTAGAAGAGCGAGTAGTCGACGCCGACCGCCATGCCCATCATGGTGATCACGCTGGAGACGGTGCCCGAGTCCGGGAAGACCGCGGAGGCCAGGCCGTACAGACCGATCGAGGCACCGACCGCCGAGATGGCCAGCAGCACCGGCACCGCGGCGGCGATCATCGCGCCGAACGCCACCATCAGGATGATCAAGGTGACCGGCAGGCTGAACAGTTCGGCCTGCCCGAGGTCCTTGCCGATCTGGTCCTGGATGCCCTTGCCGATCGACGCGTCGCCGATCTCCTCGACCCGCAGCTCGGGGTGCGCCTTCTGCACGCTCGCCGTCGCCTTGAGCAACGGGTCGATGTGGTCCTGGGCCTTGTCGGCGGATCCCTTCATGGTGAACGGGACCAGCAGCGCCCGGCCGTTCGTGGCCGGGATCGGCGCGGCCACCTCGGCGACCTCGGGCAGCGCCCGCAGCTTGGCGGTGACCTCGCCGGCGACCCGGTCGGCCGCGGCCCGGTCGAGCGTGCCGCTCTTCGCGGTGATCAGCACGTTCTCGCTCGCCGCGCCGTCGAGGCCGTACCGCCGGGAGATCTCGTCGGCCCGACCGGACTGGCCGGTGCCCATGTCCGCGCTCGTGGTCTTCTCGGTGCCCACCATGCCCCCGACGACCAGGCAGATGACGACGAAGGCGATCCACATGGTGATCGCCCGCCACGGGTGGGTGGCGCTCCATCGTGCGACGCGAACGGTCGCCGGCTGCTTGGTCATTGTCAGGTCCCCTCGTGTTCCACTGCGTGTCCCGCTGACAGTTCGAGTCTGTCGGCGGGGCGCGCGCGGAACACTGCGTCGAACCCCCGACCCGGGGTGGGTCCAGACCCACCCCGCGGGTGCGTTCGCACCCCGGGCACGCACGACGCCGGCACCGCCCGGAGGGGGCGATGCCGGCGTTCGCACGCGCGGCGGCGGGGGTCGGCGCGGGTCAGACCCGGGCGGACTCCAGGTCGTGCAGGATGCCACTGGCCTGCTCGGTGATCCGGGTGATCAGTTCGGCGCACGAGGGCAGGTCCTCGATCACGCCGACCACCTGGCCCGAGGCCATCACGCCCAGGTCCGGACGGCCGTCCACCATCGCGGCCTTGAGCAACATCGGGGTGTTGGCCGCCATCAGCACCTGCGGCCAGCTCAGCCCCTGCGACTTCTTCATCGCCAGGCCCTCGCGGGCCATGTCGGTGAGCTTGCTGCCGCTGAGCTTTCGGAACCTCATCGCGTTGGCGATCGAGCGCGGATAGCGGGCGATCGCCGAGCGCTGTTCGAGCCGCTTGACGAAGTCGGTGGCCAGCACCCGGTGCGGGACGCCGTCGACCTCCTTGGACACGATCGTGCCGTTGACGTCGGTGGCCAGGTAGACGTCCTTGACCGCCTGGCCCACCGGGCTGTCCGAGGTGAGCAGGAAGCGGGTGCCCATCGCGATCGCGTCCGCGCCGTACGCCAGCGCGGCGACCAGGCCGCGCCCGTCGAAGAAGCCGCCGGCCGCGATCACCGTGACGTCGCTGCCCCGCAGTACGTCGGTCACCTGCGGCAGCAGCAGCGTGGTCGGGATCGAGCCGGTGTGCCCGCCGCCCTCGCCGCCCTGCACGATCACGCCGTCGACGCCCCACTCGGCGACCTTCTGCGCGTGCCGCTTGGCGCCGATCGAGGGCACCACCAGCATGCCCAGGTCGTGCGCGCGCTTGATCAGGTCCTTCTTCGGCGCCTGCGCGAACGAGGCGACCCCGATGCCCTCGCGGCCCATCAGGTCGATCCGCTCGGCCGCGTCCGGCGCGTCCGCGCGCAGGTTGACCGCGAACGCCTTGGTGGTGCTCTTCTTGACCGCCGCGATCGCCGCGACCAGTTCGTCGTAGGTCATCGTGGCCGAGGCCAGGATGCCCAGCCCGCCGGCCTCCGCGGTGGCCGCGACCAGTCGGGGGTAGGACACGTAGCCCATGCCGGTCTGCACGATCGGATACCGGACGCCGAACTTCTCGGTGAACCCGTTGCTCAGCGCGGGGTGCAGCCCGCCCGCACCCGCGCTCACGCCGGCACCTCGCGCAGCCGCATGCCGCGCGGGTCGAGCACGTCCCGCACGATCCGCAGTTCCTCGTCCGTGGGCACCCGCGAGGTGGGCACCTCGGCCGGGATCACCAGCTCGAAGCCGGTCGCCTCGACGACCTCCTCGACGGTGACGCCCGGGTGCAGCGAACGCAGCCGCATCACCTTGGCCTCGGTCTCGAAGTCGAGCACGCACAGGTTGGTGACGACCCGGCGCACCTCGTGGAAGCGCCCGGCCGAGCCCACCGCAGCGGCCCGGTCGTAGCCGACGCAGGAGACCATGTCCACCTTCGGCGTGAGCACGCGCGCCGAGTGCTTGGGGATCCAGTAGCTGGTGGTGTGGTTGATCGTGTTGCCCGGACCGCCGCGCGAGCCGAGCACCTGGCGCTTGGGCCTGGCCCAGTCGCCGATCGCGGAGATGTTGGCGTTGCCGTGCGCGTCGATCTGCACCGGGCCCATCATCACGTGCCGCCGCCCGGAGGCGAGCACGTCCAACACCTGGCGGTAGGGGATCCAGCCGACCACGGCGAACTCGTCCGGCTTGGCGCCCAGTCGGGCGTCGCCCTCGAAGAAGTACGACTCGCCGTTGGAGAGCATCAGGTCGGGCTCGAACGTCGCGCGGGCCAGCCGGGCGCCGATCGTGGGCACGGCACCCATCGGGCTGCCGATGATCTCGCCGTCGCCGCGGAAGCAGTCCGCGACGGCGGCGACGCACACGTCGGCCCGGGTGGCCTCGGTCAGGGTCTCGCTGCTCACTTGGCGGTCTCCTTCTTGAACTCCTCGACGGCGGCCTGGTACGCCGCTTCGCTCTCGACCTTGAGGAATCGCTGCTCGAACGCGGCCCACGCCTCGGGGTCGGCGGCGGCGGTGACGTACGCCTTCTGGAACGCCTCGTCGCGGCCGTACTCCGGCGGACACTCGGTGAAGTGCGCGCCGTTGGGCGCCTCGACCACGCCGTGCGTCATGTAGCGGTGCACGGTCAGCGTGTGCACGCAGCCCGCCGCCTTGAGCAGTTCCTCGCTCGGCACGATCCGCTCGGCCGAGACGTACGCCTTCTCGGCCGCGAGGCAGAACAGGTCGTCCATGAACTGGTCCGGGCCGGTCAGCGCGGCGTTGCCCCGCTCGTCGGCGACGTTGGCGTGGATCAGCGCGGCGTCCAGGTTCAGCGCCGGCATCGCCACCAACGTCTCGTCGCCGTACGGCGATTCGATCGTCTTCAGGTGCGGCGAGACCTTGAGGATGTCCGATCCCAGGCCCGCGCGGGTGGGCAGGAACGGCAACCGCTGGGCGGCGGCGCGCAGACCGGTGAGGAACATGCCCTCGTCGTACTCGACCGCCTCGACCAGGCCGTTCTCGCGCACGTGGCGGAAGTTGGGCTCCAGCGGGATCGAGTCGAGCGAGACGAACGCGTAGACGAGCTTGCTCGCCTTGCCGGCCCGGGCCAGCAGCCCGACGTCGGGGCCACCGTAGGAGACGACGGTCAGGTTCTTGAGGTCGGATCGCAGGATGGCCCGGACCAGGGCCATCGGCTTGCGCCGCGAACCCCAGCCGCCGATGCCGATGGTCATCCCGTCGGAGAGTTGTGCGACGACCTGATCGGGCGTCATGCGCTTGTCAGCCATGGATGGTTGCTCCGTCTCTACGTCGAGGGGTCGGCGTCACTTCGAGGTGTCCGCGTCGCGACCCTCGGTGAAGGCGTCGCGCAGTTCGTCCGACACGCCGGTCAGGTTCAGTTCGAACGTGAAGCCCTGCTCGTAGCGGTACGAGCGCTTGACGTCGACCGGGTCGATGCCGTTCAGCGACGCCTTCGCGGCGCGGATGACGGTCGGGCTCTTCGCCGCGATGGCCCGAGCCACCTCGAACGCCGTCTCGACCAGCTTGTCCCGGTCCACCAGCTTGTAGATCGAGCCGTACGCGTGGAGTTCGGCCGCAGGGGCGTTCTCCGACGTGTAGACCATCTGTCGCATCCGGTGTTGCGGGACCAGCCGGGCCAGGTGGGTGGCCGCGCCGAGCGCGCCGCGGTCCACCTCGGGCAGGCCGAAGAACGCGTCGTGCGACGCGACGATGATGTCCGCGTTGCCGACCAGACCGATGCCGCCGCCCACGCAGAACCCGTGCACCGCCGCGATGACCGGCACCTCGCAGTCGTACACCGCGGCGAACGCGTCGAAGCAGCCCTTGTTGGCCGCGACCAGCGCGTCGAAGCCCTCGGTGTTCGACATTTCCTTGATGTCCACGCCGGCGTTGAAGCCGCGGCCCTCGGCCCGGAGCACCACGGCCCGGACCTGCGGGTCGCGGCTCGCCTCGCGGAGTCGGTCCGCGAGTTCGAACCAGCCGGCGACGGTGAGCGCGTTGACGGGGGGTGCGTCCAGCACCACCTCGGCGATGCCCTCACGCACCTCGTAACGGATAGCCATGGCAACCAGATCCATTCGGCCGCGTGCGTCGGATCGGCCGGTGACGTCCCAGGTACCGGCGGCTGCGGCCGACGCGGCCGTCCGGTCGTGAGAGGCACATCACCACCCGATCTGACTGATCGTCAGATTTCTGCCACCATAGTTGACCCCGAGCGACCCACGCCAGACGAAGCGAGCGTGGCGCCCACGACACCGCAGCCCGTCAGGAGCAGGCCATGACGTCCTCCCCCAACCCGCTCGACATGAGTGGACGCGTCGTTCTCGTCACCGGTGGCGGCAAGGGGATCGGACGGGGCATCAGCGAGCGTTTCCTGACCGCCGGCGCCGACGTGGTGGTGTGTTCGCGCCGCGAGCCCGAGACGCTGCCCGCCGCCGGCGGACGCACCGCCGTGTACACCCCCGCGGACGTGCGCGACCCCGACACGGCTTTCGCCGCCGTGGAGTTCGTCGAGGAACGCTTCGGTCGGCTGGACGTGCTGGTGAACAACGCGGGCGGCGCGCCGCAGACCGACGCGGCCACCGCGTCGCCGCGGTTCTCCAAGGCGATCATCGAGCTGAACCTGCTCGGTCCGCTGTATTTCGCGCAGGCCGCCCACCGCTTGATGCACCGTCAAGAAACCGGCGGGGTGATCGTGAACATCTCCAGCGTGAGCGGTGTGCGCCCCTCGCCGGGCACCGCGGCCTACGGCGCGGCCAAGGCCGGGATGAACTCGCTGACCCGCTCGCTGGCCGTCGAGTGGGCGCCCAAAATCCGACTCAACTCCGTGATCGTGGGCCTGGTCCGGACCGAACAGGCGCACCTGCACTACGGGGACGAGGCCGGCGTGCAGCGGGTGGCGGACACGATTCCGCTCGGTCGGATGGCCGACCCCTCCGACGTCGCGGACGTATGTCTGTTCCTCGCGTCGCCGATGTCACGGTACGTCAGCGGAGCGGAACTGCTCATGCACGGTGGCGGGGAAATGCCCGCTTTCCTCCGTGCGGCGGACAGCGAGACCGATCATGCGCCCGTAAACTGACGGCATGACAGGACAAGTTCGCACCGTCGACGGCCGCGTCGCCGGGCGACGCGGACAGGCGACGCGGCAAAAGCTGCTCGACTGCCTCCGCGAGATGCTCGACACGTCTCCGTACCGGGACGTCAAGGTCATCGACGTCGCCCGTATGGCAGGCACCTCTCCCGCCACCTTCTACCAGTACTTTCAGGACGTCGAGAGTGCGATCCTGGAGATCGCGAACGACATGGCCAAGGACGGCCAGCGGCTGAAGACTCTCGCCGAGGACCAGAACTGGTCCGGCAAGGGCGGCTTCGCCGCCGCCGAGGCCCTGGCCGACGGATTCCTCGAGTTCTGGCGGGACTACGAGCCGATCCTGCGCGTCGTCGACCTGGCCTCGGCCGAGGGCGACAAGCGCTTCTACAAGGTGCGCCAGAAGATTCTGACGGCGGTCACCGGTTCGCTCACCGAGGCCATCGAGAACATGCAGGCCAAGGGCAAGGTCGGCGACGACGTGCAGCCCAACGCCATGGCGGGCACCCTCGTCGCGATGCTGGCGGCGGTGGCCGGGCACCAGAAGGGCTTCGAATCCTGGAACATCAAGATGAAGGACGTCCGCCCGGCGCTGTCCACGCTGGTGTTCATGGGCGTCACGGGGAAGAAGCCCCCGACCCGGTAGCAACGCGTGTGCGCAGACGCCGGACGGGCCGATACCGGCCCGTCCGGCGTTCGAGGACACGACTGGATCCCTAGATGCCCGCCAACTCCGCGATCCGCTCGCGCTGTGCGCCCCGATCACCGAGCAGGTGCGCGGACGTGATGGCCCGCTTCAGGTAGAGGTGGCAGTCGTACTCCCAGGTGAAGCCGACCCCGCCGTGCAGTTGGATCATCTCCTCGGCGACATGCCGGTACGCGGCGGTCGCCGTCGTCATCGCCAGCGGTGCCATCACCGCCAGTTCGCCGGGCGCCGCGAGTCCGGCCGCCTCCGCCTCGGTGGCCGCCCAGGCCGCGTAGTACAGCGCGGAGCGCGCCGTCTCGACCTCGACGTACAGGTCCGCGCAGCGGTGCTTGATCGCCTGGAACGAACCGATCGGCCGACCGAACTGCACCCGCCCCTTGGTGTACTCCACGGTCGACTCCAGACAGCGCGCCGCACCGCCGACCGCCTCCGCGGCCACCGCGATCTCGGCGAGCGCCAGGACCCGCTCCACGGCCGCGTCCGCGCCGGGCGTACCCAGCAGCCTGGCGGGGGTGTTCGCGAAGGTCAGCCGGGCCTGCTTGCGGGTCTGGTCCAACGTCGGCAGCGCCGTCCGGGTCAGCCCGGCGGCGTCCTTGTCCACGGCGAGCAGCGCGAGGTCGCCATTGACCCGTGCCACCACCACGATCAGATCCGCGATCAAGCCGTCGATCACGTGCGTCTTGACGCCGTCCACGCGCCACCCGTCGCCGTCGGCCCGCGCGGTCGCCTCGACCGCGCGCACGTCCCGGCGACCCGGCTCGGCCAGCGCGAGCGCGCCGAGCGTCTCACCCGCCGCGATGCCCGGCAGGTACTCGGCCCGCGCGCCCTCGTCGCCCGCGTGCACGAGCGCATACGCCGTCAGCACCGACGACGCCAGGAACGGTGAGGGGAAAAGCGAGCGGCCCATCTCCTCCAGGGCCACGACCAACTCGGTGAAGCCGAAACCGACCCCGCCGTACTCCTCCGGAATCGCGAGACCGGCCAGCCCGGTCTGTTCGCACACGCGCCGCCACACCTTGGCGTCGTAGCCCGTCTCGGTGGCCATCACGGCCCGGACGGCGGGCGAGTCGCTGTGCTTGTCGAACACGTCCCGGAGTGCTCTGCGGATCTCCTGCTGCTCATCGCTGAACTCGACGTCCACGTACCGCAACTCCTTGGCACTCATGTCGTGCGGGTCGGGACGGTTGCCCGGCCCGAGTTCCGGTCGGCCCCATTGACGATCCGGCAGCCCGCGAGCACCAGTATCTGACACACCGTCATACCCTTGGAACATTGCTTTCGTCACACCTCCGAAACGTCGCCTTACCCCGGGCGTGTCGTGTTGTGTGGCATACACCACCCCCACGCCGATACTTCGCGCGCAGGCCGAAGGGACCCGTTGTGACCGTGCTCGCCCAGGTGCTTCGTGAGGCCGCCCGACGCTTTCCCGAGCGGCGGGCCCTCGTGCACGGCGGAAGCGGGTTCACCTACGGCGGGCTGGACGCGCTGACCGACCAGGTCGCCGCCGGGCTGGCCCGGCGCGGTGTCCGGCCCGGCGACCTGGTCGCCCTCGTGCTCCCGTCCGGGCTCGAGTACGTGGTCGCCTACACCGCCCTGGCCCGGCTCGGCGCGATCACCACCGGCGTGGGACCGCGCTACACCCCCACCGAGCGCGCCGCGATCCTGGACCGGGCCGCACCGGATCTGGTGCTGGCCACCGAGGAACTGGCCGAGGGCGTCCCGGCCGGACCCGAACTCCTGCGCTGTGTGCCGGCCGCCGGCGCGCAGGACGTGTGGGCCGAACTCCGCCGCGAGGAGATTCCGCCCGCACCACCGGTGACCGGGGATCAGGACCCGGACCTGCCCGAGACGGTCGTGTTCACCTCGGGCACCACCGGCACCCCGAAGGGCGCCCTGTTCACGTCCCGGCAGATCGCCGCCATCACCGCGATGGACACCGGCGACCGCTGGGGCGAGGGCGGCCCGCAACTGGTCGCCACCGGCCTGCCGCACGTCGGCTTCATGACCAAACTGGCCGGCTACCTCAAGATGGGCGCGACCCTGCACCTGCTCGGCCGCTGGCGGGCCCAGGACGCACTGCGCCTGGTCGCCCGCGAGCAGATCCCCTACCTCGGCGGCGTGGCCGCGCAGGTCTCCCTCCTGCTCGGCCGACCGGAGTTCGACCGCTACGACCTCACCCACGTACGCGGTCTCATCGTCGGCGGCGGGCCGTCCCCCGCCCCCCTCGTGCACGAGGCCCGGACCCGTTTCGGGGCGGGCTACTCGATTCGCTACTCGTCCACCGAGTCCGGGGGGCTGGGTACGCTCACCGCGTTCGACGCCCCCGACTCGGAGGCGCTGCACACGGTCGGCCGCCCCCGGCCGGGCACCGAACTGGAGATCCGCGACCCGCGGACCGGCACCGTCCTGCCGGTCGGCGCGGAGGGGCAGATCTGCCTGCGCTCGCCCGCCGTGATGGCGGGCTACTGGCGCGACCCCGAAGCCGACGCCGCCGCCCTCGACGGCGACGGTCGGCTGCACACCGGCGACCTCGGCCGGATCGACGAGGCCGGCTGCCTGCGGATCACCGGGCGGATGACGGAGATGTACATCCGCGGCGGATACAACGTGTATCCGCAGGAGGTGGAGGCGGTGTTGCTCGACCATCCCGACGTGGCCTCGGTCGCGGTCGTCCCCCGACCCAGTCGGGTGATGGGCGAGATCGGCGTCGCGGTCGTGGTGTCACGTGCCGCATCCGAGCCGTCACTGGCCGCATTGCGTGAGTTCGCGGCCTCGCGGTTGTCCGCACACAAACTTCCCGAGGCGATCCGGATCGTGCCCGAGCTACCGCTCACCGGGATGGACAAAGTGGACCGCAGATCCTTGACCGAACGCGAGAAGTCCTTCGGGGACATTTAGTAACCGCGCGATGACCAGCAGATATCACCAACATGTTTGACCAAGTCAGCAAATGTCCAGGTGATCGGACAGATGCGTCGGGACCGGGCCGGTGAGACAGTGGACAGCCCTGACGTCCCATCAGCAAGCTAACTGACTAACCGTCAGCTCGATTCCAGTGTCGATCGGATCTGGCGGCGACGAAAGATCGAAAAAGGGACGGGCGCGATGATGCTTCACGACAGCAGAGGACACCACTTCCCGGGGCACACTCGAACCAGCGTCACCGTGAACGCGGATCCGTCGGCCGAACTCGACGTGACCGGCCGACCACTCGCGCTCCGCCCCGCCGACCTGGACCGCTTCTTCCGACCTCGCACGGTGGCCGTGATCGGCGCCTCGGACACCGAGGGCCGACCCGGCGCACGGATCACCGCGCAACTGATCGCGTGGGCCGATCGAGTGGGCGCGCGGTTGTTCCCGGTCAACCCCAAACACGAGCGAATCGCCGGCCGACCGTGCCACGCGGACATCTCGGCGGTCCCCGAGCCGGTCGACCTGGCCGTCGTCCTGGTCGGCGACCCGGCCGAGGTACTGGAGCAACTCGCGGGCGCCGGCGTCGGTTTCGCGGTCGTGTTCGCGGCCGGCTTCGCCGAGGCGGGGGCCGCCGGAGCCGAGGCCCAGGCCCGGCTCGCCCAGCTCACCTCGGGCGGCTCGTTGCGCCTGCTCGGGCCGAACACCAACCTCAACGCGTTCGAGGAGTTCCGCACCGACCTCGAAGGCCCCGCGATCGCGCTGATCACCCAGAGCGGGCACCAGGGCCGTCCGGTCTTCGCCGCCCAGGAGATCGGCATCCGGGTGTCCCACTGGGCCCCGGTCGGCAACGAGGCGGACCTGGAAATCGCGGACTTCGTCCGACACTTCTCCGATCAGGAGGAGGTCGGCGTGATCGCCGCCTACGTCGAGGGGTTCAAGGACGGCCGGACCTTCGCGCTGGCGGCCGACCACGCGGCCCGGCAGGGCGTACCGGTGGTCGTGGTCAAGGTGGGACGGACCGAGACCGGGGCCCGGATGGCCCAGTCGCACACCGGCAAGCTGACCGGCGGCGACCGCACCGCGTCGGCGGTGTTCCGCCAGTACGGGGTCACCCGGGTCGACGGCCTCGACGAACTGATCGACACGTCCCAGTTGTTCGCGCGCACCGGGACCCCGCTCGCGCAGGGGGTCTGCGTCTACTCGATCTCCGGCGGCACCGGCGCGCACATGGCCGACCTCGCCGCCGCCGAGGGCCTGACGGTGCCGCCGCTCGACCGGTCCACCCAGGAGAAGCTGCACACCTGGATACCGCCCTACCTGACCGTGTCCAACCCCGTGGACAACGGCGGACACCCGGCCGGGGACGAGCGGGGCCGCAAGATCATCGACGCGATCCTGGCCGATCCCGCGATCGGGGTGCTGGTGTGTCCGATCACCGGCGCGTTCCCGCCGATGAGCGACCGGCTCGCGCAGGACCTGGTGGACGCGGCGGAGGCGACCGACAAGGTGGTCTGCGTGGTCTGGGGCTCGCCGGTGGGCGACGAGAGCGCCTATCGCGAGATCCTGCTCAAGTCGAACAAGGTGGTGGTCTTCCGCACGTTCGGCAACTGTGTGCGGGCGCTGCGGGCGTACTTCGACTACCACCGCTTCCGCACCCAGTACTCGTCGCCGTTCGAGGACGTCCCGCGGCTCGCGTCGCCGGCCGCGGCCAAGGCCAAGCGGCTGCTGTCCTCGGGCAAGCCGCTGTCCGAGCACTCGGCGAAGCAGTTGTTGCGCACGTACGGGATCCGGGTGCCGCGCGAGCAACTGGTCACCTCGGCCGCCGCAGCGGTGCGGGCGGCCGGGCTGATCGGCTACCCCGTGGTGATGAAGGCGTGCGGCCCGCAACTGCCGCACAAGAGCGACCTGGGTCTGGTCAAGCTGGGCCTGCGCTCGGCGAGCCAGGTGCGGGACGCGTACCGCGAGATCACCGACGCGGCCAAGGAGGCAGGCGCCGGTCGGCTCGAAGGCGTCCTGGTGTGCCAGCAGGTCGATCGCGGCGTCGAGATGGTGGTCGGCATCTCGCACGACGACCTGTTCGGGCCGACCGTCTCGGTCGGTCTGGGCGGGATCTTCGTCGAGGTCTTCGACGACATCGCGATCGGGGTGCCGCCGTTCGGCGCCTACGAGGTCAAGCGCATGCTCGGCGAACTCCGCGGCCTCAAGTGCCTCCAGGGCATGCGCGGCCAGCCCCCCGCCGACCTGGACGCGCTCGTCGACGTGGTCATGCGGGTACAGCGCATGGCGCTCGAACTGGGCGATGAACTCGCCGAGTTGGACATCAACCCGCTGATGGTGATGCCCCGCGGCGGCGGCACGGTGGCCTTGGACGCGCTCGCCGTGGCCCGGTAGGGCCGAGGGCCGTGGGGTGGCCTCAAACGCCGGCCGGACCGAAACCGGGCCCGGCCGGCGTTTGAGGCCACCCCGACTCGAACAACGCTCAACGCCGGACGAAAACCACCCCGGCCGGCGCTTGAGGCCAACCAACCCCGGCAAGGAGCCATCGCACACATGACCACCGACACCGACCAGGAACTGCTGCACCGCGTGAGCGGGGGTGTGCTCTGGATCACTCTCAACCGCCCCGCCGCCAGCAACTCCCTCACCTGGGCCCAACGCGAGCTGCTGATCGACCTTCTCGGCGAGGCGTCCGCGACCGAGTCGGTCCGCGCCGTCGTCCTCACCGCCGCGGGCCGGAAGCATTTCTGTACCGGCATGGACCTGCGCAGTTCCCCCGGCACCAAGTCGCTCCTGGCCGCAGCCGCCGAGACCCCGGACGACGACGCCGCGCCCAAGCCCCCGGCCCGCCCGACCGGCTACGCGACCCGGATGATGAAGACCGGCGTACAGCGCCTGACCAACGCCGTCCTGGACTGCGAGAAGCCGGTGATCGCGGCGATCAACGGCACCACCGCCGGCTACGGGATGAGCCTCGCGCTCGCGTGCGACCTGGTGATCGCCGCCGACACCGCCCGCTTCATCCAGATCTTCACCCGACGCGGCCTGGTGCCGGACGGCGGCAGCGCGTACCTGCTGCCGCGCCTGGTCGGCCCGCAGAAGGCCAAGGAGTTGATGTTCTTCGGCGACGACCTGCCCGCCGCCGAGGCCCTGCGGATCGGCGTGGTGAACAAGGTGGTCGCCGCGGACGAACTGGAGGCGGTGACCAGGGAGTGGGCCGAGCGGCTGGCCGACGGGCCGACCCGGGCCTACGCGTTCACCAAGCGCCTGGTCAACCGTTCGCTGGAGAGCGACCGGGTGACCGCCTTCGACGAGGAGGCGCAGACCGTCGAGCTGAACATGACCTCGCGGGACGCGAACGAGGGGGTCGCCTCGCTGATGGAGCGCCGCAAGCCGGAGTACTACGGCTGGTAGCCGCAGGTGGCCGGACGGCGGGTCCCCGCGGCTCGCCGTTCGGCCCCCGTTCGAGCGTTGTGCCTTGCGCCACAAGACAACTGACGAGTAGTCAGATGTGACGAAGGACCCCCTCTCGTTTGATTGACGCAAGGAAAACGGGTGACGTAGCGTCACAGACCCGACGCCCCAAGACACCTGCGAGGAAGTCCACCATGGGCCAGATCGACGCAGCGAGCACGAAGCCTGCGGACCCCGCGGCCATCGCCCTGCCCGAGGGTGAAGGCATCGTCGAGGCAGCCACGTTCCGGCACGTCCTCGGTCACTTCGCCAGCGGCGTCACGGTGATCACCGCGCTCGACGGCGACACTCCGGTGGGCTTCGCCTGCCAGTCGTTCGCGTCGCTGTCGCTGGACCCGCCGCTGGTGACCTTCTTCGTGGCGAAGACGTCCACCACGTGGCCGCGGATCCGGCCGGGCGGCCGGTTCTGCGTGAACGTGCTCGCCGAGGACCAGGAGACGCTGTGCCGCGGCTTCGCGGTCAGCGGCGCGGACAAGTTCGCCGGCGTCTCGCACAGCGCGACGCCGACCGGTTCGCCGAAGCTGGACAACGTACTCGCCTGGATCGACTGCACGTTGGAGAGCGTGATCGACGGCGGCGACCACGAGATCGTGATCGGCCGCGTCCAGGCCCTGGACGCGCCGCGGGTGGAGTGCGCCCCGCTGCTGTTCTACAAGGGCCGGTTCGGCCACCCCAGCGCCAACGCGTGACACCGACCCGGACCCGGGCCGAGGCCGCGGGTCCGGATCGGTGCCTGCCGCGCCCGCTCGCCGCGGGCCGGCTCGGTAGCCGCTCGCTCAGTGCGCGCCGGCTCCGGTCAGCGCCCTGACCTCCAGCTCGGCGAACTTGCGGTCGTCGTCGTCGGTGCGGCGCCGCCGCGCGGACACCGCGCCGATCGCGGCGCACGCGAAGCCGACCGGGATCGAGATGATCCCCGGGTTCTCCAGCGGGATGGGCGCTGCGGTCGTACAACTGAACAGCGCCGTCGCGTTGCCCACGTCCTTGCGGTCCTTGGAGACCCCGCAGTCGTCCGCCTGCTTGGCGGTGAGCTGCTTGATCGCCGGCTTGGTCTCGCTGGCCCCGCCCCAGCAGATCGGCGACAGCGCGACCACCAGGACCGAGGTGACCAGGCCGCCGTAGATGCCGAACACCGCGCCGCGCGTGTTGAAGTTCTTCCAGAACAGCGAGAACACGATGGCCGGCAGGTTGGCCGAGGCGGCGATGGCGAACGCCAGCGCGACCAGGAACGCCACGTTCAACTCGCGGGCGAACACCGACAGGACGATCGCCGCCGTGCCGATCACCAGCGCCGCGATCCGCGCGACCTTGACCTCCTCGGCGTCGGTGGTGCGGCCCTTGCGGAAGACGTTCGCGTACAGGTCGTGCGCGAACGACGAGGACGAGGCCAGGGTGAGGCCGGCCACCACCGCCAGGATCGTGGCGAAGGCCACGGCGGCGATGAAGGCGAGCATCAGCGCGCCGCCGGTGGTGCCCGCGCCGCCGCCCAGATGCTCGGCGAGCCGGGTCGCGGCGGTGTTGCCGGTCGGGTCGGCCTTCTTGATCTCCTTGCTGCCGATCAGCGCCGCCGCGCCGAAGCCCAGGACCAGCGTCATCAGGTAGAACACACCGATGATGCCGATCGCCCAGGTCACCGACCTGCGCGCGACGCGGGCGTTGGGCACGGTGTAGAAGCGCACCAGGATGTGCGGGAGGCCCGCCGTACCCAGCACCAGCGCGAGCCCGAGCGAGATCAGGTCGATCTTCGACCAGCCGTCCGTGGCCCCGTACTTGAGCCCCGGCTGGAGGAACGACTCACCCGAACCGGACTTGCTCGCCGCGGTGCCGAGCAGGTCGGCGATGTTGAAGTGGAACTTGGCCAACACCCACACGCACATCACGAACGCGCCGACCATCAACAGCCCGGCCTTGACGATCTGCACCCAGGAGGTGCCCTTCATCCCGCCCACGGTGACGTAGACGATCATCAGCGCGCCGACCGCGGCGATGACCGAGATCTGCGCGGTGTCGCTCTTGACGTCGAGCAGCAGCGAGACGACCGAGGCCGCGCCGACCATCTGGGCCAGCAGGTAGAAGATCGACACCACGATCGTGGACACGCTCGCGGCCATCCGGACCGGGCGCTCGCGCATCCGGTTCGCCAGTACGTCGGCCATCGTGTAGCGGCCGGAGTTGCGCATCGGTTCGGCGACCAGCAGCAGGGCCACCAGCCAGGCGACCAGGAAGCCGATGGAGTACAGGAATCCGTCGTAGCCGGACAGCGCCAGGATGCCCGCGATGCCGAGGAAGGACGCGGCCGACATGTAGTCGCCGCCGATCGCCATGCCGTTCTGGAGGGCGGAGAACGATCGGCCACCGGCGTAGAAGTCGGACGCCGTGCGGTTCTTGCGACCGGCCCAGAAGGTGATGCCGAGGGTCACCACGACCAGCACGGCGAACATCGCGAAGGTCCAGCCTCGGTTGCTGGACTCCGCGGCGAGTTCGAGAGAAGGATTCACGCTTCGAGTTCCTCTCGCAGTTCGGTGGCCACGGGGTCGAGTCGGGTACGCGCGAATCGTGAATACGCCCAGGCGATCACGAACGTCGAGACGAACTGGAGAAGCCCGAACACGAGTGCGACGTTGATGTGGTTCATCAGTTCCTTGGCCATGAAGTCGCGCGCGTAGGCGGACATCACCACGTAGAGCAGGAACCACGTGAGGAATGCGGCGGTGACCGGGAAGATGAAGGACCGCTGGCGCTTCTTGAGCGCCCCGAATCTCGGGTCCTGCTCCATTTCCAGATATCCGGTGCGGTCGTCGACGTACGGGGCGCGCGGGGCCGGGACGGAAGCCTCCGCGCCCTCCGGCTCGGGACCCGACTCGGGCTCGGGCTTGGGCTCGGGGGGACGAGCGGCGGGCGGTTCGTCGTGCGGAGTCGGCATGGGGCGGTAGGGCTCCTCTCCAGCGGACACCCCGCGCGTGGCCCGAGGCGCCGATCGGGTACCTGACCGCGGTCCGTGGGACCTGGGGCCGCAGCGGAGCGAGTTTAGAGGTGCCGCCAGGACGCGCGGAACCTATCCGATCAACCGAATGGGAGAGGCACTGGTTACGCGGATAAACCACGAATTCCTGCCGCCTGCAAGATTGATCGAAATTGTTATCGTAATTTCCACGGCCGACCGAACCACCGTCGAATTCGCCCACCGAAGCCCACGTCGATCGATTCGAGTCACACCCGAACCACATCGATCATCCCCATCCCGAAGCTCCCGCCCGGCCCCAGACATCGGCAACCCCAGTCTCTCCGAGGGGACTTGGCGAATCGGGCAACCCTGCTCGACCTCGCACCCGACCGCCGGCGAAACGTCCGAATGAAACCGCTATGTGACCACCTCTCCGACCCGGCGCGAAAACCGCGCCCTAGCGGCGGATCTTCCCCGTACCTCCGCAATCCCGGCATTTATGCCAGGTCGACGGACGCCCCATGATCTGGGACCCCGGCTCGTTGAACCCACCCCGCCCCCGACACGTTCGGCACTCGTTGGGTCCGAGTTTCCGAAAGCGCTCGATCAGTCCCAGCACAACGGCGATGACGATGATTGTCGGCCACCAGTCCGGCGGCCCGGTGCCTGCCATACCACCATGCTCACCCACACAGCGGACCTGTGATACGAAAACCCCCGAAACCCCCGAACAAGACCGCCCATCCCCAACGCCGAAGCTCCGGGCTCTGCTTGCCGGATGGCCGCCGGGCGCGACGGAGTGGGTGCGGCCTCGAACAGGGCTCGGAGGTGTTCCGGGGGTCGGCCGCCCGGGGTCGGGGCCGCCGTCGATCACCGGGGGCGGAGCGCTCGTGATGGCCGATGCGGCGAAGCGCGCGTCGTCCGCTCGTACTTCGCTCGCGTACTCGGCGCCGTGCAACAGGGCGCGCACCTCGGCCCGTTGCAGTCCGGCGCCGGCACCCACCGACTCCGGGGCCGTGGGTCCCGGCGATGTTCCGCCCCTTCGCGTGATACGCCCGGAGCAGGTCCTCCGGGACGACATCCGCCAGTTCGCGCCTCGCCGCCGAGGGCACCGGTTCGGCGTGCGTCGAACGTGCTCACCGGCCGCGCCGGGTGCAGGTTCAACTCCGGCCCCTCGCAGGCCCCTTCGGCCCGGAGCCGTTCGGGCGCCCGGGCGACGGCCTCGGGCGCCCGTGCGACGGCTCAGACGAGGATGACCCGGCGTCCGCGCGTGTGACCGGCCTGGCTGTCGATGTGTGCCACCGCGGCATCGGCGAGCGGGTACGACTTCTCGACCGGGATGTGCAGCCTTCCCCGCGCGATGAGCTCGACCGCCTCGGCAAGCGCGTCCGGCACGCTCCCGGCCACGCCGGAGAAGCGCACGCCGGCCTCGGGCGCGTCGAGGTCGGCGATGGAGATCACCTTCTGCGGATCCCCGGTCAGCTCGACCAGTTCGCGGATCACGCCCGTGCCGGCCAGATCGAGCGCCGCGTCGACCCGGCCGAGCCGACGGACCCGCTCGACCCAGCCCTCGCCGTACGTCGTGGCGAGGGCGCCCAGGCCACGCAGATAATCCTGGTTCGCCGCCCCGCCCGTGCCGATCACCGTGATGCCTCGGTCGCGGGCGATCTGCAACACCGCCGAGCCGACTCCCCCGGACGCACCGCTGACCAACAGCGTCTCCCCCGGTTCCACGCCGACCTCGCGGATGATGCGCAACGCGGTCTCCACCACCGACGGGTACCCGGCCGCCTCTTCGAACGTCAGCCCCTCCGGCATCCGGGCCCAAGCCGACAACACGGCGAACTCGGCGTAGGTGCTCGCCCCTTCGCCGAACACGTGGTCCCCGACCTCGACCCCTTCGACGCCCGCGCCGACCTCGTCCACCACCCCGGCGGCGTCCAGCCCGACCCCGGAAGGCAACTCGGTCGGATGGGCGCCCAGAACCTGACCTTCCCGCACCCGCCAGTCGACGGGATTCACTCCCGCCGCCCGCACGGCGATGCGCACCCGGCCGGGGCCCGCGTGCGGCTCCTCGGCGTCTATCAGTTGCAGGACATCCGGACCGCCGAACTCGGCGAAGCTCACTTTCTTCATGCGGCCGACCGTAACACTAACGGTTAGCTTTTCGAAACTGCTACGGCTTCATATCTGCTAGTGTCAACCCATGACCGTGCCCGCGCCGCCCGGCCGCCGTGAGCGAAAGAAGGCCGCGACCCGCCAGAAGATCGCCGACACCGCCCTGCGGCTTTTCCTGGAACGCGGGTACGACGCGGTGGGCATCCGCGAGGTGGCCGCCGAGGCCGACGTGGCCGTCACCACGCTCTTCGCCCACTTCGCCTCGAAAGAGGCCCTGGTGTTCGAGCAGGACGAGGACTTCGAACAACGCCTCGTACGGGCGGTCACCGACCGGGAGCCGCACGAGCCGCTGATTCCGGCCCTGCGCCGCGAGATCCTGGCCCTGGTGCGACATTGCACGGCGGAGGGCACCGCCCCGATCTGGCACATGATCGTCACCTCCCCCGCACTGCGGGAGTACGAGGAGTCGATGCGGCTGCGCCACGCGGAGTCGCTGGCAACCGCCATCGCCACCGATCCGGACCTGTCCCGGTCCGCAACGGCCTGCCGCACGATCGCCAGATTCGTGATCGACGCCTATTCACTGTCCCGCGAGGCGGCCACCCCGGAGGCAGCGGTGGACGAGACCTTCCGAATGGTCGAAGCAGCCTGGGAGGTCACCGGCCCGTCCCCGCGCACACCGGATGCGGATGCCCGCGGAGGCCGGGTCCAGACAGGCTGACAGCGGCGACAAGCGGAAATCGAGCCGCGCGACCGCTCAACGCACGAGCCCGAGCCCCACGACCACCGCCTTGCCGGACCCCGGACGCGGGATCACCGCCCACACTGCGGCCACTTCGTTCACCAACAACAATCCGCGACCACCACAGGTCTGCGGACCGGGATCCGCGATCGTGGGCCACCCCGCTCCGGGGTCGGAGACGGCGAGCCAGTGGTGCCCGTCGCCGGTCCAGAAGGCGACTTCGATCGAGGGATCGCCGCCGGCCTGCCCATCCACCGCATGTCGCACGGCGTTGGTGACGAGCTCCGACGTCAACAACACCAGTTCGTCCCGAAGTTGCGGCCGGCAATCGAACGGCAGCGCCTCGGCCACGGCATACCGCGCCCGCCGGACGGATCGGGGATGCGCGGGGAAGATCCAGTGGCACGGAAGGGCGGGAACGGCAGGCACGGGTTTCTCGGCCGGACAGGAAGGTCCGAACATGCGTCAACTCCTCGGCAACGCGGGCAATTGGGCACAACCCCACGGCGCCGGTGGCCTACCTCCCCGAGCGCGAACACCCCGTCCCGAAACAGGCGGGCATGCTTGCGCGGTGCACTTCCGGCATCGCTTTGCGTGGCTGGTGCAACACTCACGGTAGAGCTTTGGGAGCACATGTGCCACCAAATCCTCGGAGGCCGTTGGACCGTGATCCCAGCGCGCGGCAGA
The DNA here is from genome assembly GCF_044333915.1 of Embleya sp. NPDC020886. NCBI lineage: Bacteria > Bacillati > Actinomycetota > Actinomycetes > Kitasatosporales > Streptomycetaceae > Embleya > Embleya sp. NPDC020886. The sequence goes on along the minus strand of NZ_JBIRRX010000008.1, from coordinate 334,763 downwards.
CTGAGCCACATGTACGCAGGGGGTGCATGTGGCGCCGAGGAGTAACCCGACTGCCCGTCAGCAACGGTTGGGGGCCGAACTTCGCAAGCTGCGCGAGGGCGCCGGCCTGTCGACAGAGCAAGCAGCAGCGGTGCTGGCAACCAATCGAACGGTGATCACGAGCACCGAGGCAGGACGGCACGGCGTCAGTCCGGAACGGGTGCGCCGGATGGCCTACCACTACGACTGTACGGACCGGGAGTTGGTCGACGTCCTGGCCGGCATGGCCGCAGAACGCACAAAGGGCTGGTGGGAAGAGTTCCGCAACTTCCTGCCACCGACGTTCCTCGACATTGCCGAACTGGAGTGGTTCGCCCAAAGGCTGCGCATGACCACCCTGGCACACATCCCCGGGCCGTTTCAGACCGAGCCGTTCGCCCGCGCCCTCTTCGAGGCGGCCATTCCGCCGCTGCCCGAAGAGGAGTTCGAGGCCCGGGTCTCGCACCGCATCCAGCGCCACCGCGCGCTCGACCGACCGGGCGCTCCCACCTACACGGCCATAGTCCATGAAGCGGCGCTCCGCATCGAGGTCGGAGGCCGCGCCGTTCTGCGCCGACAGTTGGCACACATCCTGGAGATGGCGGCCCGGGAAAACGTCGTCGTCCGAGCGATCCCGTTCTCGGCCGGAGCATTCCCCGGCTCCGGACAGTCCTTCCTCTATGCCCACGGCCGCGTGCCGAGCCTGGACACGATCCAACTGGATCGCACCGGCGTCGCCGACTTCCTGCACACGAACACGCAACTACGCAAGTTCAGCCTTCAACTCGACCAGATGGAACGAATCGCACTGACGGAACCTCGAACCCGCGATTTGATCCACTCGCTCATGCGGCACCTCTAGGGAGAGCACATGTCCGACATCACCTGGGACGAACCCTTCTGCCAAGACTCCGGCAACTGCTTCCGCCTCGGCACCGACGCGGACGGCAACGGCTACATCGCGGTCGCCGGCCACGAGCACGAATACGTCACCGACACCCTGGACGCCCTCCGCACCCTCATCCGCGACATCAAAGCCGGCAAGGCCGACCACCTGCTGTAGCTCCACGTGATCGACGCCGCCGCCGATCACGCCCCACCCGAAGGCCATCCACGGCCCGCCAGGGCACAACGCGTTTCAGTTGAATGCGTCGACATACACGGAACAGTTTCCGGAGGCGAGGGTCTGCACCATGGCCGTCGTGTTCCATACCTGCGTATCGGTAGCGGCGGTCGTAGGGCCCGACTCCGGGCGCCAGCCGTGACTTTCCGCAAATCGACGGACCTTGTTGTCGGTACTGTCCACAGCCACCGGGACAGTGAGTTTCGCAGCCTCCATCATGGCCGGAACAGAATTACAAGGAATTTGATACGAGAGCTTCAACAGCGTCCCCATCGCGTTTCCCTTGACATAGTACCGAACATTGACCGTCCCTTCCGGGAGAGTGACTCCGGTCAACTTCAAGGATTCCTTGAGCGATATCTCGCTGCTCCCGGGATCGGCGCGAGAATCCCGATGAAAGGGCGCCCACGGATGCCGAAGGTAGAGCTGCAGTGCCCCGAATGCCAAGCCACCGAGAATCAGCATGCCGACCAGGAAGGCGCCCACCAGGAAGAAGAGCCTGCGAACGCCTGTCGTTTCCACGCTGCTGGAACCGGGGGAGGTCATGGGGCCGGAGCCGGAGCGGCGTAGAAAGTCGTGCTGCCCACGATGTCGAAATCATGGGCTAATCCCGTCTCATTGAGGCGAGCCAGGTCGTTCTGCGGGACACCTTCGATGTTGCTTCGGTGATCTCCGCCTTCCGGGTTGCCCCAGTTGTATCGTTTGTAGATATCAACCCGAACCTGCCCGACCGGCTGACCATCAACCATCTTGATATCCGATCCGACTATCCGATATTGATAGCCGTTCATGGTGTAATAAAAATCCAGCAACTCGCGCGGGACGGGGCCCTTCGTCATGTCGTCGGCCACCGTATTGCTTTTCCAGCCGGTATCAAAGTTTCCCGCCGGGCCGTTGGCCTTCAAAATTTCGTTCACCTTCTGCTGAAACGCAGGATTGGCGTTCACGAATTCACTTGCATTGAACTGGACATCCCGCCCGTTGCCTTCGAGCCAGTTCTTCATGTAGCTCGCCGCGCGGTCGTTGTCGAAGTACGCGTCCTGTCCGGCCACCATGGCCATGGCGGCCAAGCGTGTCGCCTGGTCCTTCGCGGTGGGGGCGGTCACGTTGAACTCGCGCTTGGGGCCCAGGTCTTCGCGGCTGACCGGCGGCTTCGTGAAGTAGGGCGGAATGAGGTACGAGCCCGCCGGGGTCATCGTGTTGCGGTCCGGCAGGTGATCGGCGAAGTCTCTGATCTGCTTCGCGAACGTCCTTGCGGATGCGTCGTGTTGCTTCTTCAGGCCCTCGGCGGCCTCGATGATCCGGTCGAGTTCGTCCTCGGCCTGGTTCACCGCCTGCTTCGCGATGTCGTGGCGTTTGAAGATGTCTTCCCGCTCCCGATCCGATCGACCGACGATGTCGGTGAACCCGAGGTCCGCCGCCGGGTCGGCCTTTGCCTGCTTCACGCGGGCTCGGGCCGCCACCGCCTGGGCCTCCAGGGCCGTCCGGGAGCGCTGGTACTCCGCCAGGAGAAACGACCATTCGCCGAGTGTGTGCTCGACCCCGGACAGGGCGTCGTGCATGATCCAGACGTCCGGATAGATGTGCTGGACGGCGTCGTGGCACAAACCGCCGGCCGCTCCGGTCCAGGCCCCGGCATCACGCAGCGTCGTCTCCAATTCGGCGCGCACGTTGCCCAGTTGCCCGGCCGCCTGGCGTACCTTCTCGGCGAGCGCACCGAGCGCCGGGACCAGCCCCGGAGCCGGATCGAAGCGCAGCCCCGGAAACTCCTTCGCGGCGGAGCTCATCCGAACACCTCCCCTATCCGGCTCGGCGCCGAAGCCGTGGGCGGAACCACCGTCGGCACCGACGAACCGTCGGGGTCCAGCACCGAGTGGAGCGGGGAGTCGACCGTCGGCGGCGCGGAGGCCGGCCGAGTGGATGCCGGAGCGCTCGGGGTGAGCCGAGCCATGGAGGTGGTCACATGTTGCTCGGTCACGCCGTACGTGGACTTGGACGTCTCCACCACGGCTCGGAACTTGCCGATGTCCCCCCGGAACTCCTTGACCCGCTTCTCCCACTTGCCATTGAAGTGGTCACATGCCCTGTCGAGATCCTTGTGCCCGGTCCGGATCGGTCCGGTCTCGTGCAGTGCGTCGAGCGCCGCGTCCGTGGCGCGGGTCGAGCCGTCGAACGCGGCGATCAACGCGTCCAACCAGCCGAAGTCCACCGAGAACCGTTCAGCCATCACACACCCCCCGGTCAGTGCGAAGAGCCGATTGTATCCCTTCGATTGCAGAGGGCAACGAAATCCGGGCAATCGCACGCGCTTTCGCCCACGGTGATCCGAGCCGACGGAGGTGGCACGGTCCGGGCACCGCTTCCGGCGGCACGCCGAAAGCGACAGGTCGCCTACGAGCCACCCGACGGCAGGCGGAACCCACGCGTGTCCATCGCTGCGGGCGGCGGCGGACGGCCGGGTCGCTGCATCCGGAAAGCCTCGAACAGGTAGCCGAGCAGGCGACGGGAGGTGGCCAGGGCGGCGTCCCGTGGTTGTCCGGCAAGGCGACTGTGCGCCGGCAGCAGCAGGGGGATGTCGGCCGGCTCGAAGTCGGCGCGCAGCCGTCCCCCCTCGCGAGCACGTCGAACCGGCAACGCCAAACGCTCCTCGACACAGGCATGTTCGTGTTCGTGGCAACGCCGCGACCGTGATCGAGAGCCTCGGGGAATCGGTGCACGAACACGGCGGCGAACCCGCGATCGGTCGCCTGCGTGGTGCACACCTTCTCCAGCAGCGTGTACAGACCCCGCCCGGGATCGGGGTCGGCGAGGGCCTCGTCGAAAGCCCGCGACCTGGTCTCGGACGAGGTACTCGACTACCGCACGACACCCCTGTCCGAACCGGGCCGCTTCGACGTGGTCCTGGACACCGTAGGCACCCGACAGCCCCACTTCCGCCGCCTGTTGGCGCCCGGCGGCCGCGTGGTCGCGGTCACCACCGACTTCACCAGGCCGCCCGCCGGCCTCCTCGCCTCGACCGTGAACGGGAGCGGACGCATACGCTTCTTCAGCGGCAACCCCGACACCACGCCGATGACCGAGATCACCCGCTCAGGGCTCACCCGCGCCCCACGCACACCGGCAAGCCTCGGCACACGCAGCCGGCCGCACGCGCGACGCGGCAAAGGCCGCGTCGCACGTGTCGACACGGCGCGCCTCTGGAAGCGCGAGGCGCGCCGTGGCCGGACTCGGGCTCAGAAGACGAAGACGCCTCGGGCGATCTTGCCCGCCTCGGCGTCCTCGACCGCGTGCTGGAAGTCGTCCAAGGCGTAGGTCTGGGTGACCAGTTCGTCGAGCTTGAGAGCGCCCGTTTGGTACAGGTCGGCGTAGCGCGCGATGTCGTACTGCGGGCGCGACGAGCCGTATCGGCAGCCCATGATCGACTTGTCCAGGAACAGCGAGGACACGTGGAAGGCCGCCTCGGCGTCCGACGGCGCGACGCCCAGGATGATCGCCTGGCCGGCCCGCCCGAGCATGTCGATCGCGTTGCGGATCACCTTGACGTGCCCGACGCACTCGAACGCGTGGTCCACGCCGCCCGGCACCAGGGCCTGGACCGCCTTGACCGAGTCCTCGACCGCGCGCGCGTCGACGAAGTCGGTCGCGCCGAACTCGCGCGCCACCGCCTCCTTGGCCGGGTTCGCGTCCACGGCCACGATCCGCACCGCGCCCGCGAGCTTCGCGCCCTGGATCACGTTGAGGCCGATGCCGCCGGTGCCGATCACCGCGACGGTGTCGCCGGGCTGTACCTTCGCCCGGTTCAGCACCGCACCCACGCCGGTCAGCACACCGCAGCCGATCAGCGCGGCGGACGCGAGCGGGATGTCCTTGGGGATCTTGACCGCCTGGACGCCCTTGACCACGATCTTCTCCGCGAAGACCGACAGGCCCGCGAAGTTGTAGACCGGCTTGCCGCCGCGGGTGAACGGCTGGTTGAGCTGGCCGAAGCTCTTGGCACACATGGTCGGCCGGCCGCGGTCACACTCGCGGCACGCGCCACACGAGGCCAGCGTGGACAGCGCCACGTGGTCGCCGGGCTTGACGTGCGTCACCAGCTCGCCGACGGCCTCCACGACGCCCGCGCCCTCGTGCCCGAGCACGACCGGAGGCGGGAAGGGGATGGTGCCGTTGATCACCGAGATGTCGCTGTGGCACAGGCCGGCCGCGCCGATCTTCACCAGGACCTCGTTGGCCCCGGGTGCACGCACCTCGAGGTCGTCTACGACCGAGGCTTCCTTGCCATCGAAAAGAACGCCCTTCACCGGTTCCTCCTCCATCGGAAATGGGCTGACGAGCCGGGGCGCTCGACGGCTTACCGGCCGGACCGGCTCCGGAGCTCAAGCGCGCACGCGTACCCGCGCGGCACTCTAGCCCGGAACTGATGAGCAGTCAGCCGGTTGTGACAGTCCTCTCGTCACACCACGAAACGACCTCTGAGCAGCCCGTCGATCACACACGTGTCGCATCGACATACGGTTCACCGGCCGTGCCACAGCGCCCACTTCACCCCTCGCGCGGCACCCCGGCGACGTCCAAAATCCGGTGCATCACCTCGACCGGCAGCGCCGGATTGCGCGCCGCGTGCGGCCCGAGTTCGGCGTCGTCCAAGAGCGCGACCAGCCGATCCACCGGCACCGCCGGATGCCGCGCGAGCGTGGTCCGCACACACCGCTCCGGATCGGCGAGCAGCCCGACCACCACCGCGGCCGGCGCCTGCGGGTCGAGCACGACCAACTCGCGCATGGCCGGATCCGGGTCATCCGCGAACCGGGCGAGCCCATGCGTGGGAAACCCGGGCCGGTAGGTCAGCCGCCACCGATTGCGACCCCGGAACTCCCGGTACGCGCGCAACAGATCCCCGCCCGGCACACCGGCCTGATGACGGCACGTCAGAACCCGTACGCCCAGGTCCGAATCACCCAGCAGCACATCCCGCAGCCGATCCGCCACCCCGGGAGCACACGCCGCGTACCGCCGCAGAACCGGGTGCCCGGACCGCGCGTGGCCGGCGACCGAGAGGGCCCCGGCCCGGTACGGATGCCAGGCGACCTCATCGAGATCGGTCAACTCCGGCACCCGATAGTCGATCGCGGCCCGCTCCTCCTCCGTCAGCTCCGGCCGGAGCGAGACCGCGTCCCGGACGTCCGGGTCCTCGTCCCGAGCCAGCACGGCCACCAGGTCCGGCGGCAGGTGCGGGTTCCCGGCCAGTGCGCTGCGGTAGTGATCGGGGCAATTCTCCCCTCGAACCACCCGCTCCATCGTCCCCCGTTCCACGAGCCGACCGGAGAAGACCCAACTGTGCCCCCAGTTCTCGGGATTCCAATCGATCTCGGTGTGGACATACACGTCGTCCTCGGCAGCCTTCCGCGCCTCCGCACGCACGTCCGGATCCGGGTCGGCCAGGAGCGCGGCCCGATCCTCGGCCGACAGCCCACCCACGAACCGTGCCGCGAACCGGCGCAGCCCCGGCTGGGGATGCCGGGCGAGGCCCAGCCGCAACCGATGCGGCATGCTCCGGCAACGACCCATCTCGTCCAACAGCGTCATTTCGTCGTACGGTTGATCCTGGCGCGCCGCATTCGCCCATTGCCGCGCGGCGAAGAACGCCTCATAGGCGGCGTCCGGCAGCGGCTTCGGCTCGCCGTCGGGATGTGCCCGGAATCCGAAGAGATTGGCGAGCACGACCCTGCGCCGATCGTGCACCAGCCGCCCTCGCTGCTCGGCATCGACATACGGATTCGCGGCAACGGCGGCCCGCACCCCCTGATCCGGGTGCGCAAGCATCACCTCGACCACATCCCGAGGCAGCCCCGGCGCATACCGAAAGCCCCGCCGCAGCTCCTCGTGCCCGGCAGCCGAAAGAACCCGAAGCAGCACCGCACCCGGCACCGCCGGATTCGCGACCACACCTTCCGCCAGAGATCGCGTCCCAGCCACTCAGGCTGCTCGCGGCGTGAAAACGACCGCCGAAGTCTCCCCGTCCAAGGCGATGTTCAGCGACGCGTCGAGTGCCTTCGCCAGGCGGGCCAGCAGCGGAAGGGTGGGTACGGTGCCGCCCAGTTCGAGCTTGGAGATCTGCGGTTGGGTCATGCTCGCTCGCTTGGCCAACTCGGTCTGCGAGATACCCAATGCCGTGCGCCGGTCGTACACCGCCTGCCCAAGCTCGAATGCCATGCGAATCTCCATACGCATGGCCGCGACCTCGGGCGACTCGGCCTCGCCGGCCACGAGCTTGCGATCACGAGCGAGCTTCCATCGGGCGTGACTCATGAGAATTCTCCTTTCGTGATGTCCCGAGTGAACTCCTGGTGTGCACGCTCGTGCTCGGCCTCGCAGGTCTTCCGCGCGGACCTTGCTCGATCGACCTCACCGTCTTCACGCATTCGCGTCTTGCGGAATACGGTCAACAGGACGATGCGTCGGCCGGGCGCAAGCCAATACGTCAGACGTATGGCGTTGCCGTCGTGGCCCAGGATGAAACGCAACTCGCGGAGTCCGTCGCCAAGGTGGCGGGCGAAGGGCTCCCCGAGGGTCGTGGGGCCGCCGACAAGCGTTCGGCAGCGTGCTCGGCTTGGAGGTAGTCGCGGTCGGACAGGGTGCACAGCCAACGCCGCACCTCCGGCTCGATCTCGATCACCCAGGGCTCGTCCATATACTCAAGTGTATATCGAGGGCATCACCCAGGCGCCGAGGCTGCCAGGTAGACGAATCGTGATCAGGACGGCCAAATCATTGGGCGCAAGGTGTTGACGCCTCGTCCGACACTGATCACCCTGAGTGTGGCGGTCGTTCGCGAGGGGACGACGAGGCACGCGGGCAGTGGCCCGGGGTTCCTCGACGAAGTGGGACCGCCGTCGTTCCGGGCCTCGTCGCGGTGCCCGGAGCGCACGCGGGCCCCGGGACAGGGCGATCCTGTCCGGGGCCCGCATGTCGTGCGGTCTACGCGTGTTCCCGGGCCGAGCCCGACCCGCGCGCCGACGCGAACTACTTGATCGCCACCGGGTTCACCGGCGTGCCGACGCCGCCCACGAAGGGCTCCGGCGAGGCTTCCAGGAAGAACTCGTACACGCCGTCCGCCGCGCAGTCCTCGGACAGCTCCTCCAGGTTCCAGTTCTGCCCCTGGAGCATGCCCATCTCCACCAGGTGCAGCGCGTGCACCGCCATGAAGCAGTCCTCGATCTCCGGCGGGAAGACCTCGAACGTCACGGTGTCGTTGGCCACCGCCGCGACATCGCGTGCGTGGAACCACTCGGGCGTGCGCACCGACAGGCCCGGGCCGTAGAAGTACATGTCCTTCTCGCCCGCGAAGTACTGCCGGATCTGCCCGGTCCGCACCAGCACGATGTCGCCCGCGCGGACCTTCACGTTGCCGAACTCCTCGGCCGCCTCCAGGTCGGCGGGCGTGACCGCGTACTCCGGCGGCAGGATGTCCACGCCCTTGGCCCGCGCCACGTCCAGCAGCACCCCGCGCGAGACCAGCGTCTTCACGTTGTGGATGCCCAGCTTGCACGCGCCGTCCTCGGCGGTGACCGTCTCCTTGGCCGAGTGGCCGTTGTACAGCCGGTCGTCGTAGGTCGCGTGGGTCAGCCCGTCCCAGTGCGTGCCCGCCTGGATGCCCATCACCACCGAGTCGTCGCTGGTGGCCACCGTGCCGGGGCCGAAGACCTCGTGGTTGACCAGGAACGTGGTGCGCTTGGGGTTGTCCCGGCCCGGGATCATCCCGTTCTGGATGCCGTCCTCGCGCAGTTCCACGGCCAGCGAGAAGCGCTTGCCGGTGCGTACGCAGCCCGCCGCGGCCTTGACCACGTCGGCCGTGATCAGGTTGACCGTCCCGATCTCGTCCTCCTGGCCCCACCGGCCCCAGTTGTTCACGCGTGCGGCCAGTTCATGGAACTCGGGGGGCAGCGACATAGGGGGGCCTCCTCCAGGCGGTGGTGACACGTGCCGATGAGCACGAATACCGACAGGCGCACTCTCGGAAGCCGAGGACCACGCTGTCAAGTGGGTGTGCGTGCTGTGTGCTGCGGCACTCTACCCAGGAAAACTAACGGATCGTCAGATAATGTCGAGAGGGCGTTCTCACAGACCGCGCACCTTGCGTCCGCAGGGCTGTGAAGCCTGCGTACGCCCGCACGAAGCGCGACACACCACGTCGAGCGCGGAGCGCGGAGTGCGCCACGACCGACCCGACCTGGGCCTCGGCCCTCGATTTCCGGGGCCTACCGACGAGGCCACCGACAAGGAGCGGACAACACATGGGTGACTTCCTCACGGGCAAGGTAATCGCGGTCACCGGCGCGGGCCGGGGCATCGGCCGCGCCGTCGCCCTCGCCGCCGCCGCGCACGGCGCCAAGGTGGTCGTCAACGACTACGGCGTCGCGATGGACGGCAGCGAACCGACCAGCGAGGTCGCCGACGCCGTGGTGAAGGAGATCGAGGCGCTCGGCGGCGAGGCCGTCGCGGTCGCCGACTCCGTGGCCACGATGGAGGGCGGCGCCCGCATCGTGAACGCCGGCGTCGAGAAGTGGGGCCGGATCGACGGTGTCGTCACCGTCGCGGGCAACCTGCGCGAGCGCATGTTGTTCAACATGACCGAGGACGAGTGGGACAGCGTCATCGCGACCCACCTCAAGGGCACCTTCACCGTCGTGCAGGCCGCGTCCAAGGTGATGAAGACCCAGGGCTTCGGCTCGATCGTCGGCTTCACCTCCGGCGTGTACGCGCTCGGCTCGGTCGCCCAGGCGAACTACGCCGCGGCCAAGGGCGGCATCGTCTCGTTCGTGCGCTCCGCCGCGCTGGGCCTGAACAAGTACGGCGTCAACGCCAACTGCGTCGCGCCGGTGGCCCGGACCCGGATGTCCGAAGGCGTCCCGCAGACGCTCAAGGAGATCGGCGACCCCGAGGACGTCGCCGAGCTGGTGGTCTTCCTGCTCTCCGACCACGCCAAGAACATCACCGGGCAGGTCTACACGACGGCCGGCCCCAAGATCGCACTGTGGGACCAGCCGCACGAGATCAAGACGATGTACGCGGCCGACCGCTGGACGGCCGAGGAGATCGCCGAGAAGCTGCCGACCCAGATCGGCCAGGACCCGATGCCGGTGCTCGCCCAGCTCAAGGAGTACGCGGCCGCCGCGGCGAAGAAGAAGGCCGCCGAGGCCGCTGCCGCCGCCGGCAACTGACGTAGCCCTCCGTGCACGCACCACGCGCGCGGGACGAGCGGTCGCCGATCCCGCGCGCGTGGCCGCCGACCCTCGCAAGGACGCGCTCGCGGGACGAGCTCGGAAGACGAGATTGGACACGCTGTGGATTTCCGGTACAGCGCCGAGGACGAGGAGTTCCGGGCCGAGGTCCGCGAATGGCTCCGGGAGAACCTCTCCGGTGAGTTCGCCGCGGCCGTCGGTACCGGCGGTCCCGGCAGCGAGCACGAGCACTTCGAGATCCGTCGGGCCTGGGAACTGCGGCTGGGCGAGGGCGGCTGGATCGGCCTGGACTGGCCGAAGCGGTACGGGGGCCGCGAGGCGTCCCTGATGCAGCAGGTGATCTTCGGCGAGGAGTACGCCCGCGCCCAGGCCCCCGGCCGGGTCAACCACATGGGCGAGAACCTGCTCGGCCCGACCGTGCTCGCGTTCGGCACCGACGAGCAGAAGGCCCGCTTCCTGCCCGCCATCGCGCGCGGCGAGGAACTGTGGTGCCAGGGCTACTCCGAGCCGGGCGCCGGTTCCGACCTGGCCAACCTGCGCACCACCGCGACGGTGGACCCGCAGACCGGCGACTGGCTGATCAGCGGCCAGAAGGTGTGGACCTCGCTCGCACACGAGGCGAACTGGTGCTTCGTGCTGGCCCGCACCGACCCCGCGTCGCAGCGACACAAGGGCATCACCTTCCTGCTCGCGCCGATGGACCAGCCCGGCATCGAGGTCCGTCCGATCGTCCAGCTCACCGGCACCAGCGAGTTCAACGAGGTGTTCTTCGACAACGCCCGGGCCGGCGCCGAGCACGTGGTCGGCGAGATCGGCGCGGGCTGGGGTGTGGCGATGGGCCTGCTCGCGTTCGAGCGCGGGGTGTCCACGCTGGCCCAGCAGATCGGCTTCGAGATCGAGTTGGACCGGGTGGTCGCCGAGGCCAAGGCCAACGGCGCGATCGAGGACCCGGCCCTGCGCGATCGACTGCTGCAGAGCTGGATGGACCTGAAGGTGCTGCGCTGCAACGCGCTGCGCACGCTCGGCTCGCCCGACCCCGGCGCCGCGTCGGTGGCCAAGCTGGTGTGGGCGGGTTGGCATCAGCGCCTGGGCACGCTCGCGATGGACGTGGCCGGCGCCGAGGCCACGCTGGCCGCCGAGGCCCCGTACGAACTGTCCGCCGCACAGCGCCTGTTCCTGTTCACCAAGTCGGACACCATCTACGGCGGGTCGAACGAGGTACAGCGCAACATCATCGCCGAGCGTGTTCTCGGCATGCCCCGTGAACCGCGAGGAGACGCCAAGTGAGCCCCACCCCCGCCCCCACCTACGTCGAGGGCCACGGCCTGCTGGCCGGCAAGACCGTGCTGATCACCGCCGCGGCGGGCACCGGGATCGGCTTCGCGGCGGCCAAGCGCGCCGCCGAGGAGGGCGCCGTGATCGCGATCAGCGACAAGCACGAGCGCCGACTGGGCGAGGCCGCCGACGAACTCGCCAAGCTGATCGGGTCGCGGCCGCTGGCCGTCCCGTGCGACGTCACCGTCGAGGAGGACGTGCAGAACCTGATCGACACGGCCGCGCGCGAACTCGGCGGCATCGACGTGCTGATCAACAACGCCGGGCTCGGCGGCGAGGCCAACCTGGTCGACATGACCGACGCGCAGTGGGACCTGGTCATGAACGTGACCCTGAACGGCACCTTCCGCTGCACCCGGGCGGCGCTGCGGCACATGCAGCCGCGCGGCAAGGGCGTGATCGTCAACAACGCCTCGGTGCTGGGCTGGCGGGCGCAGAAGGGCCAGGCGCACTACGCGGCGGCCAAGGCCGGCGTGATGGCGCTGACCCGCTGCTCCGCCGTGGAGGCGGCCGAGTTCGGCGTGCGGGTCAACGCGGTCGCGCCGAGCATCGCGATGCACGCGTTCCTGGCCAAGGCGTCCTCCGAGGAACTGCTCGACGAGCTGTCCTCGCGCGAGGCGTTCGGGCGCGCGGCCGAGCCGTGGGAGGTCGCCAACGTGATGGTCTTCCTCGCGTCGGACTACTCCTCGTACATGACCGGCGAGGTCGTTTCGGTCAGTTCGCAACGCGCCTGACCGCGACACCGCCTCGTCAAAAGCGGCGCCTGGGCCCGGGTATCAGTCCTCGCAGGGACCGACCCGGGCTTTCGCGCGCGCCGGCCCGATCCGGCCCACGACTGCCGCTCGCGAGGAAATCGAGAATGTCCGGCAGCAGTTCGCCGACCCGGTACGGCGGGCCCTCGGTGTCCTCACCGACCGGATCCGGCGGGTGGGGAGGGTCCGGATCGTTGTGCGCGAACGCCGACCACTCGACGTCGTGCAGTTCGGACGCCGACCATTCGGCGTCGCACCACGGGTGTTCCCGGCCACATTGCGGACAAGCATTTCCGCTCATGTCCACCCACGATAGGTGGTCGATCGCGGACGCGCCGTAACTTTTCCGGACTTGTCCCAAACCGATCCGTCGGCCGCGCCCCGGCCACGCCCGGCGCACACGCCGGGGCGAGCGTGGGCGAGACGGGGCCCACACCATCTATTGCCGACCGCCACTCGAAATGAACCCAGGCCGGTGTTACTTTGATCTGACTATCCGTCAGGTTCTGTGCCGGCTGCCTCACCTGCACGTACACAGGTGAGGCTGCCGGCATGGGCGCGCCCCGAAAGGCGACCCGTGGACTTCGACTTCTCCCCCGACCAGACCGCGTTCAGCGAGACGGTCGAGCGGTTTCTCGACGCCAATCCCGACTCCGAAGTGTTCGATGTCACCCGGGAGAACATGGCCCAGGTCGTCGACACCCCCGCACGCCGCGCATACATGCGCAAGATGGCCGACCAAGGCTGGCTCGGCATCACCTGGCCCGAGGAATGGGGCGGCCAGGACGGCGACGGGGTCTACGAATACCTGCTCAACGAAGCCCTGGCCGGCCGCGGTGGACCGCAGATCGGCAAGGGCGTCGGCATCATCGGCAAGACCCTGCTCGCGCACGGCAGCGACAAGCTCAAGGCCGAGTTCCTGCCCAAGATCCTGAACAACGAGGTCGAGTTCGCGGTCGGCTACAGCGAGCCGGAAGCCGGCTCCGACGCCGCCTCGATGAAGCTGCGCGCGGTCCGCGACGGCGAGGGCTGGCGACTCAACGGCCAGAAGACCTGGACCACGTCGGCGCACTTCGCCGAGTGGTACTGGGTCGGCGCGCGCACCGACCCCGACGCGCCCAAGCACCACGGCATCACGCTGTTCCTGGTGCCGATGGACCACCCGGGCATCACCGTCCGGGGCATCTGGACGATGGGCGACGAACGCACCAACGACGTCTTCTTCGACGACGTGTGGGTCTCCGACGAATACGTGGTCGGCGAGCTGAACAAGGGCTTCCAGTACATCTCCCAGGCACTGGACCTGGAACGCTTCACGATGTTCTCGTTCGCCCCGATCCAGCAGCGCCTGAACGTGCTCACCGAGTACGTCAAGGAGGCCACCCGCGACGACGAGCCGCTGCGCGAGGACCCGATCGTGCGCAAGCAGTTGGCCACGCTGGTCACCGAGGCCGCCGTCGCCCGCCTGCTCGGGCTGCGCGTGGTGGCCGCCGCCGCCGGTGGCGGGAAACCGCCCACGGTCGAGGCGTCCGGCTACAAGCTGTACGCCACCGAGCTGTCCAAGCGGCTCGCGAACGCGTCGATGGACATCGCCTCGCCGGGCACCCAGTTGCGGGTGGGCACCGAGGACGCACCGATGACCGGTCGCGCCGACTCGACCTACCGCTACACCGTGCTCGACACCATCGGCGGCGGCACCTCCGAGGTGCAGAAGAACATCATCGCCCGCCGCGGTCTCGGCCTTCCCAAGAACTTCTGACGGGGCCGCGGTCATGTCCGGAGAGTTCCTGGAAGGCGTCACGGTGTTGGACCTCGCGAGCGTGGGCCCCGCCGCCCGCGCCTCGCGCTGGTTGGCGGACTACGGCGCCGAGGTGATCAAGGTCGGCCCGGTCCCGGCCAAGAGCGGCGTGCAGATCGCGCCGCCCTACTACTCGTACAGCGCGCATCGGCGGATGAAGCGCGTGCTGGTCGACATGAAGGCGCCCGAGGGCCGCGAGGCGTTCCTGACCCTGGTCGAGGGCGCCGACGTGGTGATCGAGAGCTTCCGTCCGGGTGTGGTGGACCGGCTGGGCATCGGTCCGGAGGCGGTCGCGGCGCGCAATCCACGCATCGTCTACTGCTCGACGTCCGGCTTCGGCCAGGACGGCCCGCACGCCCAGCAGGCCGGACACGACCTGAACTACCTGGGCGTGGGCGGCTTCCTGCACATGTCGGGCCCCGGCACCGACGGCGGCCCGCCGATCCCGGGCGCGACCGTGGCGGACAGCGCGGGCGGCGGCATGCACGCGGTGATCGCGATCATGGGCGCGCTCTTCCGTCGGCAGCGCACCGGCGAGGGCGCCCGGCTGGACGTCTCGGTGGCCGACGGCATGCTCGCGCTGATGGCGCTGGGCGTGGACGAATACCTGGCCACCGGTGTCGAACCGGAGCCCCGGCACGGCATCCTGACCGGCCGTTACGCGTGCTACGACACCTATCGCGCCCGCGATGGCAAGTGGCTGGCGGTGGCCGCGATCGAGGGCCGCTTCTGGGCGAACCTGTGCCGGCTGACCGGGCTGGACAAGTGGGCCCCGCGTCAGCTCGACGACGACGCCCAGGACGCGATCCGGGCCGATCTGGCGGCGGCCTTCGCCACCCGGGACCGGGACGACTGGGTGGCCGAGCTGGCCCCCGCCGACACCTGCGTGTCGGCGGTGTTGTCCGTACCGGAGCTGCTGGAGGACCCGCAGTTCCTGGCCCGCGGCGCGTTCACCACCGCCGAGCACCCGGTCCAGGGCGAGTTCCGCCAGGTGGGCCCGGTCCTGGCCGGCCAGCAGGCGCCCGCGGACCCGTACCCGGTCCGGGAATCCGGGATCACCGACACCGACGAGCTGCTCGCCGCGGCCGGGCTGGGCCCGCACCGCATCGCCGAGCTTCGCGCTTCAGGAGTGGTCGCATGACGGCACAAGACACCACGCTGCCCGAGGACGTGGCGGCGCTGATCGGCAAGGTCCAGTACGAGAAGCGGGGTGACTTCCCCGCCGAACGCGGCTACATCTGGACCTCGTGCGCGTCGGTGCAGAACGGCAACCCGCTGTTCTGGGACGCGGCCGTCGCCGAGGAACTCACCGGCGGTGCGATCGCCCCGCTGAGCCTGCTGTCCGCCTGGGCCCGCCCGCACTACTGGGCGCCCGGCGCGGAGGGCGAGCAACTCTCCCTCCAGGTGCACTTCGACCTCAAGATCCGCTTCGAACTGCCCGAGGCGATCATGACCGACAACACCAACGTGTTCTACGAACCGGTGCGCCTGGGCGACATCGTGACGTCGCGTCAGGTGCTGAAGTCGGTGAGCCCGGAAAAGCGCACCAAGCTCGGGATCGGCCGCTTCTGGGTAATCGACGTCGAGTACCACAACCAGGACGGCGCCCTGTTGGGCACCGAGTCCTACACGGGCTACGGCTACCGGCGGGAGGCCACCGGATGAGCGACCTGACCCTCGATCAGTTGGCCAAGGGCGACGCGCTGCCCACGTTCGGCGTGGACGTGACCGCGACCACGGTCATCCTGGGTGCGCTGGCCAGCCGCGACTGGCGGCCGATGCACCACGACTACAAGTTCGCGGTCGAGCGCCAGGGCGTGCAGGACATCTTCCTGAACACCCCGAACCAGGCCGCCTGGTTCGAGCGCTACCTCAACGACTGGACCGGCCCCAAGGGTCGGATCGGCCGGATGGTGTTCCGGATGACCAAGCCGGTCTTCCCGGGCGACCACATGCTGCTCACCGGCACGGTGGACGACGTCTCGGTGGACGAGGCCGGTTGCGGCTGGGTCCGCGCCGAGATCTCGCTGACCGTGGACGGCGCGGCCCGCACCACGGCCACCGCGCGAATCGCGTTGCCCACCACCCCCGACGACAACCCGTGGGACCGGCGCGGCGAGCGCTGGAAGCCCTAGAGGAGACGCGCGATGGACCTCGATTTCACCCAGGAACAGGACATCCTCCGGGAGACCGTGCGCGGCCTGACGGCCCGGCACGCCGACCTCTCCGTCGTTCGCGAGCTGGAGAACGACCCGGTCGGGTACCCCAAGGACTTCTGGAAGAAGCTCGGCGAGTCCGGTCTGACCGGCCTGACGCTGCCCGAGAAGTGGGGCGGGTCGGAGATGACCACGCTCGACGCGGCCGTGGTCTACGAGGAGTTCGGCCGTTCGCTCGCGCCGACTCCGCACTTCGTCAGCTCGGTGCTGGTCGGCGGCGTACTCGCCGCGGCCGCATCCGACGACCAGCGGCAGCAGTACCTGCCCGGCATCGCCGCCGGCACCACCATCGCGAGCGTGGCGTGGCTGGAGCCGGACCGAGGCTACAGCGGCAAGGGCGTCGCGCTGGCGGCCCGCGCGGACGGTGACGGATACCTGCTGTCCGGCACCAAGCGGCACGTCGCGTACGCGGCGGCGGCCGACGTGCTGCTCGTGCTCGCCCGGACCGGCACCGCGGGCACCCCGGGCGATCCGGCCCAGGGCGTCTCGCTGTTCCTGGTCGACCCGAAGGCGGCCGGGGTCACCCTGACCCAGCAGACCACGATCGCCTCGGACACCCAGTACCGGGTCGACCTGGCGGACGTGCGCGGCGAATTGGTCGGCTCGGCCGGCGCCGGCTGGCCGGTCTGGTCGGACGTGCTGCACGACGGCCTGATCCTGCTCGCGGCCCAGGCCGTGGGCGGCGCCAAGCGCGCCCTGGAGATCACCGTCGAATACGCCAAGCACCGCAAGCAGTTCGACAAGCCGCTCGGCGCGTTCCAGGCGATCGCACACAACCTGGCCGACGCCTCGACCGCCGTGGACGGCGCCGAGACGCTGGTCTGGGAGGCCGCCTGGTCCCGGGACAAGGGCCGCGACACCGCGCGCCTGGCCCCGATGGCCAAGCTCTTCGCGGCGCGCACCTACCGCGAGGTCACCGACCTGGCGGTGCACGTGCACGGCGGCATGGGCTTCACCCTGGAGTGCGACGTACAGCTCTACTTCCGCCGGGCCAAGTCGCTCCAGCTCAACTGGTGGGACGACCGCTACCTGGAGGACCTGATCGCCGCGGACGTGCTCGACAAGGGCTGACGCCCCCGATCCCCGGACGAGGGCGACTCCCGCACCGCGGGGGTCGCCCTCGTCCGTGCGGCGGGACACTGGCGGCGGTCCACGGGCGGCCCGCTCGGGAGCGGGCGCGGGCGGAACCCCGGCGCGGCACGCCGGCCGGGTACATGTGGTGTACCAGCCGGGAGTGGTCACCTCCGTCCGGCTCGGCGACCATGCATCGGTGACCGTGCCTCCCGGATTCGGGTGCCCGACCGCACCACGACCCACCGCCGCCCGACCGCCGGCGCCGAGGGGCCGACGATCTCCGCGACCCCGCCGGGCCCGCCGCCGTCGTCCATCGCCGACCCGCCGGTTTCCGGCGTCAGGCCCGGCACTCGCGCCTGCTCGGCCGCCCTGTCCACCGCCGCGCGAATGGCGTCGGCGACGTCGGCGGTCTCCAGGCTCCACCTCGTAGGTGACGGTCGCGTACGCGGCCGAACCTTCCTTGCTGATCGCCTTCGACTCGAACGGGTCTGCGACAGCGGCCACTTGCGGTCCGTCACGCAGCGACCCACCGCGTTGTCGACGACCTTGCGCAGGTCGCCGGTGGCCACCTTTTGCCCGCCTGGGGCGACGAATACGACCCGGGGGGGGTGGCGCCGTCCGCGGCCGTTCCGGGAAATCGCTCCTCCATGAGATCGAACGCCTTCTGCGACTCGGTCCCCGGGCATCGAGAACTCCTCGTCCGAGGCCCCGACGCCTGCGCGGCACCCACCGCGAGCGCGGCCGGCACCCCCGGCCAGCCAGCAGGACCCGGCCGCGCCGACCGCCTTCGCCCGAGACACCGAGCTGGACGGACCACCTTCCGTGAGACAGCGTGGTGGCTTCGTTGGTCCCGGACGGAGGCAGCGGTGAAATCCCTCGAAATGTCGCGCGATGTACGTCTGACCGCCCACAACGCCGTCTCCACGGCCCTGGCCCGGTGCGATGACCACACCCTGGGCAGCCTTGTGGAGTCGGCCCAGCCGCTCGGTTGCGGTATCGGCGGCAAGTCGGCGCTGCTGGAGATCGACGGAACCCCGGTCTTCGTGAAGCGGGTGCCCCTCACCGATCCGGAGCGGGAACCGGACGGCGTGCGGTCCACGGCCAACGTGTTCGGATTGCCGGTCTTTTGTCAGTACGGCATCGGCGGCCCGGGCTTCGGCGTCTGGCGGGAACTCGCCACACACACCATGACGACGAACTGGGCGCTCGCGGGCGAATACGAGGGCTTTCCGCTGCTGTACCACTGGCGGGTACTGCCGGACTCGACCCCGCTGCCCGAGGAACTGGCGGACGTCGAAGGGGCGGTCGCCTATTGGGGCGGTGGGTCGCAGGTGCGCCACCGCATCGAGGCCCTCCGAGACTCGTCGGCGAGCGTCGCACTGTTCCTGGAGTACATCCCCCGGAACCTGCACCAGTGGCTGGGCCGGCAACTGGACATCGGCGGCGGGACCGCCGACCGGGCCTGCACGATGGTGGAGCGGGAACTGAAGGCCGGAACCTCGTTCATGAACAGCCGCGGCCTCCTGCACTTCGACGCCCACTTCGAGAACATCCTGACCGACGGCCGGCGCCTGTTCTTCACGGACTACGGCCTTGCGCTCTCCTCTCGGTTCGAACTGTCGGGCGAGGAGGTCGACTTCTTCGACCGGCATCAGACCTACGACCGCTGTTACACCACCTCATACCTGGTGAACTGGCTGGTCACCGCCCTGTACGGACACGACCGAGACAAGCGCGAGGCCCGGGTGCGCGCATACGCCGAAGGCGAACGCCCCACGGGGGCACCGAAGGTGGCCACGGCAATCCTCACCCGCGATGCGCCGCTCACCGTTCTGATGGCGGACTTCTTCCGCAAACTCGGAAACGAGAGCAGGGAAACCCCGTACCCGGCCGAGGAGATCGGCCACATCGGCCACCCGGAGAACGAGATCGCTCCCGCAACCATCAGACGACGGCCGAACGAGCCGGCCGAGTAAGCACCTCGCCGAGAACCGGATAGCCCGAACGGACCTGCTCTCTCGCTGCGTTCGCCGCGTGCGCGGCGCCGACGCACCCGACCTCCCACAACCGCCAAGACCGAAGCGCCCCCCAGGGCAACCCACACCCGTGCCTCCGGAGCCCAGAGGACTTTCGGCCTACTCCGGAGAGAACTGCGTCACGCCACTCGCGTCACCGAGCGCACGAAGTCGGTCCACTGTCGTCGGCCGAAGGAAATCACCGGGCTTTCGGCCAACTTGGAGTCCCTGGCCGCGACATCAGCCGCCAGCGGGCAAACTTCAAGACACGAGCCATCGTCCACGCTGTACGAGGACTCATGCCACTGAACCGAGCCGATCCTCGTGATCATGCTTCCTCCAGAAATCCTCTTACCCATGGCCAAATTGACGGGACACGCTGGCACGAGCGAGCAACCGGGTCGCGCGAGTCCGTAGATCCCTCCTGGAAACTGGGGATCACAGCACGTCCGCTCCACTTCATCGTCCCAACGATGGAGCCCCCGAGGCTACGCACAAAGCCCAACTCGGGTCTTTCGGCAAGCTTCGAGGCATGCGCACCCCCCTCCGACCGGAGATACCCCGACGGAGAGGGGTCTCCTCTCGCCATAACCTACTTGAGCACGCTCAGGAAGCTCCTCCAAGACTCTTGCCGAAATCCCAGTTCAGGACTTCCGGTGAGCTTCGAGTCACGTGCGAATGCTCTGGTTGCATTAACGGCTACCTCCACGCAGGCACCGTCCTGTGAGCTTCGTGAGGACTTTCGCCAGTGCAGCGCGCGCAAATCCATCTTCACCGTTTCGCCCACCATGCTTTTTGATCCTCGATCATTCGGATTGAATTCTCCTCGTCGAGACCTGCCTGAAGCAACCTGCGAAGGAGGCCACGCGCACGATTCACATAAGCAGTTTCTTCCGTGGCAATCGATGAAGCCACCGACGCACTGTCGCACACGACACTTCGATCGCGTGCACCCGAATATTCGAAGAGCGTGAATCCGCTTTGCATGGCTGCCCGCGCACCAGTACTGAAGGGAACCACGCAGACCGTGATGTTGGGCCGCGCGGCAAGATCTGCCACGTGCCGAAGTTGCTCCTGCATCACGTGCGGACCTCCGACATCGACGCGCAGACAAGCTTCGGTAATGATCCACGTCACCGAAGGTGGCGGCTCCTCGGCAAGTCGCCACTGCCGACGCATACGGATCTCGACAAGCATTTCGACCAGCTCGTCACCGCCCCCGAATGAGCTTTCGGTCACGGCACGAGCGTACTTTTCGGTCTGAGCGAGCCCTGGAAACACGAGTGAGTTGTACTCGGTGATGCCAGTTGCAAGCGATTCAAGGCGAGCGTATTCGGCGTACTCTCCATTCATTCTCCCCACGTACGGCTCCAGCCACGCCAAGACGTCCCGCTCCGAGGACGCGAGCAGCGCGAGCGCCGTCTCCCTGTCCTCAGGACTTGCTCCATAGAGAGCGAGGAGGGCTTCCACCTCGTCAAGCTCCAGCGTGCGCTTCGCCGTTTCGGCGCGGCTCATCGTGGACTCGGACATGCCGATCCGGGCTCCGGCCGAGCGCATCGTCATCTGCGTCGCTTCACGCAAGCACCTCAGCAGTCTCGCGAGTTCACGCTGCGACTCCTCAGCGATCATCACACCTCCTTCGCACACAGTCTGCTCCCTGACACCGACCGCAGGGTGATCACTTGCAGAAATCCCATACAACTTGACGACTTGCATGGGAGCGAGGAAGGTAGCACTCAAGACACGAACAGCAATCGCTTGATTGCTGCAAGTGGTCGTGATGCGTGCGGCTACACGCCCAGGCGCCGCCTCCCCACCTACGGGAGGCCGCGTACGGCCTCTTGCCGCCACTGTCGTCCAGCAGTACGCGTCTCTACGCGGAGCGAAGCAAGTCGCTATATCCCGCGGCAACATTCGGGAGCTGCCATGCCTTCAAGCACCCTCAAACAGGATTTCCCCATCTCGGCCACGTCAGTGAAGCATGTGCGCGACTGCGTACGGAGCTTCTGTGTCGACCTCGGGTTCCCCTCGCCGATCGTCGACTCGGCACCGCTCATAGCCAGCGAGTTGGCCACCAACGCGGTGCGGCACGCCAAAGGGCATGCCGTCCGGGCGGAGTTCACGCTTGTCCTGACCCTGAGCGGCGGGCGGCTCGACATCGCCGTCTGGGACTACCACCCCTCACCCTGCCCACCCCTGTCCAACCTGGCGGACATCCCCCCGGACGCACAACACGGCCGCGGACTGGCCCTGGTCTGCCTCGACGCAGCCGGATTCACCTGGACCCGCACGCCCACCGGCAAGCTCGTGTCCGCCTGGATCCAGGTCGGCGAAGCACCCGCCCGCCGCCGCCCACAACCAACACAGGCCGGACTCTTCTGACAACGGGCGTCCACCCCGACCCACAACGCCGTCTCGCATCACCCATGCGCGGCACACGCACGTCCCGGGGCCGGGCTCACTCCCGTCACAGCGGGAGAAGGGCAGCCCTCAAGAACAGTAACTCAACAATAAACAAAGGCAGTTCGTCATGAGCCCACTACTGAAACCCGTCCGGGTGGAGCCCCACACATTCCCGAACCGCAACCCCCACGCCCCCTACCTGGTCGCCGCCGGCGAGACGTTCGACGTCATCGAGGTGGGCGAATCCCTCGGCCGGGCCACCCTCGACGTCCTGCGCACCCGACAGGTCACCCCGGGCCCGATCATCCTGGACCGCCGCTACCGCCGTATCGGCTTCCTGATCCCGCCCGAACCCACCCACACGCTGCCGCCCCGCGAACAAAGATCCGGCCCACGCCACCACGGCCGAGGCTGCTGGATCACCATCCCGCACCCGAACACCCGAAGCACCGACGCCCTCATCTGGCTCGTCGCGCCCGTGGATCACGAACAGCCCTCCTGCACGCTGCGCGACGTCCGCAGCGCGATCAGAGCGGCAGCCCAAACCCTCGGGTCCTGAACCGAACCAGCAGACCGCCCCGCTCGGAGCCATCCCCCTTGATCATCACCGCCGCACGGCAGTCACCCACGCACCACATCACGCACATCGCACTCGAACTCACCAACCCGTGCCGGCCCCCGTGCCCGGCCGGCCACTCGCCCTCCACGCCCCCGGATTCCTGGTGCCGACTCCTCACCGAAGCGACCGAACTCGGGGCCGAATCAGTGCGCTTCGCCGGTGGCGAGCCCACCACCCATCCCGCCTTCGGCGAAATCCTGTGCCACGCGATCCGCGCCCGCCTGGACATCGAGGTCGTCACCGACCTCGTCCACATCAACCGCTGCCAATGGACCCTGTTCACCCACGAACGCGTCCGCCTCGCCACCCGGTGGTACTCCGACGACCCCGTTCAACACGAGGCCATCACCCATCACCCCGGCAGCCACCTCCGCACCCGAACCAACATCGCCACCGCACTCGGACTGCACATCCCCCTGCGGGTCGACATCGTGGAAACAATCCCCGACCAACGCATCGGCGCCGCCCGAGCCGAACTCCTCCTCCTCGGCATCCGCCCGGACCGCATCGACATCGACCGACTCCAAGCCCCGCCCGAGACAACCAACTCCCTTACACAGTCGCCGACTTCCCCCACCATCCTGGCCAATGGCGACGTCGCAACCGGCCCGAGCCACCGCCGACTCGTCGTCGGCAACGTCCTACGCCGACCCCTCACCGAAATCCTCGCCACCCCCACGTGGGCACCGGCCCCTCCCACGAAACCCGCCCCACCGACCATCCCCACCCCGAACGAGGCCACCGTCCCGAAACCCACCACACCTGCGCGCCCACACCCTTCCCCCCGCCCGACCGACCCGCCATCCACCACCCTCTGCCTCCTCGGCCGGAGCAACTGCGGCCAACCCCCGTTCCCGGCCCCCCGACCACCACTCACCCCGGACCAAAAGCACACAGCACACGACCCGCCCACACCCCCGTCACCGTCACCGTGACCAATCCCGCCGCACGCACAGCAGCGAAGACGAACGCAGGTCCGCCCGCACCCACCGGGCACCATCGGTCGGCTCCGCCGGTGCCGGCCGGGCGTGCTGCACGGGCCGACGCCCCGCGCGACGACACCCGAAGGCGGCTCCCGGCTCAGGCCGGGGCTGCCTTTTCGGTGCCCGGCCCGATCCGACCACCCTGCGGCCGATCACTCGAAAGGGGGGTTTCGAGGCATTCGTCCGAGCGAATGGGCCCGTCGTCGTCACCCTGATGTCATGGGCAACCCTCGGCGTGCAGCGCGGAATGCGGCTCGATGCACGGCTCGACACGCGTCTCGGTGTCTGTTGGTGGCGGCGCTGGGCCTGCCGGTCCTGGGCGCGTGCGGCGAAGCCTTCGCCGACGAACGCATCACGGTGACGGTGGAGACCGGACCGGCCGGGCCGGTCGGCCCACGCACGGAGGTGGACACCGGCCGGGTGCATGTGGTGCACCACCCCGGGGTGCTCACCTCGGTCCGGATCGGCGACCACGTCGCGGTGACCGTGCGGCCCGGCTGCGGCTGCTCGCCCGGGGCGCCGCCGACGCCACCCGCCGCCCGGCCGCCGCGACCCCGGCCGCCGGCTCCCACGCCGCCGGTGACCAAGACGACGGAGCCGGCCGCCGTCGCCCCACCCGCACCCCGGCCGCCGCGGGCCGCGGCCGCCCGGCCGTACACCTTCGCGGTCCTGGACGCGCTGCCCGCACCGCCGACGGCCCCCGCGTCGGCAGCCGAACGGCCGCCCGCCCCACGGCCGTTGCGCATCGCCGGCGCCCCACCCGAGGACGACGCGGCGCACCCGGGCTTCGCCGACGGGATCGGGCCGGCCCTGATCGTGTCGATCCTGCCCGCCGCGCTAGCGGCGCTGCTGCCCCATCCCGCCCGGCGAGGAGCGCGCCCGTGATCATCTGGATTCTCGGCGCCCTGCTCGGCGCCGGCATCGCGGCCGGCGCCCTCGTCCTGCTCAGTCGCGGCGAGAACACCAAGACCGGCGGCTTCGACGGGCAACTGTTGTCCTTCTGCGGCGGCGCGGTGTTGTCCTCCTTCGTGTTGCTGACCAGCTTCCAGATCGTCGGCGCGTGGGAACTCCAGTCCACGGTCCGCCAACACGCGAGCGACGAGGCCCGGGTGCTGACCAGGACCTACGCGGCGGCCGGAGGGCTGGCGGCGCCCGACCGGGAGGCGGTGCGCGCCGGGCTGCGCGACTACACCCGCACGGTGATCGACAAGGAATGGTCGGCGATGGCCGACAAGCGCGACTCCCCGCTCGCGTGGCGCCAACTCGACCTGATCACGGCCCGCGTCGCCGCCGCCTCGGTCACGGCGCGCGACCAGGCCGCCGACACCCGGGCGGCGATGGCCGACCTCTACGTCAAACGCCACGTACGCCTCGCCGACCCGGCCTCCATGACCCCGATCGTGCTACCGGTGGCGATGATCGTCGCCGGCATCTTCGCCATCGTCTTCCCAGCCCTGGTCGGCCCCACCACGGACGTCCGCCACATCGTCGCCCTGGCCTTCGTCGGCGCGATCGTCGCCTTCGGCATCCTCTTCGTCATCCAACTACGCAACCCCTACACCGACCCCTTGGCCGTCCACCCCACCGCCTTCCACACCTCCCTCACCCGCTACACCCAACTGGGCTGAGCCACCCGGGCACCGGGCCGAACACGACCCTGGTGCGCGCGGTCGGCGCCCCGATCGCCCCACGCACCGAACGACAAGCCGGGCCCGACAAGATCCGATTGCGCCGGCAAATGGCCGGTTACTCGCTTCAACCAACTCCTTGGCTGCGCTTTGATCTTCTTGCACGTGATCTTCCGGACGTCGCGACGGCCCCGAGGCGCCGCAGTGACGTCATGGCCCGGCCATAGAGGAGAAACGATGAAGACCAGCATTCGCGCGCTCACGGCAACGGTGGTCGCAGCCACCGCGTTGGTCGCCGGTTCGGGTGGAGTATCCGCTGCGGGCGCCGCCGGAGGTGTTCACGCGGACGGTGTCATCGTCGAGTTGGGTCCTGCGCCGGCGACCGATACCGAATTCGCCGACTGTCACGGGGTGGTGGTCGTAGGACAGGACCAGAGCCTGGGCTCCCTGTACGTGCGGGGCTCGTTCTTCCTGCCCACGAGCACTCGGGGGCTGCCCTGCAAGGGATGGCTGGAGCGCAGCGTGAACAACGGTCCCTGGACCCGGATCGGCGATGTGCACACGAATCCCTCGAACTCGACGGGCTGGTACTACAACGGCGATGGGTACCGCGGTCGTGTGTGCGTCGGCGACCTTCTCTACTCCAACTCGTATTCCTGCGTCGGTACATACCCGGCAAGCTGACCGGCAGCCAAGTATCCGCAACGTCCCGACGGAGCGGCGCGCGCGCCAGGGCACGGACGCTCGACCGGGGGTTCCCGGTCGAGCGTTTCGCCTGGGCGGCCCGCGAGTCCGGGCGTTCTGCTCGTCCGGCAACCGGGCAACCCGTACACCGGCCCCTCGGCCCGGTACCCGGCCGCGTTCCACACCGCCCTCACCGCTACAGCCCGAGCGTGCCGCCGGCCCGCGCGGCCCGTACCTCGGTGAGGTTGGTCTCGGCCCATCGGCACAGCTCGGTCAGCAGTGGGGACAAGGACTGGCCGAGGGTGGTGAGCGAGTACTCGACGTGTGGCGGTACGACGGGGAGCGCGACGCGTCGGACGAGGCCGTCGGCCTCCAGGGAGCGCAGGGTCTGGGTGAGCATCTTCTGGCTGATCCCGCCGATGGCGCGGTGCAGTTCGGCGTGTCGGAGGGTGCCGCCGCGCAGTGCGTACAGGATCAGCGCGCTCCACTTGTCGGCGATCAGGCCGAGTACCTCCCGTGAGCCGCAGTTCGGGTCGAACACGTCCGGTTCCATCGGGCCCCCCGGTACAGGTACCAAATAGTGCGTACTTCCGCCCGGGACCGTACCGACCTACGGTCACGTACATCAATCGGTCGAGCGAAACCGGCCGACCACCACACCGGCTGCGGTGGACGTTCGGTGTTTTTGGTACGAGGGGGAACAGCACATGAGGATCGGCGTACTGGGCACGGGTGAGGTCGGGCGACGGCTCGCCGGCAAGCTCGCCGCGCTGGGTCATCAGGTCACGCTCGGCTCCAGGACGGCGGACAACGCCGAGGCCAAGCAGTGGGCCGCGGACAACGGCGGCGCCCACGGCACCTTCGCCGACGCGGCCGGCGCCGCCGAACTCGTGGTGAACGCGACCGGCGGCCTGGTCTCACTGGCCGTGTTGGAGGCGGCGGGTGCCGACAACCTGCGCGGCAAGGTGCTCGTCGACGTGTCCAACGCGCTGGACTTCTCCCAGGGGTTCCCGCCCAAGGTCCTCACTCCGGACGGCGGCAGCCTCGCCGAACAACTGCAAAAGGCGTTCCCCGAGACCCGGGTCGTCAAGACCCTCAACACGATGAACAACACGGTCATGGTCGAACCCGGCCTGGTCCCCGGCCATCACAACGTCTTCCTCAGCGGCAACGACGACGCCGCCAAGGCCGAGGTGGCGACCCTGCTGGGCTCCTTCGGCTGGACGTCCGACCGGATCATCGACCTCGGCGACCTGTCCAGCGCCCGCGCGACGGAACAGCTGATGCCGCTGTGGCTGCGCCTGTACGGGGTCCTGGGCCCGGTGGACTTCAACATCTCGATCGCCATCGCCCCCGCCGGCCGGACCCACTCGTAGCCCGGGTCGGACGCAACGACCGACCGGCCACCCGCCGTCACCCGGGCGGCGGGCCCGGCCGGGACCGGTCACTCGCCCCACCGGGCCGCCGCCGCCTGCCGCTCCATGTCGGTCAGCCCCGTCTCCCGGCGTTCGCGGACCAGTTCCCCGGCAAGGGTGTAGCGCGGGGCGTTCCCGGCTCCGCGCTCGGCATGGCGGACGATCTCGTCGGTCAACGTGGCGGCCATCCGCAGCCGCGGGTATCGCGCGTGGATGGCCTGCCCCTGCGCATCGGTGACGAACTCGGCGTCGCGTCCGAAGTCCAGGCCGATACCCCGCCTGGTCAGGTGGGTGAGGACGCCCCGGCGCTCGGCGATGCCGGCCGAGGTGTGCAGCGCGATCGCCTCCCACACCGAGTCCACGTGCGCGGCGGCGACCCCGTGTCCGCTCAGGAACTCGGCCGCCAGGTCGGCCCCTTCGACCTCGAACCGCTGCTTCCCGGGCGCGCCGGGCGAGGTGCCGAGATCGTGCAGGACGCAGGCGAGGAACAGCAGTTCCGGATCGAAGTCCACCTGCGGACGCAGCCCCTCGTGCTCGGCGAACAGAGCCGCGAAGAGATAGCTGCGGACACTGTGGTTGGCCACCGACTCGCTCTCGCAGGCATGCACGTACTCGATGGCGCGAACGGCCGTCGACGTGGTCGGAAGGTCGGGATGCGGGTGCGGAATCGCTGTCGTCATGGCGCCACCGTAGAAAGCCCGCCGGCCTTTCGACAGTGGCACGAACGCCATCACTCGATAGGTTTGTGCCATGTCTGCTTCGCCCCGCCCGCACCACGTCGCCGTGCTCGCACTGCCGGACGTGCTCGCCCTGGACTTCGGCATTCCGCTCCAGGTCTTCGGTAGCTGGCAGGACGGCCCGTACGCCACGACGGTGTGCACCGAGACGCCCGGCCCCGTGCCGGTGCACGGCGGCGCCGCACTGCTCGTCGAGCACGGCCTGGAAGCACTCGCCCATGCCGACACCATCGTCGTGCCCGGCCAGGCCGGGTCCGGACCGCCCTCGCGGCGGGTGTGCGACGCCGTGGCCGCGGCCTCGCGCCGCGGCAGCCGGATGGTGTCCATCTGCACCGGGGCCTTCGTACTCGCGGCCGCCGGTCTGCTCGACGGTCTGCGCGCGACCACCCATTGGGAGTTCGCCGCCGCGCTGGCCCGGGACTACCCGGCGGTGACCGTGGAACCGCACATGCTCTACGTCGACGAGGGCGACATCCTCACCTCGGCCGGCGTGGCCGCAGGCATCGACCTGTGCCTGCACATCGTCCGCCGCGACTTCGGCGCCGCCGCCGCGAACCGGCGGGCCCGAGAGCTGGTCGCGGCACCGCATCGCAGCGGCGGCCAGGCCCAGTTCATCCAGCGCCCCGCCCTGCCCCGGCCGAGTGGGCCGCTCGACGGCCTACGTGCCTGGGCCCTGGGCCGGCTCGACGAACCGCTGACCGTCGACACCCTGGCCCGCCGGGCGGGCCTGTCCCGCCGCACGCTCATTCGACGGTTCCACGAGGAGACCGGGCAACCTCCCATGCAGTGGTTGCTCACGGCCCGCCTCGACCGGGCCCGGGAAATCCTCGAATCCACCGACGAGTCGGTCGAGTTCGTGGCCCGCCGCTCCGGCCTGGGCACCGCGGTGAACCTGCGCACCCTGTTCAAACGCCACCTCGGCGTCCCACCCACCACCTACCGCGCCACCTTCCGCACCCACGAGTCCGGAAGCCGGGTCACCACCGACCGACGGTGAATGTTGCCGATCTCGATCCAGCCGCCGGACGGCACGCGGTACTTCACCCGGGTGCCGTCCTCCGCCCACGACCGGGCATCGGCCCGGGTGCGGCACTTTCGGATGTGGACGCTTTCAGATGTGCAGCTCGGGGGCGAAGCCCGTCCAGCGCAGTTCGGGCGGCAGGTGACGCATGTCGTTGGCCATGAGGACGGAAGCGGGCCGACCGGGCGCGTAGCGGACGACCGTGAGTGCGGCGTTGCCGTGGTCGAGGCCGATCCAACGCCACTTCGGCGCGTGCATGGCATCCCGGACCAGCCAGGCGATCAGGAAGTTGTGCGTGACGACCAGTTCGTGCCGATCCACCGCGCCGGCCACCGGCCCGGTGAACAGATCCAACGCCCGACGGCCCAGCGCGAACCCGTGCTCCCGTTCCTCGTCGGTGGTATCGGCGAGAAAGCGGAGGCAGGAGTCGGCGGCCTTCGCCGGGAGCTCTTCCCGTCCCGGCACGTACGGCACGAAGTCACCGGCAACTTCCGAGGCATGCAGCGGCACGTTCGGGAGGTGCCCACCGATCAGGCGGGCAGTCTGCTCGGCCCGTGCCAACGGACCGTGGTGAACGACAGCCAAGGGAATGCGCCGAAGGCGCTCCCCCAAGAGCACGGCCTGCCGACACCCACCCTCGGTCAACCCACTCTCGTCCGGCAACGCCTCGCCGTGCCGAACCAGGTAGAGGTATCGGGTCGCCACACCGGTCATCACACGCTCCTCCGTGTCCATGGGGACCCGGCCGCATCGACGAGTGCTGTCGCCGCGCGACGACTCGCCGGCCGGGCGCTTGCGACGACCGTGCGCAGTGGTGGCTGTAGCGCGGTGGCTGTGGCGCGTTCCCCTCAGGAGGCCCGGTCCGGCCGGTCCTGGTGGGGGTGCTCGATCACGATGCGCTCGACCGCTGCGGTGACCAGTTCTTCCCGCTCGGCCTCGGTGAAGACGTCCGGGAGGGTGAGCTGCTCGACGATCAGCCAGTTGAGGGTCAGCATCAGCAGCTTGACGGCCATGGTGTCGCCGGGGAGGCCGGAGGCTTCGTGGTACTCGATGTTGGCGTCGACGTCGGCCCGGACCCGCTCGGTGAGCACCCTGCGCAGTTCGGGGCGACGGGTGGCCTCCAGGCGCAGTTCGAGAAGCGCGAGGTAGCCGGTGCGGAAGGCGGCGACACGGCCGACGAGTTCACGCATCAGCACCGCGTAGGTTTCCCGGTCGCGGCCGGCCGCCCGTTGGCGGGCGATCAGGGCTTCGTCGGGCTGGAGGCGCTCATAGACGCGGGCGCCGGCTTGGGTGAGCAGATCGTCACGGCTCACGAAGTAGTTGGACACGGTCCCGACGGGCACGGCGGCCTCGTTGTCCACCGCCCGGAAGGTCAGTCCCCGTGCACCTTCCCTGGCCAGCACCTCGATCGCCGCATCGACGAGCGCGGCACGCCGCTGGTCGTTTCGCCTCACCATTGTCACCGCTCCATGTGCAGTACTCCGTCCAGACTACTTCAGGCAGAGTACTTCATGAAGCTCCGGCGCCGGCCGCGTGATGACGCCTGGGCTGCCGTCGTACCGAGGGTCAGCCGCCCTGGCCGGCGCTGCCGATCGGGCCGACCTTCACCGGGGAGCCGGCGCCGTCCGTGACGGGCAGCGTGGCGGCGCCCGGCCACTGGAGGGTGACCGTCTTCGTCTCACCGGGCGGGGTCACCTGGAGACCGGTGATGCCGACGCCGGAGCCACCCGACTCATTGGCCGGGTAGTTGATGCCGAAGGACACCGACGTCCCGCTCTTGAGGACGATCGAGGGGGCCTCCTCGCCGGTGCGCTTCGCGGACAGCGGCCCCGCGCTGGTCTTCAGGTCGACGCCCGCGTACCCGGTCATCGCGCAGTCCCGGCCGTTGTTCTTGAACGTCACCGCGACGGTCTTGTCACGGTCGCCACCGATGGTGCCGTCGATCGCGGTGATCTTCAGGTCGTCGGTGCGGCACTTGGCGGTCTTGCCGCCGTCGGCGGAGCCGCCCCCGCCGGTCGTACCGGTCGCGGCCTGCCCGCCGGAGCCGGAGGTCTGTCCGGCGGAGGACTTCCCGCCGCCCTGGCTGCCCCCCGTGGTCGGCGAGCCGGGCGGGGTGGCCGCGTTGCCGGCCGAGGTGACGGGCGAGGAACCCTGCACCGCCGGAGCTCCCTTCGCGGCGTCCGAGTCCGAGTCCGAGCCCTGACACGCCGTCATCAACGAGGCGCCGACAACGAGGGCTGCGGAAACGAGAACGGCCTTGCGACGGTTGCCGAACATGAAATTCCCCTTGGTCTCCGACAGTTGAAGCCGAATCGGTTCCGGCTCCTCGGTGCTTGCGTGATCACTATGGCGAGGCCGTGAAGCGAGCGGCCAGGGGCGTCGTCGTTCCACGACATCGCTGTCGCAGACCGGTTACATGGTCACGTAAGGAAACGAGACCTGCTCGATACGCCCTTTTCGGACCCTTATGACCGGCGCAACTCGGCGCACTGGACCGACTTTTGTCCGGCCGTATCAACAGGGCAACAGTCGCTGTGCCCGCTCACCGGCGCGGTGGATCACCATGAGCCGGCCCTCACGCGACCGGGGCCGGACCCATGGCCACCGGGCTCGGAACGGCCGCTGCCCGGCGCCCCTTTCGGTTCTGCCCGTCACACCGGACCCCTGGCGACATGCCGGCGCGCACAGCGGATCGGTGCCGCCCCGTACGCGCCGTTACATTGCCGGCACTTCCCGGAGCGTCCCTCACGGCCCGCACTCCGCCGGAAATCCCCTCCCTTGCCCGCCGGTTCCCGCCCACCAACGGATGCCACCGCCCGACTCCCACCGACACGACGACAGTCGGCCCGCCACCATGCCAGGTAACAGCGGCCCCGAAGCGGCTTCCACCGGCCGTCCCGAAGATCCCCTCGCTCCACACCGGAATCTTCGGCACCGAGCCGGTCGGGTCGCGGTGTCTCGCAACGGCAGTGCTGTCACAGACCGGGCTACTGCCCGGTCATAGGGGGTGACCGAACGGTGTGACCCGTCGCGCCGTCGAGGTCTTCGGTTGACGCTCTTCCAGAGGAGAACAACATGAGCCAGGTCGACATCGCACGCCCCGACGCACCGGGGTTGGACGAATTGGTTCCGTCGCGCTACGCGCTGAAGGTCGGCGACATCGACGTGACGGTGATCAGCGACGGGGTGCTGCCGATCGCCCCCGTAACGTTGGCCACCAACGCCGCCACGGCCGACCTGGAGGGCTGGCTCGGTGACATGTTCCTGCCGCCGCAGGTGATCAACTGGCCGCTGAATGTGGCCGTGGTGCGCAGCGGCGGCCGGACCGTCCTGATCGATTCCGGGCTGGGGACGGAGTTCCCGGGCTTCCCGCGAGCCGGGCAGTTGGCCATGCGACTGGACGCCGCCGGGATCGATCCCGCCTCCGTGACCGATGTGGTGCTCACCCACTTGCACATGGACCACATCGGCGGGCTGCTCGTCGACGGGCTGAGGGGCCGGCTGCGCCCGGACCTGAAGATCCACCTGGCAGCGGCCGAAGCCGAGTTCTGGGCAACACCCGACTTCTCCCGAACCGTCATGCCCGCACCGGTGCCGGACGTGCTTCGAACGACCGCCTCGCGGTTCCTGGACGTGTTCCGCGGCCGGTTGCAGCCGTTCGAAAAGGAGTACGAGGTGGCGCCGGGCGTCATCGTCCGTCGCACCGGCGGTCACACCCCCGGCCACAGCATCGTCCGACTGGAGTCCGGCGGCGACCGGCTGACGTTCGCCGGCGATGCCGTGTTCCAGTGCGGGTCCGACCACCCCGACTGGCAGAACGGCTTCGACCACGACCCCGAGGAATCGACCCGCGTCCGGATCCGTCTCCTGACGGAGCTGGCCGCGAACGGCGAGCTGCTGGTGGCCAGTCACCTGCCGTTCCCGTCCGTCTGCAACGTGGCGGTCGACGGCAACGCCTTCCGTTTCGTACCGGCCGTCTGGGACTACTGACCGCACTTCGGCCACACTTCGATCGACGCCGACGCGTGAGCAGCGCGCGAGCGGCCGGCCCCGACAGGTAGCCATGGTTGTCGGGTGAACGGGGTTGAGCGATGCCCACTCGCCATCGTGGTGGGCATCGCTCCGGGACCGGATGTGTCTGCTTCGGGCCGCCCGAGGATAGGTCCACGCCCCCCGCGCGGGCCCGGTGGGCGTAGGCGGCGGCGAGCTGCGACTTGCCCATCCCGCCCCCGGACAGCACCACCGTCGCGTGATCGGCCCGGGCCCGATCGATCCGCTCCCGCAACCCGGTACGGTCCTGGAACGCCGAGGCCGACGCCGGTACGGGGTCGCGCTGAAGCGGCCACTCCACCGGCCCCGGGACGGGCGCGGCTCGGACGTTCAGGTTGGTGACGTTGCCGGTGATCGCAACGGCGCGGAGTGCCAACGCGATGGCGGGCCCGGATCCATCGATGTGCACCGAACCCGCGCCCGCGTCGGCGCCATCGCACGGTGGCCACCTCGCCTTCCCCGATGCCCCGGCGCCCGATCGTGGCGTGCCCGGTCAGGGACGGCGGTCGATCCCGGTGTCGGCACTGCTGCCGGGACCATCGGCAACCGCATCACCGGTACGTTCCGCCCGCGCCGACCCGCCGCCGGGACCCGCGGGGCCCCGGATACCCGTCCGGGCCTCACCGCCGCCCGTCGCACGGGCACTGCCGGTATCGACGGCCTCCTCGTTCGTCGGAGCCGGAACGGGAGTCGGCTGCGGCCGGAACAGCGCCCACACCAACGCACCCACCCCCGTCGCCCCCTGAACCGACGCCCCCACCAACTGCCCCGCATCCGGACCGTCCAACAACCACAACAACGGCGTCGAGACGATCACCACCACCCCGACCACCACAACCGCCATCTTCCACACCTGCGACACACCCCACCCCCGAACCACCACAGCCACA
Organism: Embleya sp. NPDC020886; assembly: GCF_044333915.1. Classification (NCBI taxonomy): domain Bacteria; kingdom Bacillati; phylum Actinomycetota; class Actinomycetes; order Kitasatosporales; family Streptomycetaceae; genus Embleya; species Embleya sp. NPDC020886. The sequence continues at coordinate 300,760 of NZ_JBIRRX010000008.1, read as the reverse complement.
GCCACAGCCACGACCTGCCCAACGAACCGCCCCCGGAGCCCACTTCCCAGAACTACCAGACAAACCGACCCGCGTCCTCGGACTGGGCACAACAAGCCGATCCACCCTCGGCTCGACAGCCGCAGCCCAAGGATGTCTTGGTGTGCCTTGGGTTGAGATCTCGCTGCATGCCGGCGTTCGTGTTGCCTCGTCCGGCCGTAAGTGGGGCTGTTCGTGCCGGAGTTGCTGTGTACGGCGGTCCGACCGCCCCCGGGCAAGGCCACGCCGTGCTCGTTTCCGGCGCCGGCGTGCCGGCAATCGCCTGCTGCCTCCAGCCGGCACTGGTTGCCGCGGGCCTTCCGACTGTGCCGCAAGGTCAAGACCGTCCCTTGCGGCTCCCTGCACACACAGCGCGACAACCTTCAGGCAAGCCAACAAGCGCTGTGCCGGTGGCGCCCCGGTTCGATTTCCATGTCCGACACCAGTCCGGCTCGAAGCAGGTACAGCCGACGTCGTGTCACCTGACGAGCGCGTCGCTCCTCGACGTAGGCGATGGCGGCCACCGACCCTCCGCGCGTATCACTGCGGGCAAAGGAGTACACGGCAACGGACCGCTGTACCTCTTGCGGCATCGGGCGCCGCCCTTCCAGCGCAGCCGAGCGCAACCGCACGGCGCTATAGCGGAGATCGCGCACCACGACCGCCCGCCACGACCTCCAGGAACGTGAATCCGCCTGCCCGGAGCGGACGGCGTTGCGGCCCATGTGGTGGGCACTTCTTGCCATGTCCCCACTCCTACCGCAGGAATCGGCCGCGCCGCCGGCGGTTTCCCCTCGGCCGATGCGGCAACCTCACCTCGCGAGTCACGGGACAACCTTGAGCCGGCTCCACCGGCGGTCACTCCCCCACACCTACGGCGACGTACGAACGGTTCCGGCACAGATTCCACGACTTCTGCAACTCCCTTGCCAAACAAAGAGCTTCATCCAACCGCGCGCATCAGCACCGACCGCAGGGCAAGGACACGCCGAGTACTTCCCAGCCGGCAACCATTCGATACGCCCGACGACCACTTTGGCGGACGCGAGGCCGAGACCGGTGTCCTGGTCGCCGCAGAAGACGGGCGCACGCCGTACCGCTCGCCGAGTGCCCGCCCCGGCGGCACGCCACAGCGGCATTTTGCCGAGCAGGTAGCGTAGTGCCAGTGGCACAGAAAGTGGCGTAGGGAGATGCCCACACGTGCCCCCCGTCGGGATGCAACGATGGCGCCGATCGAGTCCTGGGCCGTGCGCGGACCGTGCGCGCCGGCACGTCCGGCGGGCACCGTAAGGAGAGGACGTGGCGGACGATGCGCGTACGGCCGGTGAAGCTGATCGCCCGGTGTCTGCTCGTGGTCGTGCTCATGGGGATGGCCGCCGGGTGCGGTGGTTCCCCGCCCACGCACCGCCCGGCGCCCACGGTGGTTGCCGGAGCGCCTGCTGCGACATCGCCCATCACATCGCCCGCCACGCCGTCGGCCGCGCCGGGCGGGTGCGATCCGTGGGCCAGTCTGCGGCCGTCGGACGTCGAGGGGCCGGCGATCGCAGGGATCCGCCGGCGCGGTTTTCTGGTCGCGGGCGTCGACCTCAACAGTTATCTGTGGGGGTCCGCGGACCCGGCAACGGGTGAGATCGTCGGGTTCGACATCGACATCGTGTGGGCGATCGCGCGCGGGATCCTGGGCCCGGGCGCCCGGGTCAAGTTCGTGACCATGTCCCCCGACCAGCGAGTCGCGCGAATCCTGGCCAAAGACGTCGACGTGATGGTGCGGACGATGACCATCACGTGCCAACGCAAGGCCGAAGTGGCCTTCTCCACCGTCTACTTCCGCAGCGGCCAGCAACTCGTGGTGCCCAAGGGGTCGCCCGTGCGGGCCTTCGACGCGGGGCTGCGCGGGCGGCGGGTGTGCGTGGGCGCCGGCACCACGGCCGTGGACGTACTGGCACAGGCGAACCTCGGCGCGATCGTCGACCTGGCCGACAACCATCTCGACTGCCTGGTGCGCCTACAGGAGGGGCAGACCGACGCGATCCTCACACACGGTTCGCTCGCCGCGGGACTGGCCGCGCAGGATCCGATGATCAGCGTTCTGGAGCCACGCCTCGACGAGACGCTGTACGGGGTCGCGATGAATCCGAACGACACCGACCTCGTCCGCCGAGTCAACGGGATCCTGGAGGACTACCGCGCAGGCGGCACGGCCGGCCCGTGGATGGTCTCCTACCGAAAGTGGCTCGCCACGAACCTCTCCGACCCGAACGCGGCCCCGCCACCCGCGCGCTACTCGGACTGAATGGCCATGCAGGCCACCCCAACCGATCCCATCTCCCACTCCCACCCGGCACGCACCACCTCGGAGCACTTCACCCACTCGCCGTCCACTGAACAAGTCACGAACGCCCCCACCCCTCAATGCCGTTGCGTGAAGCCCCTACCGGTGGTTCGTCGACGGCGGCCCCGATCGGCAACATCCCGTGAAGTAGCAGTATTCGACGGCCTGTTCGGGAGACTCACGCAGCGTCGCAGGTTCCGGCAGCATCCCGTCGGCTTGTCGGTGGCTGGGACCGGAACAAGACGCTGACCTGCCCGTCAAGGCGACACCGGCGCCCGGTGCGCAACACCCGGCATAGCGGCGGCAGTTCTTCCTCCGGAGTCGACCCGTGACCACGAACGACTGCGTCACGCCGCCCGTATCGGCGGGCACGCAACACCACCGGATCGAAAGTCGACCCTCATCGGCCGAGCGCGTCGTCCCGGACGTTGCCGCCGTCGGCCCACGTCGACAACCAGCGCCGCAGTGATGTGGTCGCATGGCGCAGGCCGTCGTGGGGACATCCGTCCCAGGTGGGATGCGGCCCGCCGGAGTCGTAGAGCAGCACCGGGTTGTCGACGGCGAGCAACGAGACGTACCACTCCATCGAGCAGCCGCCCGAGGTCAGATGCAGCCATGACGCCGGCATGCCTCGCTCACGTCCGCGTTCGTGGGCGCGGACTGCGGAGGGCCAGTCGCCCGGATCGCTCGGTGTGCGATTGCCGTCGGTCAGAGACGCGAGGCCCGACTCGGGCCCGAAGCCACCGTCGGCGACCTCGGTGTAGACGCGCCGAAGCAACCCGGGCAGGCGGCGCCCGATTCGGCTCTCGGCGAGTTCGACCTCGGCGGGCGAAATCGGCGGGAACAACGGCCCGCAGGGAACATCCGCATAGATCTCGACCATGTGCGCCATGTCGAAGCGCAGCGCGGGATCCCATGCCCGGGCACGGAGCTTCCCGATCAGCGCGTCGTCGTCGGCCTCCTCGACACCGGTCTCGCAGTACGGGCCCCGGTCGCGAGACTCCGCAACAGCGGGCGGATCCGACGTCATGCATCGAGAGCCTACTTCCGGGCCCGGATCACCCTCCCAAGCCATCGGAGGCAGACGATCGAGCAGACCGGTGCACCAAGGCCCAAGCCAAGCCGCAAACCCCGAACCCCGAGCCCCGAGCCGCACGCCCGAACCCCGAACTCCGAACTCCGGTGCACAGCGGCCCACCACCACCCCTCACCGCACCCGATAGACCAACCGGACGACCCCATTCCCGAAAGTCCGATTCTCGACCAGCCGAAGATCCGTAATCCCATCCATCAGCCGGAACATCGGCCTGCCACGCCCGATCAACACCGGATGCACATGGACCGCGTACTCGTCGATCAGACCCATCCGCCGAAACGTATCCGCCAGATCCGGGCCGCCCACCACCAGGTCACCACCCGGCTCCGCCTTGAGCGCCGAGATCTCCTCGGCCACCACCTCCCGCTTGATCGTGGTGTTCCAGTCGGCCCGCTCCAGCGTCCGGGAGTACACGATCTTCGGCATGTCCCGCCAGATGCCCGCGAATTCCGCCATCGGCCCGGCATTCGCCGGGTCCGCGTCCGCCGTCGGCCAGAAGTCCGCCATCAGCTCATGAGTGACCCGACCGGTCAAAAAGCCGCCCATCGTGCGCAACCAGTCGTTGAAATACTGGTGCAGCTCGTCGTCGACCAGATGCCAATCGATCTCCCGATTCGGCCCCTCCATGAAGCCGTCGAGGGACACCTGCAGGGAGTAGATGATCTTTCGCATCGCGTACGTACCTCGTCGTCGAACTCGTCTCGGACCGGGGCTCGACACGGGACCCGGCGCGCTTCCATGTCACGATCGCTCGTTCCCAGGCGCAGATCCCCATCCTCGACACGACCCATGCCAACCGAAAGCCCCCGCCGGTCGTCTGCCACCCGACCGAACCGGGCACAGGATGTCGGGTCCGCCCCACCACACGCTTCCTAACGTGGCGGTGCAAGGAAAGGAAGGAAGAAGGAGAGTCCACAAGTGCTGGAGCAGTTGAACCGAGCCCTCGACCACATCGAGTCGCATCTCGACCACGAGATCGACGCAGCCGAATTGGCGCGGATCGCCATGACGTCGGAGTACCACCTCCGCCGCGTATTCTCCGCGTTGGCCGGGATGCCGCTGTCGGAGTACATCCGACGCCGACGGCTAACCCTGGCCGCTGCCGAGGTGCTGGCCGACGAGCGCACCCTGCTGGAAGTCGCCGTACGCCACGGCTACTCCTCGGGTGAGGCGTTCGCCAGGGCGTTCCGCGCCATGCACGGCGTGGGGCCCGGCGAGGCCCGGCGTACCGGTGCGGTGCTCAGCTCACAGCCGCGGATGTCCTTCCGACTCGTCATCGAGGGGAGCAGCAGCATGCGATATCGAATCGTGCACAAGAACGCGTTCCACGTGGTCGGCAAAAAGGCCCGGGTCCCGCTCGTCCACGAGGGCGTGAACCCGGCGATCGCCGCCTTCGTACAGGGCATCGACCGGGAGACGACCGACCGGATCAAGACCCTGTCCGACCAGGACCCGGACGGGATCGTCGCGGTCACCGACGACCTCGACCCCGGTCGCGCCGAAGGAACCGAACTCGACTACTGGCACGGCGTCGTGACGAGCACTCGGATCCCGAACGACAACCGAGAAGACCGCAACGACCGCAACAACAGCGACGACCACCACGACACCCACGACCTCGACACACTCGCCGTCCCACCCGGCACATGGGCGGTCTTCGAGAACACCGGCCCCTACCCACAGGCACTCCAATACCTGTGGCGCGACATCTTCACCGAGTGGTTCCCCGCCAACCCGTACCGAAGCCGCCCCGGCCCGGAGATCCTCCGGGTCCGCCCCTTCGAGGACGAGAACGGTACCCAGGCGCACGCGGCCCTGTGGATCCCGGTGGAACCGACCACGTCCTGACCCGGGGCGAAACGCCGGGCCGGGGCACTCGCCGAGGACCGGTCAGCGCCCCCGCCCGGCATTGATCCGCGCGGCCCGACGGGTCAGGTAGTCCCGCTCCGCAAGGTTGGACGCCTTCCCGGCCGCCTCCGCGTACAACCGTGCCGCCGTCGTCGGATCGCCGTCGCGCTCGTGCAGGTACGCCGCCACCGCGGTGTACCGGGGCAGCGCGTCGTCCAGATCCGCGAGCGCCGCCAGCCCGGCGCGCGCCCCGTCGGCCTCACCGACGGCCACCGCACGGTTGAGCCGGACGATCGGGCTGTCGGTGAGGCGGGCCAGCTCGTCGTACCACTCGACGATCTGCACCCAGTCGGTCTCCTCGGCGGTGGGCGCGTCGGCGTGCAGTGCCGCGATGGCGGCCTGGGCCTGGAACTCGCCCAGCCGGTCCCGGGCCAGGGCCGCCTGGAGGATCCCGATGCCCTTGGCGATCGCCGCGGTGTCCCAAAGGCCGCGGTCCTGCTCGGCGAGGGGCACCAGGCTGCCGTCGGGCGCGGTACGGGAGGCCCGCCGGGCGTGGTGGAGCAGCATCAGGGCGAGCAGCCCCGCCACCTCGGGGTGATCGATCATGGCCGCGAGCTGCCGGGTGAGCCGGATCGACTCGGCGACGAGGTCGACATCGCCGGAGTAGCCCTCGTTGAAGACCAGGTACAGGACGCGCAACACGGTGGCGACGTCGCCGGGTTGCTCGAACCGTACGCCGGAAACGGTGCGCTTGGCCCGGCTGATGCGCTGCGCCATGGTGGCCTCGGGCACCAGGTACGCCTGGGCGATCTGGCGGGTGGTCAACCCGCCGACGGCGCGCAGCGTGAGCGCGACCGCGGAGGACGGCGTCAACGATGGGTGGGCGCACAGGAAGTAGAGCTGGAGCGTGTCGTCCTGCACAGGTGCGGGTCCGGGTGCCGGTTCCTCGTCGACGAGGTCCTCCCGCCGACGGCGCGCGGCATCCGCCCGGGTCGCGTCGAGGAACTTGCGCCAGGCCACGGTGACCAGCCAGCCCTTGGGGTCCCGGGGCGGGTCGGCCGGCCACAAGCGGATCGCCTCGATCAGCGCGTCCTGTACGGCATCCTCGGCCGCCGCGAAGTCGGCTCCGCGGCGGACGAGGATCCCGAGCACCTTCGGGGTGAGGCTCCGAAGCAGGGCCTCGTTCACGGAAGCGGTCACTCCGTGACGGTCGGCGAGGAGCCCAGGAACGGGCGCACCTCGAGCCACTCGTGAATCGGCTTGCCATCCGCCCCGGGGGCGGCCGACAGTTCCCCGGCCAGCTCGACGGCCCGCTCGTAGGTGTCGACGTCGATCACCATCCAGCCGGCGATGAGGTCCTTGGTCTCGGCGAACGGTCCGTCGGTGACCGGCGGGCGGCCCTCGCCGTCGTAACGGACCCACGCGCCCTGGGGGGCGAGCGCCTGGGCGTCGACGAACTCGCCGGTCTCCTTCAGCCGGTCCGCGAAGTCGTTCATGTACTGCACGTGGGCCGAGACCTCCTCCGGCGTCCACCGGTCCATCGGCACGCAGTTGACCGCGTCCGGGGCGCCTCGGTAGTGCTTGAGCAGCAAGTACTTGGCCATGGTGTTCTCCTGGTACCGGGGCGACCCATTCTGGTCACCTTCGCCCCTGGGACGGAGCAGGCCACGCGTTCTCGACATCCACAACGGAAAACTTTTGCGCGGCGTCGTCGGACACCGTGGCCACCGCTCCGCGCGGCGTCGTCAGACGCCATGGCCACCGCTCCGCGCGGCGTCGTCAGACGCCGTAACCACCGTCCACATCCAGCTTCTGACCGCTGATGAAGCCCGCCCGGTCCGAGGCCAGGAAGCAGACCGCCTCGGCGATGTCCGCCGCCCGCCCGAAGCGCCGCAGCGGGATGTTGCCCCGCGCGACGTCCAGCGCGCGCTCGTCCAGGTCGCCGCTGTCGATCAGCCGCGCGGCCATGCCGTCGGTGAGCATGCCCGGGCCGACGCTGTTCGCCCGCACCCCGAATCGGCCCTCCTCGGCCGCGATGCCGCGCACGATCGCCTCGACCGCGCTCTTGGTACAGGAGGACAGCCCGTCCCGAACCGGGAATCGGCTCGTCGCCGCCGTGGTGACCGCGACCAGGCTGCCGTTGCCCGCCGCGCGCAGGTGCGGCAGCGACGGGTGCACCAGGTTGAAAAACGCGGCCGCATCGCCGTCGAGCTGCTCGCGGTACTGGGCCGGGGTGACCCGACTCAGGTGCACCATCGGCACGTGCGGCCCGGACGCGTACACCACCGTGTGCACCCCGCCGAACTCCTTCGCCGCCGCGTCCACGAAGGTCGCCACCGCGTCCGCGTCGGTCAGATCGACCTGCCACGCCCGGGCCCGCCGGCCGTGCTCGGACCTGGCCTGCTCGGCCACGGCCTCGGTCGCGGCGGCCCCGTTGCGATAGGTGACCGCCAGATCCGCGCCGCGCTCGGCGAACATCCGACAGATCGCAGCACCGATCCCGCCGCCCGCGCCGACCACCACGACCGCTCCGGTCCGGCTCTCGAAGTCGCGCTCCATGACTGGCTCCCTGCTGCTGCCCACGCTGATCTGACGACCAGTCAGAAATATCCGCAGACCCGAGAACTGTCAATGGACCCCCAACCGGCACGATCCACCTCACCGGGCCCGAAGCCTCCCGGCACCCCACCACCACCCGCCCCCCGAGGCCCGCACCGTCCTGACCCGCTTCTTCGCGTTCCCCGAACCCCCGGCGGGCTCGCCCACCGAAACCTGAGCCCCGGCCCGCACCCGGCCCCGAACAACTCCGGGCCGTCGAGTTGCAGCTCGACGGCCCGGATCACGGAGACCGCACCCCACGTCCGCGAGGACGTGTCTTCACGAGCGCGTTCATCCACCCACGAGGAGAACATCCCGTGTTCCGCACAGGCAAGTCGGCCTCCCCTGCCCGAAACCGGTCCACCGCCCCCGCCGAGGGCAGGCGTCACGTCCGACTCGTGCTGCTCGCCTGGCTGATCCTGATCGCCGGCGCCATCACCCTGACCACCGCCGCACCGTCCCCAAGCGCGAACGGCACCCACGACGACGCCGCCCTCGAATGGCCCCGCTGTTGCCGATGGCGACCGTGCTGCTGTCCTACGCCGCCGCCCTGGGCCTGAACCGGCAACTGTTCCGGCACGTCCTGGACTTCCCGGCGATAGACGTACAGGTCATGCTGGTCGGCTTCCCGGTCGCGTTGGGCGCGGACTACAACATCTTCCTGATCTCCCGGATCCGCGAGGAATCCGAACATCGCGCCCACGAATCGGCCGTACCGACCGGCCTGACCGCCACCGGCGGCGTGATCACCGGCGCCGGCGCGGTCCTGGCCGCCACCTTCGCCACGCCGACTACGGCACCCCAGGTCGCCTTCATCCAGATCGGCACCCCGGTCGCCCTCGGCGTCCTGATCGACACCTTCCTGGTCCGCTCGATCCTGGTGCCGGCGCCCGCCCTCGACACCGGCCGGACCTTCTGGTGGCCCGGCCGCCCGCACGTCCCGAACACGCCCACGACCACGACCCGCACGAAGGTCCCGGCATCCGGCTGACCCGGGCGGGCATCCCGTAGCGTGCTGCGCAACGCACCCCACCCGCCCGGCGCACCGCGATTCACCCGGCGCATCGCGGCCCACCCGTGCACCATCACCCGCCCAGCGCCCCCCGACCCGCCCACAACCAGCGAAGTCTTCCTCGCCAGGAGGCCGAACCGACATGGCGTTGCCCCCGACCGAAGCCGATCCGTCCGACCCGATCCGCATCCTGGACGTCGCCGGGGACGACTACCGCCGAGCCTTCGAACTCTTCCTCGCGGGGTCGGACGAGAAGGCCGTGACCCACGCCCACCTGAGCGCCCTGGTCGAACAACTGCCCCACCGTTCGGTGTTCCTCGACATCGGCGCCGGGTCCGGGACGACCACCCGGCATGTGGGCGGCTATTTCGAACACACGATCGCCATCGAACCCGGCAGCTACATGCGCGACGCCCTCCGCCGGGCCTGCCCGAACGCCCGGGTGCTGCCCGATCCCGTCGAGACGGCGAACCCGGGCACTCTCGCCGACTTCGCGCTGTGCTCGCACATGCTCTACTACCTGCCGCAGTCGCAGTGGTTGCCCACCGTCCGACGGTTCCTGGGCTGGGTCCGGCCGGGCGGCGAACTCGTCCTGGCGCTCCAGAATCCGAACAGCGAGTGCATGCGCCTGGTCCGGCACTTCTTCGGCATCCGCTTCGACCTGGCGGCGACCACCGACGCGCTGCGCACGGGCCACGAGGACCTCGTCGAGTCCTGCACCGTCGAGACCCTGCCCGTGCGCTTTCACTCCGACAACCGGGCCGACACCCTCGCGGTGGCAGAGTTCATGGCGAACGTCCCGAATCTGGCCGAGCTGGACGCCCGCCCGACCCACGAGGACCTCGAACGGTACGTGCTGACCCACTTCGCCGACCCGGACGGCGCCGGCTTCTCCATCGGCCACGACCACGACATCGTGCGCATCCGGCGATCCGCCCGCCCGTGAGCCGGCGCGGGCGGCCTCCGATCCGGAAAGCCGCCCGCGCCCGGCGCGACGCCGCCGGGTGAGCCGAAGCCCGACCCGGCCGACGCGGGTCCTACAGCGTCCCCGCCAACGCCTCCTCGTTCTCCTCCGCCCCGCCGAACTGCGTCGCGTGCACCCAGGCCCGCTTCAGGTACAGATGCACGTCCACCTCCCAGGTGAACCCCATCCCGCCGTGCACCTGCGTGGCGTCCTTGCCGTTGCGCGTCGCCGCGTCGTCGCCCATCACCTTGGCCGTGAGCACCGCGATCTCCGCGTCGCCCACCGCCGGGTCGTCCAACGTCACAGCCGCCGCGTACACCGCCGCCCGCGCCAACTCGGTGCGCACCAGCATGTCCGCGCACAGGTGCTTGACCGCCTGGAACCCGCCGATCACCCGGCCGAACTGCTCGCGCTCCTTGGCATACTGCGTGGCCAACTCGGTCAGCCGTCCCGCGATCCCGAGCTGGAGCGCCGCCGTGAGCACCGCGCCGATCCGGCGCCACTGCTCCGCGACCGCGGCGTCGGCCACCAATTCGCCCGCCGGCAGCGCGTCCACCGCGGTCACCGGCGTGAACGGATCCACCGGATGCGCCACCGCCGTGCCCCGCACCACCCGCGGGTCAACCAGTCGAATGCCCTCGTCCGTCAGCACCAACAAACAATCCAGCGCGTCCAGATGCTCGATCAGCAGCGGCCAGGAATCACCCTCGACCACCCCGACCACCGCGTCGCCGGCCGCCGCGTCCGTGCCCAGATCCCCCGGCAGCGAAGCCGCCAGGTGCGTGGCCACCAGCGGCCCGGGCAGCAACACCCGACCCGCCTCCTCGTACACCAACGCCGCCTCGGCCATCCCGAGCCCGACGCCACCCGCCTCCTCCGCGATCCGCAGCGAGAAGAACCCGGTCTCGGCCAACTCCCGCCACAACGCCCGGTCCACCATCCCGGGCACCGGCGCGGTGTCCACCAGCGCCCGCATCCGCTCCCGGCCGAACCGGCCCTCGCAGAACTCCCGTACGCCGGACCGCAGATCGCGCTGGTCCTCGCTCAGTTGGAAATCCATGCCCGATCACCGTTCCTTCGGCAGGCCGAGGATGCGCTCGCCCACGATGTTGCGCTGGATCTGCGACGTGCCCGCCGCGATCGTGTACGACAGCGACGACAGCCGCTCGTCCATCAACGAGCCGCTGGGCAGCCCCGCGACGTCGTCCACGGCCAGCGCCGCGCGGCCGAGCAGCCGGTGCGCCAGGTCGTAGACCTTCTGCTTCGTCTCGGAGAACCGCAGCTTGAACACCGAACCGCCGACCCCCGGCACCCCGGAGCGCTGCGCCTCGGACACGTTCCACTTGGTCAAGGCCCACAGCGCCTCGAACTCGGCGGTCAGGTGCCCGAGTTCGCGCCGAAGCGCGAGGTCGTCCCAGGCACTTGCCTGACGCCGCGTCACCTTCTTGGCCAGCGCCGCGAGTTCACGCAGCAACCGCTGACAGGCGACCACCTCGCTGACGAACGCGGTACCCCGCTCGAACGACAGCGTGACCATGGTGACCCGCCAGCCGTCGTTCTCCTCGCCGACCCGGTTCGCCACCGGCACCCGTACGTCGTCGAAGAACACCTCGGCGAACTCCGAGGTACCCATCACCGTCTCCAGCGGACGGATGGTGATGCCCGGCGTGTCCATCGGCACGATCAGCCAGGTGATCCCCTTGTGCTTCGGGGCGTCCGGGTCGGTGCGTACCAACATCTCGCAGTAGTCCGCGACTTCCGCGTGCGAGGTCCAGATCTTCGAGCCGTTGACGACGTAGTCGTCACCGTCGCGGACCGCCCGGGTGCGCAGCGAGGCGAGGTCGCTGCCCGCGCCGGGTTCGGAGAAGCCCTGGCACCACACGTCGTCGCCGCGCAGGATACCCGGCAGATACCGGCGCCGCTGCTCGTCGGTACCGGCCGCGTCGATGGTCGGTCCGGCGTGCAGCAGGCCGACGAAGTTCGCGCCCACGTACGGCGCGCCGGCCCGCTCGGTCTCCTCCAGGAAGATCAGGTGCTCGGTCGGCGTGGCCCCCTTGCCGCCCGCCTCGACCGACCAGTGCAGACCCGCGTAGCCGGCCTCGAACAACAACCGCTGCCAGGCCGTGTCGTAGGCCCGCCGACCCGGCCAGTCGTTGCGGTCGGGCTTGGCCGGCAGCAACGGAATGGCCCGGTCGAGCCACGCGCGCAATTCCGCGCGAAAACTCTCCTCGGCCTCGGTATACCGGAGGTCCATGGTTCTCGACTCCCTGTCGGACGAAAGGTCGAATGCTCGGGCAACCGCACGGCCCACCGGCCACAGGACCGAAAAGCCGAAAGCCGGATGACCGGATGAGAAGGCGGAACTCAGGCCCCGTACACGGGCGTCGGCGTCGGCGCCTCGTCGAGCAGCTTCGCCACCACCGGACCGAGCTCGGCCGGCTCCCACCGACGGCCCGCACTCGCCTCCGGACCGTGCTGCCAACCGGTCGCCACCGAGACCTTGTCGCCCTCGACCTCGAACACCCGCCCGGTCACCTCGCGCGACTGCGCCGAACCGAGCCAGACCACCAGCGGCGAGATGTTCGCCGGGTCATAGAAGTCGAAGCTGCCGTCCTCGGGCTTGCGCACCATGTCCGGCATCGCCTCCTCGGTCATCCGGGTCCGCGCGGCGGGCGCGATCGCGTTGGCGGTCACGCCGTATCGGCCCATCTCCACCGCCGCGATCTGGGTCAGACAGGTGATGCCGGCCTTGGCCGCCGCGTAGTTGCCCTGCCCGACCGAGCCCATCAGGCCCGCGCCGGAGGTGGTGTTGATCAGCCGCGCGTCGATCGTCGCGCCCGCCTTGGCCTGCGCGCGCCAGTACGCGCCCGCGTGGCGCATCACCGCGAAGTGGCCCTTGAGGTGCACCCGGACCACCGCGTCGAACTCGTCCTCGCCGAGCGAGACCAACATCCGGTCGCGCAGGAAGCCCGCGTTGTTGACCACCACGTCCAATCGACCGAACGTGTCGATGGCGGTCTGCACCAGCCGCTCCGCGCCCGCCCAGTCGGCGACGTCGTCCGCGTTGATGACCGCCTTGCCGCCCAGCGCCTCGATGTCGGCCACGACCTGCTGGGCCGGACCGAGCGAACGCCCGTCGCCCTGGCGCGAGGCGCCGATGTCGTTGACCACCACGTGCGCGCCCTCACGGGCGAACGCCAGCGCGTGCTCGCGCCCGATGCCGCCGCCGGCACCGGTGACGATGACGACGCGCCCCTCGCAGATCCCACTCATTCCAGGCCCCTCCGGTGTGCTGACGACGTGTGCCGACGCGAGTCGGAATACCTCGGAAGCGGCCCGCCGGGATCCGACGAGCCGCCCCTTACCGCTGAACCGATGAACACCCGGGCGCCGAGTCGCCGCACCGCACTCGACCGCGGCAAGGCCACGACGGCGCCGGGTGTTCACCCGCCGAATCAGACCGCCGCGACCGCAGCCACCCGGTCCTTGTCGAAGTCGAGGTCGAGCATCCGGATCGCGTTGCCCCGGATGATCTTGTAGACCGTCTCCGCACCCAGCCCGGCCAGGTGCTCCTCGGCGATCTTCTTGGTGTGCGGCCACGTGGAGTCGACGTGCGGGTAGTCGGTCTCGAACGTGACGTTGTCCTCGCCGATCACGTCGAGCGAGTTCACCCCGTGCCGGTCCCGGAAGAAGCACGCGAACATGTTCCGCCGGAAGTAGTACGACGGCGCCTCGGGCAACACCTCACCGGTGACCGCCCACGCGCGGTGCTCCAGCCAGACGTCGTCCATCCGCTCCAGGGCGTACGGGATCCAGCCCATCTGACCCTCGGAGTAGGCCAGTTTGATCTTCGGGAAGCGCGCCGGGACGCCCGCGAAGATGAAGTCGGCCATCGAGGCCATCGCGTTGTTGAAGCTGAGCGACGCCTGCACCGCCGCGGGGGCGTCCGGCGACGCGGCCGGCATCGTCGAGGACGAGCCGATGTGCATGTTGATCGTCACGCCCAGGTCCGCGCAGACCTCGAAGAACGGGTCCCAGTAACCGGTGTGGATGCTGGGCAGACCGAGGAACGCGGGAATCTCGCTGAAGCACACCGCGGTGACGCCCCGGGCACGATTGCGCTTGATCTCCTCGACCGCGAGCTGCACGTCCCACAGCGGGATGATGATCAGCGGGATCAGCCGACCGCCGGAGTCGCCGCACCACTCCTCGACCATCCAGTCGTTGTAGGCACGCACACACGCGAGCGCGACCTCCTTGTCCGCGGCCTCCGAGAAGGTCTGGCCGCAGAACCGCGGGAAGGTCGGGAAGCACAACGAGGCTTCGACATGGTTGACGTCCATGTCCTTGAGCCGCTCGGCCGGGTCGTACAACCCGGGGCGCATCTCGCCGCGGGTGATGCCTTCGAGGGTCATCTCGTCGCGGCTGAAGCCGACGGCGGCGATGTTGCGCTTGTACGGAAAGCGCAGGTCCTCGTAGAACCACCAGTCGGCAAGCGGACCGTTCGGGTCGGTGGTGATCTTGTAGCTCGCGCCGGTGTACTCGAGCGTGCCGATGCCGGTGGTGACCGGCTTGGGTCCACGCTCGTGGTACTTCTTCGGCAACCAGCGCTCGAACAGGTGTGCCGGCTCGATGACATGGTCATCGACGCTGATGATCTTCGGCAGTTCACCGAAGGAGTTTCCGGACTGCGTGGCAGCCTGTCCGGGCTGGTTGGTGCTCATCGGCCCCTCCCGCTCACTGAAATCTGATGGACCGTCAGATTTAGCGTAATCTCTGGGCCGAGGGAACCACAAGCTGACTCAACGTCAGGAGAATCACGGATGGCCCTGCATCTCGAAGAACTGATCGCCCCCGCGCACACCGCGCTGGTCACCCAGGAATGCCAGAACGGGGTGATCGGCAGCCACGCGGTATTCCCCGCGCTCACCGCACACACCCGGGAGCTGATTCCGACCGTCGACCGCCTCGCCAAGGCCGCCCGTCGAGCCGAACTCCCGGTCGTGCACTGCCTGGCGGTCCGCCGCCCGGACGGTCTGGGCGCGAACGCCAACGCCCGGATGTTCGGCGCCGCGGCCAAGTCGCCGATCCTCCTGGAACCGGGCTCACCCGCCGCCGCGGTGGCCGACGGCATCACCGTCGCCCCCTCCGACCTGGTGCTTTCCCGCTATCACGGGCTCGGCCCGATGGCCGACACCGGACTCGCCGCCATCCTGCGCAACCTGGGCGTGCGCACGATCGTGGGGGTCGGCGTCTCGCTCAACGTCGGCATGCTCAACTTCGCGATGGACGCGGTCAACGCCGGCTTCCAGTTCGTCGTACCCCGCGAGGCGGTGGCCGGATTCCCGCCCGAATACGCCGAGGCCGTGCTCGCGAACACCTTCAACGCGATCGCCACGATCACCACGGTGGACGCCGTACTGGCCGCCTGGAAGTAAAGACCTGATGCCCCGTCACCGCATGGATGACGGGGCATCAGCCAAAGCAGAAATTCCCGAGCGCCTACCGACCGACCATCTGATCGACCGTCAGCGAGCGGGCGTCCAAGGCTTCTTGTCGTACTCCTCGCGAAGCTTGAACTTCAACACCTTGCGCAGCGTCTCGTTCCGAGGCAGCGCGTCGACCAGCTCCAACTGCTCCGGGATCTTCTGCGTCATCAGACCCGACTCGCGCAGGTAGGCGACCATCTCGGCGAAGGTCAGGTCCGCCTCGTCCGGTTGCCGCTCGATCACGGCGCAGACCCGCTCGCCACGCTCGCGGTCGACCAGGCCGATCACCGCCGCGTCGGCGACCTTGGGGTGGGCGAAGAGCAGGTCCTCGATCTCCCGCGCCGAAATGTTCTCACCCTTTCGGATGATCACGTCCTTGAGCCGTCCGGTGAGCGAGAGGTGCCCGTCGGCCCGCACCCGCCCCAGGTCGCCGGTCCGGAAGAAGCCGTCCTCGTCGAACGCTTCGGCGGTCAGCGCGGGGTCGGTGTACCCCTTGAACACCATCGGCCCGCGCAGCCGGACCTCGCCCTCCTCGCCGGTGTCCGCGACCGTCCCGTCGGCCCGCGCGATGCGCACCTCGATCCCGCTCACCGGCTTGCCCTCGGTGTAGGAACGCTGGTCCTCGGAGTCGTGCGGGCCGCCCTGGGCGATCATCGGGACCTCGGTCATCCCGTACCCGTGGCACAGGATCGCCCGCATCTCGTCGCGCACCTCGGCGACCAGCTCCGGCGGCTTGGGCGCGCCACCACCCGAGACGATCCGCAGGGTCGGAATGATCTTCTCGCCCGGCTGCTTGCGCTGCTCGTTCAGGAACGCGACATAGAACGCGGTCGAGCCGCCCACCATGGTGACGCCGAGCCGCTTGTACACGGGCACCACGCCGGCCGGGTCGAAGTTCTCCACGATCACGGCCGGGAAGCCGGAGGCGAGCACCGTGACGATGTAGTCCGGGCCGGCGATGTGCGCGTACGGGAAGGCGATCGAGCCGACGTCGCTCTGCGACATGTCGAGCGCGACGGCCAGGCCCTTGCCGCCCGCGAGCAGCGTCGAGTCGCTGTGCTGGACGCCCTTCGGGTCGGAGGTGGTCCCGGACGTGTAGTAGAGCCAGCGCACCTCGTCGCCGTCGGTCGGCGCGGGCGGCAGGTCCGCCGGGTCGCCCTCGGGCAGTTCGTCGTAGGCCACCAGCACCAGCGGCGGCTTCGCCAGGTCCTTCGCGAGCGCCTCGCCCATCGCGAGGAACTCGAAGCCCTTCCAACTGCGCGGACACAGGAAGAATTCGGCGTCGGTCTGCCGCAGACAGAACCCGACCTCCTTCTCCCGGTAGAACGGGATGATCGGATTCTGCACCGCGCCGAGCCGGGCCAGCGCGAACGAGACCACGATGGACTCGATCCGGGTGGTCAACTGCCAGGTCACGCGGGTGCCGGCGGTGACGCCGAGCGCGTGATAGCCCGCGGCCACGCGCTCCGCCCACGCCTTGAACTCACCGAAGGTGACCTTGCGGTCCTCCGGGTCGAGCAACATGGGCACATCGGGAGTCGCCGCCGCGCGGCGCTCCACCAGCTCCCAGAGAGTGGTGGCGTCGTAGATCGGGTCAGACACGTGTCCTCCGCGCGGGAAGCCGGGGCCGGGGGTACGGCGCCGGGCATGGCAGAGCCAGAGCCTAGGCGCTGAACTGACGGTACGTCAGAAGCTTTGCGGGAAGAAAGACTTCCCGTGGTCACGCGCATCACAACCCGGTGCTGGCAAACCAAGGCAGTACTGCCTAACCTGAGGCGGTACCACCAACCCCGGGGGCCACATGTCGCCATTCCGCCGGGAGCGCCCACCGGTGTGCCTGGGTCCGCTCACGAGCTTCCCCGAGGACGTCCCGAAGCGAATCGCCACCAGCCCGCCGCTCGCCCTGCTGCGCCACGGCGACACGGTCCACATCTTCGAGGACCGCTGCCCCCACGCCGGCGCGATCCTCTCCCGAGGCACCCTCACCGGCGAACACCTGACCTGCCCCGCCCACGCAAGCACCTTCGAAATCGCCACCGGCCGCTCCCTGGGCCCCCTCACCTGCCGCCCCCTGCGCACCTACACCACCTGGCTACAAAACGACCTGGTCTACTACTCCCCCACCCCCCGCCCCACCCGAAAAGCCCAACGAACCCCCTGCCGACCGCCCACGTGACCCAGCGGGCAGCCGGCGACGGCGGAGCGGGTGGGTGGGTGGGTGGGTGGGTGGGTGGGTGGGTGGGTGGGTGCTTTCGTCGGATCCGCCGGGGAGCCTTTCCGGGTGGGTCGGGCGTTCGCGGCCGACGGTCGAGTGTTGGTCGGCAGCGGATGGCTTTGTGCTGAACGGTCGGCGTGGACCGGCGGAGATGGGCCCGGTCCCACGGTCACCGGCGGCCGGGAGCCTTTGGTTTCCGGCGAGAGGTGGGCGTTGCTCACCGCGAAAGGCGCTGGCAACGGCGCGGAGAGAGGGCAGCCCGGTGAGGTCCGCCGGGGAGCCTTCCCGAGTGGGCCGGGCCATTGCAGCTGGCGGTCGCGTCTTGGTGGGCAGCGGATGGCTCAGTGCTAAACGGTCGGCGTGGACCGGCGGAGATGGGCCCGGTCCCGGGGTCACCGGCGGCCGGGAGCCCTGAGTCCCCGGCGAGACCTGGGCGTTGCTTGCCAGAAAGGCGCTGGCAACGGCGCGGAGGGAGGGCGGTCCGGTCGGGTCCGCCGGGGAGCCTTTCCGAGTGGGCCGGGTGTTCGCGGCCGACGGTCGCGTCTTGGTCGGCAACGGGAGGCTCAGTGCTAAACGGTCGACGTGGGCTGGTGGAGATGGGCCCGGTCCCGGGGTCACCGGCGGCCGGGAGCCCTGGGTTCCCCGGCGAGACGCGGGTGTTGCTCGGCGGGAAAGGCGCTGGCAACGGCGCGGAAAGAGGGCGGCCCGGCAAGGTCCGCCGAGGAGCCTTCCCGAGTGGGCCGGGTGTTCGCGGCCGACGGTCGCGCCTTGGTCGGCGGCGGGTGGCTCAGTGCTAAACGGTCGACGTGGACCGGCGGAGATCAGCCCGGTCCCACCGTCACCGGCGGCCGGGAGCCCTGGGTCTCCCGGCGAGAGGTGGGTGTTGCTCGCCGGAAAGGCGCTGGCAACGGCGGAGCGGGAGGGCGGCCCGGTCAGGTCCGCCGGGGAGCCTTTCCGAGTGGGCCGGGCGTTCGCGGCCGACGGTCGCGTCTTGGTCGGCAGCGGGAGGCTCAGTGCTAAACGGTCGGCGTGGACCGGCGGAGATCGGCCCGGTCCCACGGTCGCCGGCGGTCGGGAGCCCTGGACTCCCCGGCGAGACCTGGGCGTTGCTCGGCGGGAAAGGCGCTGGCAACGGCGGAGCGGGAGGGTGCTTGCGTCGGGTCCGCCGGGGGACCTTTCCGAGTGGGTCGGGGCGTTTCGGCGGGCGGTGGGTGTGTGGTGGCGGAAGAGGAGAGAAAAGCGGGCCGGCAGTGGGCGGTTCCGGTCGCCGGAGTGCGCAACCCGGCCCCCGGCACGCGCTCTCGCCGCCCGGTCACGTAAAACCCCAGGTCGTTGGACCCCCGGGTCCGGGAAGCCGTCTCGGGATCCGGGTCGTGACTTTTCAGGCTCGCGGACGGCTCTCCGCCCGGCGGCTCCGACCCGAAACGCCCACCGAGAGTCACGACCCACGCGAAATCCGCCGCCGGAGTGCACAACCCCGCCTGCGGCACGCACTCCCGCCGCCCGGCCCCACAAAACCGCAGGTCAGCGAAACCCCAAGTGCGGGAAGCCGTCTCGGGATCCGGGTCGCGACCCTTCAGGGCTTGCGGACGGCCTTCCACCCGGCGGATCCGACCCGAAACGCCCACCGAGAGTCACTGCCCGCGTGGAATCCGCCGCCGGGGTGCACAACCCGGCCCCCGGCACGCGCTCGCGTCGGCCGGTCCCACCAAACCGCAGGTCAGCACGAAACAACGGACCCGAAGGCGTCCCGCGATCCGGATCGAGACCCGCCAAGCCCCCCGAAAGCCCTTCCACCTGCGCACCCACCCCGAAACCCCCGCCGAAACGCCCCGACCCACTCGGAAAGGTCCCCCGGGGGACCCGACGAAAGCACCCTCCCGCTCCGCCGTTGCCAGCGCCTTTCCCGGTGAGCAACACCCGCGTCTCGCCGGGAAACCCAAGGCTCCCGGCCGCCGGTGACCGTGGGACCGGGCCCATCTCCACCGGCCCACGCCGACCGTTTAGCACTGAGCCACCCGCCGCCGACCAAGACGCAACCGCCCGCCGCAAGCGCCCGGCCCACTCGGAAAGGCTCCCCGGCGAACCCGACGAAAGCACCCACCCGCTCCGCCGTTGCCAGCGCCTTTCCCGGTGAGCAACACCCACGTCTCGCCGGGAAACCCAAGGCTCCCGGCCGCCGGTGACCGTGGACCCGGGCCCATCTCCGCCGGTCCACGCCGACCGTTTAGCACAAAGCCACCCGCCGCCGACCAAGACGCGACCGCTCGCCGCGAACGCCCGGCCCACTCGAAAAGGCCCTCCGGCGGACCCGACGCAAGCACCCACCCACACCGCCGTTGCCAGCACCCTTCCAGCCGAGCAACACCCGCGTCTCGCCGGGAAACCCAGGACTTCCGCCATGCAAGGTCGGCAGTGACCATCAAGCTGCCCGCACCCCCACCGTCGCCCCGGCCCAGCCCAGCCCAGCCCGGCCCCACGCCGAGGTCGACTCGCCGCCCCCGGACACGTTCACGCGCTCCCGCCCGGGCCCGCCCGGCCCCGCCCGGCCGACCCGCGCCGGGCGGGGCTCTCGGGTCGATCCGTGTTCAGTCGCCCTCGTTCCGTCCGGCGCATAAACGCACCCGGCCCGCCCCCGCGCCTGAGCCACGCCACGGCTCAGTCCAGAGCCGGCTCCGCCGAGAAGGCCCCGCACCCCTTGGCCCACGCCCCCGACAGATCCGCCCCCGGCGGGAACCGCCCGGCCAACTCCAACACGACCATGCCGTGCGCGAACCCCCACACGGCCCGCGCCGCATCCGCATCCCCGCCCACGGCCCGCACCAGCGGGCCCGCAGCCCGGTCCTCCAGCCCCGCCGGCAGCGCCGCCCGATCCAAGGGCTGCCCACTCATCAGCCGATACAGGTCCGGATGCGCCAACGCATAAGCCCGATAAGCCCCCGCCAACACCGCAACACCCCCCGCGCGCCCCTCGCCCTCCGCACGCCCCGCCTCAGCCGCCTCCAACGCCGCCGCCAACTCGGCCATCCCCTCCGCGATCAGCGCGTTCTCCACCGCCGACTTGTCCGGAAAGTGCTTGTACAACGACGGCGCCTTGATCCCGATCCGATCCGCGATCCTCCGCATCGACACCGCTTCCGGCCCCTCCCCCTCCAGCAAGTCCCGTGCCGCAGCGACGATTTCACGGGCCCGGGCGCTGATCGGGGGAGGTGACGACACGTCAGACATGCTTGCGGAATCCTTCCGGAGTGCGCAGTCCGTACCCGGCGGCACGGTCCATCGCGATGTGGGTGAGCCAGCCGAGGCCGGCGGTGAACAGCGGCGGCCACACGACGGGCGAGACGGTGTACCCGACCAGGACGAACAACGGGACCCAGGCCCGATGCAGCGCGTTGTAGAACGGCACCGCCCGCGGCTGAAGCCGCCCCGGCTGATGCGAACCATCCCGCAGCGCGTCCTTGGCCCCGACGAACATCGTCAGATCGGGCAGGACAAAAAACAACAACGCCGCCGCCGACGTCGCGAGGCCGTACTTGACGCTCTCGAACACCGCGAAAGCCGCCAGGAACAACGTCAAAACGATCCACGCCGCACGTCGCATCCACCGGACCGCGGCCGAGCCGGCACCGCCGATTCCCGTCTGCGCGAAAGTGCTCATGCCGCCGCCCCCATCCGCCTGTGGCTAACCATGTTAGCCGCCTGCGTCCATCATCCGGCTAACACCGTTAGCCGTCAACCCCCGCAACCCCACCCCCGAGCCGATCGCAAGGTCGACCCAACACCGGGGGCTTGGGCACCGGCGGCTTGGGCGGCTTCGTCGTCGGCGGCCGAGGCGGTCGCGGATTGACCGGCTTGGTCGGCGGCTTCCCAGCACACCCACCCATCGAACACCGCACCGCAAATCGAGAGCCGACCATGGCGCAAGGCTGACGCCGCCCCACGACTCGCCCCGAAAGAACCCCCGGAATCCCCACCTTCGAGTGACCCGCGCCCCCGCCCGCACCTCGCCACCCGAACCCCGCTCCCCCAACCCCCACCCCATCGCCCGCCCCCGTCACGCGCCCCCCAGCACCTCACGAAGCCGCCGCGCGAACGCCCGAGGATGGGACAGATTGCCGTTGTGCCCCCCGGGAAATTCCGCCGCATCGACCCCCACCAACGCCTCCAACGCCACCGCGCACCGGCGAGTGAACACACGATGCAGCGTGGCGACCCCCCGCCCGGGAATGACGCGCGTCTCCGTGGCCCGCAGCGCCTCCAGCGGCAACACGTCACCGACCACCGCAGGGAACTCCCGCCCGATGAAGAAGTCGAAGTTGGCCATCCGTCGCCCGTTCATCGGCTGCGCCGTCAGCCCCGGCTCACGATCCTCGCTCCCCGGCTCGATGCCCAGGTGAGCCGCGATCGCGGGAAACGCGGCCGCCATTCCCTCCCGCGCGTGGATCCCCCGAATCGCCATCAACTCGGCACGATGCGCGTCGCCTTCGGCAGCGGTCAGCAGCCACGGCGCCACCGGCTCGTGCGCGATCAACGTCCGCAACGCCCCCGGGTGGGCCGCGGCCACATGCAGCCCGATCAACGCCCCCATGCTCATCCCGAGCATCGCCGCGGGCCGATCGCCGAGTTCGGCCAACAGTCGCGCCACATCGTCCGCGTGGTCCTCGATCGTCACCGGCGCGGCCGGGTCGGTCAACGTACTCCGGGAGAGCCCGCGCCGGTCGTACGTCACCACCGTGTAGTCCGCAACCAACCGCCCGACCAGGTCGACGCTGCGCCCCGCGTCGCCCTCCCCGCTCTCCCCGATCAGCAACAGCGGCCCGGAGCCCCGCACTTCGTAGTACAACTCGGCACCCGGCACGGACAACACAGCACCTGCGGCAAGACTCGCGACCATGACGCTCCCCCAAGAAGTCGTTCCGTGTCGTCCCGGGCCGGTCCGACAACCACAACCGTAATTCATCAAATCCGATACATCAATAACGATGCATCAGCAGAGATGCATCCATCTCGATGTACTATCCGCCCATGACGACCCCACCGCAGCCACCCATGACCCCGGTCGACCTCTTCCTCCTGGGCCGCACCCTCATGAAGATCGGCGAGGAAGCCCTCCCGGCCCCCCAAGCGCCCACGGACGGCACCGACCGCCACCCCGGCGGCACACGTTCCGTGCTGATCGCCCTGAGCGACATCGTCGCCCACCCCGACAGCGCCGTCGGCGAGATCGCCCGCCGTACCGGCCTGCCCCAGAGTCAGGTCTCCACCGCCGTGGCCCGGCTCAAGGAGACCGGCTCGATCGAAACCACCCAGGACCCCACCGACCGCCGCCGGCTACTGGTCCGCCCGGCCGCCGACCCGTCCCCAAGGGTCACCGAGGTCCGCGCCGCCGGCATCGAGGACGTATTGGCACGCGTGCTGGCCACCACCGACGAGCAGGTGGTCACCCGGGTCACCGAAGCACTGGCCCTGCTCGCCCGACACCTACCACCCACAGCCGTGGCGCGACTCGGGTCCTGACGCCCAATCAGCGAGCGGTGATCTCCGGCTCGATCGTGAAAGCCCTTGAGCGGTCCCACGTGCATGGAAACGGGCGTTCCCTGAGCAACCCGCGTCTCGGACGTGTAGTCACCTTTGGCGGGCTCGGGATCCGCAAGCACGGTCACCGTC
The DNA here is from genome assembly GCF_044333915.1 of Embleya sp. NPDC020886. Classification (NCBI taxonomy): domain Bacteria; kingdom Bacillati; phylum Actinomycetota; class Actinomycetes; order Kitasatosporales; family Streptomycetaceae; genus Embleya; species Embleya sp. NPDC020886. The sequence goes on along the minus strand of NZ_JBIRRX010000008.1, from coordinate 277,521 downwards.
GCAAAGCCGTCGAAGCCGTCGAAGCCGTCGAAGCCGTCGAAGCCGTTCCCGACGACCGCATGCCGCCCCCGGTCGAGCCGATCCGACTCGACCGCCCATCACCGGAACGAGTGATCCACTACCGCAACTTCCGCGCCACTTCGGTCGCCCAATACGTCAGAATCGACGACGCCCCCGCGCGCCGGATCGAGGTGAGCGTCTCCAGCACCACCCGGTCCCGGTCGATCCAGCCGTTCGCCGCCGCCGCCTCGACCATCGCGTACTCGCCGCTGACCTGGTAGGCCGCCACCGGCACATGCACCTCGTCGGCAATCCGCCGAATGATGTCCAGGTACGACATCGCGGGCTTGACCATCACCAGATCCGCGCCCTCGGCCACGTCCAACAGGACCTCGCGCACCGACTCCTCGGCGTTGGCCGGGTCCTGCTGGTAGGTCGTCCGGTCGCCCTGGAGCGTGGATTCGACCGCCTCGCGGAACGGGCCGAAGAAGCCCGACGCGTACTTCGCGCTGTACGCCAGGATCGACACGTCCAGATACCCGGCATCGTCCAACGCCCGCCGGATCGCCCCGACCTGACCGTCCATCATCCCGCTGGGCCCGACCATGTGTACGCCCGCGTCGGCCTGCACCACGGCCATCCGCGCATACGCGGCCAACGTCGCGTCGTTGTCGACCGAGCCGTCCGCGGCCAGCACACCGCAGTGCCCGTGGTCGGTGAACTCGTCCAGACACAGGTCGGACATCACCACCGCGTCGGCGCCCACCTCGGCCACCACGTCGCGGATGGCGACCTGGAGCACGCCCTCGGGGTCGAAGCCCGCCGAGCCGAGCGCGTCCTTGACCGTCGGGATGCCGAACAACATCAGCCCGCCGACCCCCGCCGCGACCGCGTCGTGCGCGGCCTTGCGCAGCGAGTCACGAGTGTGCTGCACGACGCCCGGCATCGAGGAGATCGGCACCGGTTCGCTCGCGCCCTCGCGCACGAACAGCGGCAGGATCAACTCGGCGGGATGCAGCCGGGTCTCCGCGACCAGGCGGCGCACCGCCGGGGACGTACGCAACCGCCGGGGGCGCTGCGTGGGAAACCCTGACGATGCGTCAGCCTGGTACGACATCAGAACTACTCGGCCTTCCTCATGGGCGGCCCGACACCCAATCGACCAAGCGTCGCGCCCGCCACTCCAGCAAACCTATTTGGCCTTCCGCCGCGACCCGGGCCGCCGTTCGCTCGGCCGAGTCACCGGGTCGCCTGCCTCGACCATAGCCGCGCGACGCGCCGTACCGAATTCCGCGAGTGCCTCGGCCAGCGCGGAGACCGACGGCTCGGGAGCCATCACGTCCACGCGTAGACCGTGCTCCTCGGCGGTCTTCGCGGTCGCCGAGCCGATACACGCGATCACCGTCACCGCGTGCGGCTTGCCCGCGATGCCGACCAGGTTGCGCACCGTCGAGGACGACGTGAACAGGACCGCGTCGAAGCCGCCGCCCTTGATCGCCTCGCGGGTGTCCGCCGGCGGCGGCGCCGCGCGCACCGTGCGGTACGCGGTGACGTCGTCGACCTCCCAGCCCAGCTCGACCAGCCCGGCCACCAGCGTCTCGGTGGCGATGTCGGCGCGCGGCAGGAACACCCGGTCGATCGGGTCGAAGACCGGGTCGTACGGCGGCCAGTCCTCCAGCAACCCGGCGGCGGACTGCTCGCCCGAGGGCACCAGGTCCGGCTTGACGCCGAACTCGACCAGCGCCCGCGCGGTCGCCTCACCCACCGCCGCGACCTTGATGCCCGCGAAGGCACGCGCGTCCAGGCCGTAGTCCTCGAACCGCTCGCGCACCGCGCGCACGGCGTTGACCGACGTGAACGCGATCCACTCGTAGCGGCCGGTGACCAGGCCCTTGATCGCCCGCTCCATCTGCTGCGGCGTGCGCGGGGGCTCGACCGCGATGGTCGGCACCTCGTGCGGCACCGCGCCGTACGAGCGCAGTTGCTCGGAGAGCGTGACCGCCTGCTCCTTGGTGCGCGGAACCAGCACCTTCCAGCCGAACAGGGGCTTGGTCTCGAACCACGACAGGGTGTCGCGCTGGGCGACCACCTCGCCGACGACCACGACGGCCGGCAGCGTGATCTTCGCGGACCGCACGTCGGAGGCCACCTGGGCGAGCGTGCTCACCAGGGTGCGCTGCTCGGTGGTGGTGCCGTTGACGGTGACCGCGACCGGCGTGGCCGGCTTGCGACCGCCGGCGACCAGTTCCTGGGCGATCTCGGCGATCGAGTCGAGCCCACCGCGCAGCACGAGCGTGCCGTCGACGGAGCCGACCGTGGCCCAGTCGATCGACGCTTCGGCCATGTCGAGGACACGCACGCCACCGCTGCCCTTGGCCGCGTGCAGCGGGATGCCCGCGTAGGTGGGCACGGCCGTGCTGACCGGGACGCCCGGCACGACCTCGAAGACGATCTTCGCCTTCGCCACCGCCGTGACCTCGTCGGTGACCGACTGGTCCACGCACGGGTCACCCGCCACCGCCCGGACGACCTGCCTGCCCGACCGCGCGGCGGCCACGACGACCTTGGCCCGGGCAACGGCGGACAGGAGTTCCCCGTCGTCACCGGTCACCGGGTCGAGGACCTCGACGCCGCTCTTGCAGTGGAACAGGACCTGGCGCAGTGTCGCCTCGTCGGCGACCACCACATCGGCCTCGGCCAGCACCTCGATGGCCCGCAGTGTGAGCAGTCGTGGGTCGCCGGGACCGGCACCCACAAAGGTCACGATGCCGCTGGGCTTCTTCTTCGCTCTGGGGCTCAAGGGACGCGCTCCCCCATCAAACCGGAGGCCCCTCGGGCGAGGAGTTCGGCCGCGAGTTCGCGCCCGATCTTCTCCGCCTCGTCGAGGGTTCCGGTGGCGGACAACCGTACGCTTTCGGTGCCGTCGACATTCGCGACTACGGCCCGCAGGTACAGCTCGGTGACCTGCTCGCCCTCGGCGACCTCACAGAGGGCGCCGACCGGAGCCGAACATCCGGCTTCCAACACGGCGAGCAGCGTGCGCTCGGCCAGTACGGCGGCTCGGGTGTCCGAGTCGTCCAAACCGGCGAGCAGTTCGACGAGGGCGACATCGTGTGCCGCACACTCGACGGCCAATGCCCCTTGACCGGGGGCAGGCAGCATGTGGAGCGGATCGAAGGTCTCGGTGACCTCCTCCGCACGGCCCAGGCGGCCGAGGCCGGCCTTGGCCAGGACGACGGCGTCGAGTTCGCCGGACGTCACGAAGCCGATCCGGGTGTCGACGTTGCCGCGGATCGGCACGATCTCGTGGCCGAGCCCGAGCAGCAACAACTGCGCGGCGCGGCGCGGCGATCCGGTTCCGATCCGGGAGCCGGCCGGCAACTCGGCGAGCGCGAGCCCGTCCCGGGCCACCAGCGCGTCGCGCGGATCGTGCCGCGGCGGGATCGCCACCAAGGCGACCCCTTCGGCGTCGCCGGTCGGCAGGTCCTTGAGCGAGTGCACGACGAAGTCGACCTCGCCGGCCAGCAGCGCGTCACGCAGGGCGTTGACGAAGACGCCGGTGCCGCCGATCTGGGTGAGCTGCTCGCGCGAGGTGTCGCCGTGGGTGGTGATCTCCACCAACTCCACGGCCCGGCCGGTCAGCCGCGTGACGGCGTCGGCGACGTGCCCCGACTGGGCCATCGCCAGTTTGCTGCGCCGGGTGCCCAGCCGCAACGGTGCTTCGGTCACGCCACACCTTCCACTGCGTCGGGGGCGTCCGCCCGGCGGACCACCTCGGGGGTGCCGGGGTCGAGGTCGAACAACATCCGCAGCGCTTCGGCGTACGACGAGCCGGCGGGCTCGCCGGCCAACTGCTTGACCCGCACCGTCGGCGCGTGCAGCAGCTTGTCCACCACGCGCCGCACGGTCTGCTCGACCTCGGCGCGCACCCGGTCGTCCATCTCCGGAACCCGACCGACCAGCCGGTCCAGCTCGGCCCTGACCACGTCCGAGCCCATGCTGCGCAGTGCGACCACGGTCGGCGCGACCTGCTGTGCCTGCTGGGCGGTCGCGAACGCCGCGACCTCCTCGCAGACGATCTTGCGCACCAGGTCCACGTCGGCCTCGCCGGCCGTGCCGGCGGAGACCTCGGCGAGCCGTTCCAGGTCGATGAGTACGACGCCGTCCAGCTCGCGCACGCTCGGGTCGATGTCGCGCGGCAGCGCCAGGTCGATCAACACGAGCGGCTGCTCGACGCCGCGCTCGCGGCGCACCGCGAGCACCGCCTCGATCTCGTCCCGGCCGATCACCAGACCGGCCGCGCCGGTGCAGGAGACCACCAGGTCGACCGAGGACAGCGCGTCCGGCAGTGCGGACATCGGCACGGCCCGGCCGGCCACCGACTCGGCCAGGTGTTCGGCCCGCTCGTAGGTGCGGTTCGCCACCACGATGTGCCCGACGCCCTCGCGGTGCAGCGTCTTGGCGGCCAGCGCGCTCATCGATCCCGCGCCCACCACGAGTGCCCGGCAACCCTCGACCGGGCCCATCGAGCGCTCGGCCTGGGTCAGCCCCACCGTCATCAGCGAGCGACCGGCCTGGTCGATGCCGGTCTCGGTGTGCGCCCGCTTGCCCACCCGCAGCGCCTGCTGGGTGAGTTCGTTGAGCACCCGACCGGCGGTGCCGTGGGTCTGCGCGAGCGCCAGCGCGGCCTTTATCTGGCCGAGGATCTGTCCCTCGCCGACGACCATCGAGTCGAGTCCGCAGGCGACCGAGAACAGGTGCTGGACGGCGCGGTCCTCGTAGTGCACGTACAGGCACGGGGTCAGCTCGGACACCGGCACGCCGGTGTGCCGCGACAACAGGTTGCCCAGCTCGGTGACACCGCCGTGGAAGCGATCCACGTCCGCGTAGACCTCGACCCGGTTGCAGGTCGACAGCAGCACGGCCTCGCCCACCGGTTCGGCCGCGATCAGGTCGTGCAGCAGCGCCTCCTGGGCCGTCCCGGAGACCGAGACGCGCTCCAGGAGACCGACCTCGGCCGTGCGGTGACTCAGACCGACCGCCAGGACACTCATGGTGTCTTCCTACCGTTGTTCGCCGTGTTCGCGGGCGCGACACCCACGCGACAGCCGGTCACGCGGGCATCACCTCGGGGAGATCGCCGCGTTCCCCCGGCTTCGAGGGTCGCGCCGGAACCGGTCCCGCGACGGGATCGAGACCGGACTTGCGCTGTTCGTGGAAGGCCAGGATCTGCAGTTCGATGGACAGATCCACCTTGCGCACGTCCACCCCCTCGGGAACCGAGAGCACGGTCGGCGCGAAGTTCAGGATGCTCGTGATCCCGGCGGCGACCAGTCGGTCGCACACCTCCTGCGCGGCCGGCGCGGGCGTGGTGATCACGCCGATCGACACGTGGTCCTCGCGCACGATCTGCTCGAGGTCGTCCATGTGCCGCACCGCCATGCCCGCGATCCGCTGACCGGTGACCGCCCGATCGGCGTCCAGGAGCGCCGCCACGCGGAACCCGCGCGAGGCGAATCCACCGTAGTTGGCCAGGGCGTGACCCAGATTTCCTATGCCGATGATGGCGACCGGCCAGTCTTGGGTGAGCCCGAGTTCACGCGAGATTTGGTACACGAGATACTCGACGTCGTAACCGACCCCACGGGTGCCGTAGGAGCCGAGATACGACAGGTCCTTGCGCAGCTTCGCTGAATTCACCCCGGCGGCAGCGGCGAGTTCCTCGGACGAGACCGTGGGAACACCCCGCTCCGACAGCGCACTGAGCGCCCGGAGGTACAGCGGAAGCCGCGCCACCGTCGCCTCGGGGATGCCACGTCCCCGTTGCGCCGGTCGCTCGGTACGCCCTGTAGCCACGCTGCTCCTGTGGGTGGGACCTGGGATTTCGATTGCCAGGTTAGGCTTTTGTGAACGTACGCACAAAGTAGGTGTCCGATTTGAGCGCCTGTCGTGATGCTCATCACGCCTTGGTTCCGAATCGGAGCGTGAACTCGGTCACACGAGGTGACGTCCGCGTGGTCCATGCGTAGTCGTGGTGGCCGATCGTGCACGACCCCCTACCGTACGTGTCGGCAAAATTTCCCTCCGGCGGCCCCCTGCGCCGCCCCGCCGCCGGCGTCGGGCCGAACGATTGGGGCGCGCGGACGGTCAGCCCCCCAGGGCCCGGCGCAACCGCCGCTCGTCCACTCGCCAGAAATCGTGCTGCCGGTCGTCCACCAACGTCACCGGGATCTGCTCCCAGTACTTGTGCTGGAGCTCCGGGTCCCCGGTGATGTCGACCTCCGTCCAGGTCACGCCCAGTTCCCCGGCCACCCGTTCGATGACGACACGGGCGTCGTCACACAGGTGACAACCGGGCTTGCTGAGCAGCGTCACGGTGTGGGTCGCGGCGTCGGCGCGGCGGCGGAAGAGATTCACGTCCTCGATTGTCACCCGTCGGGGGCGCCGGCCAGAAGGCCGCCCGCGCTCCGGGGCGCCGACGGCGCGGGCGAGTCGGCGCGGTCCCGGTTTCACCGACGCGGCGCGGCGCGGCAAGACAACCGCCACACAGTCGCAATACACGCCTACTACGCTCGACCACATGGTTCTCTTGCGCCGGCGATCGACGACCAAGAACACCAACGACAGCGCCGTGCGGGCGGGCGAGGCCGCTGCCGCCGCCGCGCACGCGAGCGCCCCGCCACGCGCCCCCGGCGAGGACGGCCTGCCCACCCCGATCGGCGCCGCGTTCTTCGACCTGGACAACACCGTGATGCGCGGCGCGTCGATCTTCCACCTGGCCCGGGGGCTGTACGCCCGCCGGTTCCTCGGCGCCCGCGACATCGCCCGGTTCGGCTGGCAGCAGGCCCGGTTCCGGCTCGGCGGCGAGCACATGGGCCACGTGGGTGACGCCCAGGAGGCCGCGCTGTCGTTCGCGAAGGGCCATACGGTCGAGGAGATCCGGGTGATCGGCGAGGAGATCTTCGACGAGTGCATGGCGGACAAGATCTGGCCGGGCACCAGGGGGCTGGCCCAGATGCACCTGGACGCGGGCCGACAGGTCTGGCTGGTCACCGCCGCACCGATCGAGATCGCCACCACGATCGCCGGCCGACTGGGCCTGACCGGCGCGCTGGGCACCGTCTCGGAGACGAGTGACGGCGTGTACACCGGTCGGCTGGTCGGCGAACTGCTGCACGGCGAGGCCAAGGCGGAGGCCGTGCGCGCGCTCGCGGACCGCGAGGGCCTGGACCTGACCGACTGTTCGGCCTACAGCGACTCGGCCAACGACATCCCGATGTTGACCCTGGTGGGCGATCCGTGCGCGGTCAATCCGGATCTGCGGTTGCGCCGCCACGCCCGGGCGTACGGGTGGCGCGTGAAGGACTACCGCACCGGTCGCAAGGCCGCCCGCATCGGGCTGCCGGCCGCCGCCGGCGTGGGTGCGGTCGCCGGCGCGCTGGTCGCCGGCACCGCCGTACGACGTCGGGTGCCCGGCCGCGTCTGAGCGGCCCACCGAAACCCCCGCGCACCCCCTGCGACCTGCGACGAGGGGGTTGTTTCGGGCTGCCCGGGGACGCCCGAACGGCGGCGAGTTGTCCGCATATAGCACACCTGACCCGGGACAACCCGGTAAACACGCAAAGAGCACACAACAGCGGTCGATCCCGGTAGCTTCACAACGCCGATGGGCACACTTGGTATCCCTTCCTTTACTAAGCGTTATTCTCGATCGGCGCACAGCGGTATCCAACTTCCCTACTATGGGTGATCGATTCCGCACCGAACGTAATTACCGCTGAAGCAACAGGGAGTCCCGTGCACCGAATCGTCCGGGTTGACGTGTCCGGGCTGGCGACACTGCGTGCGGCGGTGTGCGCGAGCTTTGCCCCTCCGTCCGTAGGCTTCGCCGCCACCGCCGGTTACGGAGCCGGGGTCTGTTACGCGACCTCGGGTCGGCCCGTGGGCTTCGCCCTCGCGGCGCGCGCCGGCACCACCGAACCGACCCGTCCGACCCGAGGCTCCGGATACACCCGGGGACCGGGTCCGGACGGCGAGGCCCGCCGCATCATGGCCCTCGTCGAACTCGCCCAGGACGGCGACGGCGATGCCTTCGCCCAGCTTTACGACAACTACTTCGACACCGTCTACCGGTACATCTACTACCGGGTCGGCGGCCGTGCCGTCGCCGAGGATCTGACCAGCGAGACCTTCCTGCGCGCGCTGCGCCGGATCGGCACCTTCACCTGGCAGGGCCGCGACTTCGGCGCTTGGTTGGTGACCATCGCGCGCAACCTGGTCGCCGACCACTTCAAGTCCAGCCGATTCCGCCTCGAAGTCACCACCGGGGAGATGCTCGACGCCAACGAGGTCGAGTCCAGCCCCGAGGACTGCGTCCTGGAATCGTTGTCCAACGCGGCCCTCCTGGACGCCGTGCACAAGCTCAACCCCCAACAGCAGGAGTGCGTGACCCTGCGCTTCCTGCAGGGACTCTCGGTCGCGGAGACCGCACAGATCATGGGTAAGAACGAGGGGGCGATCAAGACGTTGCAATACCGCGCCGTACGGACGCTCGCCAGGCTGCTGCCCGAGGACGTGCGGTGAATCACACTTCCGTAACCTTCGGGGCCGTCGGCTCGTTCTCCCGGATAGCGACCCCCTTCGGGGATCGTTGCGGCGGGGAGCCGCCCTGTGGCCCCCGACCCGGAGACTTCCCTGGACGGACATCCGGGGGGAGGAGGTGCGGCCAGTGAGCATTGCGGCCCTGGATCGGCGACCCGCGAACGCCTTCGCGCGGGCCCTCGACGAGAACGACCGCAACAACCGATCGGCAGATCCTCTGCCCGCGTTGGTTCCGCTGTTGCGGACCGCCGAGCTGCTGCGTGATCGGTCGGAGTCGGCGCCGGTGCCGAGCACGGACTTTCGAGCCGCGCTACGGCAACGTCTGCTGGACGAGGCCGCGGCACTGCCCGCGACCGAGGGCATGGCCACCGTGCCCGCTCCCCGCGGCGCCCATCGCCGCAAGGAGCCGACCGCCCCGCCGCGCACCGTGCGCTGGCGTCGGCGCGCGGCCATCGCGGGCGCGTTCGTGGTGGTCACCGGCGGCAGCCTCGGCGGGGTGGCCTATGCCAGCTCCGACGCGTTGCCCGGCGACATGACGTACGGCGTCAAGCGCACGGTCGAAGACTTCAAGATCTCGCTCGCCGACAACGATCACGAGCGCGGCGAGCGCTATCTCCAGCAGGCCGAGACCCGCATGGGCGAGGCCGAACAGTTGCTCCGGCGAGCCGGCCACACGCCCGCCGACAAGGCGACGGTGCGGCACCTGCGGCAGGTGCTCGACGACTGGCGCGACGAGGCCGACAAGGGTCGTGCGCTGCTCACCGACCACTTCCGCAAGAGCGGCAGCGACGGCTCGATGCGCAATCTGGCCGACTTCGCCCGCGCCGGCCACGAGCGCATGGATCGGATCGGCGACCGGCTCCCGCCGGAGTTGTCCTCCGAGCGCGACCGGGTCCGCACCCTGCTCACCGCGATCAACGAGCAGGTCGCCCCGATCGCGGGCACCGCCGGCAAGACCTCGGCCGAGCCCGCCGACGGTGGGCGCACCGACGGATCGCCGGCCGCTCCCGGCGCGAACCCGGGCGGCGCACCCGGCACCGGATCCCAACCGCTCGCCCAGCAGCCCCCGGGCGGCACCGCGGCGAACGACGCACCGCATCCGAACAGCTCGGCGGCGCCGGGCGGTTCCGCCCCCCGGCCACAACCGCAGCAGGACGGCGGCCTGCTGCCGGGGCTGAACATCCCGCTCCTGGGCGGCGCACCGGCGGAGAGTCCCGCCGCCCAATCCGGCGGCGCGGGCACCACCCCGACCCCGGCGAAGACGCCCAAGGGTCAGATCCTCCCGCCGCTGTTGCCCGGCCTGCCCGGCATCGGGCTCAACCTGCTCGGTCCCACCGAGGAGGATCCGCCCGGCTGAGTCGGCACCCCGGCTCGCCCCGGCGACAACGCGAGTGGCTCGTGGACGACGTCCACGAGCCACTCGCGTTGTACCGCGGAACGCTCCCGACCGTGCGGGACGAGCCTAGAAAAAGACCGACCGACGCTGCATCAGCAGCCGGTAGATGGTGTGCTGGATCGTCTCGCGCACCTCGTCGGTGAGGTTGAACACCACCATCGGGTCGTCCGCCGCCTCCTGCGCATACGCGTCGGTGCGAATCGGCTCGCCGAACTCGATCCGCCAGCGGGTCGGCAGCGGCACCAGACCGAGCGGGCCCAGCAGCGGGAAGGTCGGGGTGACCGGGAAGTAGGGCAGGTTCAGCAGGCGGGCGAGCGTGCGCACGTTGCCCACCATCGGGAAGATCTCCTCGGCGCCCACGATCGAGCACGGCACGATCGGCACCCCGGTGCGCAGCGCCGCCGAGACGAAACCGCCGCGGCCGAAGCGTTGCAGCTTGTACCGCTCGCTGAACGGCTTGCCCAGACCCTTGTAGCCCTCGGGCCACACGCCGACCAATTCACCCTTCGCGAGCAGGCGTTCGGCGTCCGCGTGGCAGGCGAGGGTGTGCCCGCTCTTGCGCGCCACCGACCCCACCAGCGGTAGCTGGAAGACCAGGTCGGCGGCGAGCAGTCGCAGATTGCGCTGGTCGGGGTGGTGGTCGTGCACCGCCACCTGGGTCATCAACGCGTCCACGGGCAGCGTGCCGGAGTGGTTCGCGACGATCAGCGCGCCGCCCTTGGCCGGGATGTTCTCCAGGCCGCTGACCTCGACCCGGAAGTACTGCTCGTACACCACCCGCAGCACGGCCATCAGCTTGTCGTTGAGCTCGGGGTCGAAACCGAACTCGTCCACCTCGTAGTCGCCGGTGATCCGCCGGCGGAGGAAGGCGAGCCCGTCCGCGGCCTTGTCCTCCCAGCCCGGCCCGGCCACCCCGTCCAACAACCCGGCGGCGGCACCGCCCACGACCCCGCCGACCGCGCCGGCGAGCGACCCGAGCAACGAACGCCCGGTCCCCGGTTCCCGTCCGCTCGCCGGTGCCCGCCTGGGCCCCGCACCGGCGTCCGCCCTCTCCTCGCCCGTGCTCTCCTCGCCCCGGCCGGCCGGCCGCTCCCGCGTCGGGCGCGCCTCGATCGACCGCACCGGCACCTCACCCTCGACCGGCTCGGGCACCCGGACCGCCCGAGCGGGTCGGGTGGGCCGTCGCCCCGACCGGGGCGCGGGGGTACGCGCGCCGGAGGTGGCACCGTCGAAGGGAATGATCCGGGCGTCACCCATCGGGGCTCCTCCTGGTGAGCAGCAACGTGGCGAGTCGATCGGGCACCTGTGCCAGGCGCCTGGGGTCGAGCAGGCCGGCCGAATGTCGACCCCCGGCATAGTCGGCGAACGTCTCGGCCGTGGTCCTGGCCGCGACGAAGCCCAATTTCTCCCGGGCACGCGTGGGGTCGACCACACGCCCGTGGGTGAGCAGCCGCACCTGCTCGGCGGACAGGTGCACCGAACCCGCGCGGCGCAAACCCTGATTGACCAGCCCGACCGCGGCGGCCGGGAAGGGCAGCACCGGTCGACCCAGCCGACGCGCGGCCTGGGACAGGAACAGCACCCCCTCGGCGGCGATGTTGTAGGTGCCGGGCCGATCGGCCGATACGGCGATCCGCAGCGCCTCCAACAGATCGTCCTCGTGCACGAACTGCAGGCGCGGGTCGTAGCCGAGCACCGTCGGCAACACCGGGAGCCCGAAGTAGGAGCCCATCGGCGAATCGGTCCGCGGCCCGAGCTGCGGCGCGAACCGCAGCACCGTGACCGCGACATCCGGCCGGCGCCGGGCGAAGCCGCGCACGTAGCCCTCGATCTCGACGGCGTCCTTGGCCCAGCCCCCGGTGGGCTGCACGCGCGGTTCGGTGTCCTCGGCGAACAGCGCGGGGTCGCGCGGCGAACCGCCGTAGACGGCGGTGGTCGAGCGCACCACCAGGCGGCGGATCGACGGGGCCTTCTGGCAGGCCGCGAGGAGCTGCATGGTGCCGATGACGTTGGTCTCCTTGATCGAGACCGCGCCGCCGTGGGTCGGCGGCACCTCGCTGGGGCTCAGGTGCACCACGGTGTCCACCGCGGCCGACGCGACCACCTTGGCGATCATCGGGTTGCGGATGTCGGCGAGCACGAAGTCCACCCCGTCGGGGGCGGACGCGGGTTCGACCAGGTCGACCCCGATCACGCGATCGACGCCGGGTTCGTCGCGGATCATCCGCACGAAATCGGCGCCCGGGTCGCCGGCCACGCCGGTGACCATGACGACACGTCCCATGTCGTGCCTCCCCCCGCCCATGTTTGCTCGCCAGGTGATCGCCGGGTGATCGGCATGCAGCCGAATGGTTACGGAACGCATACGCGAGACGACAAGTTCCAACGTATCCGTACCGACTACCCGCCGGGCGCGGGTTTACGAGGCGTTCACACGCGTTCCGCCCATCCGCGTGCCCGGGACATCCGCACGCAACACCCCGAAACGCACGACGACCGCCCGACGCGTCCCCCGAAGGGAACACGTCGGGCGGTCGCCCAAGGCTTCAGCGGCATACGCCGGTGGGATGCCTACTTCTTGTTGCGACGCTGCACACGCGTCTTCTTGAGAAGCTTGCGGTGCTTCTTCTTCGCCATGCGCTTGCGACGCTTCTTGATGACAGAGCCCACCGACAACCCTCGCTCACGTGACGTTCCTACCGCGCGGAGCCGGATCAGCCCGCACAACTGGGGGCCAGCCTACTCGCCGCCCCGGCCCACCTCTAAACGAGGCGGTCCGTAATGCCCCCCTACGCTGTTTCCACGTAGGAGTCTCGCAGGTAGTCGTGGACGGCCTGTTCCGGAACTCGGAAGGACCGACCAACCCTGATGGCCGGCATCTCGCCACTGTGGACCAGGCGATACACCGTCATCTTGGACACCCGCATCACCGCGGCCACCTCGGCCACAGTCAAGAAGTTGACCTCGTTGAGAGGCCTCTCTCCAGAAGCCATGACGCACCGAACCATTCAGCACGCGTCGGGCGCCGGCTTCCCCTCCGGCGACTGCCACACGCACGTGCGTCCCTCCAGAGTAGTGGCGTGTGGTACCAGTGGGGAAGAGGAGTAGTTATCCCACCTGAATCGCCCATCAGGCCGTTTTATGGATTGATTCCGGACAGTCCGGACCGATCGAGAACGTAGGCCATGAGCGGCTTGTACAGGTGCGGCGCGACGTTGTCGTCGAGCGGGACGACCACCTCGACCCGGCCCTCCTCGGCCGCCACGAACAACGCGGGATCGTTGCAGTCCGCGAAGCCGATCGCGGGAACACCCGCCTGACCTGCACCTCCGGCCCAGCCGTGGTCACCGATCAGCAGATCCGGCAGCGGTTCGCGGGCGGCGGCGAACTCGGCCAGCATCGCCCGGACGCCACGTGCGGAATGGGTGTGCCGGAAGTCTCCCTCGTCGTCGACGACCATCGCGACGTCGCCCCGATACCGGACCGTGCGGCTCTGCCCACCCTCGGCGGTCGGGGTGCGATAGGTCCATCCGGCGGCGGGGCGCAGGATCGTACAGCCGGCCTCGCGCAGCACCCGGGCCAGGGTGCGGTACCAATCCTGTAGTCCGTTCGGGTGACCGGTGGCCAGGATCACCCGCTCGCGGCGCTTGGCGGCCAGTGCCACCCGGTCCGCGTACGCGTCCAGGGCGGCGATGGTCAGATCCGGGTCGATGGTGTCCTGGCCGCTGCGGTGGGCCGGGTCGGCGACCACTCCGCACCGGCGCACCATCAGTGCCAACACCTCGTCCGGGTTCCACCGGCCGTCCGGTTCGAGGCCGAACAGATGGCCGGGGTGCCGCTCGCTCATCAGTCGGTAGTGCCGGAGGTTGTTCTCCCTCGTGGTCGCCACGTCGCCGGCGATCCGGCCGCGCACGAGGTGGGAGCGAAGCTCCGCGGGGGTGGGAACCGCAACGGTCACGCACAGCTCCTTGGGTCACGGGTCGAGGTCACGGCAGGCGTCGGGGGCGCCGGGTCACAGGTCGAACATCGGGTCGAGACCGTGCGCCGGGAAGACCGCACGTCGGGTGGCCAGAATTGATTGGTCGGTCCGGTCCGCCGGGTCGTAGCCCGCAGAGAATGGCCGAAAATCGCCGGTCCCGCCGTCGGTCATGCGTTGTGGTCCGGTTTCGCGGGTCAACATCCGCACCTCCTCGCGCCAGTCGAGCGGCACCTCCAGGGTGGGCTCGATCGGCGCTCCGGCCGCCTCGGCCACCAGGTGCGTCCAGGTGCGCGGGACCACGTCCACCGCCGCGTAGCCACCGCCGCCGGTGGCGATCCAGCGCCCGCCGGCGTGTTCGTGCGCGAGCGCGTGCAGTGCGGCGTGCGCCGTGCGCTGCGCGTCCAGGCTCAGCGCGAGATGGGCGAGCGGGTCCTCCACGTGGGTGTCCGCGCCGTGCTGGGTGACCAACACGTCCGGGCGAAAGGCCGCGAGCAGGGGCGGCACCACCGCGTCGAACGTGCGCAGCCAGGCCGCGTCGGCGATCCCGGGCGGGAGCGCGACGTTGACCGCGAAGCCCTCGGCGTCCGGGCCGCCGACCTCGTCCGGGAAGCCGGTGCCCGGGAACAGGAAACGCGGGCTCTCGTGCAGGCTGATGGTGAGCACGCGCGGGTCGTTCCAGAACGCCTGCTGCACACCGTCGCCGTGGTGCACGTCGACGTCCACGTAGGCGACCCGCTCGGCGCCGAGTTCGAGCAGCCGCGCGATCGCCAGCGCGGGGTCGTTGTAGACGCAGAATCCGGCCGCGGCGGCGGGCATCGCGTGGTGCAGCCCGCCCGCGAAGTTGATCGCGTGGTCGGCGCCGTCCGGGTGTTCCGGTCCCAGCCACACCGCGTCGGCGGCGGCGATCGAGGCGCCGGCGATCAGCGCGGACACCTCGTGCATGTCGGCGAACGCTGGGGTGTCCTCGGTGCCGATCCCGAACGCCGGATCGGCCTTTCGGGGATCGTGCGAGGCGGCCCGCACGGCGGCGACGTAGGCGTCGGCATGCACCGTGGCCAGTTGTCCGTCGGTGGCGATCGGCGGTGCGCACATCCGCACTTGCGGCAGCTCGTGCAGGCCGAAGGCGCGGATCAGGTCGATGGTCAGGCGCAGGCGTAGCGGCTTCATCGGGTGCCATGAGCCGAAGTCGTAACCGGTCATCCGGTCGTCCCACATCACCTGCACCGCTCGACTCATGCGGTCACGCTACCGCCCGGGCCGGCCCGCGATCATCGGTCGTGAGCGGGTTCACCGTGCGGGGCGAAGGCGCGGGCCAGGGGCACCACCGCGAGCACCAGGAACAGCGGCACCAGCATCGCGACGCGGAACGAGGCGAGGTCGGCGATCCCGCCCACGAGCGGGGTGCCGACCAGGAAGCCGACGTAGTTGAAGATGTTGAGCCGGGCCACCGCCTCGTCCGCGTCCTGCGGCGACTGTCGGCCGCCCGCGGCGAACGTCTGCGGGACCAGGACGCACAGGCCCACGCCCAGGATCACGAAGCCGAGCAGGCCCACCGCGGCGTGCGGGGCGGCCAGCACCACCGCGAAGCCGGCGGCGGCGACGACGGCTCCGCCGCGGACCACGTTGACCATGCCCCAGCGGCGCACGCCGAGGTCGCCCACGCTGCGGCCGATCAAGGTGGTGACCATGTACGCGATGTAGGGGACCACCGCGAACGCCTCGGAGCTGTCCAGCACCTTCTCCAGGTAGACCGCGCTCCAGTTGGCCACCGTCGAGTCGCCGATGTAGGCGAACGTCATCACCAGGCACAGCGGGATCAGCGGGCGCCAGGGCAGCTTGCGGGCGGCGCGGCCGGGGTCGGCGACCGGCATCGCGGCGTCCGTGCCCAGGTAGCCGGGGCCGATCACGAGCAGGGCCGGCACGGTGAGCACGGCGGCTCCCGCGTACATCCACCCCAGTGGGACGTCGCCCCACGCGCACAGTCCGGCGACCCCGGCGCCGGCCAGGCCACCGAGGCTGTACGAGGCGTGGAAGCCGAGCATGATGCTGCGACCGGCCCGGGCCTGGATCGCCACGCCCTGCATGTTCATCGTGGCGTCCACCGCGCCCAGCGAGAGCCCGAACACGAAGAGCACGAGGGCCAGTTGCCACAGTCGATCACCGGCGCCGACGCCGATCAGGATCGCGCAGACGATCGGCTGGGAGACCCGAAGCACCAACCGGCTGCCGAAGCGCTTGGCCAGCGCGCCGGCGATCACGCTGCCCACACCCGCGACGATCGGCACCACCGACAGGACCGCGGTCAGCGTGCCGTCGCCCATGTCGTAGCGGCGCTGGATCGCCGGGATCCGGGTCACCAGGAGGGCGAAGGACGCGCCCTGGATCAAAAAGCACGCGAGCAGGCTGAACCGCGCCCGGCGCAACATCTCGTCCTTGAACGGCTCCGCCGCCGGTTCGGTCACCTGCATGGGCGTGCACGCTACCGACGGGTCACTTCGACGGACAGAGGCCGGGAAGATCTTTTGATGAATCGTCAGATTCGGTGAGCGGACGAACCGTTCGAAAGTGGTCGAATATCCAGCAGTTCCGGCAGGTCGGCCATGTCCTTGAACAACGAGTCGGCGTCCGCCAACCGCTCCGCCGGAGTCATCGCGGCATAGCCGTACACGGTCATCCCCGCCGCTCGCGCGGCCTCGACCCCCAGCGGACTGTCCTCGATCACCACACAGCGCGCCGGGTCGACGCCCATCGTGGCCGCCGCGTGCAGGAACAGATCGGGCGCCGGCTTGCCCTGCGCGACGTCCTGGCTGCTGAAGCGCACCGGGTCGGGGAAATGCCCGATCAACGCGGTCCGGGTCAACGCGAGCCGGATGCGCTCGTGCGTGCCGGAGGAGGCCAGGCAATACGGGACACCCGCGAGGTCGAGGGCGGCGAGCACGTCGGCGACCCCGACCACGGCCTCCAACTCGGCCCGGAACCCGGCGAACACCCGCTCGTGGTAGACGTGATCGAAGTCGTCCGGCAGCGTGACGCCGTCCCGTTCGCGGACGATCGTGTGCACGCGGGCCATGGTGCCGCCGAGGTAGTCGCGCAGCGAGTCCTCGTAACTGGTGGGCACGCCCAGCTCGGTGAGCAGGCCGGCCAGCGCCCGATTGGCGATCGGTTCGCTGTCCACCAGCACGCCGTCGTTGTCGAACAGCACCAGGTCGGGCTTCACTTGAGGCCCTCGGCGATCTCCTGCGACCGGTTGCTCGCGGCTTCCAGCGCGGCCAGCAGCGCGGCCCGCACGCCGTGGTTCTCCAGCTCGCGGATCGCGGCGATCGTGGTGCCGGCCGGCGAGGTGACCGCCTCGCGCAGCAGCGTGGGGTGCTCGCCCGAGTCGCGCAGCATCACCGACGCGCCGATCGCGGCCTGCACGATCAGGTCGTGCGCGGCGGCACGCGGCAGCCCGAGCAGGATGCCGGCGTCGGTCATCGCCTCGACCAGGAAGTAGAAGTAGGCCGGGCCGGAGCCGGACAACGCGGTGACCGCGTCCTGCTGCTTCTCCGGAACACGGATGGTCTTGCCGACCGAACCGAAGATCTCCTCGACCCGCGCCAGGTGTTCCTCGCCGGCGTGCGCGCCGCCGGAGATCGCGCTCATCCCCTCGTCGACCAGCACCGGCGTGTTCGACATGACCCGCACCACGGGGGTGCCGGCGGCCAGGCGCGCCTCCAGGAAGGAGGTGGTGATGCCCGCCGCACCGCTGACGACCAGCCGGTCGGCGGGTACGTGCGGGGCCAACTCGTCCATCAGCGCGGCCATGTCCTGCGGCTTGACCGTCAGGATCAGGATGTCGGCCGCCTTGGCGGCCTCGGCGTTGCCGACCGCCTCCACGCCGTAGCGGCGGCGCAGATCCTCGGCTCGCTCGGCCCGGCGCGTGGTGACCAGGAGGTCGCTTGGGCTCTTGCCCGCCCGGATCATCCCGGACAAGAGCGCTTCACCGATTTTCCCGGTGCCGACGACGGCGACCCGCTGAGCCATGGCCCCACACTTTCTCGCGTTCGTTGCTCCACCGAAGGCACGCCCGGTGCCTCCAGTGGCCACCGTACGGTACGTACACGTGTCCTATGGGGTGCGCCGGCGCAGGGTCAGCGCACCGAGCGCGAGGGCCGCGAGCACGCAGCCGGCGATCACCGCGACATCGCGAAGCAGCAGGCCGGAGACCTCGCTTTCGGTGGTCAGCCGGAGCATCGCGTCCACCGCGTAGGACAGCGGGAACACGGCGGAGATCGCTTCGAGCACCGGCTGCATCTCGTCCCGGGGCACGAACAGCCCGCACAGCAGGAACTGCGGCAGGATCACCGCGGGCAGGAACTGCACGGCCTGGAACTCGGTGTTGGCGAAGGCGCTCACCAGCAGCCCGAGGGCGAGCCCGAGCAGCGCGTCCAGCACCGCGACGCACAGGATCAGCCAGGTCGGCCCGGCCACGTCCAGGTCGAGCAGCCCGATCGCCAGACCGGTGGCCACGACCGCCTGGACCACGGCGACCAGACCGAAGGCGAGCGCGTAGCCGCCGATCAGCTGCAGCTTGCCGATCGGCATCGTGAGCAGCCGCTCCAGCGTGCCGGTGGACCGCTCGCGCAGCGTGGCCACCGAGGTGACCAGGAACATCACCACGAACGGGAAGATCCCCAGCAGCGGCCCGCCGATCCGGTCGAACTGCTGCGGTCGGTCGTCGTAGAGCCAGTACAGCAGGGTGAGCAGCACGCACGGCACGAGCAGCATCAGCGCGATGGTGCGCGGATCGTGCCGCAACTGGGCGAGCACGCGGCGTGCGGTGGCGGCGGTGGCGGCGGTGGTCATGACGCGCTCCCGGAGGCCGAGGGGGCGGTCGAGGGGGCGGCGTCGACCAGCGCGAGGAAGGCCGACTCCGCGTCCCGCGTCCGGGTGCGCTCCAGCAGCGCGGCCGGGGTGTCGTCGGCGAGCAGCACACCGTCGCGCAGCAACAACAACCGCTCGCAGCGCTCGGCCTCGTCCATCACGTGGCTGGACACCAGCAGCGTGACGCCACCGGCGGCGAGCCGATGGAACAGCCCCCACAGATCGCGCCGCAACACCGGGTCGAGGCCGACCGTGGGTTCGTCCAGCACCAGCAGCTCCGGCGCGCCCAGCAGCGCGGCGGCCAGCGAGACCCTGGCCCGCTGCCCGCCGGAGAGCCGGGCCACGGCCGCGTCCTGGCGATCGGTCAGGTCCACCTCGCCGAGCACCCGGTCCACCTCGCCCGCCCCGGCGCCCAGGATCGAGCCGAAGTAGCGCAGGTTCTCCCGCACGGTCAGGTCCGCGTAGACCGACGGCGCCTGCGTCACGTACCCGATCGCGCTGCGCAACCTCCGATGCCCGGCCGGCCGGCCCAACACCTCCAGCCGCCCGCCCACCTGTGCCTGCACCCCGACGATCGCCCGCATCAGCGTGCTCTTGCCGCACCCACTCGGCCCGAGCAACCCGGTGACGCTCCCGCGCGGCACCCCGAACGAGACGTCGTCGAGCACCACGCGCCCACCACGCACGACCCGCAGCCCCTCGGCCCGGATCGCGTCGCCCCCGACGTAATTCATCATGTGTTGAATATGCGCTTCCCGCCTCCCCTCGTCAAGCGATCGCCCACGTTTTCCCCCGGTCGGCGACGAGGGCACCCCACGTGACGCGCAGCGGACCGTGCGAGGTGCTCGAACGGCTCGGCGGGGGCGGAACGGGCGAGGTCTCCCGGGGCCGGAGCCGTCCGGCAAGTCCGTGTTCACCGCGACGGTGGGCCGATAACGCGTCAGGGCGCCCCGGCCGTGGCCGGGGCGCCCTGTGCGGTTGATCGGTGCGGCGTGAGGGGTCAGTCGAACATCGAGACGTCGCGCACGGCGCCCTTGTCCGCGCTGGTGGCCATCGCCGCGTATGCCTTCAGGGCGGTGCTGACCTGGCGGTCGCGGTCGACCGGGCGGTACTTGCCCAGGTCGTGCAGCAGCCGCTCGCGGCGCTCGGCCAGCTCCTCGAAGGAGACCTCCAGCTCGATCCGCCGGTTCGGGATGTCGATGGTGATGATGTCGCCGTCCCGGACCAGCGCGATCGTGCCGCCGGCCGCCGCCTCCGGCGAGACGTGCCCGATGGACAGGCCCGAGGTGCCGCCGGAGAAGCGCCCGTCGGTGATCAGCGCACACTTGGCGCCGAGCCCGCGACCCTTGAGGAAGGACGTCGGGTAGAGCATCTCCTGCATGCCCGGACCGCCCTTGGGACCCTCGTAGCGCACCACCACGACGTCGCCCTCCTTGACCCGCTTGGTCAGGATCGCGTCGACGGCCGCCTCCTGCGACTCGACCACCACGGCCGGGCCGGAGAAGGTCCAGATCGACTCGTCCACGCCCGCGGTCTTGACCACGCAGCCCGCCTCGGCGAGGTTGCCGTACAGGATGCCCAGGCCGCCGTCCTTGCTGTACGCGTGCTCGACGTCGCGGATGCAGCCCGCCGCGACGTCCAGGTCGAGCGAGTCCCAGCGCTCGGACTGGCTGAACGCGGTGGCCGAGCGCACGCAGCCGGGCCCGGCGTGGAACAGCTCGACCGCCTCGGCGGAGGGCGAACCGCCGCGCACGTCCCAGGTCTTGAGCCACTCGGCCAGCGAGTCGGTGTGCACCGAGCGCACGTCCTCGTGCAGCAGCCCGGCGCGGTACAACTCGCCGAGCAGCGCGGGCACACCGCCCGCGCGGTGCACGTCCTCCACGTGGTACGGCGCGTTGTTCGGCGCCACCTTGGCCAGACACGGCACGCGCCGCGAGAGCGCGTCGATGTCGGCCATGGTGAAGTCCATCTCCGCCTCCTGCGCCGCCGCGAGCAGGTGCAGGATGGTGTTGGTCGAGCCGCCCATGGCGATGTCCATCGACATCGCGTTCTCGAACGCCTCCCGGGTCGCCACGTTGCGCGGCAGCACGCTCTCGTCGTCCTGCTCGTAGTAGCGCTTGGTGATCTCCACCGCCGTGCGGCCCGCGTCCTCGTACAGCGCCTTGCGCGCGGTGTGCGTGGCCAGCACCGAGCCGTTGCCCGGCAGTGCCAGGCCCATCGCCTCGACCAGGAAGTTCATCGAGTTGGCGGTGAACATGCCCGCGCACGAACCGCAGGTGGGACACGCGGCGTTCTCGATCCGCTCCAGGTCCTCGTCGGAGACCTGGTCGGACGCGGAGTCGGCGATCGCGGTGATCAGGTCCAGGTGCGGGCGCACCCGGCCGTCGACCATGACCGCGGTACCGGCCTCCATCGGACCGCCGGAGACGAACACGGCCGGGATGTTCAGCCGCAGCGCGGCCATCAGCATGCCGGGGGTGATCTTGTCGCAGTTGGACACGCACACCATGGCGTCCGCCTGGTGCGCGTTGACCATGTACTCCACCGCGTCGGCGATCAGCTCGCGCGAGGGCAGCGAGTAGAGCATCCCGGAGTGGCCCATCGCGATGCCGTCGTCGACGGCGATCGTGTTGAACTCGCGCGGGATGCCGCCTGCGGCGGAGATCGCCTCGGACACGATCCGGCCGACCGGCTGGAGGTGGGTGTGCCCCGGTACGAACTCGGTGAAGCTGTTGGCAACCGCGATGATCGGCTTGCCGAAGTCCTCACGCTTGACGCCTGCGGCCATCAGGAGCGCGCGAGCGCCCGCCATTTCGCGACCGTGGGTGACCGTCCGAGACCTGAGTTGCGGCACTGCACACACCCTCTCAGCAATTCACCGGTGGATCCGGGGTGCTTTCGAGCTTACGTCCGCGACCGCGACGGGCGGCGCGGACGTCCACCATGCGACCCGTCGCCGGCCTGTTCGGATCCGCCCGAAGGCCACCCGACCCGGCCGCGCTCAGCCGCTCAGGTGGCGCTGGAGGATCGGCGCGAGCCGGTCGATCAGCTCGGCCGACGACGTCGAGGCGATCGGCTCCAGCCCCAGCACGTAGCGGGTGAGCGCGACGCCCAGGAGTTGACTCGCGCACAGATTCGCCCGCAGTGCCCCGTCGTCGCCGCCGATCCCCTCGGCCAGACGTGTGGTCAGTTCGGCGCCGACGAACTCGCGAAACGCCGGGTTGCCCCCGTCGGAGACCGCGGTGCGCAGGATGGCCAGCAGCCGCGGACCGGTGTCCGGGTGGTCCCACAGCGTCACGAACGACTCGGCCAGCCGCTCGCCGGCCTGCTCGACGCCCGCCGCGAACACCCGGGCGACCAGCGCCTCGGGCTCCAGCGGCAGGTCCATCGCGGCGATGAAGACCCGGTCCTTGGGGCCGAAGTAGTGGTGCACGAGCGCCGGATCCACCCCTGCGGCGCGGGCGATCGCGCGCACCGAGGCACCGGCGTAGCCGCGCGCGGCGAACTCGACCCGGGCCGCGCCCAGGATGCCCTCGCGCGTCGCCGAGGCGTCACCGCGCCGGCCGGGCGGTCGGCCCGGACCACGCCGCGAGCCGGCGGTTCGTGCCTCAGCCATGCCGCCGCTCCACCCCGGCCTCGGCCGCCAGGTGCAGCCGGGTGTACGCGAGCGCCTCGGCCAGATCCGCCTCGCGTTCGGCGCGCGAAGCGGCTCGGCGGGTGTTGACCTCCAGCACGATGGCCCCGGCGAACGAGGTGCGCGCGAGGTGTTCGAGCAGTTCCGCGCACGGTTGGGTGCCGCGGCCGGGCACCAGGTGTTCGTCCTTGAGCGAACCGCTGCCGTCGGCCAGGTGCACGTGCCCGAGCCGGTCGCCCATCCGGGCCAGCATGTCCAGCGCGTCCGAGCGCGAGGTCGCGGTGTGCGACAGGTCGAGGGTGAAGTGCCGGTAGTCCTCGTCGGAGGGATCCCAGTCCGGCGCGTACGCCGCGACCTCCTTGTCCCGGTAGCGCAGCGGGAACATGTTCTCCACCGCGAACAGCACGTCGGTCTCCCCCGCCATGCGATCGATGCCGCGCACGAAGTCGCGGGCATAGCTGCGCTGCCAACGAAACGGCGGATGCACCACGACGGTCTTCGCGCCGAGCCGCTCGGCCGCGTCCCGCGCGCGCACCAGCTTGGTCCACGGGTCCGTCCCCCACACCCGCTGGGTGATCAGCAGGCAGGGCGCGTGCACGGACACGATCGGCACGCCGTGGTGATCGGACAACCGGCGCAGCGCCTCGACGTCCTGGCTCACCGGGTCGGTCGAGACCATGACCTCGATCCCGTCGTAGCCCAGCCGGGCCGCGATCTCGAAACCGTCGGCGGTGGACTCCGGGTAGACGGACGCGGTGGACAGGGCGATCTTCGCGTCCGGCACGCGCAACACCGCGTCGGGCACGCGCGGAACCGCGTCCGGCACCCGCGCCTCGGACGTGTCGGCCCCCGTACCGTTGAGTATGTCGTGGTCGTCCACGTCGCCCAGAGTAGAACCATCGGCCGCCGACCCGGCGGTATCCCACACATCGGTGCGGGTGATCCGGGTGGCGGCCGAGGCATCCGAGTGAACGCACGACCCGGGCCGGACCGGGCCTAGTCCATCCAGTCCAGCCGACGCAGGATGATCCCCTCGCGCAGCGCCCACGGGCACACTTCCAGCGCGTTCACGTTGAACAGGTCCAACGCCGCGTCGGCCACTATCGCGCCCGCGACCAGTTGCGGGGCCCGGCCCACGGACACCCCCGGCAGGGCGGCCCGCTCGCTCGCGGTCATCGCCGCGAGCCGGGGCAGCCAGTCGGCCAGCCCGGCCCGGCTGAGCGAGCGCTTGACGTAGGGGCCCTCGCCCGAGGACGGCGCGCCGGCGATCCGGGCCAATTGCTTGAACGTCTTGGACGTGGCCACCACGTG
Organism: Embleya sp. NPDC020886; assembly: GCF_044333915.1. Classification (NCBI taxonomy): domain Bacteria; kingdom Bacillati; phylum Actinomycetota; class Actinomycetes; order Kitasatosporales; family Streptomycetaceae; genus Embleya; species Embleya sp. NPDC020886. The sequence goes on along the minus strand of NZ_JBIRRX010000008.1, from coordinate 253,737 downwards.
GTCGGGCCGACCGAGCCGGCTGAACTCGGCGACCGTCCGGGCGATCTCCGCGCGTACGTGCTTGCGCAGCACCCGCATCTCGTCCGGCGAGGGCGGGTCGGTGTGCAGCCAGGACCGGGTCAGCCGACCCGCGCCCAGCGGCAGCGAGGCCGCCGCGTCCGGCTCCTCGTCCACGCCGGCCGCGATCTCCAGCGAGCCGCCGCCGATGTCGAGCACCAACAGGCGTCCGGAGGACCAGCCGAACCAGCGGCGCACCGCCAGGAAGGTCAGCCGGGCCTCGTCGGCGCCGGTGAGCACCTGGAGGTCCACGCCGGTCTCGCGGCGCACCCGATCGAGCACCGCCTCGGAGTTGGCCGCCTCGCGCACCGCGGACGTGGCGAACGGCAGCAGGTCCTCGACGCCCTTGTCCTCGGCCACCTCCAGGGCGGCGGCCATCGTCCGGACCAGCAGATCGACCCCCTGTGGGGCGATGCTGCCGTCCGGCTCCAAGAGCTCCGCCAGGCGCAGTTCGCGCTTGTGCGAGTAGGCAGGAAGGGGCCGAGCACCCTGATGGGCGTCGACCACGAGCAGGTGGACCGTATTGGAGCCCACGTCGAGAACACCGAGTCGCATGGTCACGAAGGTAATCCGTCGCCCCCGGCGCGCGAGCGGGGGCGTTCCCTCGGTTGCCACACCTTTGCCCGACGGATCACCCGGCGCCGAGCCCTACCCTTGTCCCGTGCCTGAGGTAGACCTGGATTTTCCGCGTGCTTGGTTCGAGTTCCCCGACCCCGATGACGCCGATCAGCTCTTTCGCTGCGACCTGACCTGGCTGACCTCGCGTTGGCAGTGCATCTTCGGCGCCGGTTGCCACGGCGTCGTGGCCGGCCGCGCGCCGGACGGGTGCTGCTCGCTGGGCGCGCACTGGTCGGACGAGGACGACGAGACGCGGGTGCTGACGTGGGCCGAACGGCTGACGCCGCAGACCTGGCAGTTCCACGACCTGGCCATGGAGCAGGGCGTCAGCGAGTTCGAGGACGGCGACAAGCGCACGCGCCTGGTCGACGGAGCGTGCGTGTTCCTGAACCGGCCCGGGTTCGCCGGCGGCGCCGGCTGTTCGCTGCACGCCCTCGCGCTGCGCGAGGGTGTGCACCCGCTGGAGACCAAGCCGGACGTGTGCTGGCAGTTGCCGGTGCGCCGGACGTACGACTGGATCGACCGCCCGGACGAGACCCGCGTGCTGATGGTGACGATCGGCGAGTACGACCGCCGAGGCTGGGGCCCCGGCGGCCACGACCTGCACTGGTGGTGCACCGGGAGCACCGAGGCCCACGGGGCGGGCGAGCCGGTGTACGAGTCCTATGGGCCCGAACTTCGCGAATTGATGGGCGCGGCGGCTTACGCGGTCTTGGTCACGGCTTGTGAGGCCAGGTTGGCGGGTGGGCGGGTGGTTGCACCGCATCCGGCGGATCCGGGCTGAGGGTGTTGGGGGGCGGCTGGGGGCTCGGCCCGTCGGACTCATCCCGTTGGCTTCTGGGTGGGACGGGTCGGGGGCGGGGTCGTGGGTGGGGTGGAGGGGGTTGGGGTGCCTGTGGTGCCTGTGGTGCCGTCGATGGTGATTACCGTGGCGCCGGGGGCGATCAGGACCTTGGCTGTCCAGGAGCCGTGTGGGGCTCGTTTCGGATCGACCGAGACGGTGATGGTGTCTTGTTGGCCCGGGGCCAGCGTGCCGTGGGTGGGGGTTGTTCGTAGCCAGGGCGCTGACGGGTGGACCTGCCAGTCGATCGGGGTGGAGTCGATGTTGCGCAGTGTGATGAGGGTGTGGTCGCCGGTGTGGGTGGCGGTGACCAGTAGGGGCTGGGGTGTGGGCGGCGGCAGCGGGATGATGCCGGGCGCGACGACCTCGGACGCGCGCGAGGCGGGGGCCGCCGCGGAGGGGGGCGGGGCGAAGCCGTGGGCGTGTGGTGCTCCCGAGGCGGCGGGGCTGCCCGTCGTGGTCGGCGACCTGGCCGGCTCGATGGGAGGCGAGGCGACCGCGCGACCGCTCGGGCTCTCCACCCGCGCGGAGGCGATGGTGACCACCCTGATGTCCGACTCGCCGGCGGATCCGCCCGATGCCTGCCACAACGCCAGCGCGGGCGCGGCGACCACCGCGGCCACCACGACCGCCGCGATCACCGTGGCCCGGCGGCGATTGCCCCGCTCGACCACGCCGGCCCGAAAGACCGGGAAGCCGGCCCGGTCGAACTCGGCGACCCGCCGGGCGATCTCCGGCGGCCGCTGGGCCGAGCGCCCCTTGCCGACCTCGCCCAGCACCTCGATCCGCAGTGCCGCCGGCGGCGCGATCAGCGCGAGCCCGACCGGCACCGCCGCCGCGCCCGTGGTCGGCGCCAGGTAGGTCACCGCGCGGCGCACCTGCGGTCCGCACCGCCGACACGTCTCGACGTGCCCGATCAGGCGCTCGCGCAGCATGGAGGTGAGCCGCCCGGTGGCCAGCTCCTGGCCCTCGGGGCAGTCGGCCGAGGTCTCCGCGCCCGCGATCGCCGCCCGGGTCCGGTCCACCTCCCGGCCGGCCGCCAAGAGCAGGCTGCGCGCGTGCTGTTCGTCGCAACCGAGGACGGCGGCCAGGCCGCGCGGGGCGAGCCCGTGCCGGACGGACAGTTCGAGCGCCTCGCGCTGCTCCGGCACCAGCCCCACCGCGTCCGGCCAGGCCAGTTCGTCCAGGTCGCCGCGCCGGGCCGGAGTCCGCCCCGCCTCGGTGCCGGGGAACAGGTCGGCGTCCGCGGCCAGCGGCGGCAGGCTGCGCTCGTGCGCCCACACCACCCGCACGTCCTCGGGCCGCGCGGGCCCGGTGCCCACCCGCACGTGTGCGTCCAGCCGGACCAGGCACTCGTACCGGGCGAGCGCGTACAACCACGGTTTGAGCAGATCCAGGTCGGGGAGCCGGCCGATGTGACGATCGGCCAGCACGAAGGTGCTGCGCAGCGACTCCGCCGCCGCCTGGTGATCGCGAAGCACCGAGAGGCAGTAGGTGTAGAGCCCTTCGGCGTAGGCGTCGTAGGCGGCGCGTCCCCACGAGAGCACCGCGGTGGGGGACGCGAAGCGAGGAGCCCCTCCGGGGGCGGTTGCCGGGCCGGTTACCGAATCCGTCACGCTCGTGAACGTAGGTGTCCGAGACCCGTCGACTCAGGCGATTTGCACTTTCATACGCCTTTCGAGGTCGACAATCATACTTTCGAGTGAATGTCCGTCACCTTTGGCCGAATTCGTTCATCGAACATCCACGCGATCGACGGCCCAACGCACCACGAGCGAAGCACCCGTCGGATTCGCCGTGAGGGTTACCGCCCTCGTGGCAGCCGGTGCCTTGTCGGAATTCGCCGAGATCGTGATCGATATCGACTGGCCATTGGCCAGCGTCCCCGATTTCGGACTCACCGTGAGCCAATCATTTTCCGACATGGCCACGGTCCACGTCACCGGTCCACCGGTGGCGGTGAGCCGGACGGTCCGCGTGGCACCGGCCGCGTCGAGGTCCACCGAGGCGAGAGACCACGCGAGCGTGCCCCGCGGCGCCGGATTGCCCTGTGTCCCCTCCACCGACCGCGGCCGGGTCACCGGCACCGCGGCCGCCGACACGGGGCCGGCCGCCGTGGGCTTGGCGCTCCTGGTGCCGCGGGTGGTCGGCTTCGCGCTGCCCACACGCGTACTCGGCGCCGCCGAGGTCGGCCTCGACGTGGCGACACCGGGCAGGTGCGAGGCAGCCGTGGACGGATGCACGACCACCGGCTGTTCCGGCAACCGGGCCGGGCCCCGCGCGACCGGCGAGCCCGCGTCCCCGTCGCCCGGTCGCACCACCACGGCCAGGCCGAGCGCCAGCGCCACGACCACCGCACCCGCCAGCACGACCGGCACCCGCGAACGCGGCCGGCCCATCCCCTTGGGGAAGCCGCTCCGATCGACCGGCTCCGCGCCGTCCCAGCCACCCGCACCCGCCGGCCCGGCCGCGAGCAACTCGGTCCGAATCGAGTACGGCGCCGCGGCCGGGAGCGCGGCGGCCAACACCGCCCGCGCGTCCACCTCCCCCGGTCGCAACACCAGGCAGTCCGGGCACGAGTCGACGTGCAGGTACAAAGGCGGGCGCAGCGACGCGTCCACCGCCGCACCCGCGTCCGGCAGCAGCAGCGCGAGTTCGGGGCAGTCCCGGCGCGCGTGGGTGGCCACCGCGTAGACCGCGAGCGCGTGCTCGAACTGCTCCCGGGCACGGGCCGGCACGCGTTCCACCCGCCGCTCGGACAGCGCCAGCACATCGGCCAGTTCCCGATCCCGCAGACGATGCCGCACGGACAGGTCCAGCACGATGCGCTCGACCTCGTCCACCGCCCACAGCGCGTACGGCACCAGCGGCACCAGTCGTTCCCGATCGGGCACGCTCCAGGACGCGCCGCCCGCGGCCAACACCTGCCGGACCACGCCCGGGCCGGGCCGGTCGGCCGCCGTACGGGCACACTCGGCCCGGGCCAGTGCGTACAGCAGCGCCCGGGCCCGGCCCGGCTCGCGCAGCACCCGGATGCGCTCGGGCGCCGCCGCCAGCGTCGCGCGCACCGCCCGCGCCGCGACCCCCGGCCCGTAGCCCAGCGCCACGCAGAACCCGAACAGGGCGTCGCCGTGCACGTCGTACAACGCGACGGCGTCGGGCACCGCGCCCGTCACGTCCGTCGTACCGGATCCCTGCCCCGCAACGTCCCCACCCGCCATGCCGCCTCACGGTAGGGAGAACGCCCCATGGTCACCATCTCTTTGCCGGCTCGGTGACAGGATCAAGACATTCCGACCATGATCGATCGGCGGCCGGCGATCGATGTCGGCGCGGGCCGTTAACGTTCCTGGCATGGCCAGGACCACCACGAAGGATCGCCCGTCGTACCGCTGCACCGAATGCGGCTGGACCGGGCCGAAATGGCTGGGCCGCTGCAACGAGTGCCACGCCTGGGGCACGGTCGAGGAGTTCGGCGCGCCCAAGGCCCGTTCGATCGTCGCCGGCCCGGTCACCACCGCCGCGCTGCCGATCGGCCGGATCGACGTCCAGACGGCCAAGTTCCGCTCCACCGGCGTCGAGGAGCTGGACCGCGTGCTCGGCGGCGGCCTGGTCCCGGGCGCGGTCGTGCTGCTCGCGGGCGAGCCCGGCGTCGGCAAGTCCACCCTGCTGCTGGACGTGGCCAGCAAGTCCGCCTCGCCCGCCGGGCGCACGCTCTACATCACCGGTGAGGAGTCCGCCGCCCAGGTCCGCCTGCGCGCGGGCCGGATCGGCGCGCTCAACGAAGAGCTCTACCTCGCCGCCGAAACCGACCTCGCCGCGCTGATCGGCCATGTCGACGCGGTCAAACCCGCGCTGCTCGTGGTCGACTCGGTGCAGACCATCGCCTCGCCCGCGATCGACGGCGCACCCGGCGGCGTGTCCCAGATCCGCGAGGTCACCGGCGCGCTGATCCGCATCGCCAAGGAACGCAACATCGCCACCGTCCTGGTCGGCCACGTCACCAAGGACGGCTCGATCGCCGGCCCGCGCCTGTTGGAACACCTGGTCGACGTCGTGCTGCACTTCGAGGGCGACCGACACGCCCGACTGCGCCTGGTCCGCGCGATCAAGAACCGCTACGGCACGGCGGACGAGGTCGGCTGCTTCGAGCTGCACGACGAGGGCATCACCGGCCTGACCGACCCCAGCGGCCTGTTCCTGACCCAGCGCCAGGAGCCGGTCTCCGGCACGTGCGTCACGGTGACCCTGGAGGGCAAGCGCCCGCTCGTGGTCGAGGTGCAGGCGTTGGTGGCGCCGTCCCAGATCCCCACCCCGCGCCGGGCCACCTCGGGGCTCGACTCGGCCCGGATGGGCATGGTGCTCGCGGTCCTGGAGCGGCGCGGCGGGGTGCGCCTGGAGAAGACCGAGATCTACACCGCCACCGTCGGCGGCGTGAAGCTCACCGAGCCGGCCGCCGACCTGGCCGCGGCCCTCGCGCTCGCGGGCGCCGCCGCCGACCACCCGCTGCCGTCCAAGCTGGTCGCCATCGGCGAGGTCGGCCTCGCCGGCGAGATCCGCCGGGCCACCGGCGTGCAGCGCCGACTCGCCGAGGCGTTCCGGCTCGGCTTCACCCACGCGCTGGTGCCGCCGGACCCGGGCAAGATCCCCAAGGGCATGAAGGTGATCGAGGTGGCCGACATCCGCGAGGCGTTGCGCGCGTTCAACCTGGTCTCGCAGCGCGAGCGCAAGTCCGACCGCGAGTGAACGAGCCCGCCGCGGCCCGCCCGGAGCGGACGTCCAGGGGACGCCGGCGGGACGGTTTCCGCACCGTCCGACAACTTTCCGTGCCCCGTGGAGTGACCAAGCGTCGCCTCGGAGATACTCGACAAGCGGAACGGCATGCGCGACCTGTGCCGAAACACGGCTTCGGGCCGGATAAGGCGACCGGTCGGCGGCCGGGAGGCACTAGACTTTTCCACCGATCTTCCGACGTAGCGGCCGACCTGTGTCGACCGCAGGTCCTGAGGCGCTCCCGGCCGTGCATACCGGAGCAAATGCCCGGGTGACGGCCGATGGCCGGCCGAGGATGGCAACGACCACGGGGAGTTCTGTGGCTACGAATGACCGGACCGACAAGGGCACGAGTGCCGACGCGGCCCTCGTGAGGGCCGCGCTGCAATCCGTGGCCCCGGGCACCGCCCTGCGCGACGGCCTGGAGCGCATTCTGCGGGGCAACACGGGCGGCCTGATCGTGCTTGGTTTCGACAAGACGGTGGAGGCGCTGTCCACGGGCGGCTTCGTGCTCGACGTCGAGTTCTCCGCGACCCGACTGCGCGAGCTGTGCAAGCTCGACGGCGGGGTCGTGGTCGACCGCGAGTGCACGAAGATCGTCCGGGCGGGCGTCCAACTCGTCCCGGACCCGTCGATCCCGACGGAGGAGACCGGCACCCGACACCGCACCGCCGAGCGGGTCAACAAACAGACCGGCTTCCCGGTGGTCTCGGTGAGCCAGTCCATGCGCCTGATCGCGCTCTACGTCAACGGCAGGCGACACGTGCTGGAGGACTCGGCGGCGATCCTGTCCCGGGCCAACCAGGCGTTGGCCACCCTGGAGCGGTACAAGCTCCGGCTCGACGAGGTGTCCGGCACGCTGTCCGCGCTGGAGATCGAGGACCTGGTCACCGTGCGGGACGTGTGCGCGGTGTCCCAGCGGCTGGAGATGGTGCGCCTGATCGCCCGCGAGATCGACGGCTACGTCACCGAGTTGGGCGTCGACGGCCGGCTGCTCTCGCTGCAACTCGAAGAGTTGATCGCGGGCGTCGAGGACGACCGCAAGCTGGTCGCCCGCGACTACGTGCCCGAGCGGGCGATCAAGCGTGGCCGCACCGAGGCCGACGTGCTCGCCGAGCTCGACGGTCTCGCGCACGCGGATCTGCTCGACCTGCAGACGGTGGCCCGCGCGCTCGGCTTCACGTCGGGCCACGAGGTGCTCGACTCCGCGGTCAGCCCGCGCGGCTACCGACTGCTCGCCAAGGTCCCCCGGCTGCCACCCGTGGTGATCGAGCGGCTCGTGGAGCACTTCGGCGGCCTGCAGAAGCTGCTCGCGGCCAGCGTCGACGACCTCCAGGCCGTGGACGGCGTCGGCGAGGCGCGGGCGCGCAGCGTGCGTGAGGGCCTGTCCCGACTCGCCGAGTCCTCGATCCTGGAGCGCTACGTGTAAGAGCGGTCGCACGACACGAGAAGGGCCCCGGCGCGTGCGCCGGGGCCCTTCTCGTGGTCGAACGCGGGTCGTCCCGCTACTTGCCCACCGTCGCGGTGAACACGAACTCGCCGGACGGCTCCAGGCCCGCCAGCGTGCCCTTGGCGCGGTAGGCGGCCTTGTCCGCGGGGGCGGCCTTGGTCTGCCCGCCGTTGGTGGCGCACTGTCCGGCGTTGGAGCGGGTCCAGGACCAGTCGCGGGTGATCGAGACGGCCTGCGCGTCGCCCTGCTGCAACTGGCGCACGTCGGTGGCCGCACCGGCGGCGCAGTCGGCCGAGCTCCACAGCCGGTCGTTGCCGGAGAGCACCTCGATGTAGGCGTGGCCCGGCGCGAGGTCGACGAAGCAGGTGGGGCCGGTCTGGTTGGTGACGATCAGCTTGAGCGCCACGTTCTGCGAGGCGTTGTACGCGCTCTTGCCCGACTCCACCGGCTGGATCTGCACCCGGATCATGCTCGGCGTGCACCAGGTGCCACCGGCCGGCGCGGCCTTGCCGCCTCCGGGCGTGGTGCCGCCGCTGCCGGCCGTGCCGCCGGGCTGTCCGGCGCTCTGGCCCGCCTGCCCGCCGGTCTGGCCGGACGTGCCCGCCGACGCACCGGAGGTGCCCGCCCCGGGCGTGCCGGAACCACCGCCCGGGATCGGCGGATTGGCGCCGTTGGTCGGGTTGGGCCCCGGCGTGATGGCGCTCGGATCGGGCGAAGCCGTTCCGGTCGCGATCGGCTTCTTGTCCGAGGCGTTCTTCTTGTCGTCGGAGTCCCCACCGGCAGTGCATGCCCAGGCCACCAGCGCGATCAACAGCGCGAGGGCGAGCAGCACGAAGACCCGCCGTCGCCAATACACGGTTGACGGCAGGTGACCCACGGGACGGCGCATCGAGTCCACGGGCAAACTCTAGGGGAGATCGTTACGCCGTCCGGTGTAGCCACACCGTCCGAAGCGTTGGAATTTCGTGGCGTGTCGCGACCGAAGAAGCCCTGGTCGCAGGCTTATTCCGGCATTTGCGGGCAGAAGCCACCGTCACTCGCCCGAGTGATCCGCCGTAACGTGCGAGGATCGGGGAGAGATGTCACACGCACTGCACGAGCCGATCCTCGACTGGTACTCGGCCAATCAACGCGATCTGCCCTGGCGCACCCCCGACGCATCCGCGTGGGCGGTGGTGGTCAGCGAGTTCATGCTGCAACAGACCCCCGTGGCGCGGGTGTTGCCGGTCTACCGGGCCTGGTTGACCCGCTGGCCCACGCCGGCCGCGCTGGCCGCCGACGAGCCGGGCGAGGCGGTGCGGATGTGGGGCCGACTCGGCTACCCGCGCCGCGCGCTGCGGCTGCACGGCGCGGCCGTCGCGATGGTCGAGCGCCACGCCGGCGATGTCCCGTCCGCACACGCCGATCTGCTGGCCCTGCCGGGCGTCGGCGAGTACACCGCCGCGGCCGTCGCCTCGTTCGCGTTCCGGCAACGGCACATCGTGCTGGACACCAACGTGCGCCGAGTGATCGGGCGGGCGGTCACCGGCGTCGAGTACCCGCCGCAGGCCACCACGCCGGCCGAGCGGCGCACCGCGACCACGCTGCTGCCCGCCGACACGGAACGCGCCGCGACCTGGGCGGTGGCGATCATGGAACTCGGCGCGCTGGTGTGCACCGCGAAGTCGCCCAAGTGCGTGGGTTGTCCGATCGCCGCACTGTGCGCCTGGCGGCTGGCGGGCAAGCCCGCGTACGAGGGCCCGCCCCGACGCGGCCAGACCTACGCGGGTACCGACCGCCAGGTCCGCGGCCGCCTGCTCGCGGTGCTGCGGGAAAGTGCCGAACCGGTGTCCCAGGCCGCGTTGGACGCGGTATGGGACGAGCCCGTCCAACGCGCACGGGCACTGGACGGGCTGGTCGCGGACGGGCTGGTCGAGCCGTTGGCGGCGGGCGTGTACCGGTTGCCCGCCGGCCCGCTCAGCGGCAGTACTTCTTCTCCGCCTCGATCGGATTCGTCGGAATCCGCATCGAGTTCCGTTCCGGCGACCCGATGAGGTTCTTCCAGAATCGCGATACCGACATGGGCTCGCGGGTCGCTTCCTGAAGTTCGCGAATACCGCCGCAGTTCAATGCCCGCCGGGCCGCCTCGACCTTGGCCGGATCGACATTGCGCAGGTCCAGTGGGGTACCCGGCTGGGTGAAGTCGGCCAGAATCCATTCGATGTAGGTCAGCTTGTCGTGCCCGGACCGGGTCCGATAGTCGAGGTCCAGGTGTGCGCCGAGCGGATTCGCCAGGCCGAAGATGTCGATCGCCAGACCCGAGGTCGGCACCAGCACCGCGGGTTGCCCGAGCGCGCCGTAGACCACCGAGTCGGTGATCGGGACGTGGTACTTGAGCGGCGCGGAGCGGAAGTCGAAGTTCAACATCCAGAACTTGTCGGGCTCGTGGTAGTAGGTCAGGTAGACGAACTGCGCACCGGGCGTCGCGGCGTCCTTCTTCCACTCGACGCCCACGCCCTCCAGCCGCTTCACGAACGCGTCCCGATAGGACTTCGCGGTGACCGGGTTCCGCTCGCCGGTCCAGGTCACGTACCACGAGCGGGTGTCCTCGATGTTCTGCGGACCGAAGCCCTGGTACGGCACCCGCATCGAGGCCGCGCAGACCACCGACCACACGGCCAGCCCCGCCGCGGTGCTCGCGTACAGCCGCTGCAACGGCAACACCAGCACCGGCAGCAGGAACGCGAACGTGCCGGGCAGCAGCAGCCGGGCGTGCATGAAGTCGCCGCCGACCACGATCACATAGCCGAGCAACACGCTGCCCACGACCAGCGCGGTCGCGGTCAGCACCCGGATCCGGTAGCGCTCGAAGTCGCCGACCGAACGGCCCACGGTGACCAACAGACCGACCGCCACCACGGTGAGCAGCAGCGGCGCCCAGATGTTGTACGGGCTCGCGTAGTCCTCGAAGTAGGTCCAGCCGCGACCGATGTCGGTCTTGGTGCCCTCCTTGGCTATCGCCGTATTGGGCAACAGGACGCCGTAGTAGCCCATCCGGAAGATCTGGTAGAGCACCGGGAGCAGGCCGCCGCACAACGCGAGCAGGGCCAGCCGCTTCGGGGTCGGCCGCAGCAGCAACCACGCCGCAACGGCGAACACGATCGTGCCCAACGCGAGGTCGGGCCGCACCAGCACGCCCATGCCGAGCGCGAACGAGGTCCACGCCTGGCGGGCGAGGGAGCTGTCCCGGTCCAGCCGGGCCAACAGCGTCCAACTCGTGCCCAGCCAGACGAAGATCAGCCCCATCTCCAGACCGGACGTGGCGAAGTCCCAGAACGGCGGCAGTGCGGCGATCACCAACGCCCCGGCGGGCAGCGGCCACCCGCCGCCCGGGAGATCGCGGTACAGCCGCCGGGTGCCCATCGTGGCGATCGCCAGACCGACCACCGCGCACAGCAGTGAGCCGTAGACCGCGACGGCGACCAGATCGATCCCGGTCACCCCGCCGACCAGCGCGAGCAACCACGGCCACAACGTGGACGTGGCCGCCTCGGCCCGCTCGCCGACATTGAAGTTGGGCCCGTTCCCGTCCAGGATCTGCTGCGAGACCCGCACGAAGATCAGTCCGTCGTCACCGATCCAGCGGCGCCGGAAGGCGGCCAGTCCGAGCAACAGCGCCGGAACCAGCACGACGGCCAGGGCCCATCCGGTCCGCGCGTCCGGCCGATACCACGGTCTTTTTCGCGACATTTCGGGATCGGTATTCCCCGTGACCTCGGTCGCATTATTTTCGACCAAGGCGCTTTCTACGCCCATCGCCCTGCTCCCGAGCTGTTGTCGTCCCGCACACCGATCGGCCGCAATAATATCATCGTTGAAATAGTCGATCGAATTGCCCCTCATGATCGTTCGACAATTCGATCGAAAACTGTATCGCCAAGCCGCGCAGCGCGTGACATTTCGGCAATAATTCTTTTCCAACGTAACGAAACCACCGGGCAAAAGCATTGCAATGCGCGCCCCGGCGACCCCGATCCCGACCACCGCACCCTGCGGGCGACGACGCCCCCGACGCTCCGCCGTGCCCGCCCCACGCGCACTCCCGCACCCGACCCGACAACCTTTGCGTCCCGAATCCCGGCGCCGGGCGCACGGCCCGCGAATACTGGGTGTACACGCGCCCACTACGGAACGCGATACGGCTCGATCGCGGGCGCACACCGATCGAAGGGGGACCCGGTGACGGAGGAAGTCGGACATCACGAGTCCGCGGCGGGCGACGCGATCCGATGCATGGGTTGCCAGGGCACCGGCCTGGACACCTCCGGCCGGGTGTACCGCAGTCGGCATCGCGAGGTGTCGACGATCTGGGCCGGCACCCGCTGCCCGCACTGCCGAGGCACCGGCTGGCTGCACAACGGCCCCACCGACCCACCGGAAGGCTCCCTCGGCGGCCCCTGGCGCACCGGCAGGTGACCGGCTAGCCCCTGTCCGACGAGACGGGTCGCAGGTAGCGGCGGAAGCCCCGAGCCGGGCTCTCGAAGCCGCAGGCCCGGTAGAACTCGTGTGCCTCGGCGTTGTCCGCGGCCAGGATTTGCAGCTTGTAGCACCCCGAGTCGGCGGCCAGCGTGCCTGCCGCGGCCAACAACCGGCGACCGATCCCCAGCCTGCGACGCGCCGCCGCCACCACGACGTTCTCCACGAACATGATCGAGTGCCCGCCTCGGGTGAGATTGGGCAACACCACGCAGTCGGCGGTGCCGACGACGGTCCCGTCCAGATCCGCGACCAGCACCGTACGACCGCGCTGCGTGGCGATGTCCGCCCAGATCAGGTGTGCGTCCTCGATCGGCAGTGGCACATCGCGGGGATGGAACTCGGCGTAGAGCGCGAGCACCCCGGACAAGTCCCGAGCCGTCGCCGGGCGGATCGTCATGGTCATGCCGAGAGCCTACAAATCCCGACCGGCCCACCCCGGGATACGCGCCGGCCCGACTCCTGCGCGAGGTTGCCGCGAACAGCCCGAACAGTGCGCTCGATATCCGGTCGAGCGCCGCCCGTCACTCACCCACTCGGGTGAATCCGGCCGGCCCCGCCGCAGGTCGGCACCGGTTGCATTCCCGCTGATGACAGCGCCGCGACGGGCACCGGACGGACACCGTCCCGGCCGCCTCCGGTTGTCCCCTCGGCCGATTCGCCGTCTGCTGGTGAGCGGAGCTCCCACACGACGACCGCCATGTCGCGACACCCTCGCCGCGACGCCGGGAACAGGAGCGTTGGCTCGTGAAGACGAATGTCACTCCACAGGAACTGATCGGCCGCAAGATCGTCGATTCCGAAGGCAACAAGATCGGGACCATCGGCCAGGTGTACCTGGACGACCGCACCGGCGAGCCGGAGTGGGTCACCGTCAAGACCGGCATGTTCGGCGGACGCGAGAGCTTCGTGCCCCTGGGTCCGGCCGACATGCAGGGCGACGACCTCCGGGTGCCGTTCGACAAGGAGCTCGTCAAGGAGGCGCCGAGCCTGGGCACCGACGAGCACCTCTCGCCGGAGGAAGAGGCTCGCCTCTACCGCCACTACAGCGTCACGCCGTCCGGCGGCATGACCCGCACCGAGACCGCCCGAGGCACCGGGACCGACACCGGCACCGCCGCGGCTGCCGGAGCCGCCGGTACCGCGGGAGCGGCCGGGGCGGCCGGCACCCACCGGCGCGAGGACATGTCCAAGTCGCAGCTCGCGGGCTCGGACGACGGCTTCGAGGAGCTGACCGGCAAGCACGATCCGTCGGTGCGCACCAACGACCCGCCGGCGGCGAGCGCGGCGGCCGGGATGGCCGGCACCGCGACGCACGATCGGCCGGCGATGGGGCCGGACTCCAAGGCGGGCATGGCGACCTCGGCCCCGACCCGCATGCCCGCGGCCGGCACCGCCACGGGCACCGGCATGGGCACGGGCACCGCCCGGACCACGTCGACGTCCGGCGCGGCCGGTACCGACAACGTGATGACCCGCTCCGAGGAGCGACTCGACGTGCACGTGGAGACGATCGAGACCGGGCGCGTGGCGCTGCGCAAGGTGGTCGAGACCGAGCGGGTGGAAAAGGTCGTCCCCGTGACGCACGAGGAGTGGGAGATCGTCCGCGAGCCGATCGACGGCTCCAACCGCGGCGCCGCGCTCGACGCCCCGGACATGCGCGACAGCTCGCGCGAGATGGTGCTGCACGCCGAACGGGTCGTCGTCCGCAAGGAGGTCGTCGCGGTGGAGCGCATCCGACTGGTGGCCAAGAAGGTGCAGGGCGAGCAGCGGGTGACCGAGGAGGTCCGGCGCGAACGCATCGAATTGCACGATGGGGACAAGGTGCAGGTCCTCGACGGCAAGGGCGAGCGACCGGACAAGAACAAGCACGGCTAGGCCCGCTCCGCTCCGCTTCCCGCGAAGCCCCCGATCGCCCCCGGCTCATCCCTCCGAGGGCGGCCGGGGGCTTCGCCCCGTGTCGGGCGGACGATCGGCGCGGCCACGGGAAACCGGTGGAAAATCAGCGGCAAATCACCCCTTCCGCCCGGCGTTACTCGCCAGTAGGGTCCGAGGCATGGACCTCACGGTGTTCGCCGTTCCGGTCTTCACCCTTCTCCTGGTCGTCGAGTGGGTGTCGTACCGATTCGCCCCCGACGACAACGAGCGCGGGTACGCGGTGAAGGACACCGCGACGAGCCTGACCATGGGCCTCGGCAGCCTGGCGGTCGGGCTCGGTTGGGGGCTGCTCACCGTGCTTGCCTGGGACGGGCTGCACGAGCTGACCCCGCTGCGGCTGGGGTACACGTGGTGGGCCTGGGCGCTGGTGATCCTCGGCGTGGACTTCTTCTACTACTGGGAACATCGCGCCGGACACGAGATCCGGTTGTTGTGGGCCAGTCATGTCGTGCACCACTCCAGCCGGCACTACAACCTCTCCACCGCACTGCGCCAGACCTGGACCGGGGCGCACCACATCGTGTTCATCGGGCCGATGTTGCTGCTCGGTTTCCCGCCGGCCATGGTGATCACGTCCTTCTCGATCAACCTGCTGTACCAGTTCTGGATCCACACCGAGCGGATCGACAAGCTCTGGAAGCCGATCGAGTACGTCTTCAACACGCCCTCCCACCACCGCGTGCACCACGGTTCGAACCGGCAATACCTGGACCGCAACTACGGCGGCATCCTGATCCTGTGGGACCGGCTGTTCCGCAGCTTCGAGCCCGAGGGCGAACCGGTGGACTACGGGCTCACCAAGAACATCGGCACCTACAACCCGCTGCGGGTGGCCTTCCACGAATACGCGGCCATCGCACGCGACGTCCGGGCCGCGAGCACCTGGCGGGTGCGGTTCGGCCGGGTGTTGCGCGGGCCGGGCTGGCAGCCCGCGACCGAGGCGATCGCCCCGCCCGCCGGCGCCCGGGCCGGCGCGTGAGGGCACGCGCGCTGCTCGCGGCCTACCTGACCCTGGGCGTCGCCGACACGGTTTTCGCCGCGAGTGGCGTGGACGGGCCGCGCTGGGTGAGCAAGACGCTGCTGATGCCGGTGCTGATCGCCTTCGTGTGGGTGGCGGCACGACCCGGTGCGGGGCGCGCGGGGCTGCCGATCGGCGCACTGGCGGGCGGGTTCGTCGGTGACGTCGGGCTGCTCGTGGACCACGACGCGGCCTTCATGATCGGGATGGCCGGGTTCGCGGTCGGGCACGTCTGCTACCTCCTGGCCTTTCGGCGCCTGGGCGGCACGCTTTCGCCGCGTCGGGCGCTCGGGTACCTGCTCGCGTGGGGCGCGATGATGGCGCTGGTGTGGCGCGGGCTGGACGAACTGCTGGTGCCGGTGCTCGGCTACAGCCTGCTGCTCACCGCGATGGCGGCGTACGCGGCGGGAGTGGGCCGGCGTACCGGGCTCGGCGGCGCGTTGTTCCTGCTCTCGGACGCGGTGATCGCGTTGGGCATCGCCGACGTGGACCTGGTGCCCGGTCAGGACGCGGTGGTGATGCCCACCTACGTGGCCGCCCAGTTGCTCCTCGCGCTCACCTGGGCGACCTGGCCGTTCGCGCGCCCGGACGCCGAAGAGGCGACGGATCGCTCCGCCGCCTCTTCGAGCTGAGTCGTCGCTCAGTCGGCGTGCCTCGCCGCTGCCGCGGTGTACTCCGGCTCCGGGTTCATCGCCGCGGCGAGCCGCAGATACGGCGCGGCCTCGGCGCCGCGGCCGGCCCGCTCCAGGGTCCGGCCGAGTGCGTGCGTGGCCCATGCGTCGCACGGGTCGAGCTCGACCACCCGCCGCAGCGTCGCCTCGGCCCGGCCGAGCCGGAGCGCGAGGAAATACGCCCGGCCGGCCAGTTGCTGCACGGCCACGTTGTCGCGCTCGTCCTCCAGCACCGGCTCCAGGATGCGCAGCGCGCCCAACGGGTCGCGTTGCTCGACCAGTTCCTCGGCTACTCGGTAGTTCTCCAGGGTCAGCGTCACGGTGGCTCCCTTCGCGATGCTCGTGACGGTGTCGGACACCTCGCAGAACCGCATACCCCGTCCAGGTATTCCGCAGCCGGTCGCGCGCCGGTCAGGTCCCGGGGACCAGCACCGCGCGGCCGTTGATCCGGCCGTGGTGCAGCCGGTCGTAGACGTCGGCGGCCTGGTCGAGCGGGAACTGCTCCACGTGCGCGCTCACCCCGCCGTGCCGGGCCAGCTCGATCAGCTCGATCAGTTCGGTGCGGGTGCCCCAGTAGGGCGTGCTGACCGAGCACTCGTACGGGAGCAGGCCGAAGCCGACCGGGAGGGTGCCGCCGCCGATGCCGACGATGGTCAGGTCGCCCTCCGTGGCGGCGCACTTCGCGGCCAGGTCGACGGTGGGCTGCACACCGGCGAAGTCGAGCACGAGCTGCGCGCCGAGGCCGTCGGTGGCCTCGCGGACGATCCCGGCGGCCTTGTCGTCGGACCTGATCGCCAGATGCGCACCCGAGGCGCGGGCCAGCTCCAGCTTGTCCTCGCTCACGTCCAGGGCGATCACCCGGGTCGCGGACAACGCGCGCAGGAGCTGCACGCCGATGTGGCCCAGGCCGCCGACGCCCAGGACCACGGTGGTACTGCCCGCGTAGAGCTTGTCCAGCGAGCGCTTGATCGCGTGGTACGGCGTCAGCCCGGCGTCGGTGAGCGGCACGGTCTGCACCGGATCCAGGTCACCGATCGGGACCAGGTGCCGGGCGTCGTCGATCAGCACGTAGTCGGCGAGCGCGCCCGGGGCGCCCAGGCCGGGCGGTCGGATGCCCAGCTCGCCGGCGCGCGTGCAGTAGTTCTCCTTGCCCTGCGCACAGGCGTGACAGGCACCGCAGCCCCACGGCCCGTAGACGACGACCGCGTCGCCGAGCGCGAAGCCGGTGACCCCGTCGCCGAGCGCGGCCACGATGCCGGCGCCCTCGTGGCCGAGGGTGAGCGGGGCGTCGGGACCGAAGGTTCCGGTCGGTTGACTCATCACGAAGATGTCGGAGTGACAGACACCGCCGGCGGTGACCTTCAGCAGCACCTGCCCGGGGCCCGGTTCGGGCGCGGGGATCTCCCGCACCTCGACCGGCTTGCCGAACTCGACGTATTGGACGGCCTTCATGGGTTTCTCCCTTTCCGGCGTACCGGCCCCGTGTGATACACGAGTGATGCCCGGGTGGCACGGTGGGCCGGCGACGTCAATGGTGAGGCTATTACTCACCAACCGAATGGATTACCCGGGCGGGGTATCCGCGGAGCCGCGCTACGGCGCGGTGTAGCCGCCGTCCACCAGGTGGTAACTGCCGGTCACGAAGGCGGCCCGATCGGAGAGCAGGAAGGCGACCGGCTCGGTCACCTCCTCGACCGTGCCGAGTCGGCCCATCGGGTGCAGCCTGGCCAGCGCGGCGTGCGCCTCGGCGTCGGATTCCTTCAGCAGCGGGGTCTCGATGAAGCCCGGGCCGACCGCGTTGACCCGGATCCCCTGCTGCGCGTACTCGATCGCGGCGGTCTTGGTCAGGCCCAGCACGCCGTGTTTGGCGGCCACGTAGCCGACCGCGTTCGGGAAGCCGACCGAGGACAGGATCGAGGCCATGTTGACGATCGCGCCGCCACCGGACTCCAGCATCGCCGGGATCTGGTGGCGCATCCCGTAGAAGACACCGCTCAGGTTGATCTCGATCACCTTGCGCCACCCGTCCGTCGGGTACTCGCCGGTGTGCGCGTGCGGGCCGGTGATGCCCGCGTTGTTCACCGCCAGGTGCAGCCCGCCGAACGCCTCCACCGCCGCGCGCACGAGCGCCGCGCAGGACTGCGGTTCGGCCACGTCCACCCGCATCCCCCGGGCGGTGCCGCCGGCCTCGGTGATCTCGGCGGCGACCCGGGCCGCGCCGTCGTCGTCGAGGTCGGCGACCACGACGTTCGCGCCGTCGGCGGCGAGTCGGCGGGCGATCGCGGCGCCGATGCCCGAGGCGGCTCCGGTGACGATGGCGGTCCTGGTCGCGAAGTCGGCGCTCATGCCTTCGATCCTGCGAGCGGGCGAGCGCCGGCGCCCGTCGGACGGGACCTAATGGGGGACGGCCGCGACCGGTCTCACAGGCCGTTCAGGGCCACGTCGATGCCGCGCCGGACGATGTCCGCCTTGGTCTCGTCCGGGAGATGGGCCAATTCGGTGTCCAGCAACAACACGCTCAACCCGTGCACGGCGGACCACATCACCACGTCGGAGTACTCGCGCCGTTCGGCCGGGAGACGACCGAGCACGACCAGTTCGTCCAGCGCCTGGGACATCAGCGAGTAGGACTCCTCCGATTCGTCCGGCGTGCCGGGCAGATGCCCGTCGTCCTCGCCCGCCGCCCGGGCCGCCTGCCGACGGCCGATCAGCGGCTCGCCCTCGGCGGCACCGTGGAAGATGGTCCGGAACAGGCCGGGCTCGGCGAACGCGAAGCGCACGTAGCCCAGCCCCGCCGCCCGCAGCCGACGCAGCGCCTCGTCGCCCGGATCCGCACACGGCTCGCCTGCGGCCAATTCGGCCCGCATCGTCGCCGCGAGCATCGCCAGACCGCGATCCTTGACCGCCACGACCAACTCGTGATGGTTGGCGAAGTGCCGGTAGGCGGCGGTGGAGGACACCCCCGTCGCGCGCGCCGCCTCGCGCAACACGATCGCCTGCGGGCCGCCGGCCCGGGCCCGTTCCACCGCGGCCTCGGTCAGCGCGTTGCGCAGGTCGCCGTGGTGGTATCCGCGACGACCCGAGGTGCCGGCGGCTTGCTCGCTTGCCATGGTTCTCCGTTCGATCCAGCCCCATGTTGACACTGCGCACATTCAATGCCAAGTTATCAATGCAAACATTGTTATCGCCGTCAACATGATGTCTCCGGCTCCGGCACCCGTCTCCCCACGGGCCACATGGAAGGTCGATGATCATGCTCGAACGACTAGGGGATCTCGTATTCCGCCGAGCACGCGCCGTGCTCGTGGTCGGCACGTTGTTGTTGCTCGTCTCGGCCGGGGTCGGCTTCGGTGCCTTCGGCAAGCTCCAGTCGGGCGGGTTCGACGCACCGGATTCGGCCTCCACCCGGGCCCAGGACGAGATCAAGCACACCTTCGGCGGCCGACCCAACCTGGTGGTCGAGGTCCGCGCCAAAGACGGCTCGAACGTCGACGCACCGGCCGTCGCGGAGGCCGGCCGGCGCCTCACCGCGTCCCTCGCGGCCGCCCCCGGCTTCGACCAGGTGGTCTCCTACTGGACCACCAACGCGCCCGGACTCAAGGCCGACGGGGGCCGCGGCGCACTGCTCGTCGCCCATTCGGTCGAGGACGACGTCAGCGAGTTGCCCAAGGCCGCGCAACTGCCCCCGGACAGCCCGCTCAAGGTCCGGATCGGCGGTGAAGCCTCGATCGGACCGGCCGTCAACGGACAGGTCGGCAAGAGCCTGGCGATCGCCGAGTCGATCGCGATACCGCTGACGATGCTGCTGCTCGTGCTCGCCTTCGGCAGTCTGATCGCGGCCCTGGTCCCGCTCGTGATCGGGTTCATCGCGATCATGGGCACCTTCGCCGAGTTGTTCGTTCTCGGCAGCCTGACCGACGTGTCGATCTTCTCGATCAACCTGACCACGGCCCTGGGCCTGGGCCTGGCGATCGACTACGCGCTGCTGATCGTGGCCCGACACCGCGAGTTGCTGCACGCGGGGCACGATCTGCACGACGCGGTGGTGGGCACACTGCGTACCGCCGGGCGGACCATCCTGTTCTCCGCCGCGACGGTGGCCGCCGCGCTCGCCGTACTGCTGGTCTTCCCGCAGTACTTCCTGCGCTCGTTCGCGTACGCGGGCATCGGCGTGGTGATCATCTCCGCGCTCGCCGCGCTGATCATCGCACCGGCCCTGCTGACCGTGCTCGGACCGCGCGTGGAGTCGATGCGGATCAAGGGCGTGCGAGGCGTCCAGGGCGGCGAGGCGCCGGTGTGGTCGCGGCTGGCCGGCTTCGTCACCAGGCGGCCCGCGCTCACCGCGCTGCCGGTGCTGGCGGTGCTGCTGGTGGCCGCCTCGCCGTTGCTCGGGGTCAAGTTCGGCACGCCCGACGAACGGGTCCTGCCGACGAGCACCGAGGCCCGTCAGGTCGGCGACACGCTGCGCGCGGACTACAGCCTCGACGACACCCGCTCGTTGGACGTGGTACTGCTCGGCACCGGCGCCCAGGCCCCGGTGGACGCCTACGCGGGCCGGCTCGCCGCGCTGCCGGGCGTGACCCGGGTGGACACCGCCGGGCCGGACCGGATCCGACCCGACGCGCGCCTGCTCTCGGTGATCACCACGCTGCCCGCCAAGTCGGACGCCGCCCAGGACCTGGTCCGCGACGTCCGGGCGGTCCCCGCACCGGACCGCACCGAGGCTCTGGTCGGCGGTACGGACGCGCGCCTGGTCGACACCAAGACCTCGATCGGCGACCGGCTGCCGCTCGCCTTCGGGCTGATCGTGCTCAGTACGTTCGTGCTGCTGTTCCTGTTCACCGGAAGCATCCTGCAACCGCTGCGCGCGTTGCTCCTGAACGGGATCAGCATCATGGCCGCGGTCGGCATCACCGTGTGGGTCTTCCAGGACGGGCATCTCGCCGACCTGCTCGGCTTCACCCCGCTGCCCATGGACACCTCGATGACGGTGCTGCTGTTCTGCATCGCGTTCGCGCTGTCGATGGACTACGAGGTGTTCGTGACCAGCCGGATCAAGGAACTGCACGACGCCGGGGCGTCCGACGAGGACGCGGTCCGGCAGGGGCTGGGACGCACCGGACGGATCGTCACCACCGCCGCGGCGCTGCTCGCGGTGACCTTCGTGGCGTTCCTGACCAGCAGCGTGAGCTTCCTGCAGCTCTTCGGCTTCGGTGCGGCCCTGGCGATCCTGCTGGACGCGACCCTGGTCCGGGGCGTCCTGGTGCCGGCCGCGATGCGCGTGCTGGGCCGGCACGCTTGGTACGCGCCGCGGTTCCTGCGCCGGGTGCACGCCCGGGTGGGCCTGCGCGAGTCGGCCGAGTCGGTGCCGCTGGCGCGATCCGAAGCGGCAGGCCGAGCCGACGAGCAAATCACCGACGGCGTGCACTGATCCGGCGCCGAACCGCCACGACGAAGGGGCCGCCCCCGGGAATCACTTCCCGGGGGCGGCCCCTTCGTCGTCGTGCGCGGTCTCCCGCGAACCCGACTACTCCTTGGTCAGGTTCGGGCCCGAGCCGGTCGCCTCGATGGGCGGTGCGTCCGGCAGCGGGGCCTTCTCCATGCCCTCGAAGGTGAACTGCTCGTCCTTGCCCTCACCCTCGGTGTCGACCACGATGATCGACCCGGAGCGCAGCTCGCCGTAGAGGATCTTCTCGGAGAGGTTGTCCTCGATCTGGCGCTGGATCGTCCGCCGGAGCGGACGGGCACCCAGCAGCGGGTCGTAGCCCCGCTTGGCGAGCAGTGCCTTGGCGGCGGGACGCAGCTCGATGCCCATGTCCCGGTCGCGCAGCCGCTCGTCCACCTTGGCGATCATCAGGTCGACGATCTGGATGATGTCTTCCTCGGAAAGCTGGTGGAAGACGATCGTGTCGTCGACACGGTTGAGGAACTCGGGACGGAAGTGCTGCTTCAGCTCTTCGTTGACCTTCGCCTTCATCCGGTCGTAACCGGTCTTGACGTCGGACGATCCGGAGAAACCGAGGCCGAAGCCCTTCGAGATGTCCCGCGTGCCGAGGTTGGTCGTCATGATGATGACGGTGTTCTTGAAGTCCACCACCCGACCCTGGGAATCGGTCAGTCGACCGTCCTCCAGAATCTGCAGCAGCGAGTTGAAGATGTCCGGGTGGGCCTTCTCGACCTCGTCGAACAGAACCACCGAGAAAGGCTTGCGACGGACCTTCTCGGTGAGCTGGCCACCCTCTTCGTAACCCACATATCCGGGCGGCGAACCGAACAGCCGGGAGACCGTGTGCTTCTCGGAGAACTCGCTCATGTCCAGCTGGATGAGCGCGTCCTCGTCGCCGAAGAGGAACTCGGCGAGCGTCTTGGACAGCTCGGTCTTACCGACGCCGGACGGGCCGGCGAAGATGAACGAACCACCGGGACGCTTCGGGTCCTTGAGTCCGGCGCGGGTGCGCCGAATGGCCTGGGAGAGCGCCTTGATGGCGTCCTTCTGGCCGATGACCCGCTTGTGCAGCTCGTCCTCCATGCGGAGCAGACGGGCCGACTCCTCCTCGGTCAGCTTGAAGACCGGGATGCCGGTGGCGGTCGAGAGAACCTCTGCGATCAGTTCCTCGTCGACCTCGGCCACGACGTCCATGTCGCCGGCCTTCCACTCCTTCTCCCGCTTCGCCTTGTCGGCGAGCAGCTTCTTCTCGCTGTCGCGCAGGGACGCGGCCTTCTCGAAGTCCTGCGCGTCGATCGCGGACTCCTTGTCCCGACGCACGTTGGCGATCTTCTCGTCGAACTCGCGCAGGTCCGGCGGCGCGGTCATGCGCCGGATGCGCATCCGCGAGCCGGCCTCGTCGATGAGGTCGATCGCCTTGTCCGGCAGGAACCGGTCGGAGATGTACCGGTCCGCGAGCGTCGCCGCGGCCACCAGGGCCTGGTCGGTGATCGACACGCGGTGGTGCGCCTCGTAGCGGTCGCGCAGACCCTTGAGGATCTCGATCGTGTGCGGCAGTGACGGTTCCGCGACCTGGATCGGCTGGAACCGGCGCTCGAGCGCCGCGTCCTTCTCCAGGTGCTTGCGGTATTCGTCGAGCGTGGTCGCGCCGATCGTCTGCAGCTCGCCTCGCGCCAGCATCGGCTTGAGGATGCTCGCCGCGTCGATCGCGCCTTCGGCGGCACCCGCACCGACGAGCGTGTGCAGCTCGTCGATGAACAGGATGATGTCGCCTCGGGTGCGGATCTCCTTGAGCACCTTCTTCAGCCGCTCCTCGAAGTCACCGCGGTAGCGGGAACCCGCCACCAGCGCGCCGAGGTCCAGCGTGTAGAGCTGCTTGTCCTTGAGCGTCTCGGGCACCTCGCCCTTGACGATCGCCTGGGCCAGGCCCTCGACGACGGCGGTCTTGCCGACGCCGGGCTCGCCGATCAGGACGGGGTTGTTCTTGGTGCGGCGGGACAGCACCTGCATGACCCGCTCGATTTCCTTCTCGCGCCCGATGACCGGGTCGAGCTTGCCTTCGCGCGCCGCCTGGGTCAGGTTGCGCCCGAACTGGTCGAGCACGAGGGACGTGGAAGGCGTCCCCTCCTGGCCGCTGCCGCCCGGCGCGGCGGATTCCTTGCCGGTGGAGTAGCCGGAGAGCAACTGGATGACCTGCTGGCGGACCCGGTTGAGGTCGGCGCCCAGCTTCACCAGGACCTGGGCGGCGACGCCCTCGCCCTCGCGGATCAGGCCGAGCAGGATGTGCTCGGTGCCGATGTAGTTGTGGCCGAGCTGGAGCGCCTCGCGAAGCGACAGCTCGAGGACCTTCTTCGCACGGGGCGTGAAGGGGATGTGACCGGACGGGGCCTGCTGACCCTGACCGATGATCTCCTCAACCTGCTGACGCACTGCCTCAAGCGAGATGCCGAGGCTCTCCAGGGCCTTCGCAGCGACGCCCTCACCCTCGTGGATGAGGCCGAGGAGGATGTGCTCAGTACCGATGTAGTTGTGGTTGAGCATCCGGGCCTCCTCCTGAGCCAGGACGACAACCCGCCGCGCGCGGTCGGTGAACCTCTCGAACATCGTTATCGCTCCTCAGAGCGGTCGTGCAGATCGGGGACGGTCCCCTCCCTGTCCTTCCGCATGCTAGTCCTGCACGCAGGACCGCTCGATTCGTCCGTGAAGACGTGCGACCCACGTGTTGCGGACCGCTTTGGACAACTAGTCAAACCCGATGGTGCGTGTCGGTGTTCCCGCCGGCCACGTCCTGAGGCCGATTCCGAGTACGCCAGAAGCGAACGCGGTATTTTCCGATCCCGTCGCGACCCGGCGACGGCACCGATCACACCTCCCCGAGTCCCCTCCATGGTCGGGTCATACCCAGGACGACACCCGCCGTATACCGGCAGGTCACGACCGCTGTGCGGGCATCCACACGGGCACTCGGGCAGGCCCGGTGCGACCGGCCCGCCCGACATGTCACTCATCGCGGTTGGCATATCACCTTTCGTAACCTCGCTGTCGTCCCGGAGTTGAACACGTTATGGCAGCCACGCTTGTTTTCGCGTCCCGTTCGGCGCCCGTCGTGCCGGGCCCGTTGGACGAGGCCCTCTGGTACGCGCGTGCCCTGGGCTGGCCGGCGGGTCCGGGATCGGCCGACGCGAAGGGCGGGCTCGCGGTGGCGACCACCGATCCGCAGGTGCTCTCGCGACACTGGGCGGCCGACCCGTCGGCGTCGGTCCGGCTGGCCGCCGGGGTGCGGTTCGACGTCCTGGACGTTCCCGGGGCGGCGGGCGTCCGGGCCCTGGACCGGGCCGAGCGGCTGGGCGTCCCGGTCGGGCCGGTGGCCGCGACCGGGACCGGCCGGATCCAGTTCTTCGTGGCCCCCGGGGTCGCGGACGATCTGCCCGCCCTGCTGGACTGGCTGGACTGGGCCGACCTGGACCTGGACCTGCGCGCGTACGGCGAGGGCGACACGGTGGCCGCGCCGTCGCCGTGGCCGGCCACGTGGCGGGCGCCGTGGCCCCGGTCGTGGGAGCACGCGCGCTGGTTGCGCCCGCCGGTCGACGCGGGCCGAGTGCGCCCCGTCGAGCACCTCGCCGCCCTCGGCGCCGTGCTGCACGTGGATGTGCGCTTTCCGGACGTCACCCGGCTGCTGAGCACGTTGGCGCACGCGTGCCAGCATGTGCGGCTGTTCCCCCGGCCGCGGGCCACCGAGCCGAGGCCGCTGACCCACCACCGCCCGGTACCGGCCTGAAGCACGGCCGGGCCGGCGCTCCGGGGCCGCCCCGGCCCCGGAAAAACGACATGAGCGGTGCCCTCCCCCGGTTCGTTCGGGGGAGGACACCGCTCGATGATGGCGTCGACGATCAGGCGTGGGCCTTCTCGTAGGCGTCGCGAATGTTGCCCGGCACGCGACCGCGCTCGCTCACGTCGTAGCCGTTCTCCTTGGCCCAGGCGCGGATCTTGGCGGTGTCGCCGGAGGCGGCACCACCCTTGACCACCTGGCGGACGCCGCGGCGCGCGGCGACCCGGCCACCGGTCTTGCGGCCGGCCTCGACGTAGGTCGTCAGGGCCGCGCGGAGCTGCTCTGCGTGCGTGGCGCTCAGGTCGATCTCGTAGGAGACACCGTCGAGCGCGAACGTCACCGTCTCATCGGCCTTGCCGCCGTCGAGGTCGTCAACGAGAAGAATCTGGACCTTCTGTGCCACCAGGATTCCCTTTCATCGGGAGGGTTCAACCAACTCAAGAAAAGGAAACCGCTTTCTGCGGGAAAATACAAACCCACCCGCGCGGAACCCGTCCGGCCGGCAATACGTTACCGGGTTTGTGGTTGCCACTTCACCGCACACCACACCGTCATCGGCAAGAAGCGTCAAGGGGTTCGCCGGCATGGGTCACGCGATCTCCACCACACTCGCGCGGTCTACGCGGATCGAGATCACTGCCAGAGATGGAGCAGCATCCGCGTGTTGCCAAGGGTGTTGGGTTTGACGCGTTCCAGATCCAAAAACTCGGCGACGCCCTCGTCGTACGAACGCATCAGTTCACTGTAGACATCGCGGTCGATCGGCGTCTCCTCGATCTCGACGAAGCCGTGCTTCACGAAGAAGTCGACCTCGAAGGTCAAGCAGAATATCCGCCGAACACCGAGCCAACGCGCGGTCTCCAGGAGTTTGCTGAGCAAGAGGTGGCCCACTCCGTGGCCGCGGCACACCGGATCCACCGCGAGAGTGCGCACCTCGGCGAGGTCTTCCCACATCACGTGCAGAGCCCCGCAGGCGACCACCTCGCTGTCGGTGTCCCGCTCCGCAACCCAAAACTCCTGCACATCCTCGTAGAGGGTGACCGTGGGTTTGTCCAGAAGGATACGCAGCCCCACGTACCCATCCACAAGGCGTCGAATGGCCCGCACATCGGACGTTCTGGCACGTCGGATCGTCACTTCCATGGGGTGACGCTATCGCGATCACGATAGTCGTCGCCGCTCCGCCCTGTTTACCACCGATCTGCCCCGCTGGTAGCGGAAACACCCCAACCGACGACGGCGGGCCGGACGGCGTTTCGCACCGTCCGGACCTCGCGTTCTTCATACATCCGGATACATCCGGCACCGGATACCCGAGGCCCGCGGCACGGCCGCGGAGTCATCGGGCGCAGTGATCGGATCGAGCGATCGGGTCGGATATGGCCGGATTCCCCCGGTCATTTCCGGGTCGCGGAATCGGCCACGCGCGTGCTCGCACAGGCCGCCTCGGCGTCGTCGCCGCACGCGTCGCGGATGACCGGCTCGGCACCCGGCGCGCTGATGAAACTCGATCGAGCGGTCATCTCGGTTCCGGCCGCACCTTGCGGGACCCGGAGTACGAGAATCAGGACGACCTCGGAGCCGGCCTTGATCGGGCCGGTCTTCCACAGCGCGGTGGCCGGGTCGAATTCACCCTGGGACGGCTTGGATTCCATCGGTTTCACGCCTGCCGGCAACGTGTTGCGCACGACCGCGGAGTTCGCCTCGCCCTTGCCCGAGTTTCGCACCGTCACCGTGTGGGTGACCGCGTCACCCGGCTCGGCCTGCGCGTGGTCGGCCGTGCGGCGCAATTCCAGCCTGGCCGTCGGGGCCGGGTCCACCTGCCGGCCGGGCGGCCCGGTCGAGGTGGGCGGCGTGGGCGGGAACGGCGGCCGGTTCGGCGGCTTCGCCGCGGCGGTGCCCACCCCGAAGTCGGCCGGGCCGGGCAGGTCCGGCAATGCGATACCCGGCGACGACGTGCCGAGCGCGCTCATCAGGTCCGCGAGCGCGCTCTGCAGCCGCCGCCCGAACTCCGCCCGCATTCGGTCGATTCGATGGCGCGGGTCGGCCGACACATCGGCGGGCGTGGGGTGCCGGACACCCGCGAGGACGACCACCCGCTCCACTCGTGCGTTGTGGTCCATCCGTACGACGTGGTGACGGGTTCCGGCTGCCGCTCGGGGCCGCGCCCGCCCGACCGACCGTGCCCGGGATCGCGGCCGGCGTTGCGCCCACCAGGACGCCGGCCATCGCGAGGACATGCCCCACTCGGGTTTTAACTCGCATCGTGTCGGCCCACTTTCCGTTCCGCCGTACCGAAGTCGCATTTCTTACGTAGATCATTAATACGATTACGCAGAGTTGCGCCGGGAGCGTTGCGGGCTGCGCCGAACGAATTGACAAGACCCCGTACGGCCCAGGCACCGGACCCCTCCGAACGGCCGATTCGACTCAGGGCAGCGCCACCCGCAACGCGTCGCGCAACGCCTGGATCTGTTCCGGCGTCATGCCCTCGACGAAGTGCACGAGAGCACCGGCGCGGCTGTCGCCGGCCGCCCAGTCGGCGCGCAT
Source organism: Embleya sp. NPDC020886 (assembly GCF_044333915.1). NCBI lineage: Bacteria > Bacillati > Actinomycetota > Actinomycetes > Kitasatosporales > Streptomycetaceae > Embleya > Embleya sp. NPDC020886. The sequence goes on along the minus strand of NZ_JBIRRX010000008.1, from coordinate 226,031 downwards.
CAACTCGGCGGTATAGGCGTCCCGGGAGTACACGGCCTCGTATCGATAGGCCCGGCCGTGCAGTCTGCGGCGCAACAGGCCCTTGCGAAAGAGTTTGTCGAGCACGGTCATCACCGTCGTATAGGCGGGCTCGCGCTCCGGCAGCAGCGCCTCCTGCACTTCACGCACCGAGGACGGGCGATTGAGCCGCCAGATGCGAAGCATCACCCGGGTCTCGAGTTCGCCGAGTCGCTTCATGGTCGGACCCTCCCGAAACCTTGTCGCACCGTGAGCTGCGTCACGCGTGGCGAGCGATCCCCTACGCAGCATCGTAGACGCGACTTCGTCCGGATTTGTCGCATCCGGCCCTTCCCCGCGCGAGCGGATGCGGGAACGCGGAACGCACTACTACGTGGCCGCGTAGTGTCCACTCCGTCACGACTTGGTCGATGTGCGGTGAATTGTTACCACTGATCGCGGCCCTGTCGTCGATTCACCGAGGTGTTCGTGCCGCACTCCCCCGAAGCTCCGTCCACGCCCACGTCCATGTCCACGCCCGCCGACCGCCCCGCGCGGCCGAAGGCGTTGCGTCCGCGCCGTCCGGTCATCGTGGTCGCCGGTCTCGCGCTGTTGGCCGTCGCGGTCACCACCGGGGTGCAGGTGTCGGGGACGGACCCCGGCGATGCGCGCGCGGCCGGCTCGACCGGCGCCGATCCGGAGAACGCGCAGTGGCTCGCCGATCGCGGCGCGGACGTCGCGGCACGCTCGCAGGAGCGTCCGTCGTTGGACGCCGCGCGGGAGGCCGAGCGACAGGCCGCCGCGGAGACGGCCGCGCGAGCGGAGGCGGAGCGCCAGGCGGAGGCCGAGCGGGTCGCGGAGGCGGAGCGCCAGGCGGAGGCCGAGCGGGCGGCGGAGGCCGAGCGTCAGGCCGAGGCCGACCGGGTCGCGGCCGAGCGGGCGGCCTCGGGATGGGTGGTGCCGACATCCGGCTACACGTTGACCGGTCGCTTCGGCAACAGCGGCTCGCGCTGGGCGCACACGCACACCGGCCTGGACTTCGCGGCCCGCTCCGGTACGCCGATCAAGGCCGCCGCCGCCGGGAAGATCTCCTCCGCGGGCAGCGCCGGCGCGTTCGGCAACCGGATCGTGATCACCCACCCCGACGGCACCCAGACCTGGTACTGCCACCAGTCCCGGTTCGCGAAGACCTCCGGTTCGGTGGCCGCCGGCGAGGTGATCGGCTACGTCGGTACCACCGGCAACTCCACCGGGCCGCACCTGCACTTCGAGGTGCACCCCAAGGGCGGCGCGGCCGTGGACCCGAAGACCTGGCTGTCCGGCAAGGGCGTCGCGGCCTGATCACCGCGCTCCGGGATCACCGGACCGCTCGACCACGCCCACGTCGGCCGATCCGTCAGCGGCCGACCGCGAGCGAGTCCAGCCAGTCCCACCAGCCGCCTTCGGCGATCAGCGCGGCGAGCTTGGCGTAGCCGGTCGAGTCGCAGTGCGCCCCGTCGCCGTAGGCGTCGATGCTCGCCCACCACTCGGGGTCCGCGCGCAGGGTGTGCTGGAGGGGCACGAAGGTGATGCCGCGCGCGGCGCACGTCTTCGCGTACGCGTCCTCCAGAGCGAGCGCGTCCTCGCCGCCGTTCGGCTCGCCGGGCACCGGTGGTGCGCCGACGACCAGGCAGGTCCAGCGGGCGCCGGTGGCGGTGTCCAGTATCGCGTCGAGGTTGGCGACGCTGTCCGCGTGCCCGACCCGACGGCGGCCGCGCTCGACCTTGACGTCGTTGACGCCGAACGCGAAGACCATGCCGGTGCCGTCGGCGTGCCGCATGCGCGGGACGGCCTCGCCGTACCAGCGCTCCGCGACGTCGGCCGAGGTCTCCAACCGCACGCCGAGGTTGTACGCGGTCAATTGCCGGCCCCGGCGACGGGACTCGGCCGCCAGGCGGCCGACCCATCCGCCGCCGGCGAGATCGCCGACGCCTTGGACGAACGAATCACCGGCGACGCAGATCCGGAGATCGGGGGCTGCTTCCATGCGGCCGACCCTATGCGTACGAACGGGTGACGCGCCCGGGAATGCGACAGGAGCCCCCTCGGGGACGACGATCCGTCACCGAAGGGGCTCCCGAGCGCGGGCCGACCCGTCAGTCGGTGGTCGGCTTCACCAGCGGGAACAGGATCGTCTCGCGGATGCCGCGACCGGTGAAGGCCATGATCATCCGGTCGATGCCCAGCCCCAGACCGCCGCTCGGCGGCATCGCGAACTCCAGCGCGCGCAGGAAGTCCTCGTCGATCCGCATGGCCTCGACATCGCCGCCCGCGGCGAGCAGCGACTGCTCGGTGAGCCGGCGACGCTGCTCGACCGGGTCGACCAGCTCGGAGTACGCGGTGCCCAACTCCATGCCGAAGCCGATCAGGTCCCACTTCTCCGCGACGCCCGGCGTGCTGCGGTGCTGGCGGGTCAGCGGGGACGTCTCGATCGGGAAGTCGCGGACGAAGGTCGGCTCGGCCAGGGTGTGCTCGACCAGCGCCTCGTAGATCTCCTGGACCAACTTGCCCTGGCCCCACGCCTTGTCGTACTCGATCTCCCGCGCGTCGGCGAGCTTGCGCACCGCCTCGATCGGCGTCTCGGGGGTGACCTCCTCGCCGAGCGCCTCGGAGACCGAACCGTAGACGGTGATCTCGCGCCACTCGCCGGAGATGTCCACCTCGCGGTCGCCGTAGCGGAAGGTGTGCGTGCCGAACACGGCCTGGGCGACGTGCTGGTACATCTCGCGGGTGAGCGTGGCCATCGTGTTGTAGTCGCCGTACGCCTCGTACGCCTCGAGCATGGTGAACTCGGGGTTGTGCGTCGAGTCCGCGCCCTCGTTGCGGAAGTTGCGGTTGATCTCGAAGACCTTCTCGGCGCCGCCGACGACCAGGCGCTTGAGGTAGAGCTCCGGCGCGATGCGCAGGTAGAGGTCCATGTCGTACGCGTTGATGTGGGTGACGAACGGGCGCGCGGTGGCGCCGCCGTGTACCGGCTGGAGCATCGGGGTCTCGACCTCCAGGAAGTCCCTGGCGTCGAACCACTCGCGGATCGAGCGCACGATCCGGCTGCGGGTACGCAACATCGCGCGCGACTCGTCGTTGACGATCAGGTCGACGTAGCGCTGGCGGACCCGGGCCTCGGGGTCGGTCAGGCCCTTGTGCTTGTCCGGCAGCGGACGCAGGCACTTGGACGTGATCGCCCACGAGTCGACCATGATCGACAGCTCGCCGCGGCGGGAGGTGATGACCTGGCCCTCGACGCCGACGTGGTCGCCCAGGTCGACGTCGCTCTTCCAGGCGGCCAGCGACTCGGCGCCGACGCCGTCGAGCGAGACCATCACCTGGATGTCGCCGTCGCCGTCGCGCAGGGTCGCGAAGCACAACTTGCCGCCGGTGCGATACAGCACCACCCGGCCGGTGATGCCGACGCGGCGCCCGGTCTCCACATCGGCTTCGAGACCGTCGAACTCCGCGCGCAGGGCCGCCACCGTCGTGCTGCGGGGGAATCCGACCGGGTACGGGTCGGTTCCCTCGGCTCGGAGCCGATCGAGCTTGTCGCGGCGAACCCGCATCTGCTCGGGAAGGTCGTCGATCTGCGGCTGCGCTGCGCTCTGCTCGGTCACGGGACAAGGCTACCCATGGCCAACCACCTCCCCGAACCGATATCCGTCCGGCCCCGGGCGCATCCGCCGCCCGAACGCCGCACGACGTGCCGGCGCGGCTCAGCCGGTGCCGGTCTGCAGGACTTCGGGGGCGGGCAACTGGCCCAGGACGCGGCCCTGGCGGCGGTGCGGAATGACCGGGGAAAGAGTCTCCCGGGCCGGGGCGGGGTCGTCGGGATCGGTGCCGGCGTCCGCCTCGGGTTCGGCCGACCGGGGTCGGATGTCCTCGGCTTCGGCGGGCTCCGGAGCGGGAGGCTCGCCCCTCGGGGATTCGTCGGCCGTGGTCTCCTCGGCCGCGGCTCGGTGTGGTGCCGCCTCGGATTCGGCGGACTCCCGGGCCGAGACCACACGTTCGGTGATCTCGCCCGCCGGCCCCTCGCTCTCGGCCGCCGCCGGTTCGGCCGCTTCGGGATCGAGGAGGTCGTGGCTCGGGGGCGCTGCGGTCTCGTGGACCGCGCTCTCGTGGTCGGGGGCAGCCGCTTCGTGGGGGTCGACCGGTCCGTGTGTGGCTTCCCGGGGCGCGGGGGCCGGCGCCGGTTCCGGGGTGGCCGCCGGCTCGGGGGCGGTCGGCCTCGCTGCGGGTGGTGTCGCGAAGGCGGGCCGGGGGCGGGTCGGGATGAGGATGTCCAGGGGGTCGGGGCGGGCGGACCGGGCGGTGGCGCGGCGGTGGGCTCGGGCGGTGAGGCGTTGTTCGAGGGCGGCCTCGGCGAGGTGGGTGCAGCGGTGCAACAGCGCTACGCGGCTTGCTCGTTCGTGTTCGCCGCAGGGCAGGTCGACGGTGCTGCGCAGGGCGGCCAGGTCCTCGGCGGACGGGATGTGCGCGACCTCGTCGACCGCGTTGCGCAGGCAGGACAGGAAGCCGGCCGCGCTGCCGGGCATCGCCGCCCGATAGCGCCGCAGTTCGGCCGTCATGAACACGCGCAGCCGGTCGCGCTCGTCCTGCGCCTCGGCGATCGCCCGGCCGAGCAACCAGAAGTCGACCGCGTCGCGACCGCCGCGCAACGCGGCGGTCAGCGCGCGACACAGCACCCGCACCTCGTGCGCGCTGAAGGCCATCCCCTGGTCACCATGTGGCGTCGGCATAGCACGCACTGTATGCGGCGAGATGGACAATCCGGTTTATTTCATGCGTGTTTTTTTCCGATTGGGATCGGGAGCCGGCCCCGCAGCCGGCCCGCTCAGACCGCCGCGTTGCGCTCGTAGACCATCCGCAGGCCGATCAGGGTCAGCCACGGCTCGTGCACGTCGATCACCGAAGCCTCGCCCAGCACCAGCGTCGCCAGTCCGCCGGTGGCCACCACGGTGACCGCGTCCGGGTCGTCCGGGGACAGTTCGGCCGCCATCCGCTTGACCACGCCGTCCACCTGCCCGGCGAAGCCGTACAGGATGCCCGCCTGCATCGCCTCGACCGTGCTCTTGCCGATCACGCTGCGCGGACGCATCAGCTCGATCTTGCGCAACTGCGCGCCGCGCGCACCCAGCGCGTCCACCGAGATCTCGATGCCGGGGGCGATCGCGCCGCCGACGTACTCGCCCTTGGTGCTGACCGCGTCGAAGGTGGTCGCGGTGCCGAAGTCGACCACCACGCACGGGCCGCCGTACAACTTGACCGCCGCGAGCGCGTTGATGATCCGGTCGGTGCCGACCTCCTTGGGGTTGTCCATCAGGACCGGCACACCGGTCTTGACCCCGGGTTCGACGACGACCGTGGGGATGTCGCCGTAATAGCGCCGCACCATGTCGCGCATTTCGTGCAGCACGGACGGCACGGTGGAGCAGATCGCGATGCCGTCGATGCCGTCGGCGCCGATCAGCGGGTGCTGGCCGAGCAATCCCGCGAGGACGACGGCGAGTTCGTCCGCGGTCCGCCGGGCCTCGGTCGAGATGCGCCAGTGCTCGACGATCTCGTCACCGTCGAACAGGCCGAGCACGGTATGCGAGTTACCGACGTCGATGGTGAGCAACATCGTGGGCGTCCTTGGTGTTCTGGCTCGGGCCGTGGGGGACGGAGCGCGGCTTCGGAAAGGGGGGCGGGACGGGGAGTGCTGATCCGGTGAACGGTACCGGTCGCTCAGGCGCGCAGGTCCACGCCGACGTCCAGGATCGGGGCGGAGTGGGTGAGCGCGCCGACCGCGATGTAGTCCACACCGGTCTCGGCGACCTCGCGGGCGGTCTCCAGGGTGAGGCCGCCGCTCGCCTCCAGTCGGGCCCGACCGGCGACCAGGGCCACCGCCTCCCGCATACGATCCGGCGTCATGTTGTCCAGCAGGATCAGGTCGGCGCCCGCGTCCAGCACCGGCGGGATCTGGTCGAGGTGGTCCACCTCGACCTCCACCGGCACGTTCGGGAAGGCCGCCCGCACGGCCTTGAACGCCTCGGCGACACCGCCCGCGGCGACCACGTGGTTGTCCTTGACCATCGCCGCGTCGGACAGCGACATCCGGTGATTGACCCCGCCGCCGCAGCGCACCGCGTACTTCTCCAGGGCACGCAGGCCCGGCGTGGTCTTGCGGGTGTCCCGGACCGAGGCACCGGTGCCCTCGATCGTGTCCGCCCACGCGCGGGTGGCGGTGGCCACGCCGGACAGCCGGCACAGCAGGTTCAGCGCGACCCGCTCGGCGGTCAGCAGCGCGCGGGTGCTCGCCTCGGCGGTGAACAACACCGTGCCGGGCGTCACCACGTCGCCGTCGCGCACGTGTCGGGTGAGCACCAGGTCGGCGCCGCAGACCAGTTCGAGCACGGCCTCGGCGACCGGCAGGCCCGCGACCACGCCCGCTCCGCGCGCGGTGAACTCGGCGTGACCGCGCGCGTCCTCGGGCACGGTGGCCACCGAGGTGACGTCCACTCCGCCGTCGAGGTCCTCCGCGACGGCGGCGGTCACCAGCGCGGCGACGGCGAGCGGGTCGAGCCCGGCCTCGGCCAGGCGGGACGTGAGATCGGCGGACAGCTTGACGGTGCTCACGCGGTCGACTCCTTGGGTTCGTGTGCCTGGTAGGCGACGTGCAGGGCACCCTCGCGCAGCGACGTGACGAGGTTGCCGCGCCACCGGGCGTCGTCGAGGTCCGGACGGTCCTCGCGCCAGTGACAGCCGCGCGTCTCCTCGCGGAGCAACGCGGCCCGGGTGAGCGCGCTCGCGACCAGGTGCAGGTTGGTGGTCTCCCACGTCTGCGTGCACGGATCGGTGCTGGTACGAGCGGCCAAGGCGGTCAACGCGCCCCGGGTGTCGGCCAGTCCGGCCGCGTCGCGCAGCACCCCTGCGCCCGAGGTCATCGCGCGTTGCAGGCGCAGCCGGACGTCCTCGGCGAGCAGCCCGGCCGGGCCCTCGGGGGCGACCGGCGCGGCGAACGGCGGCATGTCCCGGGCCAGATCGGCCGCGATCCGCTCGGCGAAGACCAGGCCCTCCAACAGCGAGTTGGAGGCGAGCCGGTTGGCACCGTGCACACCGGTGCAGGCCACCTCCCCACACGCGTACAACCCGGGCACGCTGGTCCGTCCGTGCAGGTCGGTACGCACGCCTCCACTCGCGTAGTGCGCGGCGGGCGCCACCGGGATCGGCTCGGTCACCGGGTCGATCCCGTGCGCGCGGCAGGCGGCCAGGATGGTCGGGAAGCGGTGCTTCCACATGTCCGCGCCGAAATGCCGACCGTCCAGGTACATGTGTTCGGCGCCGGTTTCCGCCATTCGGCGCATGATGCCCTTGGCCACGATGTCGCGCGGGGCCAACTCGCCGAGCGGATGACGGTCCGTCATGAACCGGATGCCGGCCGCGTCCACGAGATGGGCGCCCTCGCCGCGGACCGCCTCGGAGACCAGCGGCTGCTGGCCCTCCGCGCCCGCGCCGAGCCACAACACGGTCGGGTGGAACTGCACGAACTCCAGGTCGGTGACCTCGGCCCCGCCACGCAGTGCGAGCGCGACCCCGTCGCCGGTGGACACCGACGGGTTCGTGGTGGACGAGAAGACCTGGCCCATGCCGCCGGTGGCGAGCACGACGGCGCGCCCCAGGGCGGCACCGACCCCGTCCCGGGCGCCCTCGCCCATCACGTGCAGGGTGACCCCGCAGGCACGCCCGGAGGCGTCCTTGAGCAGGTCGAGCACGAGCGCGTTCTCGATCACCTCGATGTCCGGCGTGGCCCGTACCGCGGCCACCAGCGCCCGCGATATCTCGGCGCCCGTCGCGTCGCCGCCCGCGTGCGCGATCCGGTTGCGCAGGTGGCCGCCCTCGCGGGTGAGCAGCACGTCGCCGTCCGGCCCCCGGTCGAACTCGGCGCCGGTGTCGATCAGCCGGCGCACCGCGTCCGGGCCCTCGGTGACCAGCACCCGGACCGCGTCCTCGGCGCACAGTCCGGCCCCGGCCACGAGCGTGTCGCGCAGGTGCTGTTCGGGGGTGTCGCCCTCGCCGAGCGCGGCGGCTATCCCGCCCTGCGCCCAGCGCGTGGAGCCCTCGTCGAGCTGGGCCTTGGTCACCAACAGGACCCGGCCGGCCCGGCGCGCACGCAACGCGACGGTCAGGCCGGCCACCCCGGAGCCGACCACGATGACATCCGCGCGCACGTTCCACCCGGGATCGGGGGCGGCCAGGCGCGCGGGCAGTGCGGGCGTGTTCATTGCGCGGCCCGGTCGCCGACCACGCGGTCGCCGCGCAGCGTCTCGCCGCCGGGCAGCGCCTCGGCCGGGTCGTGGCCGGTGCCGGTGATCGTGTTGGTCGCGTCCACGAACACCACGCGCGGCTTCATCGCTCGCGCCTCGGCGTCGGTGACCTGGGCGTAGGCGATGATGATCACCAGGTCGCCGGTGTGCACCAGGCGGGCCGCGGCACCGTTGATGCCGATCACGCCGGTGCCGCGCGGGCCCGCGATCGTGTAGGTCTCCAGGCGGGCGCCGTTGTCGATGTCGACCACGTGCACCAGTTCGCCGGGCAGGATGTCGGCGGCTTCGAGCAGATCCTCGTCGATGGTGATCGAGCCGACGTAGTGGAGGTCCGCCTGCGTGATCGTCGCGCGGTGGATCTTGGACTTGAACATCGTGCGCATCATGACCGGGGGACTCCCGTGATCTTCAGTCGGGCGTTGTCGATGAGCCGGGTGGCGCCCACGCGGGCCGCGATCGCCAGGATCGCCGGGCCGGCGTGGTCGGCGGCCACCGGGGTGAAGTCGTCGATGTCGACCAACTCCACATAGTCGGGTTTCAGCACGGCGCGCAGCACGTCCTCGGCGGCGGCGCGCACGGCGCCCGCACCGTCGTCGGCGCGCCGGGCGCCCGCGTCCAGCGCCCGGCTGAGCGAGAGCGCGATCTCCCGTTCGGCCTCGGACAGGTAGCGGTTGCGGCTGGACCGGGCCAGCCCGTCGGGTTCGCGGACGGTGGGCACGCCCACGATCTCGACGGGGAAGTTCAGGTCGCGCACCATGCGCCGGATCAGCGCGAGTTGCTGGGCGTCCTTCTCGCCGAAGAAGGCGACCTTCGGCACGGTCAGGTGCAGGAGTTTGGCGACCACGGTGAGCATGCCGTCGAAGTGGCCGGGCCGGGAGGCCCCTTCGAGCACCGCGCCGGTGGGTCCGGCGGTGATCCGCACCCGCGGTTCGCCGCCCGGGTACACCTCGTCCACCGAGGGCGCGAACACCACGTCGGCGCCCGCCTCCCCGCTCAGTTCCAGGTCGGCGTCCAGGGTGCGCGGGTAGCGGTCCAGGTCCTCGCCCGCGCCGAACTGGAGCGGGTTGACGAACACGGTGACCACGACGTGGCCGGTCGGGCCGACGAACGCGCGCGCCGCCCGGATCAGCGCCGCGTGGCCCTGGTGCAGCGCGCCCATCGTCATCACCACGGCGCGCGGGCCGCCGGGCCGGTCCGCACCGGCCAGGTCGGACGCGGTCCGGGCCAGGCGTACGGCGGTCACGGTCGGCCTCCCTCGGCCAGCACGCCCAGCAGCGCCTCGGCCGACTCGGCCTTGAGCAGGCCGGCGTTCAGCGCGCGGTCGGCGGTCAGTCGGGCCATCGCCACGTACGCGGCCAGCGCCTCGGGCGAGACCCGGCGCAGTTCGGCCACATGCGCGGCCACGGTGCCCGCGTCGCCGCGCGCCACCGGGCCGGTGAGCGCCTGGTCGCCGGCGCGCAGCGCGTTGTCCAGGGCGGCGCCGAGCAGCGGTCCGAGCATCCGGCCCGGGGCCCGGACGCCGGCCGCGCCGAGCAGTTCGAGCGATTGGGCGACCAGGGTGACCAGGTGGTTCGCGCCGTTGGCCAGGGCCACGTGGTAGAGCGCGCGGTCGCGCTCCTCGATCCACTCGGGTTCGCCGCCCATCTCCACCACGAGCGCCTCGGCGACCGGGCGCAGCGGCTCGGGCGAGGTGACCCCGAAGGAGCAGCCGGCCAGCCGTTCGAGGTCGATGGTGCTGCCGGTGAAGGTCATCACCGGGTGCAGCGCGAGCGGCAGCGCGCCGGCGCGGGTGGCCGGTTCCAGGATGTCCACGCCGTAGCGGCCGGACGCGTGCACCAGGAGTTGACCGGCCTTGATCGCGCCGGTCTCGGCCAGGCCGCGCACGAGCGCTTCGAGCGCGTCGTCGGGCACGGTGAGCAGGGTCAGGTCGGAGGCCGCGATCACCTCTTGCGGGGCGACCAGCGGGACACCCGGCAGGAGGTCCTCGGCACGGCGCCGGGAGGTCTCCGAGACGCCGGAGGCGGCCACCACCGAGTGCCCGGCGAGGGCGAGGGCGGCGGCCAGGGTCGGGCCGACGCGACCGGTGCCGACGACTCCCACGCGCAGCCGCGCGGGGCGGTCGGCGGGGTCGGGCGAGCGGCCGTGCGGATGCGGACGTGCGGTGATGTCGTTGTTCACGCGAGCGAGCCTTCCGTTCCAGTCCGCGGCGGGTACCGGACGAGTACTGGCCCGATCAGGGTACTCACGCGCCGGGCGGCCCGGTCCCCGGGTTGGTCGGCAGGTCGGTCGGCAGCGGGCTCGGCGGCGGCCATCGATACCGGGAGGAGCCGGCCTGATACGCGACACGTCGGGCGACCTTGTGCCGGATCAGCTCCGGTCCGCGCATCCCGATCGCGCCGAGCGCGGTCAGCACGAGCCCGGTCAACAACATCGTGCCGGTGACCACCCGGGCGACCCGGACGCTGCGCGGGCCGCCCTGGGTCTGCAGCGAGTAGGCGGAGGGGGCCGGGCGGCCCGGGTCGGCGGTCGATTCCACCGAGGCGCCGCTACTGCGGCCGGGTGACGGTGCGGGGGTGGGGCCGACCTCCAGGGCCCCGGCCGCCGCGGCGATCCCGAGCACGGCGACCGCGAGCGCACAGCGGCGACCGGCACGTATGACGAGTTGACGGCTTCCCATGGGGAGCCTCCCGGAGACCGGCGTCGATTGACCAGGTGCGAGGGTTCCGCCCTCTTCTTTCCCCGAGTCCGTCGCTTATGTGTCCCCTTTCGACCCCGTTCGCATGCCTCTCGTCGTGTGAAGAACCCGCGCTCGGGCCCCGCCGGACGGGCTCCGGGCGGCCCGAGCGACGGTCACCGACACGCGAAAGGGCCTAGCCCAGCCGGACCGGCAATCGGGTGAGCGCGTTGTTGAGGTTCGAGCGCAGCCGCTCTGGCTCGCCGGTCGCCTCGATCGTGGGGTAGGTGGCGAGCAGTTCCTCGAAGAACACCCGGCCCTCCAGGCGGGCGACGTGCACGCCCAGGCAGAAGTGCTCGGCGAAGCCGAAGGACAGGTGCGGGTTGGGCCTGCGGGTGACGTCGAAGCGCTGCGGGTCGGTGAACACCTCCTCGTCGCGGTTCGCCGAGGTGTAGTACATGGCCACCTTGTCGCCCGCCTTGATCGGCACGCCGCGCAGTTCGGTGTCCCGGGTGGCGGTCCGGCGGAAGTAGTGCAGCGGGTTGGCCCAGCGCAGGATCTCCTCGACCGCGCCCGGGACCAGGTCGGGGTTCGCGCGCACCGCCGCGAGCTGCTCGGGGTGGGTCAGCAGCGCGTGCAGGCCGGCGGACAGCATGGTCTTGGTGGTGTCGTTGCCGGCCGTGACCAGTTGTACGAAGAACTGACCGAAGTCGAGGTCGGTCATCATCCGGCCGCCGAACTCGGACTCCAGGATCAGCGAGGTGATGTCCTCGCGCGGCTCCTCGGCCCGGCGCGCGGCGGCGAAGCCGATCGCGTAGCGGGCCATCTCGATCGCCGCCCGACCGCCCTCACCCGCCGTGTTGCGCTCGGCGAGCGCGTGGATGTGGTCCCAGTCGGCCGGCGGCAGGCCCATCAGCTCGCCGATCACCTGGGTCGGCAGGCTGGAGGTGACGTCGTGCACGAACTCGACGTCGCCGGTGCCCACCCGCGCGAAGATCTCCCGGCAGATGGTCCGGATCCGGTCCTCCATGCCGCCGACCACCTTCGCGGTGAAGGACTTCACCAGCGGCTTGCGATACGCGCGGTGGCGCGGCGGGTCCATCGACAACAGCGTGCCGCGCAGGGCTTCGAGCCGCTCGGGTTCGAGGTCCTCCAGGATGATCCCGCCCGCCTCGGCGGAGAAGATCGCCGGGTTCTGCGAGACGTATTCGACGTCGGCGTGCCGGAGCACGGCCCAGTAGCCCGGCTGTCCCGGGATGTCCTGCCAGTGCACCGGGTCGGTCCGGCGCAACTCGGCGAACAGCGCGTGCGGCGGGCCGTCGAGATACAGCTCGGGGCTGTACAGGTCGACTCCGGTCGAATCGGACGTGACGGTCATGGCATCTCCCTCGAAACCTCGGATCGCATCCCGGTCAGCCCACGAGCACGTTCGGCCGGCCGAAGCCCTGTGCCTCGCACAGGGCGTAGTAGGCGCGCAGCGTGCCCGCGCCGTCGGTCACCGAGGTGATGTTGCCCTCGGCGTCCAGGTTGAGGTTGGCGCCGTACATCTGGAACCAGACCCGGGTGTCGGGCTCGACGCAGGTGAGGGTGTGCACGGAGCCGGCGGGCTCATAGAGGAACGAGCCGGCCCGGTTGACGTAGTCGTACTCGGCGTATTTCCACGCGCCGGCCACGGTGTAGCCGTAGACGGGGCCGGTGTGCCGGTGCGTCTCGACGGCGAAGCCCGGCTGGAAGACGTTCTCCACGATCCACAGGCCCTCCTCTTCCTTGACGCACAGCACCTTGAGCTTGTTGCCGCCGCCGATCTCGACGAACGGCAGGTCCTCGGCCCCGATGTGCACGGCGGGGCGTCCGGTTTCGGTGGTGGTCATGCGGGTTCCTCCCGGAGGCGAACGGTGCTCTGTAACGGTGTAACAGCATGCCTCAAGGACCGGTGGGTTTCGAGAGCCGCGTGGGATGGGCAACACCATCGACCGCACATGAGTGCACCGGGGGGACGGAGATGGGGAGCGGGAGATGGGACAGCTCGACGGGAAGGTGGCCGTGGTCACCGGCGGCGCCAACGGGATCGGCCGCGCGTGTTGTGAGCGCTTCGCCGAGGAGGGCGCCGACATCGTGATCGCCGACCTGCTGGACGAGGCCGCGATCGGCACCGTCGAGGCGGTCGAGAAGCGTGGCCGGCGGGCCACCTACATGCACACCGACGCGAGCAGCCCGACCGACGTGGGGACGGTGATGCAGCACGCGATCGACACGTTCGGATCGATCGACGTGCTGGTCACCGCGGCGGGCATCAGCACGGCCGACTATGTCAGCGGCCGACCGAGCAACGCGGTCGCGACCGAGCGGGACCCGATCAAGCGATTCGTGGACAGCCCGCTCGCCGAGTGGCAGCGGGTGCTCGACGTGAACCTGACCGGCACGCTGCTCGCGGTCCAGGCAGCCGCGCGCTGGATGGTGGCCCAGGGGCGACGCGGTTCGATCATCACCATCGCCTCGATCGCCGCCAAGCACCCCGAGGCGGGTTCGGCGGCCTACTCCGTGTCCAAGGCCGGTGTGTGGATGTTGACCAAGCAGGCCGCGCTCGTGCTCGGCCCGGCCGGGATCCGGGTCAACGCGATCGGTCCCGGCTTCATCGAGACCAACATGACCGCGGTGCTGCGCGGGATGCCCGAGCTCGAACAGCGCCTGCTCGGCAGCGTGCCGCTGGGCCGGATGGGCAGCGCCCGCGAGGTGGCCAACGCGGCGCTGTTCCTGGCGAGCGACCAGTCGTCCTACTTCACCGGCGAGATGTTGCACCCGGACGGCGGTTTCTATACCGACTGACCCCACCGCGCGGACGCGCCCGCACGCGGGTCGGGCGATCGCCCGAGCGGCGTGCGGGCGTGGCCCGACGGACGGGGGCTAGCGACCCCTGGCCTTGACCAGACCCGTCTCGTAGGCGAGCACCACGACCTGGACCCGGTCGCGCAGCCCGAGCTTCATCAGGATCCGGCCGACGTGGGTCTTGATGGTGGCCTCGGACAGGAACAGCCGCTGGGCGATCTCCGCGTTGGACAACCCCTGGGCGACCAGCATCATCACCTCCAGCTCGCGCTCGGTCAGCGCGTCCACCACGTCCGGGCGCGGCTCGTGGTCGCTGGGCAGGATCGGCGCGAACCGGTCGAGCAGCCGCTTGGTCGTGCTCGGCGCGACCACCGCGTCGCCGGAGGCCACCGCCCGGATCCCGGACAGCAACTCCGGCGGCGGGACGTCCTTGAGCAGGAAGCCGCTGGCCCCGGCCTTGAGCGCGGCGAACGCGTACTCGTCCAGGTCGAAGGTGGTCAGCATGAGCACCTTGGGTCGGGCCCGGCCCTCGGGCAGCACGAGCGCGTTCTCACCGCTCTCGGCACAGATCCGCCGACACGCCTCGACCCCGTCCATCCGCGGCATCCGCACGTCCATCAGGACCACGTCCACGTCCACGTGCCGAAGCTTGTCCAGCGCCTCGACCCCGTCGCCGGCCTCGGCGACCACACTCATGTCCGGCTGGGCCTGCAACACCATGGTGAAACCGGTCCGCAGCAATTCCTGGTCGTCGACCAGCATCACCTTGATGCTCACTGAGCTCCTTGAAGAGTCGTCCTGACGGGCGTACCGGAGGAGATGGAGGAGTCGTCGGGGCGACCGGCGTAGGGCAACATCGCGCTGACCGACCAACCGCCCCCGACGCTCGGCCCGGTCCGCAACCGACCGCCCAGCATCGCGACCCGCTCGCGCATGCCGACCAGACCGTGGCCCATGCCGTCGCCGGGGGCCGCGGCACCGCGGCCGTCGTCGCTGATCTCCATTTCGAGCCCATCTTCCCCGTAGCCGACACCGACCGTGGCGGTGGCATCGGGACCCGCGTGCTTGCGGGTGTTGGTCAGCGCCTCCTGGACGATGCGGTACGCGGTCAGCGCGACGCTCTGCGGCAGCTCGACCGGCACCCCCTCGACCCGGAGCTCGACGTTGAGGCCGGCGGTGCGCACCTGTTCGACCAATTCGCCGAGTTGTTCGACGCCCGGCTGCGGCACGTACGCGTCGGTCTCGGCCTGCGAACGCAGCACCCCGAGCAGTCGGCGCATCTCGGCGAGCGCCTCCCGCCCCGTCGCCGCGATCGTGCCCAGCGCCTCGCGGGCCCGGTCCGGCGACGACTCGATCGCGTACGCGGCGCCGTCCGCCTGCACCACCATCACCGACACGTTGTGCGCGACCACGTCGTGCAACTCGCGCGCGATCCGGGCCCGCTCGGCCGCCGCCGCGATCTGCGCCTGCTGGTCCCGCTCGAACTCCAGCCGGGTGGCCCGCTCCTCCAACTCGGCGTAGAACGCCCGGCGGGTGCGCATCGAATCGCCCAGCACCCACGCGATGGCCAGCAACACCACGATGAAGCCGAAGCCGATCACGTTGTCGCGGAACGAGGAACCGCCCGTTTCCGGGAAGCGCGAGAGCAGGATCACCGGTCCCAGCACGGTCATCGCCAGCCCCGTGCGGGAGAGCCAGCGCGGACCGGACTTGGCGGCCGTATAGAGCACGACGAGCATCGAATAGTTGGCCGCGCTCAGCGTGTCGTCCCAGACGAGCTGCATCAGGCCGCCGGTCACCACGAGGGCGGTCGCGGTCATCGGACGCACCCGGTGCAGCGCCATGCCCAGGCTCAGCAGCGCCACGATCGCCAGGAACCACCACCGAGGCGCGGCGACGGGGGTGTCCGAGACGACCTGGAGCAGTCCGAGGCCGAGAACCGGAATCGTGCACACCGAGTCGACCCACAGGGGGTGCGCTCGCAGCCACGCATAGATTCGTTGCACACTTCGACGCTACGTGGCCGCGGGCCGGGCGCGCGTCAACCGACTTGCCGAATCATCCCTCCGCCACAAGTCGGATCCGACCGGGTCGCGGGCCCTCCCCGAGTGCCGCCGGGACGGTTCAGCCGCCCTCCCCCGGGCGTACCGGCAGTCGGGCCCGGACCCGCCAGCCGCCGTCCGGCCGGGGCCCGGTCTCCAGATGGCCGCCGAACAGCGCGACCCGCTCGCACATACCGACCAGACCGTGTCCCATCCCGTCGCCGGGAGCCGCCGCGCCCCGCCCGTCGTCGCCCACGTCCAGTTCGACGTCCTCGCCCAGATAGCGAAGGCGCACCCGCGCCTTGGCGTCCGGCCCGCCGTGCTTGCGGGTGTTGGTCAGCGCCTCCTGGACGATCCGGTACACGGTCAACGCGACGCCCTGGGACAGCTCGACCGGCACCCCCTCGACGGTCAGGTCGACCGGCAGGCCCGCGCTGCGCACCCGCTCCAGGAGGTCTTCGAGCTGCTCGACGCCCGGTTGCGGGACATAGGCGTCGCCCTCGCTCTGCGAACGCAGCACGCCCAGCAGGCGGCGCATCTCGGCCAGCGCCTCGCGGCCGGTGGCGGAGATCGTGCCGAGCGCCTCGCGGGTCAACTCGGGCGCGGCGTCCAGCGCGTACGCGGCGCCGTCCGCCTGCACCACCATCACCGACACGTTGTGCGCGACCACGTCGTGCAACTCGCGCGCGATCCGGGCCCGCTCGGCCGCCGCCGCGATCTGCGCCTGCTGGTCCCGCTCGCGCTCCAGCCGGTCGGCCCGGTCCTCCAGCTCGACGTAGTACGCCCGCCGGGTGCGCATCGAATCGCCGAGCACCCAGGCGATCACGAACGGGCCCATCAGCAACAAGGTGAAGAAGATGATGCCGGTGGTCGGCACCTCCGGGTTGTCCCACCAGCGCAACATCGCCGCGATCGGCGCGAGCACCCCGCCGACGAGCGCCGTGCGCGAGACCCAGCGCGAGCTGTACGCGGCGGCGCTGTAGGCGATCGCGGGCATCGCGACCGCCTCCAGGCCGGGCGGTATGTCGTCGAAGAGCTGGAAGATCCCGACCGCGAGGGTGACCGCCAGCGCATGGCTGGGATTGCGCCGGCGGATCAGCAGCACGATCGACATCGTGCCGAGCGCGACCAGGTGCGGGAGGTCGAGCGGGCCCGGCTCGTCGATGATCACCTCGAACAGGCCGAACATGAGCAGCAGCAGCGCCCACGCTGCGTCCACGAGCAGGGGGCGGCCACGGAGCCAGGCGTACAGGTGATGCACACAGGCAGGTTAGACGGGCACATCCGTTCGCCCGCACTCCGGACGGACCGGCACAGACCGACCTCGGTCGTACGGCGGCGATCGGGGGCCGGTACCGTCGGGTTCGATGGAACGACGGCTGACCTGGAAGGAAGCCACCCGTCGGGCGTTGTACGGAGCCGAGGGCTTCTACCGCCGGGCCGAGGGCCCCGCCGGCCATTTCCGCACCTCGGTGCACGCCTCCCCGCTGTTCGCCCGCGCGCTGGCCGACCTCGCGCGCGCCGCGGACCTGGACACCGTCGTGGACGTGGGCGCCGGGCGGGGCGAGTTGTTGGTCGCGCTGTGCCGGATCGCGCCGCACCTGGAGCTGATCGGCGTGGATGTCGCCGGCCGGCCGGAGGCGCTGCCGCCGTCGATCGGCTGGGAACCGGAGGTTCCGCCGGGTCGGACCGCGTTGTTGATCGCCAACGAGTGGCTGGACAACGTCCCCGCCGACGTCGCGGAGGTGGACGAGCACGGTGTGCCGCGGGTGGTCGAGGTGGACGTGCGCACCGGGGACGAGCGGCTGGGCGCCGTCGTCCGCGACGAGGACGCCCGCTGGCTGGATCGCTGGTGGCCGCTGGTCGGCGCGGAGCCGGGCACCCGGGCCGAGATCGGCGAGTCCCGGGACGTCGCGTGGGCGGACGCGATCGAGCGGCTGGAGCGGGGGGTCGCGGTGGCGATCGACTACGGACACCTGGCCGACGGGCGTCCGACGTACGGCTCGCTGACCGGATATCGGCAGGGCCGGCAGGTGCCGCCCATTCCGGACGGCACCTGCGATGTGACCTGCCATGTCGCGATGGACGCGGTGGCGGCGGCGGGCGAGGCGGCGGGCGCGCGGGACACGGTCCTGACCACCCAGCGGCACGCGTTGCGCGCCCTGGGCCTGACCGGCCACCGCCCGCCGTACGAACTGGCCCGCACCGACCCCACCGGCTACCTCGCCGGCCTGCGCGACGCGGGCGAGGCCGGCGAACTCACCGCCCGAGGCGGCCTGGGCGACTTCCACTGGCTGGCTCAGGGCATCCGCATGCCCGTCCCCACCCACCTCCGCCCCTGACCGAACCACCCCGAGCCGATCGGCCCGGCAAACCGGCCGGGCCGGCGTCCGAGGCCGGCCGTCAGCTCGAACCGAGCGCCCCCGCCGCCCGAAGCGCGGCGATCCGCGCCTCGTCGTACCCCAACAAGTCCGCCAGGACCTCGGCGCTGTGCTGCCCGACCGTGGGCGCCCGCTCCGGCACGGGCAGCGACTCCCCGACGAACTTGATCGGCGACGGCAACTGCTCCGCCCCGAGCCGGTCCTGGTCGAACCACGGGAACCGGTGCCGGAACTGCGGATCCTCGGCGATCGTCTGCGGCGTGTTCACCGGCGCGATCGGCGTGTTCGCGTCGTTGCCGAACTCGATCCACTCGCGCGCGGTCCGGGTCGCGAAGATGTCCCGCAGGATGCCGCGCAGCTCGACGTTGCCGACCGCGTGGTCCGCGTACTTGGAGCCGGGCCAGCGCTCGAACAGGTCGGCACGGTCCACCCCCTCGCAGAAGTTCTTCCACAACGACTGCTCGGACGCCATGAACAGCACGTACCGATCGTCCTTGGTCGCGTAGATCTGGTAGCGGACACCCTTCTCCATGCCGCCGGTGCCGGGCGCACGCCGCTCGTAGTTGTCCGACTTGTTGCCGGTCACCTCGGACTCCGGGCGCTCGTACGCCTTCCAGGTCTCGCTGCGCAGCCAGTCCATCGACGCGGCCGCGTCCGACTGGGCGATGTCGATCACACTGCCCTCGCCGGTGGCCCGGGCCCGGATGATGCCCGCGAGCACACCGAGCGCGCCGAACATCGGACCGGCGTGGATGCCGATCGAGGCGTGCTCGGGCAGATACGGGAAGCCGTCCTCGTTGATCGCCGGCTTCACCACGCCGGCCCAGGTGTCGTAGGCGACGCCGTGGCTGGGCATGTCCCGGTACGGGCCGGTGGCGCCGTAGCCGGAGATCGTGCAGAACACGATCCTGGGGTTGATCTTCCTCAGGTCCTCGAAGCCGATCCCGCGCCGGGCCAGACCGCCCGGTCGCATCGCCTCGATCACCGCGTCGGCGTCCTTGACCAGCGCCTTGAAGGTCTCGATCGCCTCCGGCTTGCGCAGGTCCAGGACCAGTGACTTCTTGCCCCGGTTGACGTGCAGGTGCATCAGTGACGAGCCCTCCACGATGGGCCACGTCATGTCCCGGATGTAGTCGCCCTGCGGCGGCTCGATCTTGATCACCTCGGCGCCCAGATCGACCAGCGACGAGGTGATCGCGGCCGGTCCCAGCATCGAACACTCGATGATGCGAACCCCTGCGAGCGGGGCCCCACCCTTCGACTCGACCTGACTCATCGCTGCCTCCCTGCGAATATGACGATGCGTCAGATATTAACCGGCGCTCTCGCCGAGGGAAGAGGCGGAACCTGACGAACTGTCAGATGCGGGTCCGATCCAGCGTTCCGCACCCGCCTCGCGGCGTCCGATCCGTGAGCGTTCGGCCTGTTCGGCGACCATCGCGTCGGCCTCGGCCGCGTCCCGTCGGGCCGCCTTGACGTGCACCGGACCCGGGGTGGAGTCCAGGTGCACGGTGGCCAGGCCGAGCCGGCGCTCCCACGGACCCTGGGTCCGCCGTACGCTCTGCACCTTCGCGTGCGGAATCACATCCAGGATCCGGTGGAACCGGCCGCTGCGGGCCACGAACACCTCGGCGTCCGCGCCGTAGGCGCAGGCCGACCAGCCGACCGGATCGTGCCAACGGGCCCGCCGCGGCGCCGGGATCAGCTCGACCGTGTCGATGTCCACACCCGGCAGGATCTGGCCGAGCAGGCCGTGGGCGACCACACGGGGCGCGACCGGCAACAGGATCGTCTCCTTGTCGTCGGCGTCCTTGCCCCCGTAGCCGGCCACATTGATCTCGACCCGGACCCAGCCACGCAGCCGCCACAACCACGGCTGCACGATCCGCACCGCCTGGACCCGGCCGGGCGGCACCGTCTGATGCCGCTGTTCGAGCAGGCCGTGCCGCAACCGCAGACCGTCCGGCGAACGCGCCACGGTGAAGTCGAAATTCCGGATCACCCGCCCGGCGGTGAACTGCCACGCGGCCAGGAACAGCGGCACCGACCCGAACACGAAGGCGAGTTCGTGCAGGACGAAGGCCAGGATCACCACCACCACACTGGGCGCGAGCGCGGCCCACGTGCCCACCGAGAGCAACACCGAGCCGACCACCGCCGAAAGCGGCACCGAGACCAGCGCCTGCTCGGGCGCCTCCCCCACGTCCGGGCGCACCCCCGCGGCACGCGCGAGCAACTCGGCACGCAACCGCTGCGCCTCCGCCTCGGCCAGATAGGACAGGCTCGCCTCGGCCTTGTCCCCGCCGGCGACCTGGAGCTGCAACTCGGCGAGCCCGAACAATCGGGCGGCCAGCGGGCGGACGATGTCGACCGCCTGGAGCCGGGACAGGCGTACGTGCCGGGTCCGCCGGAACAGCACCCCGGAGTCCAGCCGCAGGTCGTCGCCCTCGATCCGGAACGTGGTGAACCACCACGACAGGTAGCCGTAGCCGAACGCGAGCGGCACCACCACGCCGAGCCCGATCATCAGCCGACCCGGGGTCGCCCACCCGGAGTTGACGTTGTGCACGACCACGCCCAGGCACGCGGCGATCACCACCCAGCCGCGGGCCGGCGGGGTCAGCGGGTGCAGCCGGCGCGGCTCGTCGGTGCCCTGGACGGGCCGCTCGCCGGCGGTGCTCACAACCCCGCCGATCGGGCCTCGCCCAGCGCCGCGAGCCGGTCGCGCAGCCGCGCGGCCTCGGCCGGCGGCAGGCCGCGCACGACCGCGTCCGAGGAGGCCGAGGCGGTGTGCAGGGTCACCGTGGCGATGCCGAAGCGACGCTCCAGCGGGCCCGCCTCGACGTCCACGAACTGCATCCGCCCGTACGGCACCACCACCAGCCGGCGAAACAGCACGCCGTGCGCGATCAGCAGGTCGTCGTCCCGCTCCGCGTAGCGCCACGAGCGCTGGTTGCGCCGGAGCGCGGGCAGACCCCAGGCAGCCGTCCCGACGCAGGCGAGCACCACCACCGCGCCCGCCCACCAGACCACGAACCGGCCGAGCAGACCGCCGGCGAGCACGGCGAACACCACACAGCCGGCGAGCAGCAGCGCGCGGCGCATCCGGTAGAGCTGTTCCGAGACGGCCCGCCAGTCGAGGTCGGGCGGAGCCAGGGCGTCATCGGCCGGTTTCATGGGGGCAACCTTCCCAGGTGGGCATACAAGGGTGCGAAGGAGCACACGACTACTGGCAGACTCAGGGTCCATGACCGCCAGGACCGTGGGCGTGGGTATCGGCGCCGACCAGCTCGACACGACCGACATGGTGCTCAACATCGGGCCCCAACACCCCTCCACGCACGGCGTGCTGAGGTTGCGACTCGTGCTCGACGGCGAGCGGATCGTCTCCGCCGAGCCGATCGTCGGCTACATGCACCGCGGCGCGGAGAAGCTCTTCGAGGTACGCGACTACCGACAGATCGTGATGCTCGCGAACCGGCACGACTGGTTGAGCGCGTTCGCGAACGAGCTGGGCGTGGTGCTCGCGGTGGAGCGCATGCTGGGCATGGAGGTGCCGCAGCGCGCGGTCTGGGCGCGGACCCTGCTCGCCGAGCTGAATCGGGTGCTCAACCATCTGATGTTCCTGGGCTCGTATCCGTTGGAGCTGGGCGCGATCACCCCGATCTTCCACGCGTTTCGCGAGCGCGAGGAGATCCAGGCGGTGATGGAGGAGATCTCCGGTGGCCGGATGCACTTCATGTTCAACCGGGTCGGCGGCCTCAAGGAGGATCTGCCGGCGGGCTGGACCGGGCGGGTACGGCACGCCGTCGCCACCGTCCGCACCCGGCTGACCGGGCTGGACGACCTGGTCTCGGGCAACGAGATCTTCCGTGCCCGCACCCGGGGGGTGGGGGTGCTGACACCGGCCCTGGTGGCCGCGTACGGAGTCAGCGGGCCGATCGCGCGAGCCTCGGGCGTCGACTTCGACCTGCGTCGGGACGAGCCGTATCTGGCCTACGGCGAGCTCGCCGACGTGCTGCGGGTGGTCACCCGCGAGGAGGGCGACTGCCTGGCCCGGTTCGAATGCCTGCTGGAGCAGGTGCACGTGAGCCTGGACCTGGCCGACGCGTGCTGCGACCGGCTCGACGCACTCCCGCAGGGTCCGGTGAACCTGCGGCTGCCGAAGGTGCTCAAGGCGCCCGAGGGCCACACCTACGCGTGGACCGAGAATCCGCTCGGCCTGAACGGCTACTACCTGGTCTCGCGCGGCGAGAAGACGCCGTGGCGACTCAAGCTGCGCTCCGCGTCCTACAACAACGTGCAGGTACTGACCGAGTTGTTGCCGGGCTGCCTGATCGCGGACATGGTGGCGGTCCTGGGATCGCTCTTCTTCGTCGTGGGCGACATCGACAAGTGACACCGCGGACGCCGGTCGGCGGTCGGGCGGGGCGCCGGCCGGGTCAGGCGTGCTTGCGGATGTCGATCCGGGGGATCTCCTCGGTGTCGTCGTGCGCGGTGAGGTCCACCGGCAGCGGCTTGGGCCGCGGCACACCCGGCCGGACCCGGTCGGACTCGCTGGGCGCGAACCGTACGCCCTGGCCGCGGTGCACCGGCGTGGGCTGGACGACCGGCGTGTCCTCGGCGCGGACCGGGTCGGCGAGCCGATCGGCCTCGATGTCGTCGACCGCCCGGTCCGGGACGGAGGTCGCCTCGGCCGGCTCGATCTCCTCCCCCTGCGGGCGCCCCGCGACCAGCGCGTCGTAGCGCGCGTCCGAGCCGAACAGCTCGTCGGTCAGGAAGCCGGTCGCCTCGGGCTCGGCCGGAGCGGCCTTGGGCGCGAAGAAGTCGAACCGCCCGGAGGCCCCGGAGCCGGCCACCCGGCGGGTCACCTCCAGCACCTTGTCCCGCACCATCCGGGTGACCTCGGCGGTCTCGGCTCCGGACGCCCGGGCCGGCGCGGGCACGGTCGCGGGCAGCATGGGGGTCGAGGAGGCGGGCTCGGCCGCGGCGGGCGGCGGCGACGCGACGCCGGGTGTGTCGGCAGGTGTGTCGGCTACCGGAGCCGACGCGGCGGCCGGGGCCGGGACGGCGGGGGCGGCAACGGCCGGCGGCGCGGGCGAAGCGGCAACGGCTGCCCCGGGAGACTCGGCGCGGGCGGGCACGGCGGCGGAGTCGGCCCGGGAGGCTGCCGCCGGGGCGGCCTCGACCGGGGCACCGGCCGGGCGGGCGACACCGCGGCCGGGCTCGGCGGGCCGGGCGACCGGGGCGGCGGGCCGCGTCGCGGCGGCGGGCGCACTCTCGACCCGCGCGGCGGGGCGCGCCGCCGGGCCGAACACCGAGGCCGCGTAGGCCGGGACCAGGTCCGGCGCGGAGACGGGCGGCCGACGCACGGCCGGGACGATGGACGGGGCCGTGGGACGCGCCTCGCCGGCCCGCCGATCCAGCAGGTCCAACACCGCCGCGCCGCGCGCGAACAGGTCCGGGGTCAGCCGTTGCGGACGCGACACCAGGTGGTCGGCGGCCAGTTCGCCGGCCTGCAACACGGCGAGTTCGTGCTCGTCGGCCCGTTCGATCGCCACCCGCAGCTCTTCGGCCGAACGCTCTCGCTCGCGGCGCCGGGCGATGCTCTCCTCGGCCAGTCGCCGGTGGTGTGCGGTACTCCCGCGGACCACCCACGCGATCGCGCCGGCCGCGGACAACACGCCCAGCAGCACGGCGAGTCGAAGTGTGGTCGCACCTCCCGCGACGACCGCCAGGACGACGGCGACGAGCGCCGGCGCGCATATGGCGGCAAGCAGGGATATGCGTGTGGCGGTCGAGACCGAGCGATGGCGTCCACGTGGCATGCACCAGACGTTAGCGCGATACGGCGTTCGCCTTGGTGCGGGGGTTGCCGTGGGCGCGGGCTTTTTTGCTTTCCGTGGGGGGAACTTGGCCGGGCCGACCGCGAACACCGGGCCGGGCCGAAATCCTCCGGAATGCCGCGACGCCGACCGGACCATGGGTAAGTCCGGTCGGCGCCAGGGGATTTGCCGTCATCGAGGAAATTGCGTCAGATCAGGTTCTTGGACTTCAGGTAGGCCTTGGCGACGTCGGCCGGCTTTTTGCGGTCCTCGTCGACCTGCTTGTTGAGCGCGGTCAGGTCCTCGGTGGTGAGCACGGGGGCGAGCTTGTCGACCAGCGGCAGGATCTTGTCCGCCTTGCCCGAATTGACGACCGGAATCACGTTGTCGGCGTTCTGCAGCTTCTTGTCGTCCGTGAGGACGACCAGGCCGAACTGGTCGAGCGTGGCATCGGTGGACGTGGTCAGGACCAGTTGGTCCTTGCCGTCCTTGACCGCCTGCTTGGCGGCGGTGGTGCCCACGCCGAGCGGGTCCACGCCACTCACCTTGATGCCGTACGTCTTCTCCAGGCCCGGGGCGCAGAACGGGCGCGTCCTGCACTCCTCGCCCGCCGCGATCTTCACCTCGATGCCGGCGCGGCCCAGGTCGGAGAGCGTCTTCAGGTTGTTCTTCGCGGCGAAGTCCTTGGTCACCGCGAACGCGTTCTGGTCCACGGCCTGCGACGGTGTTCCGGACTTGAGCCCGGCCGGGCCGGCGAGCGTGTTCAGCGCGGCGACCGTGGCCGCCACATCCGGCGAGGCGACCGGTGCGGCATCCGGGCCGTTCTTCTTCCGGTTCAGGAACTCCGCCATCGTCGCCGCGTATTCCGGCACGACCGCGATCTTGCCCTTCTCCAGCTCGGGTTCGTAGAGCTCACGGTTCTTGACCGTCTTGATGCTCGCCTTCACCCCGCCCTTGTCGAGCAACTGTTTGTACATCTGCGCCAGGATCTCGGATTCGGTGAAACCGGCCGAACCGACCACCGTCTTGTCGTCGTCCGAGGAGGAACACCCCGTCGCGCCCATCAGAAACACCAGGGACAGCCCTGCCGCCACGCCGACCGTCATGCCCGTCTTGCCACGCCGTATAAGCATGCGATGCACCGCCCTTTCCGTTCTCACGAGGTCACACCGCCACGCGGCGTCCGGGCCGTGAACCGCTGCACGAGCGCGAACAGGCCCTCCACCACCAGAGCCAACGCGGCCACGAGGATTGCCCCCGCCACCACTTGACCGTTGTCCTGCAGGTCGAAACCGGCCGTGACGATGCGCCCGAGACCGCCCCCCGCGACCAGTGCCGCGAGTGTTGCGGTCGCAACAACCTGAACGGCACACGTTCGAATTCCCGTCATGATCAACGGAAGTGCCAGGGGCAGCTCGACACGGAACAACATCTGCCCGCCCGTCATGCCCATGCCGCGCGACGCCTCGACCACGTCCCGGTCCACTCCCCGCATGCCGACGTAGGCGTTGGTGAGCACCGGCGGGATGGCGAACAACACGAGCGCGATGATCGTCGCGGTGTCGCCCATGCCGATCGGACTCAACCCGAGCAGCACCAGCACCGCGAACGTCGGGATGGCCCGCCCGATGTTGGAGATGTTGATCGCCAGCGTGCCGCCCCGGCCCAGATGTCCCAGCCACAGCGCGATCGGCAGCGCTATGACCACCGCGACCAGCACGCACACCACGGTCAGCACGACGTGTTCGCCGAGCCGATTCCACACCCCGCTCTCGCCGCTCCAGTTCGTGCCATCGGCCAACCAGTCCCACGCGTCGCCGAGCACGTTCACGCCGAGGCCCCCGCCTTCAGGTCGATCTCGGCCGTCGGCGCGGGCACCGCCGACTGTCGCCGCTTGCGCCCGCCGGCCCGCTCCCACGGGGTCGACAGCCGCTGTACGCCGAGCAGCAACAGGTCGGCCACGATGGCCAGCACGACGCACAACACCGACGCGGTCAACACCTGCGCCTTGAAGAGCGTGTCGATGCCGGAGTAGATCAGGTTGCCCAGCCCGCCGGAGCCGACGATCGCGCCGACCGTGGTGAGCGCGACGGTGGACACCGTGGCGACCCGGACGCCGGCCATGATCGCGGGCAGCGCGAGCGGCAGTTCGACCTGGAACAGCAACCGCCCGGGCCCGTAGCCCATGCCCTTGGCCGCCTCCACCACATCCGGCGGCACCGCCTGCAGACCGGCGAGCATGTTCCGCACCAGGATGGTCAGCGAGTACAACACCAGGCCGATGATCACCGTGGTCTCGGTCAGACCCGTGAACGGCTGCAGAATCGCGAACATCGCCAGCGAGGGAATCGTGTACAGGATCGTGGTCGAGCCGAGCAGCACGCTCCCGGTCAGTCGCCAACGCCGGGCCGCGAGGGCCATCGGGAACGCGACGAGCAGACCGATCGCCACCGATACGACGGTCAGATAGATGTGTTCGCGCAACGCGGTGGTGATCTCCTCGGAGTACTCGTCGAAGTACTTCCCGCAGACCCACGAGTTGCGCTTCAGGCAGTCACCGGAGGCCACAATCACGGGCGGACAGTACCCCAGCGGTCGGACGGACATTCTCGTGACGGCCGACACACCCGGTGTGTGAAGGGGATCGTCCGGGTACGTTGCCACCCTTGGGGGCCGGGAATCACCCGGATCTCCGGACACCTGCCACGATTGCCCGCCATGCCCCCGGAGGGTCCCCATGATCCGGCTCGACCGCGTCACCAAGCGGTACCCCGACGGCACCGAGGCTGTCGCGGAACTGTCCCTGGAGGTCGCCGCGGGCGAACTGGTCACCCTGGTCGGCCCGTCCGGCTGCGGCAAGACCACCACGATGAAGATGGTCAACCGGCTGATCGAACCCACGTCGGGGCGGATCTTCCTGGACGACGAGGACATCACCCGGGCCGACCCGGTCAAGCTGCGCCGGCGGATGGGCTATGTGATCCAGTCCGGCGGCCTGTTCCCGCACCGCACCGTGCTGGAGAACACCGTCACCGTGCCGAGTCTGCTGGGCTGGGACCGCAAGAAGGCCCGGGCTCGCGGCGTCGAACTCCTGGAGCTGGTCGGCCTGGACCCGGCCAGGCTCGGCGACCGCTACCCGCACCAGCTCTCCGGCGGCCAGCGCCAACGGGTCGGCGTGGCCCGCGCCCTCGCCGCCGACCCGCCGGTGTTGCTGATGGACGAGCCGTTCGGCGCGGTGGACCCGGTGGTGCGCGAGCGTCTGCAGAGCGAATTCCTGCGACTTCAGGCGGAGTTGAAGAAGACCGTCCTGCTCGTCACGCACGACATCGAGGAGGCGGTGCGACTCGGTGACCGGATGGCGGTCTTCTCGATGGGCGGCCACATCGAGCAGTTCGACACACCCTCCAGCGTGCTCGGCGCGCCCGCCAACGACTACGTCGCCGACTTCGTCGGGGCGGATCGCGGCCTCAAGCGGCTGTCGGTGACCGAGATCACCCCCGAGGACCTCGAACTGCCGCCGGTCGTGCACCTGGACGACCAGATGTCGGAGGCGCTCGCGAAGCTGCGCGCGGCCGACTCGCGCTGGGCCGTGGTGCTGGACGACGCGGGCAACCTGCACGGGTGGGTGGACGACCGCGCGACCGGCGGTACGGTGCGCGATCGGGCCCGCCGGATGGAGGCCTGGGTGCCGGTGCGCGCCTCGCTCAAGCAGGCGTTCGGCGAGATGCTCCAGCACGACGCCGGGTGGATCGCGGTGCTGGACGGGGACCGGTTCGTGGGCGTGCTCACGCCGGCGCGGCTGCACGAGGCCCTGCGGCGCTCGATCGGTGCGGAGGAGCGGGACATCCCGTTGGCCGAGGTCGTGCTGGACACGATCGAGGGCTGACGGGAAATCCCGGGCCGGCCCGGGGCTACTTGTCCTCGGGGTCCTCGGGGACGCGCAGTATCCGCTCCAGGAACAGGCAGCCGCCGACCAGCAGCAGGCCCGCGCCCACGGCGAAGGCACAGCGCTGGGCCTGGGCCGAGCGCTCGGTGACCTCCAGGAAGCCGGTCAGGTAGAGCGCGTAGCCGCCGTACAGGCCCACCACCAGCGCGCCGACCAACGAACCGGCCTTGGCGAAGACCACCGCCCGCGCGGCGACCAGCGGATCCACCGGGCGGGCGTTCGGCCGCCGCTCGCGCTGCGCCTTGAGCCGCGAACGCAGCGACAGCGCGGTCGCCAACGCGATCGCGGCCAGGCACAACAGCACGATCGGGGCCAGGATCGGGACCACGGGCGGCGTGCCGCGCGAGTCCCACAGGTCGATTCCGGCATACGCGAGGCCACCCGCCCCCAGCGCGAGGGCGAGCAGGACGAGCGGGCGCGTGGGCTTCATCGGTCTGCGGTCAGCTCCAGGTCGTCACGGCGACGCACCCCGTCGAGGCCCACCCGCGCGAGCAGGTCGGCGACCCGGCCGTGGCCCGGTACCTCCGCCTCGGGGTCGATGTCGTGCCACGGTGCGAGCACGAACGAACGCTCGTGCGCGCGCGGATGCGGCAGGGTCAGGCGCGGGTCGTCCCGCACCACGTGCTCGAACCAGATCACGTCCACGTCCAGCGTGCGCGGTCCCCAGCGCTCGACCCGGACCCGCTGGAACGCCTCCTCGATCGAGTTGCCGCGCTCCAGGATCAGATCCGGGGTGAGCAGCGTGCGCACCTCGACCACCGCGTTGAAGTAGGTGCCCTGCTCGGGCCCGCCCACGGGGTCGGTCTCGTAGACCGGGGACACCCGCAGCAGGCTCACTCCCGGGGTGTCGGCGATCTCGTCGATGGCACCCTGGATGGTTTCCAGGCGGTTGCCCAGGTTGCTGCCGAGCGCGAGCACGACCCGGCTCCAGGTCGACGGCATCCGCCGGCCGGCGGTCTCGGCGGGCTGCTCCGGGACCGGTTCGCGCGTGGGCTCCTCGACGGTGTCGGTCATCGGTCCCGCCCTCGCACGATGGTCACCGTCACGTCGTCGAACGGGACGGTGATCGGGGCGTCGGGCTTGTGCACGATCACTTCCACCTCCTGCACGAGCGGGCGGGCCAGGCACACGTCGGCGATCCGCTGCGCGAGCGTCTCGATCAGATCGACCGGGTCGCCCTGGACGACGCCGACCACGTCCTCGGCGACCTCGCCGTAGTGCACCGTGAGGGTGAGGTCGTCGGACTGCGCGGCCGGACGGGTGTCCACCCCGAGCACGACGTCGACAACGAAGGTCTGGCCCTCGTCGCGTTCCTTCGCGAACACTCCATGGTTGCCGCGGGCCTTCAGTCCCCGCAGCGAGACGCGGTCCAGCATCAGTCGCCTCCTCGGCGCTATCCCATCACTGCGCACCCCGACCGTTCGGTTGTCGACCCGTCGAGGGGCGGTCGCGCCGACGGCCGGACCACCTCTGTGCGGTACGAATGTACCCAGCGAACCCGACAGGTTCGCTCGGCCGGGTGCCCCGAAGACACCCGAACGACGCATCGAAGCGATCGGGATCGGTCAGATCTCCTCTTCGGCGTCGACCTCCGCCATCACCGGAGACGCGTGGTGCAGCCACAACCGCCAGCCCGCGGGAGTGCGCCGGAAGACGTTGGTGACCACCGCCCGGCCGCCCGCGAACCCGGCCTCGTCGCCGCCGTCCTCCTCGGCCATCCCGGTCAGCATGTTCGCCGTGCAGGACAACACCGCGACCTCGCCGGCCAGCTTGACCTCGACGTCGGTCAGGAAGAACTGCACATACGCGGTGTTCGCCATGATCAGCGCGTACGAGCGCAGAATCTCCGCGCGTCCGTGCAACGCGGGCCACCCCGGATGCACGCACGTCACGCTGGGCGCGTCGGGGCCGTCGGCCCAGATCGCGCCGAGGGCGTCGATGTCGCCCTCCTCGACGGCCGTCCACAGCGCGAGGTTGACCTCGCGTACCGCGTCCGCCTCGGGCGACGTCTGATCGTCAATCGGGTTCATCGGGCCTCCTGCCAGGCAGCCGCCACCTTGACCGCGTCGAGCGAAGCGGGCACCTCGTGCACACGGACGGCCCACGCGCCCGCGGCGGCGGCCAGCGCGGAGACCGCGGCCGTCGCGTCGTCGCGGCCGCGAGGCGGACGCAGTGTGCCGTCCTCGGCGGCGAGCAGCCGCCCCAGGAAGGTCTTGCGGGACGCGGCCACGAGCAGCGGACGACCGAGCTCGTGCAGCGCGTCCAGGTGGGCGAGCAACGGCCAGTTGTGCGCGGCCGTCTTGGCGAAGCCCAGGCCCGGGTCGAGCACGATCGCGTCGGGGTGCACGCCGGCCGCGATCACCTTCTCCATCCGCTCGGCCAACTCGGTGCGCACCTCGGCGACCACGTCGGCGTAGACCGCGTGCTCCTGCATGCCGCGCGAGTGCCCACGCCAGTGCATGACCACCACGGGCACCCCGCTGTCGGCCACGTAGGCGGCCATCGCCGGATCCGCGAGCCCGCCGCTGACGTCGTTGACCAGCCTGGCGCCGGCCTCGACGGCGGCGCTCGCGACCTCGACCCGGGTGGTGTCCACGCTGACCACCGCGCCGGCCGCGGCCAGTTCGCGCACCACCGGGACGACCCGGCGCAGTTCCTCGTCCACATCGACCCGACCGGCCCCCGGTCGGGTCGACTCGCCGCCCACGTCGATCAGGTCGGCCCCTTGGTCGAGCAGCGCGAGCCCACGCGTGATCGCGGCCTTCGAGTCGAACCACAGGCCGCCGTCGGAGAACGAATCGGGGGTCACATTGACCACCCCCATGACCGCGCACCGGCCGAACTCGGGCAGGCCGCGCACCCGTGGTGGGCGGTCGGGAGCCCGATGTCGCGGGCCGGTCGTCGCTGTCATGGGGAACAGAGTAGGGGTTGACCGGGCGCTGCCCGGTCAACCCCCGAGTACTGCGTCGCGACTTGTCGCCGGTGTCCCCACCGACCCGCGACCGTGCGCCGTGCGACCGCTACCGGCTCAGGATCAGGCTCATCGCCTCGGCCCGCGTGGCCGCGTTCAGCAACTGCCCGCGCACGGCGGAGGTGAGGGTGCGCGCACCCGGCTTCCGTATGCCGCGCATGGTCATGCACAGGTGCTCGCACTCGACCACCACGATCACCCCGCGCGGGCGCAGGATGTTCACCAGCGCGTCGGCGATCTGGGTGGTCAGCCGCTCCTGCACCTGCGGACGCTTGGCGTAGACGTCCACCAGGCGCGCGAGCTTGGAGAGGCCGGTGATCTGACCGTCCTCCGACGGGATGTACCCCACGTGCGCCACCCCGTGAAAAGTCACGAGGTGGTGCTCGCACGTGCTGTAGACCTCGATGTCCTTGACCAGGACCATCTCGTCGTGGCCGAGGTCGAAGGTCGTGGTGAGTACGTCCTCGGGCTCCTGCCGCAGTCCCGCGAAGATCTCCTGGTACGACCTGGCCACACGGGCCGGGGTGTCCTTGAGACCCTCGCGGTCGGGGTTCTCCCCGACCGCGAGCAACAGCTCCCGAACCGCGCGCTCGGCGCGATCCTGGTCGAACTCACCCACGGTACGACCGTCGAAGGTGACCGGGTCGATCGTCACGTTCAGTTCTCCGGAGAATCGGACGGCGGCTCGGGGTGCGCTACCGCCCCACCGGACCCCGTCGTGGTGCCCGTCGCAGAGGTCGAGCCACCGTTGAGAATTCCATTCTCGCTGCCGCCACCGGAGAGTGTGAGCTCGCGGGGCGTCATCACGGGGGGACGGCTGGACGGCTGACGCCGGCTGGAACCCGTCCACGCGGGACGAGCCGGGCGCTTGGTGACCGGAGCGAAGATCTCGGCGACCTGGGCCTTGTCCAGGGTCTCCTTCTCCAGCAGCTCCAGCACCAGGTTGTCCAGCACGTCACGGTTCTCGACGAGAATCTCCCACGCTTCGTTGTGGGCGGTCTCGATGAACCTCTTGACCTCTTCGTCGACGATAGCCGCGACCTCTTCGGAGTAGTCGCGCTGGTGACCCATTTCACGACCCAGGAAGGGCTCGGCACCGTCGTTGCCGAACTTGATCGCACCCAGCCGCTCGGTCATCCCGTACTGGGTGACCATCGAGCGGGCCAGACCGGTGGCCTTCTCGATGTCGTTCGAGGCGCCCGTGGTCGGGTCGTGGAAGACCAGCTCCTCCGCCGCGCGCCCGCCCATCATGTAGGCGAGCTGGTCGAGCATCTCGTTGCGCGTGGTGGAGTACTTGTCCTCTTCGGGCAGGACCATCGTGTAGCCGAGCGCGCGACCGCGGGACAGGATCGTGATCTTGTGCACCGGGTCGGTGTTCGGCAGCGCGTGGGCCACCAGGGCGTGGCCGCCCTCGTGGTACGCGGTGATCTTCTTTTCCTTGTCGCTCATGATCCGGGTGCGCTTCTGCGGCCCGGCCACGACCCGATCGATCGCCTCGTCCATCGACTGCGCGTCGATCAGCTTGGCGTCCGCGCGGGCGGTCAGCAACGCGGCCTCGTTGAGCACGTTCGCCAGGTCGGCACCGGTGAACCCGGGGGTGCGCCGAGCGACCGCCTTGAGGTCGATGTCGTCGGTGACCGGCTTGCCCTTGGCGTGCACCTTGAGGATGTCCCAGCGGCCCTGCATGTCGGGACGGTCGACCGCGATCTGCCGGTCGAAGCGGCCCGGGCGCAGCAGCGCGGGGTCCAGGATGTCGGGCCGGTTGGTCGCGGCGATCAGGATCACGCCGCCCTTGACGTCGAAGCCGTCCATCTCGACCAGGAGCTGGTTGAGGGTCTGCTCGCGTTCGTCGTGACCGCCGCCCATGCCCGCGCCGCGGTGTCGGCCGACCGCGTCGATCTCGTCGACGAAGACGATCGCCGGCGCGTTGGCCTTGGCCTGCTCGAACAGGTCGCGCACTCGGGAGGCGCCGACACCGACGAACATCTCGACGAAGTCGGAACCGGAGATCGAGTAGAACGGCACGCCGGCCTCACCCGCGACCGCGCGGGCGAGCAGGGTCTTGCCGGTTCCGGGCGGGCCGTACAGCAGCACACCCTTGGGGATCTTCGCGCCGACCGCCTGGAACTTGGCGGGCTCCTGGAGGAACTCCTTGATCTCGTGGAGTTCCTCGACCGCCTCGTCCGCACCGGCCACGTCGGCGAAGGTCGTCTTCGGCGTGTCCTTGGAGATCAGCTTGGCCTTGGACTTCCCGAAGTTCATGACCCGGGAGCCGCCGCCCTGCATCTGATTCATCAGGAACAGGAAGACCACGACGATGAGCACGAACGGCAACAGGGAGAACAGGATGCTGACGATCGTGCTCTGCTTGCTGAGCTTGACCGTGTAGGAGTCCTGGATCTTGCCCTGCTCGTACTTGGACTGGAGCAGGCGCTGGATCTCCACGCCCTGCTCGTCGATGTACGAAGTCTTGATCTTGTTGTGCTTGTCGACCTTCACCCCGTCGATCAGGGTGAGTTCGAGTGACTGGTCGTTACCGCCGATGAGCTTGGCTGACTTGACCTGGTCGTTTTGGATCGCCTGGATCGCCTTGCCGGTGTCGACACCCTTGAAGCCGCTCGAAGAGGAGACGAGCTGCATCAGGAGGATCACAGCAATGACGGCCAGCGCGATCCACATGACCGGCCCGCGGAAATAGCGCTTGACGTCCATCGATGCGGGGCAGCAGACGCCCCGTCCCTCCTGCCGACTTTTGACCCGGACGCCTTATGGCGCCCGGGTACGTTGCCTGTCCGGTATCGCCCGGCACGGTCGCCCGTGCTGATCGGATGTCACTGCGTTAGACGGTACACCGGGCGTCCGCACGTCAACGCGCCGCGCGTTCACTCACCTTGCGCGCCTTCGTGAATCGACCCCCGACGCACCCTCCAACGAGGGGAAACGTTCCCCTTGTTCCCGGATGCTGTTACAGGATCTCGATCGCGCAAACCCGAAGCCGTGATCCATGCGTCCGAGCGGGTCAGGTCGGCTTCGAACCACCGTATACATGCTCGGCCAGAGTGCCCACGAACGGCAGGTTGCGGTAGCGCTCGGCGTAGTCGAGGCCGTAACCCACCACGAACTCGTTGGGGATGTCGAAGCCCACGTACTTGACCGGGATGTCGACCTTGGCGGCCTCCGGCTTGCGGAAGAACGCGCACACCTCCAGCGAGGCGGGACCTCGCGAGGTGAGGTTGGCGAGCATCCACGACAGGGTCAGGCCCGAGTCGATGATGTCCTCGACGACCAGCACGTGCCGACCGGCGATGTCCGCGTCGAGGTCCTTGAGGATGCGCACGACGCCCGAGGACTTGGTGCCGGAGCCGTAGGAGGACACCGCCATCCAGTCCATCTTGACCGGCGAGTGCACGGCTCGGGCGAGGTCGGCCATGACCATGACGGCGCCCTTGAGCACGCCGACCAGGAGCAGGTCCTGGCCCCGGTAGTCCTCGTCGATCCGTTCGGCGAGCTCGACGAGCTTCGCCTCGATCTCCTCCTGCGTGACGAGGACCCTTTCGAGGTCGGCGCCCATGTCCTTCTCGTCCACCACATGCCTTACTACGAAGTTTTCGACTGAGCCCCGCGGTCACCGGTCAGGATTGAGCCGGCCGGTGAAAGAGAAGCCTGCCACACCGTCTGCGTATCTCGACGCCCCCGGGCAGGTGGATGGGCCCCTGGCCGTGCCACGAGATGACCAGCTTCTCCACCGCCTCCACGTGTCGGGCGAACAGTGCCCCGGAGGGGCTGCCCGCGCCGACGGCCGTGCGGCGCAATACCCGACGGCGGACCGCGGCGGGCAACTCGGCCAGCCCGGCGACCTCCAGTTCGCCGTCGTCGTGCGTGACGTCCGCCTGGGCGCGGTCGGCCCACTGGTCGAGCGCCTCGGCGTCGTCGCGGAACAGGCGCGCGGTGCGGGCCAGCGCCTCGGACACTCCGGGGCCGAGCGCCTTCTCCAGCACCGGGAGCACCTCGTGCCGCACCCGTGCCCTGGTGTAGGCGGGGTCGGCGTTGTGCGGGTCCTCCCAGGGCAGCAGGTCCTGCGCGACGCACGCCTGCCGGGTGATGTCGCGGCCCAGCTCCAGGAACGGGCGCTGGTAGTGCCCGGTCAGCGGCGGCATGCCGGCCAGCGAGCGCGCGCCGGAGCCTCGGGCGAGCCCGAGCAGCACGGTCTCGGCCTGGTCCTCCAGGGTGTGCCCGAGCAGCACCAGCGCGGCGCCGTGCGTCCGCGCGGCGGTGTCCAGGGCGGTGTATCGGGCCAGCCGCGCGGCGCCTTCGGGGCCGCCGCGGGTGCCGACGGTGACGCCGAGCGCCTCGACCGGACGCAGGCCCAGGTCGCGCAGTCGGGCGACCAGATCCACGGCACGACGGGTGGAGCCCGCCTGGAGACCGTGGTCGACGGTGATGGCTCCGGCACGCAGACCCGCCCGCGGGGCCTCGAACGCGGTGGCCGCTGCGAGCGCCAACGAGTCCGCACCACCACTGCAGGCCACCAGGACCAGGTCACCCGGTTGCAGCTCGCGCAGGGTCTTGCGGACGGCCAGCCTGGTGGCGGCCACGGCGGGATGGGGTCCCACGGCTCGACGACACCTCCTTGCACGTCCGGTTCGGCCGGTTCGCGGAGGTCGCGGCCGCCGCGAGGAATGCCGAAGAGAGTTGGTTCGCCCACGCTACGTCACCCGAAGCGCCCCGGGCCGCAGACACCACCGGATGTCGCCCGGATGAGGACGCGGGCGGGCCGGCGCGGGCCCGGCGCGGCGCGTACCGGCGCCGCGTCGGGTGTCGGGCGTCGACTCTCACCCGGGGTCGGCGGGGCCCTCGGTCGGCGCGCCGGCGGCGCCCGCCTTGCCGTGCACCCGGTCCACCCAGCGGCCCGGCTCGGCCACCTCGGCCTTGGTGGGCAGCGTGTTCGGCGAGGTCCACACCCGGTTGAAGCCCTCCATGCCGACCCGGCCGACCACCTCGCGCACGAACCGCTCGCCGTCGCGGTACTGGCGCAGCTTCGCGTCCATGCCGAGCAGCTTGCGCAGCGCCTGGTCGAGCCGCCCGGTGCCCTGGGCGCGCCGCTCGGCGAACTTCTCCCGGATCTCCGTCACGGTCGGGATGACCTGCGGGCCGACTCCGTCCATCACGAAGTCGGCGTGTCCCTCCAGGAGCGACATCACCGCGGTGATCCGGCCCAGGATCTCGCGCTGCTCGGGCGTCTGGACGAGTTCGACCAGCGAGCCGCCGTCCGTGTCGCCCTCGGTGCCGGCGCGGCGCGCGCCCGCGAACGTGGAGACCGCCTCGCGCAGCCGGCCGAGCACCGCGGAGGGGTCGACCTCGGTCTCCCCGAGGAAGCCGTGGATCTCCTGTTCCAGGTGGTCGCGCAACCACGGCACGGCGGTGAACTGGGTCCGGTGGGTCTCCTCGTGCAGGCACACCCACAACCGGAAGTCGTGCGGGTCCACGCCCAGCTCGCGCTCGACCTGGACGATGTTGGGCGCGACCAGGAGCAGGCGCCCGGGGCCACGCCCGCTCGCGCCCGGGGCCTGCGGCGCGAAGGTCTCGTACTGGCCGAGCACGCGCGAGGACAGGAACGCGAGCAGGGTGCCCAGCTCCAGGCCGGTCACCTTGCCGCCCACGGTGCCCAGCGCGGCACCGCCCGGCACGCTCTCGCGGCGCTGTTCGACCTTGTCCAGGAGTGGTCGCAACACGTGCCGGAAGCCCTGCACGTTGGCCCGGGCCCAGCCCGGTCGGTCCACCACCAGAACCGGGGTGTCGTTGTCGCCCGAATCGAGTCCCGTGAACGCTCGTACGTGTCCCTCGGACGTCTTGGCGTGCGCGCGCAGCTCCGCCACGACCGCCCGCGCCTCGTCCCGTCCGACGTCGGGTCCCGGCCGCACGAGCCGGTTCGCCGTCGCCACGGCCAGGTCCCAATCGATCATGTCCGCACCGTTGCCGCTCGTCATACGGCCACGTTACGTGCTCGGCGCGGCCCCGAAAGAGGAACCGGGGGCTGTGACTTGGTCGGGAGCGGGTTTTGTGCCGGGTCGGCCGGGTCAGCCGGTGCCGCAGCCGCAGTCGGCCAGGGCGGCGGCCATCCGGTCGATCGCCGCGCGGGCCGGGTCGGGATCGCCGGTGAAGCGGTCGGCCAGGATCGCGAACGCGAGCAGTCGCCCGTCCCGGTCCCGGACCAGGCCGGCCAGCGTGCTGACGCCGGTCAACGAGCCGGTCTTGGCCCGGACCACGCCGGCCGCGTCGGCGGCGCTGCTGTTCGGGCCGTACCGCTCGGCCAGGGTGCCGGTGAAGCCCGCGATCGGCAGGCCGGTGAGGGCCCAGCGCAGTTCGGGGTGGGGTTCGGACGCGGCCACCGCGAGGGTCTGCACGAGCGTCTGCGGGGTGAGCCGGTCCTCCTTGTCCAGGCCGCTGCCGTCCTTGAGGTTGGACGCCCCGTAGGTGACGCCCAGGCCCTCCAGGACCTTGCGCGCCGCGACGGTGCCGCCCTGGAAGCTCGCGGGTTGTCCGTTGGCGATCGCGACCTGCCGCAGCAGGGCTTCGGCCAGGTCGTTGTCGCTGACCGTCAACATCTGCTCGACCATCGCGGACAACGGCGGGGACTGGACCGAGGCGAGTGCGGGCGCGCCGCCGGCGGGCGCGGTGCCCGCGGCGGGCGTGCCGTCGACGGTGATGCCCGCCGTCTTGAGCATCGCGGCGAACTTCTTCGCGGCGTCGATGCCCGGCGACGACACCCGGTTGCTCTCCTTGCCGACCACCGTCGGGTCCACCCGACCCTCGTCGACCATCAGCGACACGACGGGGGCGATGTTCTCGTTGACGCCGATCGCGTGCAGGGCCGGGCCGGTGTACAGGGTGGTGTCGTACTGGAGCTTGATCTGGGTGGTGCCGGTCGCCTTGAGCGCGGTCGCGGTCGACTCGGCCAGGTCGGACAGTCGGGCGGGCCGGAAGGCGCTGTTGTACTGGTTGCCGTCGAGCGCGGTCAGCGTCGGGTCGCCGCCGCCGACCAGCACGATGGTGCCGGGCGTGCCGCCGGGCACCACCCGGGTGGCGATCCGGTGGTTCGGGCCGGGTGCGGTGAGCGCGGCCACCGCCGTGGTGATCTTCGTGGTGGACGCGGGAGTTGCCGCGCGGTCCTGGTTGGCGCCGTACAGCGCCTTGCCGGTCAGCGCGTCGACGACGGCCATCGCGGGCGGGGCGCCGAGCGCGGTCGCCTTGGCCAACGGATCCAGCGCGGCCCGGATGCCGGCCTCGGTCGGCACGGCGCCGGTGGCATTGCCGGAAACCGGCGCGAGCACCGGCTGCGCGCTCGCGACCCGGCCGCCCGTCGGATCGGCGCGGGCCGCCAGGGGCTCACCCTTCCACGACTCGTGCACCAGCGTGGTGAGCACGGCCAGCACGATCGCCGCCAGGACTGCGGCGATCGCTTTGCTCCTTGTGCCGGCCACGCGAGACCATCCCCTTCCGCCGGACCACCGGCCATGCGAGACACTGAGATCAGATCAGGTTCTGTCCGGGACCTGTGCCGGGTTCGGCCTCGCGGACAGAACGACCCTAACGGTCCCGGCAACGGTCCCGGCGCAGCACTATGGAGGAGCCTTGGAGTTCGACGTCACCATCGAGATCCCCCGGGGATCGCGCAACAAGTACGAGGTGGACCACGAGACGGGCCGCATCCGGCTCGACCGGATGTTGTTCACGTCGACGCGCTACCCGGCGGACTACGGCTTCATCGAGGACACCCTCGGTGAGGACGGTGACCCGCTGGACGCGCTGGTGCTGCTGGACGAGCCGACCTTCCCGGGCGTCCAGGTCCGATGCCGCGCGATCGGCATGTTCCGGATGACGGACGAGGCCGGCGGCGACGACAAGGTCCTGTGCGTGCCGGCCACGGACCCGCGCGTGGAGCACCTGCGTGACATCCACCACGTCTCGGAGTTCGACCGGCTGGAGATCCAGCACTTCTTCGAGGTCTACAAGGACCTGGAGCCGGGCAAGTCGGTCGAGGGTGCCAACTGGGTCGGCCGCGACGAGGCCGAGGCCGAGGTCGAGGCGTCCCGCAAGCGGCTCACCGAGCAGGGTCACCACTGACCCGGTAGCCCCTCGAACGAACGCCGTCGCCGGCGGCCACCCGCGAAGGTGGCCGCCGGCGACGGCGTTTCGTCGTCGTGACGGTCGAGCGGTCGAGCACTGCGGCGGTCGGGGACAGGGTCAGGACGGGCGGGCGTAGTAGTCCGGGGTGCCCATGTAGAACATGTTGCTGATCTTGATCACGTCGCCGGTGCGCGGCGCGTGGATCATCCGGCCGCCGCCCAGGTACATCGCGACGTGGTGGATGTCGGAGGCGCTCTTGGTCTCGGTCCAGAAGATCAGGTCGCCCGGGCGCAGGTTCCGGTACGACACCGGAGTGCTCTCGAAGTACTGCGTGGCGGCGAAGTGGGTCATCGTCACGCCCGCCTTGCGCCACGCCTGCATGACCAGGCCCGAGCAGTCGTAGCCGCCTGGGCCCTCGCCGCCCCAGACGTAGGGCTTGCCCAGTTGCGCCTTCGCGTAGGCGATCGCGGTGGCCGCGCCGGCGCCGTCGGCCGCGGGGGCCTTGGCGGGCGGGGCGGGTCGGGTCGCGGTCACCGGGTCGGGGCCATCGGCGGGCTTGGCCGGCGCGTTCGTCCTCGTGGGTTTGCCCGCCTCCCGCTCCCGGGCCTCGCGCACCACCCGCGCCTGCTCGGCCTGTCGGTCGGCCTCCTCGCGGGCCGCGTCGGCCTCGGCCCGGGCCCGGGCCTCCTCCTCGGCGCGGCGCCGGGCCTCGGCCTCCAGGCCGTCCCGACGCTGCGTCTCCAGGTCGACCGAGGTCTGCTTCAGCGTGGCCAGTTCGCTCAGCAACTCGGTGCGCCGGGCGGCGACCTCGCCGACGCGGTGCTGCTGCTCGGCGAGTTCGGCCTCGACCCGCTCCTTGGCCGCGAGGACCGCCTCGGCGGCTCGGGTGGCCGTCTCCGCGGTGTGTTCGGCATCGGTCCTGGCACTCGCCGCGTCCCGGACGGCGATGGTGGCGCGGTGCAGGGTGTCCTCGCCGTCCTGCGAGATCCGCCGGATGCCCTCCATGCGGGAGAGCAGGTCGGCGGGCGAGTCGGCGCCCAACACCGCCTGGAAGGTGCCCAGTCGCGCGCCGCCGCCCATCCGGTAGGTCTGTGCGGCGAGCCGGCCGAGTTCGTCCCGGGAGCGGGTCAGCCGGGCGTCCGCCGTACGCAGGTATCCGTCGGCGACCACGGCCCCTCCCGGGCCTGCCCGCGCAGCACCACGGCCCCGTCGTACGCCTCGACGGCGGCCTCGGCGCGGACGTCCAGGCGCCCGAGATCGGTTGTCTCGCGGTCGAGTTCGGCCTCGATCCGACCGATGTCGTCGACCTTGCCGGTGACCGCGTCCCGGGCCTGGCGGACCTGGTCGGCACCGGGGTAGGCGGAGCCTGCGGGGTCGTCGGCGAGGGCGGCGGGGGTGATCGTGAAAACGAGAACGGCGGCGAGTCCGGCAGGGACTGCGGCGCGGATGAACGGTCCAGGCATGCGGTCTCCCTCCAAGCGGCGGGCACCGAAGAGAACCGGGGATCCCGGTTCCGGGCAGATCTCCCAACCTAACGACCGGCGTTCACAATTGCACCATAAGCGACATATTTCCCGCTAATGGGCTTATCCCTCGGGAGTCACTCGAACATCAGTCCCGCACCCGGGTCTCGGCGGCGCGGCGACCCGGCCGGCCGAAAACGCGCCCCGATCACGCCCGGTCGTGCGTTCAGCCGACCGCCGCCGACTGCTCCAGCGACCACATGCACACCGCGCCCGACTCCGCGTCGGCGGTCAGCCAGACGCCGTCCGAGCGCACCACGAGCCATTCGCGCGGCGCGTCCTCGGGATACTCGACCTCGGCGATCGCCCGCAGGTCCGGCACCGAGAACAACACGTGCCGCTCGCCCGAGGAGGCCGCGAGCACCAGGTCGCGGCGCACGAAGCCGGCGTAGATGTCGAACACCTCGTCCGGGTCCGGGAAGACCTGCTCCCCCGGCCGGGCCGCTATCACCGCGCCGTCCGGGTAGCGCACCAGCGCGAGCGGGCCCGCCTCGATCGGCGTGGTGAGCATCATCCGACCGGAGCCGTGCACGTCGGTGAGCACCCGGCTCTCCCCCGGCGGCACCTCGGCCACCCGGTCCGGGGCGTCCGTGCCGAGCACGAAGACCCGGTACGCGTCGTCGGCGTGCGACGCGGCCAGGCCCACGTGCACACCGTCGGGATGCGGAATCAGTTCGGAGCCGACGGTGGCCGGATCCAGCGGCCAGGCCGCGAGCGCACTGCCGTCCGCGCCGTCCAGCAGCACGCATCGGTCACCCTCGGCGGTGCGCACCACCGCCCAGATCCCGGCCGCGGTGACCGCGCAGGAGCCGGCCTCCTCGGGCTCCCACGGCGTGTGCGGATGGGCCCACACCTCGCGCCCCTGTCCGTCCAACACCACCACTCGATCGGGTGCCGAGGCGACGAAGTACCCGAGGTCGGGGGTGACCGAGTGGCCACCCCGCCAATCCTCGGGCAATCGCACCTCGCACACGGTGCTCAGCGAGTCGTCGAGCACGACGAGCGAACCGTCCACCCCGTGCGCGAGCCAGGCCGCCGCACCGGGGATGCGGTCGAGACTCCACAGGGACGGCAGGGTTGCCCGGGCCAGAAGTTGAGCGCGCATGGCGTGAACTCTATTGGCGGCCGGGACCGACCCGTACGGCTCAGCGCCGCGGACCCGATTCCGCGTCCGGCCGGTCGTCGCTCGCGCGGTGCCGACCGCGCCCCGGGGCCGACTCCGGCCGGTCCGCCGCGGTCCGCTTGCGCGACGCCGAACGGGCGCGCAGGAGTTCGATCGCGACCGGGACCACCGAGATCAGCACGATCGCGATCAGGATGAACTCGATGTTGTCCCGGACGAAGCCCACCTGACCCAGCGAGTGGCCGAGCAGGGTGACCCCGACCGCCCACAGCAGGCCGCCGATCACGTTGTAGACCACGAACGTGCGGTACTTCATCGCGGCCACACCCGCGACGATCGGGGTGAAGGTGCGCACGATCGGCACGAACCGGGCCAGCACGATCGAGCGCGGCCCGTACTTCTCGAAGAACTCGTGCGCCTTCGCCACGTTCTCGCGCTTGAACAACCGCGAATCGGGCCGGTTGAACAGGGACGGCCCCACCTTGCGGCCGAACAGGAAGCCGACCTGGTCGCCCGCCACCGCCGCGGCCCACAGCAGCAGGCACACCAGCCACAGCGGCTGGGAGAACTTGCCGTCCGAGACCAGCAGTCCGGTGGTGAACAACAGCGAGTCGCCCGGCAGGAAGAAGCCGATCAACAGCCCCGACTCGGCGAAGACGATCACCAGGATGCCGATCAAACCGAACGTCGAGATCAGTTTGTCGGGGTCCAGAAACGATGGACCCAGGGCGATGGTGTTCACGGCGCGAGCCTCCTGGAACGGGTGATGGCGGACGTCGGAAGTCCCCCGACCAGGTCATGGTTAGGCAAAGAGAATTCCTTCCGAAGGTAACGTCCGCATCGTGGGACCGGTTCCCGACCGGCCGAGGCGACGCTCCTCGGGACGGGATCAGCCGCGCTCGGGCCGGGTCAGCGCGACGAGTGCGCCGTCCTCGTCCATGCTCAGGTCGATGCCCAGGGAGCGCAGCTCGCCGAGCCGACCCAGGTGCGAACCGCCGCACGCGATGTGCGCGTCGCCGTCCGGCAGGCCGCAGTGCCACTCCCGACGGGCGGTGAGCGCCGGGCCGGGCACCTCGATCCGCACCTCGGCATCGGTTTTCAGCCATTGCGCCAACAACGCCTCGACCTCGTCGCGAATGCCGGGCAGTTCCGCGGCCAGGCCGTCCGCGGTGAAGCCCTTCTTGCGCAGCGACTTGCCGATCCGGTAGTCGTCGCGGCTGCCGCCCTCGTCCATCCGGGACGAGGTGATCGCCAGGTTGTCGAAGTCGGGGCGGCCGAGACTGTCGGTACGCACCTCCTTGCGCCAGCGCGGCGCGAGCACCGCGTTGAGCGCGAACGCCAGCAGATGGCACGAGGTGTGCGCGGCGCTCAGCGCGGCCCGACGGTCGGCGTCCACGGCCAACTCGGCACGCGCCCCGACCAGCTCGCCGGGATCGCCCGGGGCCCGGTCCAGGACGTGCAGCACGAGCCAGGACCAGTCCTCGTCGCCGCGCCGGACCGGAATCGCCTCGCCCACCGCGAACTCGCCGGCCGGGCCGAGGGCGCCGGTGACACAGTCCGACACGGTCAGCTCCGCGCCCGCCACCCGGATCACTCCGGTGTCGGCGGGCTGGTCCGGCCAGGTGTGGTCCAGCGGGTGGAACGGCGTCCTGGCGACCACCAGGGCGGTCCGCCCGTCCGGCAACACGGGCGCGGCCAGGATCGGCGCGTCGCCGGTGATCGCGCCCGCCGGGAAGGTCACCTCGGTGGAGGTCGTGGGGAGGGCCATGTGCGTCCTAACCTCGATTCGATCCGGTCGCCATCGTGCCGGTGCGGCAGTGGCGCCATTCGGTCCATTCGATCATGGACAATCCTCCTCACACGGGAATCGCGAGCAGGGACGGTTTGTGCACCACCAAGGCTGGATCTCGACCACGGCGCGACTGGCCGGCGACGCCGAGGCCGGGCCACACGGCGTCGGCTGGATGCTCGTCGCCTTCATCTTCACGTTCGCG
The DNA here is from genome assembly GCF_044333915.1 of Embleya sp. NPDC020886. NCBI lineage: Bacteria > Bacillati > Actinomycetota > Actinomycetes > Kitasatosporales > Streptomycetaceae > Embleya > Embleya sp. NPDC020886. The sequence continues at coordinate 182,269 of NZ_JBIRRX010000008.1, read as the reverse complement.
GTGACCCGCCTGATCACCCGGTTGATCCGTGCGGGCAAGGGCCCGTTCCGAAACATGATGGTGGGCAAGGTGCACGTGCACCATCAGGTGTACGGGATCTTCCTGATGCTGATCGCGGGCGCGCTGGAGTTCGCCTACGAACCGGGCGGCGCGCTGCGACAGGTGCTCGCCGGGCTCTTCGGGATGGGCGCCGCGCTGACGCTGGACGAGTTCGCGCTGCTCGTGCACCTGGACGACGTGTACTGGGCGGCGGACGGCCGCAAGTCGGTGGACGCGGTGTTGATCACCGCCGCGATGGGCCTGTTGTTGTTCGTCGGCGCCAACCCGCTCGGCCTCGGCGACGGCGACAGCAAGCCGGTGGCCGCGACGGTGGTCGTGTTCAATCTGGCCTTCGCCCTGTGCGCGCTGGCCAAGGGCAAGGTCGCCACCGGGCTGATCGGGGTGTTCGTACCGTTCGTCGCGATGGTGTCGGCGCTGCGCATCGCCAAGCCGGAGTCGCCCTGGGCGCGTTGGCGGTACAAGGAGGGCCCGGGGCGGACCTCGCCGCACGCGGACACCAAGCTGGCTCGCTCGCTGCGCCGCTTCCCGCCCGACCGGCGCACGTGGTGGGACCACACCAAGGACTTCGTCGCGGGCGCACCGCACCACTGACGCGCGCCCGATTCGGCCGCGACGCGCGCCCCGACCGCGGTGTCGGGGTGCGCGGCACGGCCGCGGTGCCTACAGGTTCGGGAGCACCTCGTTCTCGAACAGGCGCAGGCTCTCCCACGCGAGCTCCGGCGGGATGCCGCCCATCATCGGGTGCAGGATCGCGAACGCCGCGTCGCCCTGCGCCTTGAGCTCGGCCACCAGGGTCTCCGGGGTGATCACCCGGTACTGCCCACCCGCGCGCAGCGCGTCGGCGTCGGTGACGCTCGCATAGCCGCCCACGCCCGCGGTGCCCGCCGCGGCCATCGTCTCGCCGTAGGCGTTGACCTCGTGCAGCGCGTGCGGCGCGATCCTGTCCCAGTCCCGGTCCGGCTCGTTCGAGAGATGGAAGAAGCTGGTGTCGCCGCCGAAGTAGGGACCCGGGTCCTCCTCGCCGAGCTTGACCTTCTCGTCCCGGTAGAACTCCCAGATCGCCGGGTTGGACGGCATGAACCCGTCGGCGATGCGCGCGGCGCGGCGGGCGGCGGCCTCGACGCTGCCGCCCAGGATGATCGGCGGGCCACCCTTTTGGAACGGCTCGGGGGTCACCCGCACGGTCCGGCCGCGGAATTCGAACTCCTCGCCCGTCCACGCCTTGCGCAGCGTCTCGACGGTCTCCACCGTGCGCTTGGCCCGCTCGCGCATCGGCACGTCGTACATCGCGAACTCGGTGTCGACGTAGCCGTTGGTGAGCACCACGTTGACCCGGCCCTGGCTGAGCAGGTCGAGCACCGCGAGTTCCTCGGCCAGGTGCAGCGGGTCGTGCAGCGGCGCGGGTATCGCCGCGATGGTCACGCCCATGTTCCGGCTGCGCGCGGTGATCGCGGCGGCGAACTGGAGCGGGGCGGGCAGGTAGCCGTCGGCGAAGCCGTGGTGCTCGGACAGCGTGACCATGAAGAACCCGCGCTGATCGGCCCATTCGACCATGTCGAGTGCCGCCGCGTAGCGCTCCCCCATGCTCGTCCCGGCGAAAGCCGGATTGCGGAAGTCGAAACGCAGCGCGAACACAGCCATGCCGTACTCCTGTCCCCGGCGTCGCCGGGATGAGCGGCGCCGCACTCTCTGATGGGGCGTCAGGTTAGTCGCGCGGGTCGCCGAGAACCAGGGCGGGCCTCGTCACGTGTGCAACGCCCGGTCGAGCAGCACCCGCAGGGCGCGCCGGTCGGCGTCCGGCAGGCCGGTCAGCGGCGGATCGCAGGCCAGCGCGGCGAACAGGCGCTCGCGCAGCTCGGCGCCGGTGGCGGTGAGCGCGATCAGCTTGGCCCGGCGGTCCCCCGGGTGCGGCCGGCGTTCGACCAGGCCGCGCTCCTCCAGGCGGTCCACCACGAACGTCACGTTGGGTGGCTCGCAGCACATCCGCCGACCCAGCTCGCGCATGCCCAGCGGCTCGGCGAGTTCGTGCACGGCGTTCGCCTGGGACGCGGTCAGGCCGACCGCGCCGGCGCACGCGGCGAAGTGCGCGTCCAGCCGTGCGGTGGCCGCGTAGAGCAGCGCGGTCAGTCCCGGCAGCTCGCCTTCCCCCGTGGTCATGGCCACACTCTAGCCGAACTTCGTTACAGCTCGAATGATTCGAGGTGTAACGTCGACTCGGAACTGACACGTCGTCAGTTCCCCTGCTCACCCCGGGAGGAACCCGCCCATGCCCGCAATCCTGGCCGGTCGGATGGCCCTGGTCACCGGTGGCAGTGGCGGCATCGGCTCCGCGTGCGCGGCCCGGCTGCTGCGCGACGGCTGCTCGGTCACGCTCACCGCGCGGCGCCCCGACGTGCTCGCCGCGACGGCCGACCGACTGCGCGCCTCGGCTCCGGCCGACACCGAGGTGCGCGTCGTCGCGGCGGACGCCTGCACCACCGACGGGATCCGCGCCGCGGTCCGGGCGGCGGGCCCCGAACTCGCCGTCTGCGTGGCCACCGTGGGCGGCGGCGGCACCGCGCCGATCCTGGCCATGGACGACGACGCGTTCCTGGCCGACCTGCGGCGCAACACGCACAGCGCGTTCCTGGCGATCAAGTACGCCGCGCCCGTGATCGCCGCGCGCGGCGGCGGCGCGATCGTGTGCGTGTCCTCGACCGCGGCCAAACTCACCATGCCGTTCCTGAGCGGCTACGCGGCCGGGAAGGCGGGCCTGGAGGCACTGGTCCGGGCCGCCGCGGACGAGTTGGGCGCGGCCGGCGTCCGGGTCAACGCGGTCCGTCCCGGCCTGGTGCGCTCGCACGAGGAGGCCCGGATCTTCGGCGACGCCGAGATGATCGCGCGCTTCGTGGCGAACAAGCCGCTGGGCCGCACCGGCCTGCCCGAGGACATCGCCGAAGCGGTCCGCCACCTGGCCGGCCCCGAATCCTCGTGGACCACCGGCCAGAGTCTGGCCGTGGACGGCGGCAACGAGCTGCGCCGGGCGCCGTCCTTCGAGAAGTACGCCCGGGCCGCGTTCGGCGACGCGGTGATCGACGCGGCGGTGGCCGGCCGCGATCCGTACGCCGGATCGCGCTGAACCGCCGCCCGGGCCCCGGAATCCCCGCCCCGCCTCGACCACGCCCCGGCCGCGCCTCGGCCGCACCGACCTCGACCTCGACCTCGACCCGACGGAGCATCCGCATGACCACCGACGTGCAACTTTCCATCGGCCTGCCGAACTTCGGCACCTGGCCCGCCGACGACTGGCCCGGCTTCGTGGACGTCGGCCGAGCCGCCGACGACGCGGGAATCGACCGCATCGTCCTGGTCGACCACGTGGTGATGGGCCCCAACACGCACAACTACACGTGGGGCCGCTTCCCCACGCCGCCCGAGGCCGCCTGGCCCGAGCCGCTCACCCTGCTCGCCGCGATCGCCGCCGTCACCTCCAACGTGCGCCTGGCCACCGGCATCCTGGTCGCCCCGCTGCGCAGCGCCACCCTGCTCGCCAAGACCGCCGCGACGCTGGACCGGATCTCGCGCGGACGCCTGGAGTTGGGCGTGGCCACCGGGTGGCAGCGCGAGGAGTACGACGCGGCCGGCCTGGACTGGGACGCCCGGGGACGACTGCTGACCGACACGCTGGCCGCGTGCAAGGCGCTGTGGACCGACCTGCCCGCGTCCTTCGCCTCCGAGACGGTGAACTTCACCGACGTCTACTGCGCGCCGCAGCCGGTACAGGCGGGCGGCGTGCCGCTGTGGATCGGCGGCACCCTCAACAAGCGCAATCTGGACCGGATCGTGCACAGCGGCGACGGCTGGATTCCGATCATGGGCCTGTCCACCGCCGACATGGCCCGGGACGTGCTCCGCATCCGCGAGGCGCTCGCCGCGGCCGGTCGCGACCCGAAGGCGCTGCGTGTGCAGGGCCCGCTGCCGATGGTCAAGGACGACGCCGGGCGGTTCGACCTGGCCGCCACGATGGCCGGCGCGCCCGAGGTGATCGCCGCCGGTGCGACCGCCGTGCACCTGCCGATCCAGGTGTTCTGTACCGGCCCGGAGCAGGCGCCCGCGTTCTTCGCCGAAGCCAGGAAGTTGTTCGACCGGGTGGTGTCCGGGGGCTGAGTCGCCCCCGAGGGACGCCGCCGGCTGGGGCTTTACCTCTGCTTGGGGAAAGTTCCCGGTTTGCGGAACGTCGTCGGCGGGAGGGTCGTTCCCCTGATCAGGGCGCGAAACGGCGCCTTTGTCCAACGCGGGAGGGCCCTCCATGTCCGACGTCACGCTGCCCACCGGCGCCAACGCGCCCCTGACCGGCGACCGCGCCGAGGTCTCCATCGGGTGGGGCTCGACCGACGTCGTGGACGTGTCCGCCGTGCTGCTGACCGACGCGCACAAGGTGCGCACCGACGAGGATCTGGTCTTCTTCAACAATCCCGTCGGCGGCGACGGCGCGGTGCGCACGGCGGCCGGCCCCTCGGGAACCACCCACGTCAGTGTCGAACTGGCCAAGCTGCCCGCCGACATCGCCCGCGTGGTGGTCGTGGTGAGTTCGGACGCGGATCGCCCGGAGATGACCCTGGGCCAGGTGCCGGGCCTGGGTGCGGTCACCGTGTCCGGCGACGCGCGGATCGGCTACACGCCGGACGCGTTCGCGGGCGGCGAGACGGTCGCGGTCCTGGTCGAGCTGTACCGCCGCGGCGACGCGTGGAAGGTGCGCGCGGTCGGTCAGGGTTATGCGAGCGGGCTGGCCGGGCTGGCCACCGACTTCGGCATCTCGGTCGAGGACGAGCCGGAACCGGAGCCGACCCCCGCGCCCGTCGCGCCCGCGCATGTGATGGTCAAGGAGCCCGCCGCGCCCCCCGCGCCGGCCGCGCCCGCGCCGATCTCGATGGCCAAGGAGCCGCTCGGCCGGGTCGACCTGGCCAAGGGCGGCCGGGCGACGATCAACATGGACAAGGGCGATCGCTCGATCACCGTCACCGCGTCCCTGGTCTGGGACGGCGGCGACGACGCGCGCCGCAAGACCGGCGCCGACCTGGACCTCTACGCGCTGTTCGTGCCCAGGTCCAAGGTGGGTGCGAAGAAGGGCGACAAGGACGGGGTGATCTACTACCGCGAACTCGGCAGCCTGACCGCCGCGCCGTACATCCAACTGGACGGCGACTCGCGGGTCCCCGGCCGGGAGACGGTCCGGATCACCCGGCCCGACGAGCAGGGCTACGTGCTGATCTGCGCCTACAGCGCGGTCGAGAACGGCTTCGGCAGCTTCAAGTCCTACGGCGCGCACGCCGAGGTCACCGACGGCCAGGGCTCCACCGTGAACGTGCCGCTGTTCAACAACAAGCGCGCGGTGTTCTGGGTGGCCATCGCCCTGGTCGACTTCACCGACCCCGACGGCGTCTCGATCCAGCACGTGGAGAAGTACTCGAAGCTGATGCAGGAGCGCCGCCCGATGCTGCACCCGGACGGCACGTTCGAGATGGGCGCCGGACCGGCGGAGTTCAAGACGGTGCGCTCGCCGCGCGAGCGCTGATCGGGTCGCCACCGCTCGGTCGTCGGAGCCGGGCGGTGGCCGATCGTCGAGTCGTCGCGGTTACTTCTTGACCGAGCGGTAGACGATCACCTTGTCGCCGACCCGGGTCTCGTTGAAGAGCCGCTGCACCAGGCCCTTGTCCCGGACGTTCACACATCCGTGCGAGGCACCGTTGTAGCCGTTGGCGGCGAAGTCGGCCGAGTAGTGCACGGCTTGGCCGCCGGAGAAGAACATCGCGAACGGCATCGGCGTGTGGTAGAGCGTCGACACGTGGTCGCGGCTCTTGAAGTTGATGCTGAACGCGCCCTCACGGGTGGGCGTCTCGGCCGAGCCGAAGCGCACGGCCGTGGAGTACTGGGTCTGGCCGTCGATCACCCAGGTGAGCCGGTCGGTGCGCTTGTCGATGCAGATCGCCCGGCCGGTCAGGCACCGCTCGTCCAGCCCGGCCTGTGCGGCCGGCGGCTTGGGCGAGGCGGGCTTGGTGGTCGGCGGCTTGCTCGTCGGCGGCTTGCTCGTCGCGGTGGTGGCCGGCTTGCTCGTGCCGGGCTTGGCGGAGCTGGGCGCGGCGCTGGTGGGCGCGCCGGTCGTGGGCGCGGCGGAGGTCGGCGGCGCGGTGCTCTCGGGCGCCGGCGTCACCGGTGCGGACGAGGAGGTGGCGGGCAGCGGCGACTGCGCACCGGCTTTGGCGTTCGAGTCACTCGACGAACCGGAGTTGCAGGCCGACAAGGCCAGGATCGCGGTCACGGTGACCGCGAGGGATATACGAGTCTTCTTCATCGAGTGGTGCCTCTCCGACCCAAACCCAAATGTGGATGTTCCCCGAGTCGTGCACCCTTGTAGACGCCAATGGGACCCGAGAGGTTGCGTTCCTAGTTTGACCCATTCGTGTGAATGTTCAGCCGGACATGTCCCGCCGTGACCAGTTCGGGATCGACCGGACGCAGATCCGAAGCCCACGCGTCCAGCGCGGCGCCGATCTCGCCCTCGGCCAGGGCCGCGCCGATGCCCAGACACCGCATGCCGGCCGCCTCCGCGGCCCGCACACCGCTCTCCGCGTCCTCCACGACCAGGCAACGATCCGGCCGCACGCCCAGCAGTTCGGCCGCGCGCAGGTAGCCCTCGGGTGCCGGTTTGCCCTCGCGGACGTCCTCCGCGGTGACCATGTACACCGGTTCGGGCAGTTCCGCCGCACGCAGTCGGCCGCGGGCCACCCGGCGGGTGCCGGACGTGACGATGGCCCAGCGCGCCGCGGGCAGCGCGGCGAGCAGACCGACCGCGCCGGGCATCGGGCGGATGCCGGTGAAGTCCCGCTCCTCGCGCTCGACGATCCAGGCCGCCTCGACCTCGGCGTCCAGGGTGGGGGCGACCACGCGGACCAGGTCGATGTCCCGCCGCCCGTAGGAGGCCGCGACGGCCACGTCCGGGTCGACGCCGCGGTCGCGCGCCCAGGCGCGCAGGATGCGTTCGATCAGGGGATGGGAGTCCACCAGCACGCCGTCGAGATCGAACAGGATCGCGTCGCAGTCGAGCGTGGTGCCGTCGTTCGCCATGCGGCCAGGCTGTCAGGAGCGGCGGGGCGGCGTCGAGGGCTTCGGTCGGGTGATCACCGCGCCTGGAACGACACTTGGAACGACACCTGGAACGACACCCTGAAGGGCGCCTTGAGGCGTCACCCACACGGCTCAGCCGTTGATCAGAAGCGATCATCTCCGGACCTGGGACGACGGGCCCGTTGCCTAACCGTCACGTTTGCGCCGACCCCAACCGGCTAGGGGCTCACTACGGCCCGGACACGCTCACCCCCAGGCGGACGTCATGTACTTGGTTCTCGCCCTGCTTGCACTGATTGTGATGTTCCTGCTGATACCCGGGCTGGCCTGGCTGGAGGACCACATGTTGGGGCCCCAGGCCCTGCCGAATCCGACACCCGTACCGCCGACCACACGACCGGCGGTCGAACCCGCCACCGCGACCGCCGCCGTGCTGCCCACCGTCGCGCTGCCCGCCGTGCCTCGACCGACCGGGCACACCGTGCGATCGGGACGGGCCCGGCACGCCCGCCGCCCCGATTCGCCGATCGCCTACCGGCACCACATCGGTCGCCGACGCCCGCCCCGAGCCCCGGTCCTTCGTTGACCACAGGCGCACCGTCCCGGAGGCGACCCTGAGCGAGCCCCCCGCGCCGCCGCCGGTGCGTATCGAATCCGTACCGCCCGAACTGGGCTCCCCGCTGGGCGCCGCGCCGCTGTCCGCGCACTCCGACGTCTGGCATGTGCGCGGCAGCGGCGCCGACGCGGTGCTCAAACTCGCGACGCCGGACGGTACGGCGTCCGCCAATCCGCGCTACTGGGCCCGTGAGGTCGAGGCGTACGAGAGCGGCTTCGCGCCCACCGTGTACGCCGCCTTCGGGCTGACCGCGCCCCGGGCGTTGCGGGCCGACCGGCGACCGGACGGGTCGGTGGCGCTGTGGCTCGACTACGTGCGAGGGCGGTCCGGGACCACGTGGGACCTGCCCCGATGGATCGATTTCGCCCGCCGACTCGGCGCCGCGCAGGCCGCGCCGCGCCCGGACGCACCGCTCTGGTTGTTCGAACCCCCGTCCCCGGTCGGACCGCTGGCGGAACGCGCCGCCGAACTGCCGTACGTACCGTGCCACCTGGATCTGCGTCCGGTGAATCTGATCGCGCGGGAGGAGGACTTCGTGCTGTTGGACTGGTCGCATGTGGGCTACGGGCTGCCGGGCGAGGACCTGACCGGGTTGATCCTGGCCCACGCGGCCGAGCCGGAGTCGGCCTCGGAGCTCAATGCCGCGTTGCCGGCCGAGTACGCGCGGGGCGCGGGGCGGTCGGAGGCGGACGTACGGGTCGCGATCGCCGCGACGGCGCCCGCGAGGTACGGGCCCGGCGCGGACGAGGCGACCCGACGGGTGTTGCGGATGTGGACGCGGGAGGCGGCGGCCGGCTGAGCGCCCGGGAGCCGGGTGCCGGCGGGTCGTCGCGCCCTCGTCCCTATCGGCGCGACCTGCGGAGCGCCCAGATCAGGACCAGGACGGTCGTCGCCGCGGCGATGGCGGCGGGGATCGGACGGCTGCGGACCTCCGCCGCGCCGGCCAGGCTCGCGTGCCGGAGCGGGTCGGGGGTGTGGTCGAAGAGCTGGTTGCCGGCCGCGTGGCCGACCTCGACGGTGCGGTCCTTGGCGTGGCCGACCCGGTTTCCCGCCACCTCGCGGGCCCGGGCGGCGCCGTGGCCGGCGGCTTCCTTGACCTGCTCGGCGCGGTGGCCGGCGGCCTCTTTGACCTGTTCGGCGCGGTGGCCGGCGGCTTCCTTGGCCTGTTCGGCCCGGCGCTCGACGGCCTCCTTGGCCTGTTCGGCCCGGTGGCCGGCGGCCTCCTTGACCTGCTCGGCCCGGCGCTCGACGGCCTCCTTGGCCTGTTCGGCGCGATGTCCGGCGGTCTCCTTGGCCTGTTCGGCGCGGTGCACGGCGGCCTCCTTGGCCTGCGCGGTCCTGTGTCGGGTGGTCTCCTTGGCCTGGTCGGCCCGGTCGCGGACCGCGTCCTCGGCCGACTCGGCCCGGTCGGCCACGGCGGCCGCGATCCGTTGCGCCCGGCGCCGGGTGCGCGGCGCGGCGCGGTCGATCCGCTCGGCCGCCTCGCCGACCTTGCGGTGGATCGCCTCGGGCGGCTCGGCCTGGGTCAACTCCTCCACGGCGTGGTCCACTTGCTCCTGTTTGTGGCCGGGGGTGCGCTCCTGCCGGGGAAGCTCGGACGGCACGCGGGGTTCGACGACGGAATCGGCGGGCGGTGGCACGGTCGGGTCGACGGCGATCTCGTCGGGCTCGCGCGACGCGGACCTGCCGCCGGGCTCTCGGCCTGGGGTACTCATCGGTGCGTACTCCTCTTCACGGTCTCGATGTCCTCGCGTCATCGCCGAGGACCGCGCGCCCTGCGTCTGCCCGGCGAACGGCCGGTCATTCGTCCTCGGCGGCCCTTCGACGGCCGGGGCCGTCTCCCCGATCCTGCCGGGGGCGCAGACCCGGCAGGACCGAGGACACGGTCCCGGCGTTCGGTGCGTCGATGCCGGAATCGGTGTCTCCGGGACGAGGCTAGGAAAGTCCGCGCCGCAGATCCGGGAATGTCACCCGGATGCGCGGCGGCGTGTCCGATGGATCACCCGCTCGGCCGGATCCGGAGCGCGTCCCGGGGGCCGAGCGGGCGATCGTACGCGGTCAGTGTGCGCCGTCACGCCCGCGCGCCGACGACCCGATCCGGACCCGGGTCGGTTGCGGCGGCTTGTCATGGAAGACGCAGTCGCCGCACGTACCGCCGCCGGGAATCCGGTAGTACAGGCAGCACGTGGTGCGCCGGAACGCGCCCAGGGCGCCGTGCAGCCCACTCCCTCGCAGCAGGCCCGTGGCCAACAGACCGTCGGCGAACGACCGGGTCGTCGTCACGAGCTCCGGCTCGTCCGGCGCCGGGTGCCGGTGCAGCACCCGGGCCGCACCCACCAGCGCCGACGCGGCGTTGCCGGCCAGCAGGCGCTCCGCGATCGGCACCACCGCCCGAGTGGCCCGGGCCAGCGGCACCAGGTGCGCGGTCATCACCGCGGCGTACACCCGGTCGATCCCGGCCCGGTTTGCGAGCACCGGCGTCGGGATCGGATCCGGCGCCCACAGTTCGATCGCACCGCTCGCCGGGAAGCGCCAGTGCGTCCGGACCGGGTCCAGGTCCGGCACGACCCGACCGAGCACCGCCGCGCCGAGCGCCACCGACCACAACCGCGAGGCCACGCCCAGGTACAGGATCGACGCGGCGACCCGCGGCTCGTCGGTGCGCAACCGGCCCCGCACGTACTCCACCCGGGCCGCCCACGCGTCGGGCGCGGCGCGGTCGTACAACTCGACCAACGGCCGAAAGCCCGCGCCGTCGGCGATCGCTCCGGTCCGCAGCACGAAGTAGGGCCCCACCTCGGCGACTCGGGCCATCGCGTCGCCGACCCCGGGCCGTGCCGCCGAACCGCTCAGCGGTTGTCGCCCGGACGCCACAGCAGATCACCCGCGCCACCCGCGTCGGCCCGTCGGGCGAGCACGAACAGCAGGTCGGACAGCCGGTTGAGGTAGCGCGCGGTGAGCGGGTTCACCGTCGCGGACCCACCCGCCGCCGGTTCGTCCGCCTCGATCAGCGCCCAGGTCGAACGTTCGGCGCGCCGGGCCGCGGTGCGGGCCACGTGCAGCAGGGCCGCGGCAGGGCTGCCGCCGGGCAGGACGAACGAGCGCAGCGTGGGGAGTTCCGCGTTGAACGCGTCGCAGTGCTCCTCCAGCCGGGCCACGTCGGCCTCGGTGATCCGCAGCCGGGTGTCGCCTTCGGCGATCGGCGCGCACAGGTCCGCGCCGACGTCGAACAGGTCGTGTTGCAGTTGGGCCAACACCGCACGGGTCTGCGGCTCCGGGTCGCCGAGCGCGAGCACGACCCCGATCGCCGCGTTGGTCTCGTCCGTGTCGGCGTAGGCCGCCAACCTCGGATCGGTCTTGCACGTCCGGGAGTTGTCGCCCAGCGCGGTGGTACCGGCATCGCCGGTACGGGTGTAGATCCGGCTCAGTACCAAGGACATGGCGGCAGCACCGGCCTCTCTCGGGGAAATCCGCCCCGGTTGGTGAGGTGGCGACGACGTGAGTCTCCTGGCTCTCGGCTCTTCGCTCCTCCCGGCCTTCCCACCCCGTCGCGGGGTCGTGGCCGGTGTGGGAGTCGCTCCCCGATCACAGTGGCGGGACCGCGTCGGATTCACACCGACTTCCTCGTACCGCCGTCGCATAGCGCCTCCCACCATGACACGCGCGCCGGGCCGGGTCCACTGTCGGGCCCGGTCGGTCCACGCTTGTGGGTGAAGCTCGCCGCCGCTCCGCGTGCCGCGTCGCGAACCGGTGGGCACTGCGCACAGGATCGGGGTTCGAGAGCGGCTCCCTCGGCCGGCATCGGATCCGGCGGGCGCCGGCCGACCCATCCCAGATCCGGCCGTGTCCGGACCAGAGTGCCGGAGGATTGTGTGGCCACGGTTTCCGGAACACCCGAACCGGCCGTCCGGATGCGTCGAGTCGGTGTGGTGCTCGTGTGTTGCGCGGTGTTGTTCGGTGTGGGCGCCGGGTGCCCCGCCGTTGCCGTGGTGCCCATCCCGTCGCTGCCGCCCGTGGTCGCCGGCCCGGCCGGCGACTCCGCTCCGGGCTCGCGTGTCGACCGGGTACGGCCGAACGGCGGGTTCGGAGCGCCGATGCCGGCCGCGCCGCGGGCCGTCACGGATCGGGTCGGCACTCGCGCCGGGCAGTCGGTGGACGTCCCGGTGCTGGCCGGCGACACCGGTGAGGGGCTGGCCCTGGTGTCGCACACCAATCCCGAGCACGGTCTGGTCCTCGACGTCGAGGGCGCTCCGGACGAGGGCACGACGGAGGCCGTGTTGCGCTACACGCCGGGGCCGGGCTTCGCCGGGCGCGACGGCTTCCACTACACGATCGTCGACCGGCTCGGCCGCCAGGCCACCGCGACCGTGCGGATCGACGTGGCGGCCGATCCGGGAGCGGCGGAACGGGCGGTCGAGCCGAGGACGGGCCGGCTCGGCGTGCATCGCGGCGTCGACGAACTGCGGGCGCCGGCGGCCGTGACGCGGCAGGGCGGGCACGATTCGGGCGGCGGACTGTTGCTGTCGGCCTTCCTGGGCTCGGCGTTGCTCGGCGCGGGCATCCTGGGTTGGGTGGCGCACCGTCGGCCGGGGCGGCGGCAGGTGCGCTGAACGGGTGGTGATCGGCGGGCCGATTGCCGGGCCGGTCACCGAACCGATCACTGAAGCGATCGGGAAGCGACCGGGAAGCAGTCGGGACCCGATCACCGGGCCGTTCGCCGCGCTCGGCGCACCCGGTCAGGGCTTTCGGGCCTCCCGGGCCTCCCCGGCCTCGCGGGTCAACCGGTAGAGCCCGTACAGCACTTCGGCGATGCCGACGATCAGCAGCACGACGCCGATCTTCCCGAGCGCGATCACGGGTGTGTCGACGTCGTCCGCGAACAGCTTCAGGGCCGCGCCCACCAGCGCGCTCGCCAGGCCGGCCGTCAACGAACCGCGTGCCTTCGTCATGTTCTTCCCTCCTCCACTCGACCTGCGGACATGCCTACGAGGCTAGGTCCGGGGCCGGGGCCGGCACGCCCTCCGCGAGGACGACCCGGCGTACACACTTCGGCCCAGGCGGGGCCCGATTTCCGGCCCGCGAGCGGCTTCGGCGGACCCGGCCCGCCGGGGGCACAGGTGGGGCCGGCCCCACCCTCGGACGGTGGCCGACCCCATGGGCAGGGGCGATTCGCGCTCCTAGCGTTGGACCCGGTGCCGTACACGGGGTGGCGGCCGGATCGGCGGGAGAATCGACGTGGGCGGGCAACCGACACACGAGTGGTACACGGCGCCGGCCGAGTGGGAGGGCGCCGGCCCGCCGGCCGTCCGGCTCGACGCGGTGCGCAAGGTCCACGGCCGGGGCTCCGCGTCGGTCGCCGCCCTCGACGGGGTCGACATCACGTTCGGGCAGGGCTCGTTCACCGCCGTGATGGGCCCGTCCGGCTCCGGCAAGAGCACCTTCCTGCACTGCGCGGCCGGTCTGGACCGACCCACGTCGGGCACGGTCACGGTGGCCGGCCAGGACCTCGCCGAGTTGAACGAGAACGCGCTGACCAAGCTCCGCCGGGAACGCATCGGCTTCGTCTTCCAGGCGTTCAACCTGCTGCCCACGCTCACCGTGGAACAGAACATCACGCTGCCGATGCGGTTCGCGGGCAAACGCGCCGACCGCCGGCGTGTCGCCGAGGTGATCGCGCACGTGGGCCTTACCGACCGGGCCCGACACCGACCGCACGAGTTGTCCGGCGGCCAGCAGCAGCGGGTCGCGATCGCTCGCGCGCTCGTCGTGAGGCCCGCCGTGCTGTTCGCGGACGAGCCGACCGGTGCGCTGGACACCCGGACCGCGGCCGAGGTGCTCGGCCTGCTCCGGGAATCCGTACGGATCGACGGCCAAACCGTCGTGATGGTCACGCACGACCCGGTCGCCGCCTCCTATGCCGACCACGTGGTCTTCCTGGCCGACGGCCGGATCGCGGACCGGGTGAGCGCGCCGACGGCGGACACCATCGCCGAGCGGATGACCCACCTGGGCGCGTTCGCGGACGTGCCGGGGCCGGGCCGACCCGGGCCGATCGGCAGGGTCCGCTGATGTGGGGGCTCGCCCTGCGCACGCTGCGCTTTCGGGCCGGTGGCTTCGTGGCCACCTTCATCGCGCTGTGCTTCGGCGCGACCGTGGTGATGGCCTGTGGCGGGCTGCTCGAAACCGGGGTCCGCAACAACGCGCCGCCGCAACGCCTGGCGCAGGCTTCGCTGTTGGTGATCGGCGATCCCACCTTCACCGGTCCGCGCGACGGTTCCGGCGACCGCGAGCGGGACTTCGCACTGGCCGAGCGCACCCCGTTGCCCGTGGGGCTCGTGGCTCGGGTGCGGGCGTTGGAGGGGGTGCGGGCGGCGGTCGGCGAACAGACCTTCGAGACCGCGCTGATCGGCCCCGCCGGCAACCACGGGGCGCAGGGCCACGCGTGGGATTCCGCGGCCCTGACGCCGTACCTGCTCGCGCAGGGCACCGCGCCGGTCGGGGCCGACGAGGTGGTGCTGGACAGTACGCTCGCGCGCCGCGCGGGGGTGGCCGTGGGCGATCGGGTCGAGATCGCCGCGCACGGCGGCGCGAGCGCGTACCGGGTCAGCGGCATCGCCCGGGCCGCGCGTACCGTCTCGCAGGCCGGCGTGTTCTTCGCGGCGGCGCAGGCGGACCGGCTCGCGACGCCCGCCTGCACCGTCGCCGACATCGCGATCGTGGCCGCCCCGGGTAGCGATCTCGGCGCGCTGCGCAAGCGGGTCGCCGGGGCACTGCACGACCATCACGTCCGGATCCTGGCCGGTGACGATCGCGGCGCGGTCGAGCACCCCGAGATCCTGGCGAACAAGTCCGACCTGATCTCGCTCGCCGGCGTCTTCGGCGGCCTGGCGGTCTCGGTCGCGGTGTTCGTGGTGGCCGGCACCATCGGGCTGTCCGTGCAGCAGCGCCGGCGCGAGTTCGCGCTGATGCGCGCGATCGGCGCCACGCCCCGCCAGTTGCGCCGGATGTTGCTCGGCGAGACGTTCCTGGTGACCGTCCTGGCGGCGGGCGTGGCCTGGTTCACCGGGCCGGCGGCCGGCCGGGTGCTCTTCCACCGGCTGGTCGCCTCGGACATGGTCGCCGAGACCGTGGAGTTCGAGCAGGGCTGGATCCCGGCGGTGGCCGCGGCGGGCGCGGTGCTGCTGACCGCGCTGCTCGGCGGCTTCGTCGGCGCGCGGCGCGCGGTGACCGCCAAGCCGACCGAGGCACTCGCCGAATCCGCCTTCCAGCCGCGCTGGTTCAACTGGTTCCGGCTCGCGTTCGCGCTGCTCGCGCTGGCCGGCGCCACCGCTCTGAGTCTGGTCACGGTGTACGTCCTGGAGGGTCCGGTGGCCGCGAGCACCGCGGGCCCGGCGGTGATCTGCGCCGCGATCGGCCTGGCCCTGCTCGCCCCCGGCCTGACCAAGCTGCTGACCCGGATGTTGTCCGGCCCGCTGGGCGCGCTGACCGGCGAGTCCGGCCGGATCGCGATGCTCGGCTCGCGGGTCACCTCGGTACGGACGGCCGCCGTGGTGACGCCGATCATGCTCGCGGTGGCGATCAGCACCGGCGAGTTGTACCTGCAGACCACCACGACCACGCACGCCGAACGCGTGTACACGGAAACCCTGCGGGCCGACGCGGTGTTGACCGGTGCGGGCGGCGGCCTCGACCCGGCCCTGGTCGACCGGGTGCGCACGATTCCCGGCGTCGCGAGTGCGAGTACGTACACCGCGAGTGCCGGCTTCATCGAGCAGCCGCGGACCGCGCCGGACGGTCGACACGGCCTGCGACTCCAGGGCATCGACGCCGAGTTCGGTCTCGCCACCACCGGGGTGAGCGCCACCTCCGGGTCGCTGACCGAGCTGCGCGGCAATACCGTGGCGCTGCCCGAGAGCCTGGCCCGCTCGATCCACCGCGGGCTCGGCGACACGATCCGGCTGCGGCTGGGCGACGGGAGTTCGGCCGACGTTCGGGTGGTCGCGCTGTTCGAGAGCCGGCCGGGCTACGACTCGTTGCTGCTGCCGGTGTCGCTGCTCGCGCCGCACACCACCGATGGGCTGCCCGCGCAGATCCTGATCCGCGCGGCACAGGGCACCGACGCCGACCGTCTGGTCGCCTCGCTGGGGGCATGGGCCGAGGAACATCCGGGAGTTCGTGCCGCCTCCCGGGACGCGCTGCTGGAGACGCACGCCGAGGAATCCAAGACCCAGGCGTGGGCCAACTACCTGATCATCGGCATGTTGACCCTGTACACCGCGCTGTCCCTGGTCAAC
This sequence comes from Embleya sp. NPDC020886, assembly GCF_044333915.1. Lineage (NCBI taxonomy): Bacteria > Bacillati > Actinomycetota > Actinomycetes > Kitasatosporales > Streptomycetaceae > Embleya > Embleya sp. NPDC020886. The sequence continues at coordinate 166,195 of NZ_JBIRRX010000008.1, read as the reverse complement.
TCGCTGATCCTGGCCACGCACAACCGGCGCCGCGAGTTCGCCCTGCAACGCCTCAACGGCGCGACCCGGGCCCAGATCATGCACATGTCCGCGGTCGAGGCGGCGCTCACCACGTTGATCGGCGTGATCCTGGGCACCGTCGCGGCGGCCGCGGCGGTGGTCCCGTTCAGCCTGTCGCTCACCGACTCGTGGTTGCCGACGGGGCCGATCGGCATCTACGCGGCGGTGGTCGGTACGGCGGCGGCGCTCACCTTCGCGGCGACGTTGCTGCCCACGTGGCGGGCGTTGCGGACCGGGCCGGTGGCGATGGTGCAGGGCTGAGGCGTGGCCGGGGCCGCTCGGCGGGCGGGCCGGCTCAGCGGTCGGGGACCGTCGGGCGGTCGGCGGCGGTGATCAGGTCCTCGAAGGACAGCGGGGTGCGGGGCGTCGGGGCGGCGTCCCCGGCCGCGCGCGTGGTCAGGCCGTCCAGGGCCAGATCGAGATGGTGGTGCAGCACCGCGCCGTCCGGGTCGAGCCGGGCCAGGCCGCCGGGGAGCGGGCGGGACAGCCGGATCGAGAGCAGGACCAGGTCGCCCATGCCGACGTCGGGGCGCAGCGTGCCCGCCGCGTGCGCGGCCTCGATCAGCGCCTCGACGGTACTCGCGGTCGCGGTCCGGATCCGAACCAACTCGGCGTCCACGACCAGTCCTTCGAGGAGTACCAGGATGACCGCCCCCATCCGCAGATCGGCCGCGGCATGCACGAAACGCCGAACCGCCGCGAACGCGTCGTCGTCCACCGTCACCGCCTCCTCGGCGGCCAGCTCCAATCGGCCCAGCAGATCCCCGGTGAGGTCGCGGACCAGCGACTCCCGGTCGGGATAGCGCCGGTACAGCGTGGCGGGCCCGATGCCGGCCCGGCGCACGATCAAGTCCAAAGGCGCCTCCAGACCGCGTTCGAGGAAGACGTCCCGGGCCGCGTCGAGGATCCGCCGTCTGCTGCGTGCCGCGTCCGCGCGCATGGTGCACCGTCCTTCGCTGGTCGGGGTGTACGGGAAGGGTCGACCACACCCGAGAGTTAATCGGAGAGTTTCTCTCCGCATATGCTACCGTTCTGAAACCGGAGAGAAGTTCTCCGCTTGATTTGGAAGGAGCAGATTATGGGCACCCCCGGCACCCGCACCGAACCCCTCACCATCCGCACCGTGATCGACGGCATCGAGCACCCGGAGCAGGACGTCCTCGACTGGGAACTGAACCGCGCCCGGACCGCGCTCGCCCTGCTCAAGGCGCGGATCGGCGACGAGCGCACGCGCGAACTGCTCGCCCCCGACCTGCTCGCCGCGGACGCGGCAATGGCCCCGTTGCCCGGTACCGCGCACGGCGAGTGGCGGTCCGCGGTCACCGAGATGGAGGTCGAGGGCATCGACGCGCACACCTTCCTGACCTGGTGGCAGGGCCGGCTCGGCAGCGCCGACCGGGTCGCGCTGCTCGCGGCCAACCCCGAGCACTACCTCGCGAACTCCGCCGACGGCGTGGTCGAGATCATCGAGACGATCGGCTCCGGGCCGCTGCGCTTCTTCCTCACCTTCCACGACGGCGTCGCGATCGCCGACCCGGGCCACGAGACCTACCCGGTACGCATCGGCGGCACCGGCCGACTCGCCGACGGCACCGAAATCGCCCGCGTCATGCACGAGTTCGGCGACGGCGCGAACGGCCTGCGGATCCGGCTGACCATCCAGTTCCCGACGAGCGCCCCCGAGCACGTCTTCGTCGGCCACCAGTGGCACTTCGCCTGCGAATTCCGCAACTGGCTGGAAGCCGCCCACCGGGCGGCCTGACCCACCTCGCCGACTCGGCCCGGCGCTACTCTCCGGCCACACCAACCTGTGGCCCTACCTCCTGGCCCCACCCCTCAGCGCCCTCCCGGGTACCGACCTGTACCGCCTGCTCACCACAATCCGCCGACACCACGGGCCCACCCCTCCGGGCAGGTCGGCCGTTCCCGCTTCGCCGCCGCCACCACGGTGAGCGCGTCGCCCGGTCGGCCGACGGGCCCGGGCGCCGGTCGACGCCTCGGGCCCGCCGGCTCGCGTCATGCGATCGCGGTGAGGTATCCGTCCGCCTCCTTCAGGCGACCGCGACGGTGCAATTCGTCGATGTCGGAGTCCAGGAAACCGCGGATGTCCCGACCCATCCGTCGCCAGCCGAAGAACTCGCAGGCGTGCCGGACCAGTTCCTCCCGCGACATGCCCGGGCACTCGGCGGCCAGTTCGTACAGCGCCAGTTGCCTTTCCGCCGGCGCGATGTGCGCGGCTTTGCGCGGCGCCTCGCCCTCCGCCGGTACCCGGGCGGCCGGCCGCTCCCGGTCGGTCACATCCAGGAACTCGCCGTCGACCCCGACCCGCCCGGTGCGGACGAGACCACGCACCACTTCCTGCACGTTTTCACGGATCCGGGCGCCCGCCCGGGCCACCCCCCAGGCCTCCCGCGCGCGCTGCACCAACAACTCCTCGTGGATGGGCCCCTCGACCCCGACGACCCGGGTCAGGATGTCGCGCAGCGCGGGGCGGGCCTCCGGGGTGTGCAGTTCGTACGGCGAGCCGGCGGTCGACACGCACACCTCGTACCGGGAACTCCACGGCCGGTCGGGCTCGGTGTCGACCGGGACCCGCTCATGCTCCACGGGTGCCGGGACGGTCGGCGACATCCCGTTCCGCGGGCCGGGAACATCGGAGGAGGTCGAGGTGTCGGGGAGCCGGACCGACGGCCCGACGTCCGGGACACGGTCCGGCTCGTCCCCGGCAGCGGACGTCGCCGGCCTGGCCGCGGCGGTCGTCGACATCGGTCCCCGTTCGATCGCCGCCTCGACCGCGGCGCGCAATCTCGCCTCGGCGGCGGCCCGCCCGCGATACCAGTCGGTGCCCCAGATGCGGTGGAGCCGCCAGCCCAACCCGGCAAGCACCTCCTCCCGCAGCCGATCGCGATCCCGAGCCGTCCTCGACGAGTGGTACATCGCACCGTCGCACTCGATGCCCAGGGCGTAGGAACCGGGGAACTCCGGATGCCGTACCCCCATGTCGATGCGGTATCCGGCGACCCCGACCTGCGGCTGCACGCGATGGCCCCAGTCGCGCAGCACCTGCAGCACCGACTCCTCGAAGGGGCTGTCCGGTTCGGCGTCGGCCTGGATCACGTCCTGCGCGAGGACGGCCGGGCCGTTCTCCGCGTAGTCCAGATACCGCTTGAGGTGCTGAACACTCTCGTTCGTGCCATCAGCCAGGCTGCCGGCGCGGAAGGAGGCGACGACCTCCATGCGCAAGCGCGCCCGGGTGACGGCGACGTTGAGGCGGCGCCAACCACCACCCTTGTTGATCGGCCCGAAGTTCGTGCCGAACTTGGCGTTCTCGTCGGGGCCGTACCCGATCGACATGATCATCACGTCCCGCTCGTCGCCTTGGACCGATTCGAGGTTCTTGACGAAGAACCCGTCGAGCCGATCCTCGGTGAAGCAGTGGTCCAGGTCGGGACGCAGCAACCGGGCCTGCTGAACGGACTGATCGATGGCCGCGGCCTGAGCCTGGGACAGGGCGACGACGCCCAGCGTGCGGCCGGGTCGGGTGTCGAAGTGGTGGATGACCCGCCGGGCGACCATCTCCGCTTCCAGGCGGTTGTCCCGCCGTCCGCCGCGGTCGTAGACACCGTGCGCGTGGAAGTACTCGACACCGATGTCGTTGCCGTGGTCCAGCGCCCCGGGAAACGTCACCATGGAGTTGCCGTAGAACGACCTGTTGCTGAACGTGATCAGGTCCTCGTGCCGGCTTCGGTAGTGCCAGCGCAGCGACAACTCGCGCAGTGCACCCGCCTTGCAGGCGTGCAGCAGGGACTCGAAGCTGTGCGGAGCCTCCTCGTCGTATTGGTCGGAATCGTCCTCCACCGACGAGTCGAAGAAGGATGTCGGCGGCAACTGCTTCTCGTCGCCCGCCACGATCAGCGAGCCCGCCCGGTACACGCAATTGATCGCGTCGGCCGGGCGCACCTGCGACGCCTCGTCGAAGATCACCACGTCGAAGTGATAGTCCGGGGGCAGGAATTGGCTCACCGTCAACGGACTCATCATGAAGCACGGCTTGATCAGCCGAACGACTTCGCGGGTGCGACCGAGCAGTTCCCGCACCGGCATGTGACGACGCTTCAGCTCCGCCTGTTGCTTGATCACCAGGGCCGGCCCGCCACTGAAACGGCGTGGGCGGCGCGCGTTGCATGCCTCGATCACGGCTCCGCTCGCGGCGGCGACGAGCCGACGATCCGCCTCCCGGAAGTCGGCCACCCGGGCGTCCAGGTCCGCCGAACGAGTGGTGGTGAGGCGGGGATCCGTACCGAGCAGATCGTCCGCCCAGCACTTCAGCACCGCCTGTTCGACGACGTCGGGCAACTGCTCGGGAAGAACGCCTCGTTCGACGGCACGAGGAACGAGTTCCTCGACACCGTGCCGGGCCAGCACGTCCAGTCCCGCGCGGTGGGCCTGCCATTCCTCCGGGCCGCGCGGGTCGTCCCGGAGCTCGTCGACGGCCTGCCGGGCCTGATCGAAGGTGCCCAGCAGGGCGGCGGACAACCCGACCCGACGAGGTTCCTCGAAGAGGTCGAGCAGCGCTGTCGAGGACTGCGCCCAGCGCGCGATACGCAGCGTCGCGACGTCGCACCAGTGTCCCAACGCACCACGGACGTCCCGAGCCACCAGTCCCGGCACCGGATCGAACTCGACGCCGTCGGCCAGACGGGACACCAGAATGTCCCGCCGACCGATGCCTCGGGTGAGTTCGGCGATTCGGTCCGCGATGTCCAGCACCGCCCGCAGGGACGGCAGGTCGTCCGCCCCGCGCGGAAGACAGGGGCCCAGCGCCTCCTGATGCAGAGTCAGCAGCCGAGTGACCTCGGCCGCGGCGTCGTGCCAGGCCAGGGCGTCGGTCAGGCGTTGGGGCACGGTCTTGTGCCAACCGGCGCGGGTGAGCGCGACCGCCGCCGCGCGATCCTCGCGATACCGGGAGGACAGCCGCCCGAACACACCCCGGTGCTGCTCGGCGAACCTCCCGATCAGGGCAGGCAACTCCTCTGCTTGCAGGACCTGTTCACCGAAGACGTCCTCCGCTGCCGCACGCGCGACCGCGCAGGCGGCAAACGCGACCTGCAACTCCCCGGCCGCTCGATGTGCCGCGCGCAGGCCGTCCTCGTCGAACCATCGTGCGGGCGGCCGTCGGGCCGCGGAGGTCAGATCGACGAGTTGCAGCAGGCCGAAGGCGGCCTGCATACTCTGCGGCTCGGGCAGTGCGAACAGCTCGGCCAACCGCGCAAACCCGGCGGAGGGATCGTCCGAGAGCCCGGCACCGGCGGTGCCGACCGCGGCCGGGTCTCGTCCGGGCAGGCCCGCCTCCAACGTGGTCACGACCCTGCGTAGGTCGGGCACGGCGCGCGGTTGGGGAATGGTGGCCCCGAACGGACGACGCTCGGCAGCCGTACCCAGGTCGGCGAGTGCCTCGGCGGCCTCGGCGAGCACAGCGGTGGGAGCGGAGTCCCTCTTCAACCCGCGCCAGACGAACGCCTCACGTTCCGCCGCCGGCCGCCAGGCCCGGCCGACGGCGCCCGCCGCCGCCACGATCGACCCCAGGTGTCCGGCTTCGAGTCGGCGGATCGTGTCGGTGCTCCGCGCGCCGAGGGTGAGTTGCGGCGTGTCCGCCTGCTCCAGCAGCACCAGGCGGCCCAGGACGTCGTGCAGGGAACGGCCGAGCGGTTCACGGGTGTGGTTCATCGCCGCCGCATAGGCGGACAGCTCCTCGCGCAGGCGACGGGCCCGATCGAGTTCGTGCTCGGCCGCCCCGGTGATCCGTACCTCGGTGGTCAGCACCCGCTCCAGCTCGGTCGCCACCGCCTTCTTGCCGGTGTCACCGCTGTGCAGGGCCATTACGAAGTCCCCGAGGCCGACACCTCGGAGCCGATTGCGGACGACGTCGAGCGCCGCGGCCTTCTCGCTGACGAACAGAACGGACCGGCCGGCATGCATGAGTGCGGCGATCATGTTGGTGATCGTCTGGCTCTTGCCGGTACCGGGCGGACCGCTCATCACGAAGGAACGCCCGTCCAGCGCGGCCGCGATGCACTGCCGCTGCGAGGAGTCCGCGTTCAGCACGAGCGGGGTCCGCTCGGGCAGTTGGATCTCGTCGATGCGGTCGATCTCGGGCGGCTCGAAGTCGATCAGGTCGTCGGGCAGTCCCGCGTCGGGGCCGAGGCCGACGGCTCGCACCAGCGGATGGGCCAGGATGCGCTCCTCGTTCTGCTGGAGATCCTGGTACATGGCCTCCTTGTGCGACGAGAAGAGGCCGAGCACCACGCGGTCCTCGACCGACCAACCCTGCTGCGTGCCCGCGATCTCCCGGGCGGCCGACAGGACCGCGTCGGAATCGAGCACGTCGCAGTCGGCCACCGTGCTCCAGTCGACACCCAACTGCTCCAACTTGACCGCGAGCGCGGGATTGTGGATCCGGTCCTGGTCCTCCGCCAGGTGCAGTCGCGTCTGCCTCCGCGCGTCCCGACGAAGCTCCACAGGTACGAGCAGCAGCGGAGCAAAGCACGTCTCCGCGGCGCCCGCCTCCCGCCACTCCAACATGCCGACGCCCAGCCAGAGCACCCACAAGCCGTAGTCGATGTACATCTGACCCGACTTCTGCCGCAGTTGGTAGAGCGACGCGTCCAGCCCTGCCTGCGTGTTCTTCCGGGTCACCAGGCCGTCGGCACGACCGGTGCGGCCCGCCTCCGAACCCAGGTCGTACGCGAGGAAGGTCTCGGTGCCCGGTTCGGCCTCCTCCGCCTCCGTGCCTGCCTCGACCCGTCCGTCGGACTCGACGGGAGCGAACGGCCAGCCGCGAGCGAATCCGGCCAACACGGCGGCGGCGTCCGGCGCGACGACCTCCAGAGTGGCAATCCGGGTGTGCCGGAAGTTCAACAGCCGGTTCCGCCCGCCCAGGTCGAGCAGCGAGTCCCGCCAACCGCCCAGGACGCCCCTCAATCGCGCGAGCGCCGCGTCGTCCCCACTGCCAGGCTGCGCAACTCCGGCCGTTCGCGAACTCTGCATGCAGACGTACCTCCGAAGCGGATACGCACAGGAGGCACCCCACCTCGGCCCCCCGGCCGCAGTAAGTATTCAGTGCCGGCAGTCCGACGCACCAGTCACCCGAACAGCCGTCCCCATAAGGCCCATCGGACGATCGACGACTCCGAAACAACCACACCGTGAACCGCGTTCGCGGCGCGTGGCTTCGGCTTTATCGCGCACCGCCGCGGCCCCGAAGCCGACGCGACAACCCCTGCGGCCCACAGCTCTGCGGACGACCAATTTCTCACGTTCGGTGACATCGATGGAGTTGGGCCGGCGGCTGATCCACGCCGCCAATCATTGCCAAATCGGTCCAAGATCGATTTTCGGGCATCCGCGCGCTTTTCCCGTAATAAGCGGAGAATGAAACGGAAGTCTTGGTAAAGTTTTGGCAATGCAGAGGCTCCCGGTGCCGACCGTGACACCCCTGTGACTATCGTTCTGCGATAAGGCGATCGGTTCGACGTCGGCCATCCCGGTCGACACGATCGCCTCCGCCGAATTCGGGGACGAGTTTTGGTGACGGTGAGTGATCGCCGTCGTTGCGACGCGAAGCCGGAACCGGGGACCCTCGCAGTCCCTGGGGTGAATCGGTGCCTCGGCACCGTAGGGCGTCTTCTTCCGCCCGAACCCGTCAGCTAACCCGGTAGGCGGCCGAGGAAGGAGACCCGCCACCAGTGGCGACCCAACGTCGATCCGGGCAGCACCGAAAGCCCAAGCCGCGCACCGCCGTGCGTACCGCAGCGACCGTCGTCACGGCCGCGGCGACGATGACCGGCGTGATGACCTTCGCCGGCACCGCGAGCGCCGACCCCGCGCAGTCGTTCCAGCAGACCAAGGATCGCGTCAACCAACTGCACAGCGAAGTGATCAAGGCCACCGAAGCCGCCAACGGCGTCGACGAGCAGATCACCAAGCAGCAGGGCACGGCGAGCCAGACCCAGGCCCGGATCACCGAGGAACAGGCCGCGCTCAACACCCTGCGCGACCAGATCGGTGTCCTGGCGGCCAACCAGTACCGCACCGGCGGCCTGCCCCCGTCGCTCTCGCTCGCGCTCAGCGGCGACCCCGAGGGCTACCTGCAGAAGTCGCAGATGATGTCCCAGCTCGACGGCCAGCAGGCCGCCAAGCTGAAGCAGATCGCGGCGCAGGCCCGCGTCCTCCAGCAGGACCGCACCGAGGCCACCGCGCAGCTCTCCGCGCTGGAAAAGCTGCGCACCGAGCTGAACACGCACAAGAACGAGATCCAGACCAAGCTCGCCGAGGCCCAGCGGCTGCTGAACACGCTGGACAAGAAGCAGCAGGACGAGATCCTCAACTCGAACGAGCACAAGAACGACACCGGTGCGCGAAGCGACGCCGACCGCAGCTCGCGGGACAAGCCGGACTCGCCGCCGCCGGCGACCAACATCCCGGCCTCCGGCCGGGCCCAGGCCGCGATCAACTTCGCGCTGGCGCAGATCGGCAAGCCGTACGCGCCCCGGGGCGTGGGTCCCGGCTCGTACGACTGCTCGGGCCTGACCCAGGCGTCCTGGAGGGCGGCGAACGTCTCGCTCAGCCGCACCACCTGGACCCAGGTCAACGACGGTCCCAGGATCGCCAAGAGCGCCCTCCAGCCGGGCGACCTGGTGTTCTACTTCTCGGACAACTCGCACGTGGGCATGTACATCGGCAACGGCCAGATCGTGCACGCCCCGCGACCGGGCAAGAACGTAACCAAGGCCCCGCTCGACTCGATGCCCTTCTACGCGGCCATTCGCCCCAGCTGACCCCCCGCGCACACAATGCCCCCGGCCGGAAACCCGGCCGGGGTTTTGCATACCCCGGCCCGTCCGAGCGCCGATTCGTCGACACATCACGCCCGGACCGACCCCGAAAATGCAAAAGGCCCAGATCAGAAACCAACTGACCTGGGCCTTCGAGGAGCCGCCTAAGGGAGTCGAACCCTTGACCTACGCATTACGAGTGCGTCGCTCTAGCCGACTGAGCTAAGGCGGCTTGTCGGTCCACCTTGAAGGTGGCGACAGGGAATGAGTGTACACACCCGTCGGGGTGGTCCACACGCGGCTTTGGCGGGGGTCAGCGGCAGGTCTTGCCCTTGGTGGGGACGGTGCCCTGAGTGAGGTAGTCGACCACCGTGCGGTCGACGCAGTCGCTGCCTCGGCCGAAGGCGGTGTGGCCGTCGCCGTCGTAGGTCAGGAGGCTGCCGGAGGCCAGTTGGCCGGCCAGGGACTGGGCCCAGGAGTACGGCGTGGCCGGGTCGCGGGTGGTGCCGACGACCAGGATCGGGGCGGCGCCCTCGGCCCTGATCGGGTGCGGCCGGCCGGTCGGCGGGGTCGGCCAGGAGGCGCAGGTCAGGCCCGCCCAGGCGAGGTTGCGGCCGAAGGTCGGCGAGTCGGCCAGGTAGCCGGGCAGCTCCCGCTCGACGTCCTCGCGGGACGTCGCGGCCGGCGGCGCGTCCAGGCAGTTCACCGCCGCGTTGGCGGCCATCAGGTTCTTGTACTTTCCGTCCGGACCACGCTCGTAGTACTGGTCGTTGAGTTCGAGCAGCGGCTGCCCGTCGCCGCGCAGCGCGGCCTCCAGCGCCTGTCGCAGATCCGGCCACTGGTCCTTGGAGTACAGCGGCGACAGGATGCCCGTGGTCGCGATCGACTCGGTGACCCTGCGGGTCCCGTCGCCGGACAGCGGGCGGGCGTCGAGCTGTTGGAGCAGGCCGCGGATCCTGGCCAGTCCGGCCTCGCGGGTCGCGCCGAGAGAGCACGAGCCGCCGCCGACGCAGTTGTCCAGGAACGCCGCCAGCGCGGTCTCGAAGCCGCCGCCCTGCACCTTGTTGGCGGCCACCGCCGGCTGGCTCGGATCCATCGCGCCGTCCAGGACCAGCCGGCCGACCCGCTTGGGGTACAGCTCGGCGTACGTCGCCCCGAGGAAGGTCCCGTACGACGCGCCCAGGTAGTAGAGCTTCGCGTCGCCGAGGGCCGCCCGCAGCAGGTCCATGTCGCGTGCCGCGTCCACGGTGCTCACGTGGCCCAGGAGGTCGCCCGAGTCGGCCTCGCAGGCCCGCCCGTACGCGCCGGTGCCGTCCAGCCACGCCTGTTCCTCGTCGGGAGTGTCCGGCGTCGCGTCGAGCTGGGTGAAGGTGTCCATCGCGTTGTCGCTCAGGCAGCCGATCGCGGTACTGCGACCGACGCCGCGCGGGTCGAAGCCGACGATGTCGAACCGCTTGCGCAGTTCGGCCGGATACCTGGTGGCCGCGTACTGCGCGAAGTCCAGGCCGGAGCCACCCGGGCCGCCCGGGTTGAGTACCAGCGAGCCGATGCGATTCGCGCCGACGGCGGGCTTCCTGATCACCGCGAGCTTGATCTTCGGCCCGTCCGGCTTGGCGTGGTCCAGCGGCACCTGGAGCGTGCCGCACTGGAAGCCGCCGGTACACGCGGTCCACCCGATCGGCTCGACCGCCGCGGTCGGCGGTGCCTGGTCGATCGCCTTGCCGTCCGGGTCGCCGGTCGCGGGCGCCTTCGCCGTGTCCGCGACCCGGTCCGGCGACTTCGCCGACGATCCCGAGCCGCATCCCGCCACCAGGAACAGGCCGATCGCCGCCGCCACGACCCTCGCGCACGAACCCCGCATCATGCGACCCGCTCCTCGACTAGCCCGGTGGAACCGTGCACCACGCACCGCGCGGCGTGCACCCCCTGGGGAGGGTAACCACGCAACCCCGCGATACACCCCAACGACGCGACGACCCGACGCCTCGCCCGACCGCCGATCAACTACACCGCTTCCCCTTGGCCGGCATCGTCCCCCGCAGCAGGAACCCCTCCACCGCCCCGTCCACACACGCGCTGTTGCCGCCGTACGCGGTGTGCCCCTCGCCCTCGAAGGTCAGCAGCGTCGCGTCGGCGAGCTGGCCCGCCAGCTTCTCCGCCGAGGCGTACGGCGTGGCCGGGTCACCCGTCGTACCGACCACCAGGATCGGCGCGCTGCCCTGCGCGCGGATCGCGTGCGGCTTCGTCGGCGACTTGAACGGCCAGTCCTCGCAGCTCTGTCCGGTCAGATCCTCGGCGGTGACATCGCGCGACAGCAGCGGCGCCTCGGCCTTGAGTCGGGTCAGCGCGGCCTGCACCTGCGCCGGCGTCGGCGCGTCCCCGGACCCGTCCGCACAGCCGATCGCGATGAACGCGTCCGAGCTGTTGTCGTAGTGCCCTTCCTCGTCCCGCCCGTTGTAGTTGTCGGCGTAGAAGAGCAGGGCGTCCGGCGACTTGCGCACGATCGCGTCCGCGAGCGCGTCGCGCAGGTACTTCCACGCGGTGTCCTTGTCGCCGTAGAGCAGGCTGATCACCCCGGTCCAACCCATGCTGGAGGTGAGCTTGCGGCCGCCCCGGCCGGTGAGCGGGTTCTCCTGGAGACCGTCGAGGAAGTCGGCGGCCCTGGTCGGCGCGGTCTTGGGATCGCCGCCCAGCGCACAGCCGGAACGCCCGGCGCAGTCCTCGGCGAATCGACGCAACGACCGGTCGAAGCCCACCTGCTGCTCGACCGACGCGCTCAGGTTGTCCGCGGCCGGGTCCACCGCGCCGTCCAGGACCAGTCGACCGGTGTGGGTCGGGAAACGTTCCGCGTAGGTGGCGCCCAGGTAGGTGCCGTAGGAGAAGCCGAGGTAGTTGAGCTTCTCGTCGCCCAGGGCCGCGCGCAGCACGTCCATGTCGCGGGCGGCGTTGTCGGTGCCGACGAAGGGCAGCAGTTCGCCGGAGCGGCTCTGGCACTCCGCCGCGTAGGTCCGGTCCCGTTCCTTGGAGCGCGCCTCGGCCCGAGCCGGGTCCTCGGGCAGGTCCTCGGCCACGTACGCGTCCCGCTCGGCGTCGGTCATGCACTTCACCGGCGCGCTGCGGTCGACCCCGCGCGGGTCGAAGCCGATCAGGTCGTAGGCGTCCTGGACCGGCTTGCCGATGGTGTCGTCGGCCATCCACCACGCCGCCTCGACGCCGGAGCCGCCCGGACCGCCGGGGTTGAGCAACAACGAACCGATCCGCTGCCCGGGCTTGGCCGCGGTCTTGCGGGTGACCGCGATGTCGATGGTCTTGCCGGTCGGCCGGGAGTAGTCGAGCGGCACGGTGAACGTCGTGCAACGAAACGCCTTGGCCTGGCTGCGCTGGTCGGCGTCGTCGCTCTCGCACGCCTTCCAGGTCGGCTGCTGGGTGTAGAACCGCGCCAGTCGGGGATCGGGGTCCCCGGGCGTGGCCGGCCCCTTGGCGCCGGCCGCGGTGGGCCGGACCGCATTGGGCCGAGCACCCCCCGCGGCATCACCGAGATCGGACGCGACCGTACAACTCGCGACTGTCGCGACGGCGAGCGCGATCGGGACCGCGCGGCCGAGGAGTCCCACCCGGGATATTCGTTTCACGCGTACTGCCTACCATCGAACGAAAAGTCACGCACGAGCGGTACGCACCGGACCCGGGCCGCGATCCCCCACCCGAGGGTTCCCGGCCCGGTCCCGCGCCGCGTCACGCCGCCGGGGTCCGCGTGTTGCGGCCGAGGAAGGTGAGCGCTTCGGGGAGCTGACGCACTATGTCGCCGGAGGCCCCGCCCGAGCCCGTGATCGCCTTGACCGCGGTCGGCGCCTTGGCCTTCGCCGCGAACTCGCTGCCGCCGGTCTGACCGGAGAGCAGGATCTGTACGTCGGGCCGCGCGTCGAGCAGCTTGACCGGCTCGTTCGCCGCCTTGGCCGCCTTCGTCGCCGCATCGAGGTCCCACAGCGGGGACTTGAGCGTGGTCCGGCCGGACAGGCTGACCGCCGCCGCGTAGTACTGCGGGTACTGCAACGCGTACTTGACCGCGCACAGGCCGCCCGAGCCGTCGCCGATCAGCGCCCACGAGGCGCGGTCGGCGCTCGCGCGGAAGGTCGCCAGCACCGCCTCGCGCACGTCCTCGTTGTGGAAGGTGGCCATCCTGGGCCGGTTCGGCACGTCGCTGCACTCGGTGTCCTTGGCCGCCGTCCGACCGGCGTCCGCGTCCGACTTCGGGTACGGCATCAGCTCGGGCGCGACCACGATGTACGGCGGAACGGTGCCGGTCTCGATGCCCGCGACGAGCTTGGGCAGGAACGCCACCGAGTCGTCCACGAAGCTGTTCGACTCGATGCCCGGCAGGGCCGACTGGGCGACCAGGACGGGGTAGCTGCGGCCCTGGTTGGCGGGCGTGTCGTAGCCCGGCGGCAGCCAGACCCACACATCGGCGGTGACCCCGGACCGGCCGCCCGCCAGACTCATCCTGTTCAGCGTGCCACCGGACTTGGTGCCCACCTTGGTGAAGTTCTGCGGCGCGGCCTTGGGTCGTCCCGACGTGGTGCCGGACGGTTCGGCCGACGGATCGGCCTTGGTGGAGGACGCGACGTTCTGCTTGTCGTCGTCGGCGATCCCCTTGTACGCGAAGGTGCCGCCGACGCCCGCCCCGACCACGACCAGCGCGAGCAGTCCGATGCCCAGCGGCGAGCGCACCCCACGCCTGCGCCGAACGGACGCCGGGTCGGCCCCGATCGGCCGGGGCTCGGGGACCCGCATCGGCTCGTGTCGAGTCAGCGCCGCAGGCGCCGAGGAGGTGAGCTCCACCGGCGCGAACGGCAGCGGCGCCTCGACCCGACCCGGGCCCGGCGCCGCGGCGCTCGTCGGCTCGGACCCGCCCGTCGGCTCCGCCGACCGGACCCGTGCGGTCGGCACGGCCCGGGTGGTCGGCGCGGTCGGCACCGGTTGCCCGGACTCGCCGCCCCGCCCGTCGGCCGGCGGCAACGCGACGGCCCGGGGCCGCTGTTGGGCCTTCAGGTGTGCCTTCGAATCGGCCTTTGCGTCGGCCGTCGCATCACCCGGCGAAAGGCTCTCGACCGGATCGGCCGCCGCACGCGACTTGCGCGCCCTCAGCACGAGAACGACAACCGCCCCGAGGGTCACCGCGATCAGCAGACCTTTGAGCGTCCTGGTCACGGAACGCAACCCCGCACCGTCCTTCCGAACCTCACCAGCCACAATGTTCCCGCGAACTCTCCCACGATGACGTCCGAGTGGGGGTTCCGGGTTCCGTCCGAAGGACACCTCCGCTCCAAGGAGTGAAGGACCGAACCGAACACACGTACAAACAACCGAACGATGCCGTCGACCCACCCGCCGAGCGGGCGCCCGGCCGGGCGAACGGACCGCCGGGCCTCACCCCGTGCGCAGGGTCAACACCATCGCCTCGACCGCGAGCAGCGGGGCCACGTTCGCGTCGATCGCCCGACGGCAGGCCAGGATCGCCTCGATCCGACGCAGCGTCGCCTCCGGCGTGGAGCCGCGGGCGATCGTGTCCAGGTCGGCGCGCAACACGTCGTTGGCCAAGGGCACGGCGGCGCGCAGTTGCAGCGCCAGTACGTCCCGGTAGAACGCGGTCAGGTCCACCAGCGCCCGGTCCAGGCAGTCCCGCTGGGTGCGGGTGGCCCGCTTCTTCTGCTTGTTCTCCAGTTCCTTCATCACGCCGGCCGTGCCGCTGGGCATCCGGCCGCCGCCGACCGCGCCCAGCGCGGCCCGCAGGTCCTCGGTTTCCCGGCCGTCCAGGTCCGCCGCGACCTGCTTCGCGTCCTCGGCGGCCGCGTCCACCAGTCGTTGTGCGGCGGCCATCGCCAGGCCGATGTCGCCGACCACCATCGGGATCCGCAACACGTCGGCGCGGCGCCCGCGGGCCTGTTCGTCCAGGGCCAACCGGCGTGCGCTCTTGATGTCGCCGCCGGACGCGGCCGCGGCGAACGCGGCCATCGCCGGGTCGATACCGTCCCGCCGCATCAGCAGATCGGCCACCGCGCCGGCGGGCGGCGTGCGCAGGGCCACATTGCGACAGCGCGAGCGGATCGTCGGCAGCGCGTCCTCCAGGGACGGTGCGCACAACAACCACACGGTGCGGTCGGCGGGTTCCTCGATCGCCTTGAGCAGTACGTTGCCCGCGCCCTCGGTGAGCCGGCCCGCGTCCTCCAGGATGATCACCTGCCAGCGTCCGCCCGCCGGCGTCATGACCGCGCGCCGGACCAGGTCGCGGGTCTCCTTGACGCCGATCGACAACAGTTCGGTGGCGATCACGTCGACGTCCGCGTGGGTCCCGGTGAGCGTGGTGTGGCAACCGTCGCAGTGCCCGCAGCCGGGCTCGGCGCCCAGGGCCAGGTCCGGGCTGACGCACTGCAACGCCGCCGCGAACGCACGCGCGGCGGTCGCCGTGCCGACCCCCGGCGGGCCGGTGAACAACCACGCGTGGGTCATCCCGCCGACGCCCTCGCCCGCGAGCACCGCACGCGCGGCGCCCGCCGCGGTGCGCAGTTGCTCGGCGACGCGATCCTGCCCGACGAGGTCGTCCCAGACGGTCACGCGCTCTTGTCTCCTCGTTCCGGTGTGCCCGGTACGACCGTACCGGGGTGACGTGACAATCGAGGCCACGTCACCCCCGGACGGACCCGGCCGCCCGGCGGACGGGCGAACCGGCGGAGTCCCCTGCCGGCGTCAGTCCTTGTTGCGCCGCCAGCGCCGCTTGCGCCCCGGCTCGGCCGGCTCGTCCTCGGACGCACCCGCCTGTGCCTCGTCCGCCTCGGACGCCTCCGAACCACCCGTCCACGGCCCGAGCAGATCGTCGGCCAGCGTGTGATCGCTCGGCGCGGCCGGCGGCGGCACCAGCGTGGGCAACGCGTGCGTCTCGTCCAGGCTCAACCTCGGGATCTCCCGGGTGTCCTCGGCCGCCTCGCGCAGTCGGATCTGCTGCAACTCGGTGGTGTCGGCGTCGTCCGCGGCCGGCTTGGCGATGCCGTGTACGGGCGTGTCCGCCATGGACGGGTCCGGCCGCCGAACACCGTGCACCGGCGTCTCGGTCAGGTCACCGCCCCGGCCCGGGCCCGCCTCCGCGGCCAGCGCGGCGGCCTCCTGCGCGGCGCGGGCCTGGGCCGACGCCGCGGCCTCGGCCGCCCGCGACGCCTCCCGCTCGGCCCGGCGACGGTCCGACTCCGCACGGCGCAGCGCGTCCTCCGCACGGCGGCGCTCCTCGGCGGCCCGACGCTCGTCGGCGACCCGGATCGCCTCCTCGGCGCGCATGCGCTCGACGTCGCGCGCCGCCGCGGCCTGCACCCGGTCGCGCTCCTCCTCGGCCAACCGCTGCCGCTCCAGCTCGGCCTCGCGCTCCTCCTCGGCACTGGCCCGGGCCTGCTCGGCCTGAAGCGCGGACGCCTCCTCCAACCGGCGGCGCTGTTCGTCGCGACGCTCGGCCTCCTCCTCGGCGCGCACCCGGGCCTCCTCGGCCCGGGTCTTGGCGTCCTCGGCGACCCGCTGCTGCTCCTCGGCCCGACGCTCGGCCTCCTGCGCGAGCCGGCGGCGCTCCGCCTCGGCGTGCAGCCGGGCCTCCTCGGCCGCCTCGGCCGCGGCCCGGGCCCGCTCGTCCGCCTCGGCGGCGGTGCGCCGGGCCTGCTCCTCGGCGTACCGCTGCTCCTCCTCGGCCAGCCGCGCGGACTCCTCCTCCAGCCGGGCCTGTTCGGCCTGGCGCTGGCGCTCCTCGCTCTCCGCCCGCAGTCGGGCGATCAGCGCGGCCTTCTCCGCGTCCCGGGCGGCCTGCTCGGCCTTGCGCCGGGCGTCCTCCTCGCGCATGCGCTTGGCCAGTTCGAGCGCCTGGCGCTTCTCCTGCTCGGACAGCGGCAGTTCGCGGTCGAGCCGGTGCCGGATCGGGGTGGTGACCGCGTCCGGCTCCTGGTCGGCGTCCACCACCAGGTAGCGGTCGGGGTCGTGCGCGGCCAGGTCCAGGAACGCGTGCCGCACCAACAGGTGGAAGTCGCGCGGCTCGGACTCCAGCCGGTCGGGCGCCTCGGTGAACCGGCTGTGGCCCACCGCCGGGTCCAGGTCGAGCAGGATGGTCAGGTCGGGCAGCAGCCCGTCGGTGGCCCAGCGCGAGACCCGGCCGATCTCCCGCGCGCCCAGGCCGCGGCCGGCGCCCTGGTAGGCGATCGAGGAGTCGATGTAGCGGTCGCTGATCACGATCGCGCCGCGCCGCAGCGCGGGCAGGATCACGGTCTGCACGTGCTCGGCCCGGTCCGCCGCGTACAGCAGCGCCTCGGTGCGCGGGTCGACCGGATCGCCGTCCAGGTCGAGCAACATCGCGCGCAGCCGCTTGCCGACCTCGGTCGCGCCGGGCTCGCGGGTGACCACGACCTCGTGCCCCTTGGCCCGGATCCAGGCCGCGATCGCGTTGGCCTGGGTCGACTTGCCCGCGCCCTCGCCGCCCTCCAGGGCGATGAAGAAGCCGGTGGCCCCGGCCGGTCGGCCGGTGATGTGGTCCTCGTTGCGGGTCGCCGCGGCGAGGTCGCGCAGGATCGGCACCCCGCGCCGGTCGTCCACGCTCAACAGCGCGACCCAGCCCAGGATCACCACGAGCGCGCCGGCGCCGGCCAGCACCAGCGCGGCCCCGCTGTAGTCGAAGGTGAACCGGTCCGCGATCACCCACGAGTGCGTGCCCACGTAGCCCGCGGCGATCGGCCCGGCGACCAGCGCCACGAACAGCACGATCCGCACGATCAGTTGGGCGAACGCGAACGCCCGGGCCCGCAGGTCCTCGCCGAAGTCCAGGCCGTACATGGTGTATCCGGTGACCCACGCGACGCCCGCGAACATCCCGAGCACGGCGGCCAGTACCGCGGCCACCACCACGTTGGCGACCGCGGCCAGGATCAGCAGGGTCAGTCCGGCGAACATCACCGCCATGCCGTACAGCCGCCGCCGGCTGAACGCCGGCACCACCCGCGGGCCCCACAACATGCCCGCGCTGACGCCCGCGATGAGCATCAGGAACACCGTGCCGTAGGCCGCGTTGCCCGCGTGCAGGCCGACCACCAGGAGCGGCGCGGTGGCCACCAGCGCGCCGCCCGCCAGGAACAGCGCGATCATCCCGACGATCAGGCCGCGCGCGGTCCGACCGTGCCCGAACACCTTGCGCCCGTCGGCGAGCACCTTGAACGGGTTGGGCCGCCGGGTGCTGACCGAGCGCCCACGCGTGGGCATCCGGATCAGGAAGGCGAACACCGCGGCGAGCAGGAACACCGCGCCCGCGGTGTAGCAGGCCAGGTTCGAGGGGTGCTCGACGAACATCGACACGTCGTGCGAGAACGCGGTGCCGATCAGCGCGCCGAGGATGAACAGCAGCGCCGCCGCCGGGGCCGCGCCGTAGGAGGTGACCAGGTTGAACTGGTTTGCGGTGCCCAGCCGTTGGCGCGGCACCAGGTTGGGCACGGTGGCGTCCCGGGCGGGTCCGGCGAGTGCGCCGAACACACCGATCGCCGCCGTCGCGCCCCAGACCCACCACATCTTGTCCACGAACGGCACGGACACGAGCACCAGGGCCCGGATCACGTCGCACGTCACCAGCGTCCAGCGCCGGTCGAGGTGGTCCACGATCGCGCCCGCCACCGAGGCGACCGCGGCCGCCGGCAACAACCGCAGCGCGAACACCACCGCGACGGCGGTGGCGTGCTTGCGGTAGTCGCCCTCGACGGTCCACAGCGCGGCCGAGGTCAGCGCCAGCAACGCGAGCCAATCGCCCAGCGCGGAGGCCGCGACCGCGAACCAGAAGCGGCGGAAGGGGCGGATGCTCAGCACGCCCCCGATGCCCTCTGTCGGTTCGACCTGACGGGGCGGTATCGCCGAATCCGGCGCTTGCTGCTCCGCGTGCGTCATACGGAGAACCCTAACGTCGTCACCTGACGGGAAACGGCAACCTCGACCGGATCCCCCGTGCCCCCGGCGGCGGACCGTAGCACAGGGCCCGATGTCGTCGCCGGAACCGACCGAGGCGGCGCCGGATCCCGCCGGCGCCGCCTGATCGATACGTACCGAGATATCCCTACCTCAGTCTTGTCGCCTCACGCCTTGTCGGCCGCGTTCTTCGCGCCGGCACTCGCCGTCGCCTTCGCGGCGGCCGACTTCGTGGTCTTGCCGTCGGCGGCCGTCTTCTTGGCCGCCGTCTTCTTCGCGGCGGTCTTCGTCGCCGTCGCCTTCTTCGCCGGGGCCTTCTTGGCCGCCGCCTTCTTGGTCGTCTTCTTCGCCGGGCCCTTGGCCCGCTTGTCCGCCAGCAGTTCGTAGCCGCGCTCGGGGGTGATCGTGTCCACCGAGTCGTCCGCCCGCAGCGTCGCGTTGGTCTCGCCGTCGGTCACGTACGGGCCGAACCGGCCGTCCTTGACCGTGACCGCCTTGCCGCTGACCGGGTCGGTGCCCAGTTCCTTCAGCGGCGGCTTGGCCGCGGCCCGACCGCGCGCCTTGGGCTGGGCGTAGATGGCCAGCGCCTCGTCCAGGGTCACCGTGAACAACTGGTCCTCGGTCTCCAGCGAGCGCGAGTCGGTGTCCATCTTGAGGTACGGGCCGTAGCGACCGTTCTGCGCGGTGATCTCGGTGCCCGTCTCCGGGTGCTTGCCCACCACACGCGGCAGCGTGAACAGCTTGAGCGCGTCCTCCAGGGTGACCGTGTCCAGCGCCATCGACTTGAACAGCGACGCCGTGCGCGGCTTGGGGCCGTTCTTCGCGGCGGCCTTCTTCGCGGTCTTCTTGGCCGGCTTGGCGCCGTCCGCCGGCGCGGCGGGCGCGGCCGGCGCGGCGGGCGCGGCGGGCGCCTCGGGCTCGGGCAGCACCTCGGTCACGTACGGGCCGTAGCGCCCGTCCTTGGCCACGATCATGTGGCCGCTGACCGGGTCGATGCCCAGCTCGTGGTCGCCGCTGGGCTTGTCGAGCAGTTCCTCGGCCTTGGCCACGGTCAGCTCGTCCGGCGGCAGGTCGTCCGGCACGTCCGCGCGCCGCTCGCCGCGCTCGACGTAGGGGCCGTACCGGCCCACCCGCAACACGATGCCCTCGCCGACCGGGAACGAGTTGACCTCGCGGGCGTCGATCGAGCTGAGGTCGGTGACCAGGGCCTTGAGGCCGCCGAGGTGGTCCTCGTCCGGCCGGCTCTCGTCGCCGAAGTAGAACCTGCGCAGCCACGGCACGGCCTCGGTCTCGCCGCGCGCGATCCGGTCGAGGTCGTCCTCCATCTTCGCGGTGAAGTCGTAGTCGACCAGCGTGGCGAAGTGGCCCTCCAGCAGGCCGACCACGGCGAAGGCGAGGAAGGAGGGCACCAGCGCGGTGCCCTTCTTGAAGGTGTAGCCGCGGTCCAGGATGGTGCCGACGATCGACGCGAACGTCGACGGGCGACCGATCTCCCGGTCCTCCAGCTCCTTGATCAGCGACGCCTCGGTGTAGCGGGCCGGCGGCTTGGTCGCGTGGCCCTCCGGGGTGAGCTCGTCGGCGCTGAGGGCGTCGCCCTCGGTGACCATCGGCAGCCGCCGCTCGCGGTCGTCCAGCTCCGCGTCCGGGTCGTCCGAGCCCTCCACGTAGGCCTTGAGGAAGCCGTGGAAGGTGATGATCTTGCCGCTCGCGGTGAACTCCGCGTCGCGCCCGGGCAGGTCCGCGCCCTGGGCGAGGCCGCCGATGCGCACGGTCACCGACTGGCCGACCGCGTCCTTCATCTGCGACGCGACGGTGCGCATCCAGATCAGCTCGTACAGCCGGAACTCGTCGCCGGACAGCCCGGTCTCGGCCGGCGTGCGGAAGCTCTCGCCCGAGGGTCGGATCGCCTCGTGCGCCTCCTGGGCGTTCTTGACCTTGCCCGCGTAGACACGTGGCGCGTCCGGCACGTACTCGGCGCCGTACAGCTCCCGCACCTGCGCCCGGGCGGCCGTGACGGCCGTCTCGGACAGCGTGGTGGAGTCGGTACGCATGTAGGTGATGAAGCCGTTCTCGTACAGCTTCTGGGCGATCTGCATGGTGCGCTTGGCGCCGTAGCCGAGCTTGCGCGAGGCCTCCTGCTGGAGGGTGGTCGTGCGGAAGGGGGCGTACGGGGAGCGGCGGTAGGGCTTGCGCTCGACGGCGCGCACGGTGAACGACGCGGATTCCAGCGCGGCGCTCAGCGCCCGGGCGCCGGCTTCCTCCAACTGGAGCACACCGGCGTTCTTGAGCTTGCCGTCCGGGCCGAAGTCGCGGCCGGAGGCGACCCGCTTGCCGTCCAGCGAGACCAGGCGCGCGTTCATCGTGCTCGGGTCGGTGGGGTCGCCCGCCCGGCCGGTGCCGAACACGCCCAGCAGGTCCCAGTACGAGGCGGAGGTGAACGCGCGGCGCTCCCGCTCGCGCTCGACCACCAGGCGGGTGGCCACCGACTGCACCCGGCCGGCCGACAGGCGCGGACCGACCTTCTTCCACAGGACCGGCGAGACCTCGTAGCCGTAGAGGCGGTCGAGAATGCGGCGGGTCTCCTGCGCGTCGACCAGTCGCTGGTTCAGCTCACGCGGGTTGTTCACCGCGGTGCGGATCGCGTCCTTGGTGATCTCGTGGAACACCATGCGGTGCACCGGCACCTTGGGCTTGAGCACTTCGAGGAGGTGCCACGCGATGGCCTCGCCCTCGCGGTCCTCGTCGGTCGCGAGGAAGAGTTCGTCGGCGTCCTTGAGGAGCTTCTTCAGCTTCGCGACCTGGGACTTCTTGTCCGCGTTGACCACGTAGATCGGCTCGAAGTCGGCGTCGACGTCGACACCGAGTCGGGCCCACGGCTTGCCTGCGTACTCCGCCGGTACCTCGGCGGCGCCGTTGGGCAGGTCGCGGATGTGTCCCACGCTCGCCTCGACCACGTAACCGGGGCCGAGATAGCCCTTGATCGTTTTCGCCTTGGCCGGGGACTCGACAATGACGAGTCTCAGGCCGTCGCGCGCGGTCTCGCTGCTCGGGGACACCTTCGCTTCTCTCTCCATCGTCGTCGGCAGCGGCCGTGCCCGGTTGGGCAAGGCCGTACTCCGGGGTTCGTATTCACATTGCGGTTGCCGGGTGGCGGAGCGTGACCGGAAGTCGGCCCCGTGTGTCAAACCGGTTCTGCTCGGCTTGCGTCACGGACTCGTCCCGAGGCCGCCGTCCGATCGGACCGCCCGCGGATCCGGCGATTCGCTCCGACGGCCGGGTCCCACGCCCCTCGAACGGTAACGCGCGCATCGCGGTTCCCGCCTCCCGACCCCATTGGTTCGCGGTCGAGCGGGAAGCCGCCGCCTCCATACAACACATTTTCTTGGCAACGGCAAGGAGCATTCCGTGGGGACAACACCTGCGACTGTACAGGCGTGCCGCCCCGGATCACGGTGCACCGGCCCAAGCCGCGCTCAGTCGGTACCGGCGGACCGCTCCTCGGCGGGCTCCCCGACCTCGGGGAACAGCAGGAATCCGTCGGCCACCAAACCGCGCAGTTCGCCCGGTACGGCATCGCGCAACCGGGCCGGGTCCTCGTCGAGCAGTTGGGCGATGGCGTCCACGATGACGCCGGCCGGAAGCTGCCCGTCGCTGGCGCCGGCCAGCGCCGCGCCGACGGTGTCCACCCGGTCCGCCCGGCACATGCCGCGGCGCTGGCGCAACACGACCGTCTCGGGATCCTCGGCACCCGGCGCGCCGGTCTGCTCCTGGACCACGTGGTCGGCGAGCCGGAAGGCGACGTCGAGCAGGCCGTCGTCGTCCGTCCCGGCCAACCGGTCCTGCCGACCGAACCAGGCGTGCACCTCCGCACCGAGCGGTTGTTCGATCGCGTGCGGCCAGTCCTCGATCCGCACGTTCGGCGTGTCGGAGCCGGACGCCCGCAGCGTGATCCAGCCGAATCCGATCCCCTCCACGCCGTCCCGCTCGAACGCCGCCAACCACGCGTCGTAGCGTTCGGCGTAGTCGGTGCCGTGATGGTCACCCGAATCGCGCAACCACAGCTCGGCGTACTGCGCCGGGTCCTGTACGTCGCGCTGGACCACCCACGCGTCGCAGCCGGTCGGCGCGAGCCAGGCCGCCAGCCGGTCCTGCCAGTCCTGGCCGCGCAGGTGCTGCCAGTTGGCCAGCAGTTGGCAGTAGCCGCCGTCGGCCAGGAACGTCGGCGCCTGCGCCACCAGCAGCCGACACACCTCGTCGCCGGGCAGCCCCGCGTCGCGGTAGGTGTACCGCTCGCCCACCGGAGTGATCACGAACGGCGGATTGGACACGATCAGGTCGAACCGCTCGCCCTCGACCGGCTCGAACAGGCTGCCCTCGGCCAGGCCGACATTGCCCACCCCGGACAGCGCCATGGTCAGCCGGGTCAGGTCGAGCGCCCGCTTGTTGACATCGGTGGCCAGCACCGAGTCGGCGTGTCGCGACGCGTGCAGCGCCTGCACACCGCACCCGGTGCCCAGGTCCAGCACCCGACCCACCGGCTCGCGCACGGTGATCCCGGCGAGCGTGGTGGACGCCCCGCCGATGCCCAGCACGTGGTCCGCCCGGACCGGGCCGTTGACCCCGCCGATGCCCGCGCCGAGGTCGGACACCACCCACCAGTCGGTGTCCGCCTCGCCGTAGGGCCGGATGTCCACGAGCGGCCGGACGTGGTCGCCGTCGCGGACCAGCAGCCCGCCCGCGAGCGCCTCGGCCAGCGGCAGGGCCCGCCGTACGTGTGCCTCGGGCGCCGACGTCTGCAGCAGGAACAGTCGGATCAGCACCGCGAGCGGGCTCGCCGCGTCCGCCCGCAGGGCACGCAGCGCCGGCACGGTCTCGCCGCGCGACAGCGCCGCGTACGCCTGTGGGCCGAGGGCGTCGAGGCAGCCGTCGACGGTGTAGCCGGCCGCGATCAGGGCCTCGCGCAGTCGGGCCACCTGGGAGGTGTCGTTCATGGTCACGCGCACCATCCTGCCTGGTGCGCGCCGACCCGGCGGTCAGCCGGCCGACGCCGTGCCGGTCGGCGACGCCGAGGAGGACTCCGCGCCGGCGCTCGGCGGCGGGCTGCTCGACCCGGTGGAGGCGGTCGAGGAGGCGGTCGAGGAGGCACTCGCCGAGGCGGACGTACGCGGCGTGGCGCCCGACGCGCCGGTGGTGGGCGTGGCGCCCGTCGCCGGCGCCGAGGGGACCGGCGCGGTCGGGACCGCGTCCGGCTTGCCCGCCGCACAGCCGGGCACCGCCGCGAGCGCCTTGCCCGCGTCGCCGCGGTGCAGCTTGTCCAGGGCGGTGTGCGAGGAGGCGCGCAGCCCGTCGATCTCCGGGTTCAGCGAGCGCAGCCCGTCGGCGAACACGTTCTGTTGCTCGGTGGCCAGGCCCGCCACCTTGGTCTGGATCCCGGCCCATCCCTTGGCCGTGTTGCGCAGTTCCGCGACCACCGACGTGTGCAGCGCGGCGCCGTCCGAGACCGCGGGTATGCCCGCCTTGTCGAGCGCGTCGGCGAGCGCGTTGTCCGCGTCGGCGAGCCGGGAGATGTCGGTGGCCAGCCGGGTGCGCAGGGTCGCGGGCTGCTCGTTGGGGATCACCGTGGCCACGTCGGCCAGCGCCGCCCGGGCCTCGTCGATCCGCGCCGTCACCTCCACCGCGCAGACCTTCGCGGCCCAGGCCCGCAGTTCGGCCTGCTTCTTCTTGTTCTCGTCGTTCTTGTCGTCGCCGCCGCCACACGCGGTCAAGGCCGATGCCAGGACCAGCGCGGAGACCACCAGGAACTTCCTCGACACGCTTTCCACCTTTGCTCGGAGCCGGACGCAGACTCGCACAGCGCAAAGGTGTTCGGCCAAACACGCTCCCCGGGCGTGGCACGGGCGCGGTACCGATTTCTCCGGTTCCGCGCCCGTACGTACCTCGGATCGAATCAGGCGGCCGCCTTGGTCACCTGTTCCTTGTGGTCGCCGTCGCCGTCGTCCTCGCCGACGACCACCGACTTGCGCTTGCTGTACCAGACCGCGCCCACGATCACCACGACCGAGAAGGCCGCCGCCAGGGCGCGCAGCGCACCGTTCTCGTCCGCGCCGATGCTGAGCTTGACCACGGCCGGCGCGATCAGCAGCGACACCAGGTTCATCACCTTGAGCAGCGGGTTGATCGCCGGTCCGGCGGTGTCCTTGAACGGGTCGCCGACCGTGTCGCCGATGATGGTCGCCTCGTGCGCGGCGGAGCCCTTGCCGCCGTAGCTGCCGTCCTCGACCATCTTCTTGGCGTTGTCCCAGGCGCCGCCGGAGTTGGCCAGGAACACCGCCATCAGCGTGCCGGTGCCGATCGCACCGGCGAGGAACGCCGCGAGCGGGCCGATGCCCAGGGTGAACCCGACCGCGATCGGGGCCATCACCGCGAGCAGTCCGGGAGTGGCCAGCTCACGCAGCGAGTCGCGGGTGCAGATGTCCACCACCCGGCCGTACTCGGGCAGTTCGGTGCCGTCCATGATCCCGGGACGGGTCCGGAACTGGTTGCGCACCTCGAACACCACCGCGCCCGCCGCCCGGGAGACCGCGTTGATCGCCAGGCCGCTGAACAGGAACACCACGGCCGCGCCCAGGATCAGCCCGACCAGGTTGTTCGGCTGGGTGACGTCGGTGGCGAACGCGAACGAGGTGAGCTTGGAGGCGTCCGCGAGCCCGCCGGCCTCGTCCACCGCCGTACGCACCGCGTCGCGATAGGACCCGTACAGCGCGGTCGCCGCGAGCACGGCGGTCGCGATGGCGATGCCCTTGGTGATGGCCTTGGTGGTGTTGCCCACCGCGTCCAGCTCGGTGAGCACCTGGGCGCCCTCGCCCTCGACGTCGCCGGACATCTCGGCGATGCCCTGCGCGTTGTCGGAGACCGGCCCGAAGGTGTCCATGGCCACGATCACACCGACCGTGGTCAACAGGCCGGTGCCCGCGAGCGCGACCGCGAACAGCGCGAGCATGATGATCCCCGCGCCGAGCAGGTACGCGCCCAGCACCGCCACCGAGATCAGCACCGCGGCGTAGACCGCGGACTCCAGGCCGAGTGCGATGCCGGACAGGATCACCGTGGCCGGGCCGGTCAGCGAGGTCTTGGTGACATCGCGCACCGGTCGCCGGCTGGTCTCGGTGAAGTAGCCGGTCAACTGTTGGATGACCGCCGCGAGCACGATGCCGATCAGCACCGCCAGCAACGCGAACACCCGCGGGTCGGCGTCGTGCTTGAGGATCTCCTGGTCGGCCAGCCCGTCCAGCTCCGAGAACTTGCTCGGCAGGTACAGGAACGCGGCGCCCGCGACCAGGACGAGCGAGATGACCGCCGAGACGAAGAAGCCCCGGTTGATCGCGGTCATGCCGCTGCGGTCGCCCGCTCGGGGGGCGACCGTGTAGATGCCCACGATCGCGGTCAGCACGCCGATCGCGGGCACGATCAGCGGGAAGACTAGGCCCGCGTCACCGAAGGCGGCCTTGCCCAGGATCAGCGCGGCGACCAGGGTGACCGCGTACGACTCGAACAGGTCCGCGGCCATGCCCGCGCAGTCGCCCACGTTGTCGCCGACGTTGTCGGCGATCGTCGCGGCGTTGCGCGGGTCGTCCTCGGGGATGCCCTGTTCGACCTTGCCGACCAGGTCGGCGCCGACGTCGGCGGCCTTGGTGAAGATCCCGCCGCCCACGCGCATGAACATCGCGAGCAGCGCGGCGCCGAAGCCGAAGCCCTCGAGCACCTTGGGAGCGTCCTCGCGGTAGAGGATCACCACGAGCGCGGCGCCGAACAGGCCCAGGCCGACGGTGAACATGCCCGCGACGCCGCCGGTGCGGAAGGCGATCCGCATCGCCGCGTCCCGGCCGGCGTTGCCGGATCGGGCGGCGGCCGCGACGCGCACGTTGCTGCGCACCGCGAGCCACATGCCCACGTATCCGGTGACGGCCGAGAAGACCGCGCCCACCAGGAAGAAGATCGAGCGGCCGATCCGCTCGTTCCAGTCGTCCGCGGGCAACAACATGAGCAGGAAGAAGACGCCCACCGCGAACACCGCGAGGGTGCGGAACTGACGGGCGAGGTAGGCCGCCGCGCCCTCTTGGATCGCACCGGCGATCCGGCGCATGGAATCGGTGCCCTCGTCGGCGGCGAGCACTTGACGCACGAGTCCGGCGGCGACGCCCAGGGCACCGAGGGCGATCACCGCGACGATGACTACATAGGTGAGGTTGCCGCCGGAGACGGAGACGTCCGCGGCGGTGGTGAGTTCGGAGGGGTGGATCCCGGACATTCGTCCTCCTTGGCTAGGAGCACTTTCAGATCGGGACTTCTCAATGCGAAAGGAGTGTATGCAAATGATCAAGATCAGACCATGGGAATCGCCATGATCAGATCAAATTACCGATGAAATCCGGGCGTGATTCCCAAAATCAGCGCATCGACCCGGAATCAGGTTTTACGACCCGGAAAATGGGATACACGGGAACGCCGAAATCGCCCCCGGGCATCCCGGGGGCGATGAGGGTCGTACGGGTGGGGCCGGTCAGCCCACGGTCTCGGCGGACTTCGCGCCGGAGGGCCACGACATGCGGATCACGCCGCCCTCGGCGCCGGCCCGCACGTCGAGATCGTCGACCAGGCCCAGGATCACGGCGAGGCCCATCTCGTTCTCGATCAGGTCCAGGCCGGAGCCGTTCGCGGACAGGTCGGGCACCAGCCCGGCGCCCTCCGCGAGGCCCTCCTCGGTCAGCGTCGGCTGCGGCACGCCGTCGTTGACCTCGATACTGAAGCGGCCGTTGCCGTCGTCCAGGGTGACCGTGACCGGGCGGTCGTCGTCCACCCGGTCCTGGTGCATCCCGACGGCGCGGGAACACGCCTCGCCGACGGCGAGGCGCACCTCGTCGAGCACCGTCTCAGCAACCCCCGCTCGCCGCGCCACGGCGGCGGCGACGAGCCGCGCCGTGCGGACGTGTTCGGGCAGCGCGCTGAAGCGCAGCTCGACGATGGCCATGGTTCCCCCAGCCGTGCGAGCACCCGCCCGGGCCGGCGCGGGTGCGGTGTGCGTCCGGTCAGGACGTACGTCGGTCAGTCGGACGAGGCGATGGCCACGGCCACCGACGGATGAATCGGAAAGACCTTGGTCAGGCCGGTGATGCGGAAGATCTTCAGGATGCGCTCCTGAGTGCACACCAACTGCAGCGACCCTTCGTGGGCACGCACCCGCTTCAGGCCACCCACCAGCACGCCGAGCCCGGTCGAGTCCAGGAAGTCGACGGCTTCCATGTCGACGATCAGGTGGAACTGGCCTTCGTTGACGAGTTCCACCAGTTGCTCGCGCAGCTTGGGTGCGGTGTATACATCGATCTCGCCGCCCACCTCGACGATCGTACGACCGCCCTCGGTTCGGGTCGACAGGGACAAGTCCACGGATCCTCCAGCACCTTGCTCTTGAGCGGTCGCCCCCCATGGATCGGCAGCCGCCAAGGCATTCAACCACTTATGGGCACTAGGGGACGATGAATCCCGCGACATTGGATGTAACACTGGTGCCCGATGCAGCCCAGAACACGCCCCCCGGAAGGTCTTCTCGGCCGCCTTATGGCGGGTCGGGATCGACCCGATCGAGTGACGCACGTCCGGCGCATACCCGCTCGCGAAGGTGTTACCGCGGCCTGGCCCGATTGGGTTCGGCCGGAAGTCGGCGACGCGTTTCGCACCGCGGGTATCGAACTGCCGTGGGAGCATCAGGCCCGCGCCGCCTCTGTTGCGGCACGGGGCCGCTCGGTCGTGATCGCCACCGGCACCGCCTCGGGCAAGTCCCTCGCCTATCTGTTGCCGGTCCTCACGACCCTGGTCGAGGGCGCGTCCGCGCCCAGCGGGCGCGGTGCGACCGCACTCTACCTCTCTCCGACGAAAGCGCTGGCCTCGGATCAGGCGCGCGCCGTCGAGGAGTTGCGGTCGGCGAGCCCCGCGCTCGGGTGTGTCCGGGTCGCCACCTACGACGGCGACACCCCCGTCGAGGTCCGGCAGTGGGTCCGCTCGCACGCGTCCTACGTCCTGACGAATCCGGACATGTTGCACCGCGCGTTGCTGCCCGGACACCGTTCGTGGGCGGCGTTCCTGCGCTCGCTGCGCTACGTGGTGATCGACGAATGCCACACCTATCGCGGCGTTTTCGGCTCGCATGTGGCCCAGTTGATCCGCCGGCTGCGCCGGGTGTGTCGCCGGTACGGATCCGATCCGGTGTTCGTGCTGGCGTCGGCCACCGTGTCCGATCCGGCGCTTGCCGCCGAACGGCTGATCGGCACGCCCGTGGTCGAGGTGACCGAGGACGGCTCGCCGCACGGCGAACTGGTGTTCGCCCTGTGGGAGCCGCCACTGACCGGCCATGCGGGTGAACACGGAGCGCCCGTCCGGCGTACCGCGACCTCGGAAACCGCCGATCTGCTCACCGATCTGGTCCTCGACGGCGTACGCACGGTCGCCTTCGTGCGCTCGCGACGCGGCGCCGAGGTGGTGCGGGTGATCGCGCGCGATCACCTGGCCCGGGTGGACGAGTCGTTGGCCGATCGGGTGGCCACCTATCGCGCGGGCTATCTGCCGCAGGAGCGGCGGGCGATCGAGCGCGCGCTGCACGACGGCAGCCTGCTCGGGGTGGCCGCGACCACCGCGCTCGAACTCGGGGTGGACATCTCCGGCCTGGACGCGGTGCTGATCGCGGGCTATCCCGGCACCCGGGCGTCGTTGTGGCAGCAGGCCGGCCGCGCGGGGCGGGCCGGGCAGGAGGCGCTGGCCGTGCTGATCGCGCGGGACGATCCGCTGGACACCTTCCTGGTGCACCACCCCGAGGCCCTGTTCGACCGCCCGGTCGAGGCGACCGTGCTGGATCCGGACAACCCGTACGTACTGGCCCCGCACCTGTGCGCGGCCGCGGCCGAGTTCGCGCTCACCGAGGAGGACCTGGAACTGTTCGGGCCGGTGGCCGCCGAACTGCTGCCGGGTCTGGAACGGCGCGGGTTGCTGCGTCGGCGGTCCACCGGCTGGTACTGGACCAGCCGGGAGCGGGCCACCGACCTGACCGACATCCGCGGCGCGGGCGGGCCGGCGGTGCGGGTCGTCGAACAGGACACCGGGCGCCTGCTGGGCACGGTCGACGCGCCCGCGGCGCACTCCGCGGTCCATCCCGGCGCGGTGCACCTGCATCAGGGCGACACCTTCCTGGTCCGCGAACTCGACCTCGGCGAGGGCGTGGCGCTGGTGCGCGCGGCGGCCCCGGACTGGACCACCAGTGCGCGTGAGGTCACCGAGATCCGGGTCCTGGAGACGGTGCGCACCCAGGAGTGGGGCGCGGCCCGGCTGCACTTCGGCTCGGTCGAGGTCACCAGCCGGGTGGTCTCCTTCCAGCGCAAACGGATCGTCACCGGCGAGGTGCTGGGCGAGCACAAACTCGACCTGCCCGAGCGCAGCCTGCGCACCCGCGCGGTGTGGTGGACGGTGACGCCCGACCAGGTCGCGGCGGCGGGCATCGAGCCGACCGACCTGCCGGGCGCGGCACACGCGGCCGAACACGCCTCGATCGGCCTGCTGCCCCTGTTCGCGACGTGCGACCGCTGGGACATCGGCGGGGTGTCCACGTCGCTGCACCCCGACACCGGCCTGCCGACCGTGTTCGTCTACGACGGCCACCCCGGCGGCGCGGGCTTCGCCGAGCGCGCCTACATCACCGCCACCGCCTGGCTGACCGCGACCCGCGACGCGATCGCCTCCTGCGAATGCGAACACGGCTGTCCGAGTTGCGTGCAATCACCCAAATGCGGAAACGGCAACCACCCGCTGGACAAGCGGGCGGCGGTCGCGCTGTTGGGCGTGTTGTTGGGGGCGGGTGGGAGTGGCGTGGGTGAGGCCGGCGCGGGTGGAAGCGGCGCGGCTGGGGCGGGAGCGGCGGGTAGCGGTTGAGACGACGGATGAGGGGTTGGTTGGGGTGTGGTGAGTGGGCGGAGACACGCCGGTCGGGAGCCTGGGGGTGGTGGGGCCGGCGTGGGCCGTTGCGTGGGCGGGGCCGGCCGGGGTGTTGGTGGTGACCTCTACGGTGGCGAAGGCGTTGGTGAGGTAGCAGTGGGTCGGGTCGGTGTGTTGGGCTCGGGCCACTCGGCGGGCCAGGGCGCAGGCCTCCTCGGGGTTGGCGCCGGCGGCGGCGCGGGCTGCCGCCGCGAGGGCTGCCAGGTCGGCTGCGGCGGCGGCGCGGTGTCGGGCTGCGACCGCCCCGGCGAAGGCGAACACGAATGCCGCCACGCACAGCGGCACCAGCGCGAATGCGACCACCCACAAGGTCGCCGAGCCCTCCTGGGCGGAGCTGCGCGGGTTCACGGGGCCACCTCGTCCTCCAGGGCCGCCACCGCGACATGTTCCACGTGGAACCGCACTCCGGCCCAGGCCGCTCCCGGCACGCCGACCTCGCCGGTGATCCGGAAGCGGACCAGGCCGTCCGCGCGGGACACTTCCGTCCGCGCTCCGACCGGACCTGCGGCCCGGGCCCGCTCTTGGGCGACCGTCTCCGGCTCGCCCCGGGCCAACGCCCGTGCCCCCGCCTGTGCCGCGTCCACACAGCGAATCTGCGCGGCGGCGGCAGCGATGCCGGACACCGACACCGCGGTCAACAGGACCAGCACCGGCAGCACGACCGCGGTCTCCGCGGTCACGAAGCCGTTCGCCGCTCGCGCCCGACGCGCGGCGCCGCGGCGAGGCTCAGAACGAGACATCGAGCGCCTTGGTGATCACGCGGGTGAGCGCCGCCGCCACCCCCGGGCTGGTCACGATCTTGAACAGCACCGCCCCGAAGGCCACCGCGGCGACCGTGCCCACCGCGTACTCCGCCGTGGTCATTCCGGTCTCGTCGCGCAGCCGCAGCCACATCCGACGTGCGGCCGGAGCAAGAATCGGCAGCAGAATCTGCATGGAATCCCCCTTTTTGTATGTGTATATGAATGAATCAGAAGGGCTGCAACAGGGTCGTCGTCAGCCCGATCACGATCGGAACCACTCCGATCAGCAGGAAGGCCGGCAGGAAGCACAACCCGAGCGGGACCGTGGCCCGGACCCCCACCCGGCGTGCGGCCGCACCCGCGGCGCGTCGATGCTCGGCCCGCTGCTCGTCGGCCATCCGGGCCACCAGGGCCGCCGCGGGCGCACCGCCGGTCGCGGCTCGGGCCAGGGCCCGGCCCAGGGGCGCAAGCACCGGATCGTCGGTCAGCGTCAACCAGCACCGCCCCGGATCGCCACCCAACCGCAGCGAGGCCACGATCGGCCGCAGCCGGCTCGCCAGCGGCCCACCGACCGCGTGCGCGACCGCCTCGGCGGCCTCCACCGGCGAGCTGCCCGCCACCAGGCACGCCGCGAACAGGTCGGCGGCAGAGGGCAGATCGGCCCGCAACCGCTCCCGGAGCACCCGACCGGAACGCGGTTCCAACCGACCCAGCCGCCGATCGAGCAGCACCGCCGCGGCGACCCCCGCACCGCCCCCGACCCACCCGCCGAACAACACGAACACCGCCGCCCCGCCCAGCAGCGCCGCCGCCCGCCGCCGCCACACCGGATCGGGCCCCCGCCCCGGCACCCGCCGGTCCCGCGCGCCTCCACCCCGTACCGCGGCCCCCGCACCGCCCGCCGCCGCGACGACCGCCACGAACACCGCGACGCCGCTCACGCCCCCACCCACCGGCCGACCCCCGATCCGCGCCCGGCCCTCATGCCGCCGGCGCCGCGTGAGCCGCCAGGCGGTCCGTCCATTCCAGACCGACGGCCACCAGGACCAGGCCGGCGCACAGGCAGCCGATCCCGGTCGGTGTGCGGAGCAGTACATCCAGGGGCCGGGCGCCGAGACCACTGCCCAGGAACAGGCCGAAGACCGGCAGCGCGGCCAGCACGTGCGCCGTGGAGCGGGCCCCGGCGAGTTCGGCGACCAGTTCCTCGTGCGCGTCCTGCTCCGCCCGCAACGTGCCCGCGATGCGTTCCAGCGCCGGCGCGAACCCGGCGCCCCGGCCGGTCGCGATCCGCCAACACGCGGCGAGCCGCCGAAGTCCGGCCGCCCCGGGCCGGGCCGCCGCCCGATCCAGCGCGGCGGGCACATCGCCACCGACCCGGGCCGACCCGATCGCCTCGCCCACCACCGCCAGGACCGGCCCGTCCACCGCGTGCGCGGCCGCCCTCAGCGCCTCCTCCGGCGACCGCCCCGCCCGCAACTCCCCCGCCAGCACCGCGCACAACCCGGCAACCGCGCCCCGCACCGCGGCGGCCTCCCGATCGGCCGCCGCCCGCGCCCGCCGACGACGCAACACCCACGCCCCCGGCAACGCCACCAGCGCGGGCACCGGCGACCCCAGCAGCAGCGCCGCGCCGCTCCCCGCCGCGAGCACCGCGACCGGCACCCGATACCGCCGCACCCCCGCCCCGAGCCCCGACCGCCCCATCCGCTCGGCATCGAGCGCCCCCAACACCCCCCGCAACCGACCCGGCCCCACCCGAACCATCGACAACCACACCAACCCGGCGACCGCCCCCGCCGCAACCACCGCCGCCGTCATCGACTCCCCCACCCGACAAGCCCCACACCCCGTTCGAACACGCCCGGCCCCTCACCCGCGCCACCACCCCGCCAGCAGCGCGGCCAACCGCCCATGCCCAGGTCCGGGACGAGCCGCGCCCCCGCGCTCGAAGCGCATCGCGGACACCGGGTGCACCCAACCCGCCGGGTCCCGTTCGAGCACGTGGATCTCGGCCACCCGACGCAGGCCGTCGCGCTCACGCACCACATGCACGACCAGATCGAGCGCGGCGGCCAGTTGGCTGTGCAGGGCGTCCCGGCCGAGGCCGGCCAGCGCCCCAAGTGCCTCCAGCCGGGCCGGCACATCCGCCGCCGAGTTCGCGTGCACCGTGCCGCACCCGCCCTCGTGGCCGGTGTTGAGCGCGGCGAGCAACTCGACCACCTCGGCGCCGCGCACCTCGCCGACCACGAGTCGATCCGGCCGCATCCGCAGTGCCTGACGCACCAGATCCCGCAGCGTCACCTCGCCCGCGCCCTCGACGTTGGCCGGCCGCGACTCGAGCCGCACCACATGTGGGTGACGCGGCGTCAGCTCGGCCGAGTCCTCGGCCAACAAGAGCCGTTCGGCGGGATGAGCGCAGCCGAGGAGCGCTCCGAGCAGCGTGGTCTTGCCCGATCCGGTGCCCCCGGAGACCAGGAACGCGGCGCGCGCCGAGACGACCGCACACAGCAGTTCGGCCGCAACCGGCGACAACGAACCGACCCGGACCAGATCGGCCAGCCCCAACGAGGTGCGCCGAGGCACGCGCAACGACAGGCACGTGCCGCGCACCGCGACCGGACGCAGCACCGCGTGCAGCCGGATCCCGTCGGCGAGCGTGGCGTCCACATACGGCGAGGCGTCGTCCAGCCGCCGCCCGGCACCGCTCGCCAACCGCTGGGCGAGCCGCCGCACCGCCGCGTCGTCCGCGAACGTCACCGCCGTGCGCTGCGGCCCCGCGCCCCGGTCGATCCACACCTCGTCGGGCGCGTTGACCAGCACGTCGGTGACCTCGGGATCACGCAGCAGCGCGTCCAGCGGCCCGGCCCCGGCGATCTCCGAGCGCAACGCCCGAACCAGGTCCGGCAACGCCGCCTCGCCGAGCACCCGCCCCTCGGCCCGCAGCGCCGCCGCCACCGCACCGGGCGTCGGCTCGTGTCCGCCCGCGGCCAACCGCGACCGCACCGCCTCGACCAGCCCCGGATCCGGCGGCGCCGGCACCGACGTGGCGGGGCCGGCCACCGGCACCGGTCGCAATTGCGGCGCCGAGAAGACCCCGGTGCCGCCCTCCGCCGGCGTCGGCACCGGCCACGGCGGCGGCTGCGGCACCCCCGTCGGCCGCACCTGCCGCCCGCCCCGCGGCGGCGACCCACCCGGCAGCGGCGTCGGCGGCGGAAACGGCGGCATCGGCGGCACCTCGCGCGCACTCACGCGGCCTCCCGACGCACCACGCCGGCCGGATTGCCCGCCAGATACTCCCGACAGAACCGGGCCAACGGCCCGCGTGAGCGCAGCCCCGGCGGATCACCCCGCTCGGCGGCGGCCGACAATCCCGCCTCCGGTCGCAACTCGCCCGCGAGCGGCAGGCCGAGACCGCGCGCGGCCGCCTCCGAGGTCAGCCCCGAGGAACTCGGCTGCCGCACCACCGCCCGCAGGTCACGCACCATCGGACCGATCCGCGCCGACACCTGCGCCGCCGCGGCCAGCGCCCGCACCTCGGCCGGCACCACCAACAACCCGGTATCGCACTGCCGCAGTGCCTCCGCCCCCGCCGAGTCGGTGTGCCGCGGCACGTCGAGCACCGCGACGTCGTGCCGTCTGCGCACCGCCCGCACCACCGAGCGGATCGTCTCCGGCGGAATCCCCGGCGGTCGCTCGCGATCCCACGAGAGCACGGTCAGCCCGTGCAGGTGCACCAGCGCGTCGGACAGCGCACCGCCGTCGATCCGGCCCCGCGCGCTCGCCAGGTCCGGCCAACGCAGGCCGCTCTCGTCCTCACCGCCCAGCAGCACGTCCAGTCCCCCACCCAGTGGATCCACGTCCACCAGCGCGGTGTTCAACCCCCGGCGCCCCGCGGTCACCGCGAGCGCGCAGGCCAACGTGCTCGCCCCGCTGCCGCCGCAACCGCCGAGCACCGCGATCGTGTGCGCGTCCGGCCCGGTGCCCTCCGCGACATCGCCCAGTCGATCGACGATCCACGCCTCCGCGTCCGGCAGGAACACCACGTGGTCCGCCCCGACGTCCAGGGCCCGTCGCCACACGTCGCCGTCGTCCAGGTCGGCGCCGATCAGCACCACGTCCTCCCGGCGGGGCAGTCCGCAGCGGGCCAGACCCGGTGTCACGTCGTCGCCGACGATCACCAGCGGCGCCGCCGGCCACGCGGTCCGCGCCGCGCCCGCGTCCGGCTGCACCTCGGGCTCGATCCCGGCCGCGGCGCACAACCGCAGAAGTTCGTCGAGCAGGGTCGGATCACCGGTCACCAGGAGCGGGCGGGCCGGCCGCGGTGGGGAGAGCGCTGCCACGGAACCTCCAGGGGTCGGGGAGGTCCGTCCGAACCGGCCCTCCCGAGAACTGACCCCACCGTCGCCGCCGGCGCGCGCTCGGCCGAGCGGGTGGTTCGTGCCTGTGTACAAGCCCGTGCTTGTGGACGACGGATTCACTCGTGCGAGGGACGGCCGGACCGTCCCGGACGGACCCATCGCGTCGACGCGCCCGTGACACGCCGAAAATCGCCCGGGAATCCACCGGAAACACCGGAGAAGGGCAGGTCCGAAAAGGTCACCGACCACACACGGACGGCCGACCCGGAATCGAGGATTCGATCCGAACCGGCCCGGACACTACGGTGACAAATCCCGCCCGCACGCGATGGGTCGGACAAAAAACCGGCCCACACAGGGGTACGGACGCAAAAAAGCCCCCGGACAAGCGACGACCCCCGCCGGGGGGGAGAGCGGGGGTCGTCTCCACGGCCGACTCGGGGGGGGGAGGAGTCGGACCGGGTTAGCACGGTCGCGAACGATCCGTGACTTCCAGGATGTACCCGAGGGGGTTCTCTAGCAAACCCACGACGTGGAGTTTACGCCGAATGGCTGCCCTTATCCTCGTGAACTGTGGAAACCCAGGCTCCGAAGCGGACAGCAGCCTTCTTCGACCTCGACAAGACCATCATCGCCAGGTCCAGTGCGCTGGCGTTCAGCAGATCCTTCTACCACGGCGGTCTCATCAATCGCCGCTCCGTCCTCAAGAGTGCATACGCGCAGTTCGTCTTCCTCGTCGGCGGCGCGGATCACGACCAGATGGAGCGCATGCGTGAATATCTCTCCGCGCTGTGCCGCGGCTGGGACGTCCAGCAGGTGCGCGAGATCGTCGCGGAAACCCTGCACGACATGATCGACCCGATCATCTACGACGAGGCCGCCTCCCTGATCGAGGAACACCACGCCGCCGGTCGCGACGTGGTCATCGTCAGTTCCTCCGGCGCCGAGGTGGTCGAGCCGATCGGCGACATGCTGGGCGCGGACCGGGTGGTGGCCACCCGGATGGTGGTCGAGGACGGCCGCTACTCCGGCGACATCGACTTCTACGCGTATGGGCCCAACAAGGCCGCGGCGGTCAAGGAGTTGGCCCGAACCGAGGGCTACGACCTCGCCTCCTGCTACGCGTACAGCGACTCGATCACCGACCTGCCGATGCTCCTGGAGGTGGGCCACCCGTACGCGGTCAACCCCGATCGCGGCCTGCGCCGCGAGGCGACCGGGCGAGGCTGGCCGGTGCTGGTGTTCAGCCGGCCGGTCGCGCTGCGCCAGCGGGTGCCGTCGCTGTCGGTGCCCTCGCGCCCCGTGCTCGCGGCGACCGCGATCGGCGCGGGTGCCACCGCGGCCGGCTTCGTCTGGTACCTCGCCAAGAAGCGCCGCTGACCCCGAACACCCACGGGAGGCGCATCGCCCGCCGGGCCGGGCGACACGCCGGCGGGTCGACCACACGGCGGATCGGGAGCAAATCCGACAAAGGCCAAAAGTAAAGATCTTGGGCCAGGGGTTCCCCTCCTCCCGGCAACCCACTAGAAAAGGGACCAACGGCCCGTACGGCCCCGCTTCGGCGGTCGGCTCGCGCGGACCGAACACGACCGCCGGGAACCCACGTGCGACCGACCCTCGTAGGGGCCGAACGCGTCGGACGACCTGCATGTTCTTCCCCCCGTGGATGCGCATGCCGGGGCCGATCGTCATAACTGGTACACGCTTGGTACCCCGGTGGGAGTGCGCAAACGGCGGCGTCCACAAGGGCGCCGCCGTCTCGTTTCCCGGGCCCCGCCGAGCCGGTCGTGCCGTCCCGCCCACAGGACGGATCAGATCCCGCGCATCACCGCTTCGCAGACCGCGACGCTCTCCCGCGCGCCCAGCGTCATCGCCTCGGCGCAGTGCCCGATCCAGGTCGCCACACCCGCCGCGGTGCCGCTCTCGTACGCGCGCAGCGCCGCCGCGTAGGCGTCCACGCCCAGGTCCAGGTGGCCGACCTCGGGCACGGCCGCGCCCTTGGGGTCCAAGCCGCGGGTGATCAGTACGATCCGCTGCGCTGCCCGGGCGACCAGGCCGTTGCCCCAGCCGAACGGGGCGAGCGTGAGGATCTCCGCGTGGGTGACCGCGGCGACCACGATCGCGGGGGCCGAGGACGGCGCGAGCAGCAGTCGGGACAACCCGTCCAGGCGGGCGGCCACCTCCTCCGCCGACGGCAGCGGCCCGGGCAGTTCGCCGTCGCGGCGCGGCCGGCCGAGCGCCTCGGCGGGCACCGCGTCGGCGGCGGCGACCACATGCAGCCGGGCCAGCACCTGGAGCGGGCTGTGCCCCCAGGTGCCCAGCAGCGAGCCGATCTCGGCGGACAACCGCAGCGCACCCGCGATCACCGCGCCGTCCCGGCCCGAGGCCGAGAAGTCGGTGCGGCGGCGGATCTCCTCCAGCGACCAGTCGACCCCTTCGAGGGCGGCGCTCGCCCGCGCGCCGCGCAGTGCGGACTCGGCGCTGATGTCCATGCTGCGACGGCGCATCGTGCGGTGGCCGAGCAGCCGGTCGACGGCCTTGCGAGTGTCCTCGACGGACTCCGGCACGCCGGGCAGGGCGGCGAGGGCGGCGAGGGGATCGGTTGCGGTGCTCACCCGGGCGACCCTACGCCGCGCCGGAAACCGTCCGCGACACCGGTCCGCGCGAGGCCCACCCGTCGGCCCACCCGCCGGCGCGTGCTCACCGAACGACTTGACGCGGACACGGTAAGCGACGGATGATCCTATTCGAAAACGATTGTCAAACCCGAATCGCCGGACCCGCGTCGTCGGCCCCGGACGTTCGGACCGTCATCGAAGGGCCCATCCGTGAAGATCGCCTTCGTCGGCAAGGGCGGCAGCGGCAAGACCACGCTGTCGTCCCTGTTCATCCGACATCTCGCGACCACCGGCCGGCCGGTGGTCGCCGTGGACGCGGACATCAACCAGCATCTGGGCGTGGCCCTCGGCCTGGACGAACGCGCCGCCGCGGCACTGCCCGCGATGGGCGCCGAGTTGCCCGCGATCAAGGAGTGGCTGCGCGGCGACAACCCGCGGATCGGCTCGGTCGCCGAGATGGTCAAGACCACGCCGCCCGGCCGGGGTTCGCGGCTGATCCGACTCGCCGACGACAACCCGATCCACGCTGCGTGCGCGCGCGAGGTGCCCGGACTGCCCGGTCTGCGGCTGATGGCCACCGGTCCGTTCGAGGAGTCCGACCTGGGGGTGGCCTGCTACCACTCGAAGGTCGGCGCGGTGGAGCTCTACCTCAACCATCTCGTCGACGGCGCCGGCGAATACCTGGTGGTGGACATGACCGCCGGGTCCGACTCGTTCGCCTCCGGGCTGTTCACCCGCTTCGACCTCACCTTCCTGGTCGCCGAGCCGACCCGCCGGGGCGTCGGCGTCTACCGGCAATACCGCGACTACGCGCGCGACTGGGGCGTGTCGCTCGCGGTCGTCGGCAACAAGGTCCAGGGCCCCGAGGACGTCGAGTTCCTGCGCGAGCACGTCGGCGCGGACCTGCTGACCTGGACCGTGCAGTCCGACTTCGTCCGCGCCCTGGAGAAGGGCCGCGCGCCCGGCTTCGAGACGCTGGAGCCGGCCAACCGCGCCGCGTTGCACACGTTGGCGCGTGCCTGTGACGCCCGCTTCGAGCACCGCGACTGGGAGCGATACACCGCGCAGATGGTCGAGTTCCACCTGCGGAACGCACAAAGCTGGGCCAACGCCAAGACCGGCGTCGATCTCGCCGAGCAGGTCGACTCGGCGTTCGTACTCGGCCCGCAGGCGATCTCCGCCGGGGTCTGAACGCGGCGGGGCGGCCCGCCCCCGAAGGGACGGGCCGCCCCGGGCCCGCAGATCCCGCTCAGTCCTCGGCCGCCGCCGACGACTGCTGCGCGGAGATCTGGTCCATCACCGACGAGTCGGTCAGCGTGGTGACGTCGCCCAGCGTGCGGCCCTCGGCCATGTCCCGCAGCAGGCGGCGCATGATCTTGCCGGAGCGCGTCTTGGGCAGTTCGGTGACCACCTGGATGCGCTTGGGCTTGGCGATCGGGCCGAGCACCCGGCCGACGTGCTCGCGCAGTTCGGCGACGAGTTCGTCGGAGGAGTCCCCGGCCGAGCCGCGCAGGATCACGAACGCCACGATCGCCTGGCCCGTGGTCGCGTCGGTGGCGCCCACCACGGCCGACTCGGCGACCTTGGCGTGCGAGACCAGCGCCGACTCGACCTCGGTGGTGGAGATGTTGTGGCCGGAGACGAGCATCACGTCGTCCACCCGGCCGAGCAGCCAGA
This sequence comes from Embleya sp. NPDC020886, assembly GCF_044333915.1. Classification (NCBI taxonomy): domain Bacteria; kingdom Bacillati; phylum Actinomycetota; class Actinomycetes; order Kitasatosporales; family Streptomycetaceae; genus Embleya; species Embleya sp. NPDC020886. Next base: position 125,903 of record NZ_JBIRRX010000008.1, on the reverse strand, counting down.
TGTCGCCGTCCTCGTCCTTCTTGGCACCGTCGCCGGCGAAATACAGCCCGTCGAAGCGGGACCAGTAGGTGTCCCGGAACCGCTGGTCGTCGCCCCAGATGGTGCGCAACATCGACGGCCACGGCTGGTCGAGCACCAGGTAGCCGCCACCGCCGTCGGGCACCTCGGTCGCGGTGTCGTCGACCACCTTGGCCGAGATGCCCGGCAGCGCGCGCTGCGCGGAACCCGGCTTGGTCGAGGTGACGCCCGGCAGCGGGCTGATCATGATCGCGCCGGTCTCGGTCTGCCACCACGTGTCGACGATCGGGGTCTTCCCGGCGCCGATGTGCTCGCGGTACCAGATCCACGCCTCGGGGTTGATCGGCTCGCCGACGCTGCCCAGGACGCGCAGCGAGGACAGGTCGAACTTCGCGGGGATGTCGTCGCCCCACTTCATGCAGGTGCGGATCGCGGTGGGCGCGGTGTACAGGATGGTGACCCCGTACTTCGCCACGATCTCCCACCAGCGGCCCTGGTGCGGCGAGTCCGGCGTGCCCTCGTACATGACCTGGGTGGCGCCGTTGGAGAGCGGGCCGTAGGTGATGTACGAGTGCCCGGTGACCCAGCCGATGTCGGCCGTGCACCAGTAGACGTCGGTCTCGGGCTTGAGGTCGAACACCGCGTGGTGCGTGTAGCTCGCCTGGGTCAGGTAACCGCCGGAGGTGTGCAGGATGCCCTTCGGCTTCCCCGTGGTGCCCGACGTGTACAGGATGAACAGCGGGTGCTCGGCGTCGAACGCCTGCGGCTCGTGCTCCTCGGACTGCGCGTCGACCAGGTCGTGCCACCAGATGTCGCGGCCCTCGGTCCACGCGACGTCGCCGCCGGTGCGACGCACCACGAGCACGTTGCGCACGTCCGGGCAGGAGTCCAACGCCTCGTCGATGGCGGGCTTGAGCGCGGAGGGCTTGCCGCGCCGGTAGCCGCCGTCGGCGGTGATCACGATCCGCGCGTCGTTGTCGTTGACACGTGAGGACACCGCGTCCGCCGAGAAGCCGCCGAAGACGACCGAGTGCGGGGCGCCGATGCGCGCGCAGGCGAGCATCGAGATCACCGCCTCGGGGATCATCGGCAGGTAGATCGCCACCCGGTCGCCCGCCTCGACGCCCAGCGAGGTGAGCGCGTTGGCCGCCTTGGACACCTCGCGCTTGAGGTCGGCGTAGGTCAGCGTGCGGGTGTCGCCCGGCTCGCCCTCGAAGTGGATCGCCACCCGGTCGCCGTGGCCCGCCTCGACGTGCCGGTCGACACAGTTGTAGGCCACGTTGAGCTTGCCGTCGGCGAACCACTTCGCGAACGGGGGCGTCGACCAGTCCAGCGTCTCCTGCGGCTCCACCGCCCAGTCCAGCCGCCGGGCCTGTTCGGCCCAGAAGCCGAGCCGGTCGGCCGACGCCCGCTCGTACGCCTCGGCCTTGACGTTGGCGGCCTCCGCGAGCGCCGGCGGGGGCGCGAAGCGTCGCTCCTCGCGCAGCAGGTTCGACAGTGCCTCTTGGGCCTTGTCCCCGGTGTTCCGGTCTGCGTTGCTCACGCGTACTCCTCCGTGCTGCTGCGGTCGGTTCCTTCCGCCGTAGCTCATCAGGGACCGGCCCGAGCCGGCAAGAGGAGGACCGCGATTGGTTTAGACCACTTCTCGGGCCACGGCGCATCGTGGCCGACGGCGAGATCGTACGGGGTGGCTACCCCGCATTGAGTGCCGGAAAAGTGTGATCTTCGGCGCCCGTCGCGAGCACCTCCGGCAGCGCCCCGGACTCCGCCCGCTCCGCGTCCACCGGCCCGAAATCGCCGCGCACGCCGTCGTAGAGGTACATCTGCGCGGAGGCGAGGTCGAAGTAGAGCCCGAACAGGCGCAGTCGTCCTGCGGCCACCGCCTGGGCGACCACCGCGTGGTCGAGCAGGTTGTCCAACTGCTGGACCACGTTGGTCAGGCACAGTTGTTCCACCGGTGGTACCCGATACCCGGTCAGGGTCGGCGCGGGGCCGGCGGTGAAGCGCGCCAGCGACAATTCGCCGTTGCGCAGCCAACGGTCGAGGTGCGGCGTCGTGCCGGGCTCCGCCCCGGCCTCGGGCGCCTTGCCGACCTTGTCGAGCAGCGCGCCCATCGCCCCGCAACCGGAGTGCCCGCACACCGTGATGCTGCGCACCCCGAGCACCGCCACCGCGTATTCGATCGCCGCGCCCACCGACGCGTCGGCCGTGTCGGAGCCGGCCTGCCCGGTCTCGCCGCGCGGCACCAGGTTGCCGACGTTGCGCACGGTGAACAGGTCCCCGGGGCCGCTCGCGGTGATCAGGTTCGGCACGATCCGCGAATCGGCGCAGGTGATGAACAGTTGTGCGGGCTTTTGTCCCTCCAGCGCGAGCCGCTCCAGGAACGGCTGGACCAGCGGCGCGGTGCGCTGTTGGAACTCGCGCGCACCGGCCACCAGCGCCTGGGACGCGGTGCCGTCCTCGCGCGGGCAGGCCCGCTGCCAGTGCCACCACGGCGCGAACCAACGCGGCGAGGGAGTCAGTCGAGAGCGCCTGGGGCCCGGCGAACCGCCCGCGGCCCGCTCGTAGCAACCGTCGTGGATCTCCTCGATGTCCACCCGACCGCCGCGCGCGAGGTAGCCCACGCGCCACGAGTGCACCGCCTCGAACGCGGCCTGGTCGAGGTAGTCCACCGTCATGTCGACCACGACGTGCTCGCCCGGCGGCAACTTGCCCAGCACTCGGGACAGTCGCGGCACCGACAGGAAGGTCAACGAGCCGTGCACCTCGACGTGCAACACGCCGTCGCCGGGATGCACCCGCACGGTGCTGCGGCTGAGCCGATACAGCGCGGTGAGCACCGCGACCACCACGCCGAGCAGCACGCCCTGGAGCACGCCGGCCAGGATCACCCCGGCGATGGTGGCCGCGTAGGCGGGGAACTCGCGATGCCGGTGCACGTGTCGGATGTGCGCGAGGCTGACCATCTGGATGCCGACCACCATCACCAGCGCGGCCAGCACCGCGAGCGGGATGCGCTCGACGAAGGCGCCGAGCAGGCCCACGAACAACATCACCCACACGCCGTGCATGATCGTCGCGGCCCGAGTGAGCGCACCGGCCCGCACGTTGGTCACCGAACGGATCGCCACGCCGGTCACCGGGTAGCCGCCGATCGCGCCGGAGACCACGTTGCCCACGCCCTGACCGATCAGTTCGCGATCGAGCTTGGCGCGCGGCCCGTGGTGCAGCCGATCCGCCGCGGCGGCCGAGAGCAGCGACTCCATGCCGGAGACCAACGCGACGCTGATCACACCCACCGCGATCGCACCCCACGCGCCCGCCGGCGGCAACACCGGGGTGGTGAGGGCGATCGAGGACAGGTCCACCCGGGCCACGTTCAGGTGCAGGACGCTCGCGGTCACCGTGGCGAGCGAGACCGCGATCAGCGGCGCGGGCACCCGGCCGAGCCGCGCCCACCGCCCGGGCAGCCTGCCGAGCATCGGCCAACCGAGCAGCAGGACCACGGTGATCACCCCGACCGCGACCGTCGGGGCACGCAGATTGCCCACCTGGGTGGGCAGTTCGTGCAGGTTCTCCCAGGCCGAGCGCTGCGGCGCCCCGCCCAGGACCACGTGCAACTGGGCCAGCGCGATCACCACGCCGATGCCCGCGACGACGCCGTGCACGACGGCCGGCGACAGCGCGAGGGTGGCGCGGGCCACCCGGAGCACGCCGAGCAGGATCTGGAGCAGGCCGGCGCCGACGGTGACCAGGCAGGTCACGCGCCAGCCGTAGGTCTGGACGAGGCCGGCCACGATCACGGTCAGGCCCGCGGTGGGACCGCTCACCTGGAGCGGTGCGCCACCGATCAGGCCGACCACGATGCCGCCGACCACGGCCGAGATGATGCCGGCGCCGAGAGGGGCGCCGGCTGCGAGTGCGATGCCGAGCGACAGCGGCACGGCAACCAGGAAAACCACGAGTGAGGCGCCGAAATCCGCGCGCAGCGCGGCGATTCGGGAGACCGGCGCGAGCGTGATGTCAGGGGCAACGGGCATGTCCGTGTCCTCCGGGGTCAGTCATGTCAGTCATGTCATGGCGGGCATGGCTGCCGCAGGGGTGGCGGCGCGCAGGGTCGAACAAGAGTGCCGGGCCGGATAGGCCAAGTTAACTCTAAGTGTTTACCTTGTCACAGTAAGGCTATTCTTTTCGGAACGTAAAATATGCACCCACATGGGTGAATCAGGTGTTTCGCGCCGAGAACCTTCCACACCGTGTGTGATGGCCCGTAATCTCCCCGGAGTGGGGGTGGTTCCGTGCAGGTACTCACACTGTTCGCGACCGGGCTCGGTGCGGGGTTCGTCGCGGGCGGCGCGTCCTGCGCGGCGGTCCAGGGCGGCCTGCTCGCCGGCGCCGTCCGGCCGCGCCCGACCCCGGCCGCCGGTTGCCCGACGACAGCGCCGCGCGGCCTGCTCCCCCGGGCGCTGGCCGTTTTCCTGGGCGCCAAGCTCGCCGCGCACGCCGTCCTGGGCGCCCTGCTCGGGCTGCTCGGCGGCGCGATCCAACCGACCCCCGGCACCCGCGCGATCCTGCTGCTCCTGGCGGGCGCGCTGATGGTGCTCTTCGGCCTGTCCATGCTCGGTGTGCCCGGGGTCGGCAGGCTGCTGCCGCGCGCCTTCGCCCGCGGCGCCGGCCGCGGTCCACTGCTGTTGGGCGCCGCCACCGTGCTGGTGCCGTGTGGCGTCACCCTGGGCGTCGAACTGGTCGCGGTGACCTCGGGAAACGCGTTCGGCGGAGCCGCCGTGCTGACCGGTTTCGTGCTCGGCACCCTCCCGCTGTTCGCCGCGCTCGGCCTGCTGGTCGGCGCCTCCGGACGAGTGCTGCGCGGCCGACCGACCGCGCTCCTGGGCCTGTTGGTACTCGCGGTGGCCGCATGGACGATCGCCTCCGGACTGCGCCTGGGCGGCTGGTGGACGCCGGCCGCGGCGGGCACCGTGGATCACGCGGCGGCGCGCACGGGCACCGACGGCGTGCAACGAGTCACCGTCCGGGTCGGGAACGAGGGCTACCACCCGGCCCGCGCGCTGGCCCGGGCCGGCGTGCGCACCGTGCTGGTGTTGCGTACCGACCACACCACCGGCTGCACCCGGGGCTTCGTGCTGCCCGCCCGGGACGAGCAGCGGGTGTTGCCGGTGACCGGGGCGGCCGAAATCGACCTGGGCACACCGCGCGCCGGCACCCTGACCTGGACCTGTGCGATGGGCATGTACAGCGGCCGCATCGAGTTCCGGAGCGACCCCTGACGCCCGCCCGGCTCGGATCGCTTCCGGGGCCCGACTCCCCGTACGGTGATGTGTCCGCGCTCACGTATGCCGGGTGATCCGCCGCGTCCCGACTCGGGTACGCGGTGAAAGGTCCGGGCACGCACGCAACCGGGTGGGCCCGGCGTGCGTATGTATCGATAGGTAATACAGCCCGGTCCGGCATGTCCATGGGAAGAGGTGAACTGTGCGAACTGTCCGCGGCGCTGCGGTGCTCGTCGTTGTCGCAGTCCTGGCCGCTATCGGTTTCGTGGTTTTCGCAAAGGACGGGAAAGATTCCGGCAATTCCTCTGCAAAGAACCCTGGCAACGGAAATCCGAGCGCTCCGGGCAAGGAATCGGACAAACCGAGAGGTCCGGTCAAGCCGATCGGCGACGGCTCGACCGCCGACACCGGCCCCCAGCCGAACCAGCCCAAGGTGGAGAAGCTCAAGCCGGGCGAGAAACCGCCGCAGTTCGTCATTTTCTCCTGGGACGGCGCGGCCGAGGACGGAAACAAGCTGGTCTCGGAATTCTCGAAGCTGTCCGAGGCGAACAAGGCTCAGATGACGTACTTCCTGAGCGGTATCTACACGTTGCCGAAGACGAAGAAGGCCATGTACACCGGCCCGAAGCACGCGGCCGGCGCGTCCGACATCAACTTCATGTCGGACGAAACGGTGCGCAATACGATCATCCAGATGCGTGAGGTCTGGCTCAAGGGCAACGAGATCGGCACGCACTTCAACGGGCACTTCTGCAACAGCGCCACGAGCGGCAAGAGCTGGAGCCCCGCGGACTGGAAGAACGAGACCGAGCAGGCGGTCAAGTTCGTCCAGAACTGGAAGACCAACACCGGGTACGCCGACCTGCCGCCGCTGCCGTTCGACTACGCACCGGGCAAGGAACTCATCGGCGGCCGGGCCCCGTGCCTGGAGGGCCAGCCGAATCTGATGCGGGCCGCCAAGGAAATGGGATTCCGCTACGACGCGAGTTCTCCCGGCGGTCTCCAGGTGTGGCCCAAGCGCGGCAAGGAGACCGGCATTTGGGACTTCCCGCTCCAGTCGCTTCCGTGGCCGGGCAGCCCGACCAAGTCGCAGCTCTCCATGGACTACAACATCATGTACGAGCAGGAAGCGGTGCACGGCAAGTTCGACCCGTCCAAGAAGGACGCGTGGGAGAAGGAAGCCCACGATTTCTACATGAACGGATTCCAGCGCGCCTATACCACCAACCGCGCGCCGTTGTTCATCGGTAATCACTTCGAGGACTGGAACGGCGGCATCTACATGAATGCCGTCCGGGACACGGTGACCTCGGTCTGCACGAAGGCCGACGTGCGGTGCGTGACCTTCCGTCAGCTCACCGACTGGCTGGAGGGCCAGGACCCCGCGGTGATCGCCAAGCTCCAGGGCCTGGGCGTCGGTCAGAACGTGACCGACTGGAACACGATCGTCAACGCCTCCGCGCAGTCCCCGAACAAGCCCGCGGCGTCGCGCTCGCTCGCCGAGCCGGACCACGCGGTGCTGCCGCGCCGCCAGGACTGAGCCCCCGGCGGCCCCGCCACCCTCGACGCGGCCCCGTACCGAAGACAACTTCGGTACGGGGCCTTTGCGTTGCCGCCGCGCCGGCGACGCGCGTACCGATCGGTTCCACCGGGTCGCACACATTATCGATATACTTACGGCGATCGAGGGCGGAATTCACCGCTCCGACACATGGGTCTCCCTTCGGGAGGCATGCCGGGAAGTCTGGTCGGCGCTGTTTTGTCGTTTTCGCGGGGCGGTATACGCCTGCGAGCCGCAGCCGACCTGGAGGTCCCGTGGGTGCCGAGTCCGCACCACGCAACAAGTTCTTTCGGCGCCCGTCCACGCTGGCCGAGCGGAATTTCATCGCCGACGCGCTGCGCACCGAGACCGTCGGCGGCGCACTGCTGCTGATCGCGGCGGTGGTCGCGGTGATCTGGGCGAACACCGCGTGGAGCGACGCGTATCACGACCTGCGCGACTTCCGGATCGGCCCCGAGGCACTCAACCTCAATCTGTCGCTGGGCACTTGGGCCGCGGACGGACTGCTCGCGGTGTTCTTCTTCGTGGCCGGCATCGAACTCAAGCGCGAACTCGTGGTCGGTGACCTGCGCAATCCCGCCCAGGCGGTGCTGCCGGTGGTGGCCGCCGCGTGCGGCATGATCACCCCGGCGCTGTTCTACTTCGCGGTGAACGCGGGCGGCGGCTCGCCGGACGGCTGGGCGATCCCCACCGCGACCGACATCGCCTTCGCCCTGGCCGTGCTCGCGGTGATCGGCACCAACCTGCCCTCGGCACTGCGTTCGTTCCTGCTGACGCTCGCGGTGGTCGACGACCTCGGCGCGATCCTGATCATCGCGATCTTCTTCACCGACTCGGTGGACTTCCTGGCCCTGGCCGGGGCGTTCGCCCTGCTCGTGGTCTTCGCCCTGCTCCAGCGATTCCGGGTGCGCGGCTGGTGGTGGTACGTACCGCTCGCCCTGGTGATCTGGGCGCTGATGCACGAGAGCGGGGTGCACGCCACGGTCGCGGGCGTCGCGATGGGCCTGTTGATGCGGGTGCTTCCCGACCGGCAGGAGCGGACCTCGCCGGCCGAGCACGTCGAGCACCTGGTCCGCCCGGTCTCCGCCGGCTTCGCGGTGCCGATCTTCGCGCTGATGTCCGCGGGCGTCGCGGTCTCCGGCCCGGTGCTCGCCGACGTGTTCACCCGCCGACCCACGCTCGGCATCATGATCGGCCTGATCCTGGGCAAGGTGGTCGGCATCTTCGTGGGCACCTGGCTGGTCGCCCGATTCACCCGGGCCCAGCTCAGCGACGACCTCGCGTGGTGGGACGTGTTGGGCATGTCGATGCTCGCCGGCATCGGCTTCACGGTGTCGCTGCTGATCAGCGAACTCGCCTTCACCGACGACCCGACGCTGACCGAGGAGGCCAAGGCCGCGGTGTTGGTGGGCTCGGTACTGGCCGCCATCGGGGCCTCGATCGTGCTGCGGATAAGGAACAACGCGTACGCCCGGATGTGTGCCGAGGAGAATCGCGACGACGACGGCGACGGCATTCCGGACGTCTATCAGAGCGACGCCGATCGGTTGCGGAACGAGAAGCTCGGGTACTCCTGACGGCTTCGTTTCCCATCCGAAACACTCGTACGACGCGCCCCGCTGGATCCGTATCGCCACAGCAGGGCATGATCGGGGTCGGATTATCCGTACCCGCACGAGGAGTGACCATGGCAGGCACCGACAGGTCCCCGGCCCAGGACGTGCCCGTCGACGCACAACGATCCCTCGGCGAGCTGTTCTCGTCGGCCAGCCGGGACATGTCCACACTGGTACGCAGTGAGATCGCACTCGCCAAGAGCGAGGTCAAGGTCAGCGTGGTCAACGTCGCCAAGGGTGGCGGCGCGTTCGGCGCGGCGGCCTTCGTCGGTGTGTTCGCGTTCGTCTTCCTGAGCTTCGCCGTCGTCTACGGCATCCACGCCCTCGGCCTCGGCGTGGCGTGGAGCTTCCTGATCGTCGGCGGCTTCTATCTGTTGCTCGCGGGGGCACTCGCCTTCTACGGCATCAAGTCGTTCAAGAAGGTGCGGCCGCCGGAGCGGACGATCACCACGACCCGGGACACGGTGAGCACGCTGAAGAACGTCGGCTGACCCGGCGGCACGGGTCGCCCGACCGGCGGCGGAAACAGGAGCACCATCGCGAGTGTGCGACGCTGCTCGGCATGACGGTTCCCGAGAGCACCGTGGTCAACGTGGCCGGGCCCTGGACGCACCGCGACATCGCCGCCAACGGCGCGCGGTTCCACATCGCGGAGATGGGCGAGGGCCCGGTCGTGCTCTTGCTGCACGGCTTCCCGCAGTTCTGGTGGACCTGGCGGCATCAGCTACCGGTACTGGCCCGGGCCGGCTACCGCGCGGTCGCGCTGGATCTGCGCGGTTACGGCGGCAGCGACCGCACCCCGCGCGGCTACGACCCGATCACTTTGGCCCTGGACGTGACCGGAGTGATCCGCTCGCTGGGCGAGCCGGACGCGATCGTGGTCGGCCACGACCTGGGCGCCTATCTGGGCTGGACCGCCGCGGTGTTGCGGCCCAAGGTGGTCCGCCGCCTGGTCGCGGTGTCGATGCCGCACCCCCGGCGGCTGCGCGGCGCGCTGCTCACCGATCGGCATCAGATGGCGGCGAGTTCGCACATCTTCGGTTTCCAGCGGCCGTGGGTGCCCGAGCGGCAGTTGATCCGCGACGACGCGGCCATGGTCGGGGACATGTTGCGGGAGTGGTCGGCGCCGGGCCGGCCGGCCGACGAGTCGATCACGCGCTACCGGCAGGCGATGCTCGTGCCCGGGACGGCGCACTGCGCGGCGGAGCACTACCGCTGGCTGATCCGCTCGATCCCGCGCCCGGACGGAATCCAGTACTCGGCCCGGATGAAGGCCCCCGTCGAGGTGCCCACGCTGCATCTGCACGGCGCCCTCGATCCGGTGATCCTGCCCCGCACCGCCGCCGGCTCCGGGCGCTATGTCGAGGCGCCCTACCGGTGGCGGCTGCTGGAGGGCGTGGGCCACTTCCCGCACGAGGAACAACCCACGATGTTCACCGAGGAACTTCTGGGCTGGCTGAAGGATCCGGAACCGGAACGTTGAAGTTCCGGCGCTGAACTTCCACAATGGTTTCGGGCCTTCTTGTGTAATTTTGCCAGGGATATCCGACACTTCCGTACAGATCGCCTCGATGGTCTCCGGGAGGCATTTCCCGCCCGCCGAAGCGGGGCGATTACGCCGTCGGTGACCCGGGTAGGCGCCCCCCTATGAGCCGGACGTACAACGCTCCGAGCATGGCGGCGGGGGCCGGGGACACCCGGTCGGAGACGGCAGAGACCCTCATGGTTGAGATCGGCACCACTGGCACTCACGGGTTCGAACACACGCGAGGGGCGCCGGTCGGCGCGGTTGCCGACCGGGGGGATCATTTCCCGGGACTGATGGGGATATTGCGCCGACGAGCACGTTGGTTGACGTTGCGGCTGCGCTCCCCACGCTGACGCTTCGACGCGGCTCGACACCGGGCCGCGTCGCGGTACCGCTTTCCCGCGGGTGAGTTCTTCGTATTCGCCGAACGATTGCTTCTTTTCGTTTTCAGGCGAATGCGCCGAACCACAAAAGGGCGACGGTGGCGATCATCATCACCGGCACCAGGACGAGCGTCTCCAGACGATTCCCGGTCCGGCCGACGATCGCCAGCTCGAAGCGGGTGCCCAGCGGCCAGAGCAGCGGTATCCCCTGCCTGGTGAGGAAGTCGCCGAGCAGGTGCGCGACACAGCCGAGCACGATCACCATGGGCAACCAGTCGGGTGCGGACGGCATCCAGTGGTCGACCACCGCCGTACCGCCACCGGCGAGCGCGACGATGGTGATCCAGGACGCCGGGCCCTTGCCCGGCGGACACACGTTCAGCGCGCGCAACCCCAGCGCGAGCAGCACGAAGACCATGGTGAGGGTGAACGGCCGACCCAGGTGTTGCACGCCCTGCCAGGTCAGCAGTCCGGCCACCAGGACGAAGGCGATCGAGTGGGTGGCGTGCCGATGCCCGCCGGACACCTTGGCCACGCCCGAGCACAACGCGCGCGAGAGTGGGCCGAGGAAGTTGGCGATCGTGCCGTTGTGGTGGTCGAGGTCGGGCAGCAGCGCCGCGCCCGCGGTCAGGAGGGTGCCGATCACGATCTCGGCCCCGGACAGGTGGTTGTGCCACAGGTGTTGCGGCAGGACCGGCGCCGTCGCGGCGAACACCAGTGCCCCGCTGACCGCGTGCGAATGCCCGAGCATTCCCCCACCCCACCCTGCCGGTTGGCACCGTTGGCGGTGCTGCTCGCACGTCTGCCCGAACGGGCGTCGAACATGCGTCACATGGCGCAACTCTGGGTGTCCACCGGGCGGTCGCCGACCGCGCCCGCCTCGGCGTCGGCCCGCACCTCCTCGACGGTGAGCGCGTAGCCGGTGGACTCGTCGTCGAGCGACTTGGCGAAGATCACCCCGGCGACCTTGCCGCCGGGCGAGATCAGCGGTCCGCCGGAGTTGCCCTGGCGGACCTTGGCGTACAGCGAGTACACGTCGCGACTGACCGTGCCCCGCTTGTAGATGTCCGGTCCGCCGGCCTGGATCCGGGCCCGGACCCGGGCGGGTTCGACGTGGAAGGCGCCGTTCTCCGGGAAGCCGACCACGATCGCGTCCGCGCCGCTCTCCACCTTCGGCTCGAACTGCAACGGAGTGGCCTTGAGACCGGGCACCTTGAGCACCGCGATGTCGCGCTTCCAGTCGTAGAGCACCACTTCGGCCTGATACTCCCGCCCCTCGCCGCCGATCTGCACGGTCGGCTTCTTGACGCCGCCGACCACGTGCGCGTTCGTCATCACCCGCTGCGGGGCGTAGACGAAGCCGGAGCCCTCGATCACCTTGCCGCAACTCTTCGCGGTGCCGACGATCTTGACGATGCTGTTGCGACTCTCCTGGACGGCGGGCATCGACAACAGCTTGGGGTCCGGCGGCGGGACCTGCGGGATGTCCTCGCGTACGAACGGGCTGAAGACCTGCGGGAAGCCGTTGCGGTCGAGCAGGTTGCCGAACGAGGAGAACCACGTGTCGGCCCCCTGCGGCAACACCCTCTGCACCCCGCCCAGCACCTGGGACGAGCGCACCTCGCGCGAGATGGTGGGCATCGAGGCGCCCGCGACCGAGGAACCGATCAGCCACACCACGATCAACAGCGCGCACACGCTCACGATCGAGCCGCCGGCCGCGTCCACCAGCCGCGCGGGCCGCCAGGTGAGATGCCGGCGCAGTCGGTTGCCCGCCGCGGTGGTCAGCGCCTGGAGCGCGGTGGCCAACACGAGCACGACGCAGATCGCCGCGATCGAGGGGCCCAACCCCGGCTCGAAGCGGTCGAGCAGCGACGGCACGAGCCACATGCCGAGCACGCCGCCGCCGATGAAGCCCAGGAAGGAGAGCACACCGACGATGAAGCCCTGCCGGTATCCGGAGATGGCGAAGGCCACCGCGGCGGCGAGCAGCAACAGGTCCAGGACATTCACGGGCTCACGTTCTCATGTACGAGCCCACGCTGTCCGCCGCCGTGCCGGTTCGTCGAACACCGGTGACACGGCTGTACAGAGCCGATGTTGACGCTCCGTCAGCCCGGCTGCGGCACCGGACGCGGCGACGGGCCGACGGCCGCGTCCCGGTTCAGTCCCGCACGTGGGGCTCGGAGGCGGTCTCCTCGTAGCGGTCGAAGCCGCGCCGGGCCAACCGGGCCTCGGTCTCGGACAGGGTGACCTCGCGCCGGTCGTCCCACGGCCGCTCCCAGCCGGTGTGGTGCAGCACCCGGTCGATCAGCCCCGCGGTGAAGCCCCAGACCATCATGTCGTGCACCAGGAACGCCGGACCCAGGTGACCGCCGGGGTGGCGCAGCCGGGCCCGGTTGGCCGGGTCGGCCAAATCGGCGATCGACACCCGCATCACCCGGGCGACCTCCTCGGGCGCTCCCGGGGCCACCTCGCTCTCGCGGTGCCACCACGCGAGCACGGGGGTGACCACGAAGTCGCTCACCGGGATGTACAGATCGGGCAACCGGCCGAAGATCCGCACACCGGCGGGGTCCAGCCCGACCTCCTCCTGTGCCTCGCGCAACGCGGTCCCCTCCGGGCCGTCGTCGTCCGGATCCACCGAGCCGCCGGGGAACGCGGCCTGGCCCGCGTGCGAGCGCAGCGTCAGCGCACGCTGGAGCAGCAGCAGGTCCGGGCCGTCGGGTCCCTCGCCGAACAGGATCAGCACCGCGGAGCGTCGACCGCCCTGGGCGGGGGGCAGGAAGCGGCTCAGTTGCTCGGGGCTGATCGACGCGGCGGTGCGCGCGACCGGGCGCAGCCATTCCGGTAGATCGGCTTCGGCCCAGGTCTGGATCCCGGTCCCGGTCTGAGTCACCCGGCGTCCCCCTCGTCTTTCGGTACGTTCCTCGCCGCGTCGACCGGCACCGCGAGCACCGGCAGGGCGGGCGGTTTGAGCCGTTGGCCGGGCTGCCCGGCCATCTCGTACTTGAGCAGCGCCGCGGCCTTGATCGGATCCGTCTCGCCCTCGCCGTACGCCGGACACAGCGGTGCGATGGCGCACGCCCCGCAGGCCGGGCGGCGGGCGTGGCACACCCGGCGGCCGTGGAAGATCACCCGGTGCGAGAGCAGGGTCAGGTCCCTGCGCGGGAAGAGCGCCCCGACCTCCTGCTCGACCTTGACCGGATCCTCGTCCTTGGTCCAGCCGAATCGCCGGGCCAGCCGGCCGAAGTGGGTGTCGACGGTGATGCCGGGGACGTCGAAGACCTCGCCGAGCACCACGTTGGCGGTCTTGCGTCCCACTCCCGGCAGGGTGACCAGGTCGGCGAGCTTGCCCGGCACCTCGCCGTCGTAGCGCTCCAGGAGCGCCTGGGACAGGCCCTGGACCGAGCGCGTCTTGGCCCGGAAGAACCCGGTCGGCTGAATGATCGCCTCCAGCTCGGCCGGCTCCGCGGCGGCCATCGCGGCGGCGTCGGGGAAGCGGGCGAACAGTGCCGGGGTGACCGTGTTGACCCGTCGGTCGGTGGTCTGCGCGGACAACACCACGGCGACCAGGAGCTGGAACGCGGTGCCGTAGTCGAGTTCGCAGTGCGCACCCGGGTATATCTCGCCCAGCTCACGATTGATCCGGCGCGCGCGGCGCACCAGAGCGAGATGGGACTCGGTTTTCACGACCTTCGCGGCAGCCCGCGACCTGCGCGGTGCGGGCTCCGTCACGTTGCTGGACACCCGGCCAGAGTACGCAGATGTGTGGGGACTACGGTCGAGCAGTCCGCACACGCTTGATCACAGGAGCGACATGTCCGGTTACTGCGGATCCGCCCGTTCGTGATCCAGGCCACCCCGCGTAATGATTGCGGGTACCGGTGCGTCAGACTGTGACCGATCGCACTGTTTGACCGCTCGGCTTCATTGGTGTCGACCAGGCCGGCCTAGGAGGAACCTCGTGGACGACGTTTTGCAGCGGGCTCCGCTGTTCGCGGCGCTCGAAGATGAGGACGCCGCCGAGCTGCGGGCCTCCATGACGGAGGTCGCGCTCGAGCGCGGGGACTCGCTCTTCCACGAGGGCGACCCGGGTGACCGGCTGTACGTGGTGATCGAGGGCAAGATCAAGCTGCATCGCAGCTCCAACGACGGTCGCGAGAACATGCTCGCGGTGCTCGGCCCGGGCGAGATGTTCGGCGAGTTGTCGTTGTTCGACCCCGGACCGCGTACGGCGACCGCGACCGCGCTCACCGACGTGCGGCTGCTCGGCCTGGGCCACTCCGACCTGCAGCCCTGGCTGACCGGTCGGCCCAAGGTCGCCGCGGCACTGCTTCGGGCGATAGCCCGTCGGCTGCGGCGGACCAACGAGAGCCTGGGCGACCTGGTCTTCTCCGACGTCCCCGGCCGGGTGGCCAAGGCGCTGTTGGACCTGTCCCGCCGATTCGGGGTGCCGGCCGACGAGGGCATCCACGTCGCGCACGACCTCACCCAGGAGGAGTTGGCCCAGTTGGTCGGCGCCTCGCGGGAGACGGTCAACAAGGCGCTGGCCGACTTCGCCAGCCGGGGTTGGCTGCGGCTGGAGGCGCGTGCGGTGGTCCTGATGGACGTCGAGCGGTTGTCGCGCCGCTCGCGGTGACACGTCGCGAACGGATGAACCGATGATGCGGGGCCCGCCGGTCGGCGGGCCCCGCGTCATGTTCCGGCGAGGTTTTCCGGCGTCGGTCCCAGGCGTCCGGTTCCGACGTCGGTCTCAGGCGTCCGCGTGCTCGGCCAGGTATTCGAGCTGGGCTCGGACCGACATCTCGGCGGCCCACCACAGTCCTCGGTCCACGTGCGCGTAGACCCGCTCCACCACGTCCTGGGCGGTCTTGTCGCCGGCGGCGACCGCGGCCCGCACCTGGGCCAGTCGGTCCGCCCGGTGCGAGAGGTAGAAGTCGAGCACGCCGGCCGCGTCGTCCAGGATCGGGCCGTGCGCGGGCAGTACGGCGGTGATCTCGCCGGATTCGGCGAGCGCGCGCAACCGGCGCAGCGAGTCCAGGTAGTCGCCGAGTCGCCCGTCCGGGTGCGCGACCACCGTGGTGCCCCGGCCGAGCACGGTGTCGCCGGTGACCACGAAGCGGTCCTCGGCCACCAGGAAACACACCGAGTCACCCGAATGGCCGGGGGTGACCAGCACCCGCAGGTCCAGTCCGCCGTCGTCGATCACCTGGCCGTCGACCAGGCCCTCGCCGCCGTAGCGCCACTGTGGGTCGACCGAGTGCACGACGGCGTTGGTGAGCGCCTTGAGGCCGGCCACACCGGCCGAGTGGTCGAGGTGGCCGTGGGTGAGCAGGATCCGGCTCACCCGGCGGCCGTCCGCCTCGACCGCGGCAACGATCGCGCGCAGGTGACCCTCGTCGTCGGGCCCCGGGTCGATCACCACGGCGGTATCCGCGCCGGGCTCGGCCACGATCCAGGTGTTGGTGCCGTCCAACGACATCGCGCTCGGGTTCGGCGCGAGCAGACACGTCACCCGTGGGCTCGCGGGTCCGCCGATGCTCTCCCGGGGATTGCCGGGCAGGGGCTGTGTGTTCATGGTCGCCATCCTGTACCTCGGTGCCGGTGCCTCGATCGCCCGGGGCCGATCCGGGCCCTGTGCGCGGACCGTCCCCGAGTCGTGCGCGGGGTCTCAGCGCAAACCGAACGGGTCCGCGATACCGGGCCATTCGAGCACGAGGCGGTCTCCCTCGAATCGGCCCTGCGCCATGATCGGGGTGATCTTTCGGTCCTGCGCGGCGGCCAGCGCCGCCGCCGGGTCGGCGAGCTCCGCGAGGTGGCGCAACGTGTCGATGGTGGGCGGCAACATCGCCATGTCCTGCGCCCGGTGCTGTTCCAGCGCGTCGGCGGGGCGGGCCCAGGTGACCCGGTCGGCCTCGCCGGAGACGTCCCGGGTGCGCTGGCCGGTGGGCAGGGCCGCGACGAAGAACCAGGTGTCGTAGCGCCGGTCCTCGAACTCCGGGGTGATCCAGCGCGCCCACGCGCCCAGCAGATCGGAGCGCAGCACCAGGTCGCGGCGCTCCAGGAACTCGGTCAGCGTCTGCTCGCGCGCCACCAGTGCCGCACGGTCCGCCTCCCAGTCCGCGCCGGTGGTGTCGGAGACGATCGTGCTGGGGTCGGGCCCGGCGAGCAGCACGCCGGACTCCTCGAAGGTCTCGCGCACAGCCGCGCAGACGATCGCGCGGGCCTCGGCGACGCCGGTGCCCAGGCGTTCGGCCCACACCTCGGGTGCGGGTCCGGCCCAGGCCACCGAGTGGTCCGCGTCGCGCGGGTCGACGCCGCCGCCGGGGAACGCGTACATCCCGGCTGCGAACTTCATCGTGGTGTGCCGGCGGAGCAGATACGCCTCGACGCCACCGGGGCGATCGCGCAGCAGCACCACGGTCGCCGCGCGACGCGGGGCGACCGGCTGTGCCTCGCCGGCGATGATCGCGCGGGCCCGCCCGGCCCAGGACGCGGGCATGCCCGACTGGGCGTTTCCGGCTTGCGTACTCCCCGTTTCGACCATGCGCGGGATCGTACGCCTGACCGTGTCAAGTTCCACCCCTCACCCCCGAAAACGATCGGACCCGACCCGAAAGGGGCGGGTCCGATCATCCTGGTGGCCGAATCGGTGGTTTGCTCAGACCACCTCGACGAGGATCTCCACCTCGACCGGGGCGTCCAGCGGCAACACGGCCACGCCGACCGCGCTGCGGGCGTGCCGTCCGGCCTCGCCGAAGACCTCGCCGAGCAGTTCGCTGGCGCCGTTGATCACACCGGGCTGACCGGTGAAGTCCGGGGCGCTGGCCACGAAGCCGACCACCTTGACCACCCGGCGCACCAGCGACAGGTCGCCCAGCTCGGACTTGACCGCCGCGAGCGCGTTCAGCGCGCACTGCCGGGCGAGGTCCTTGGCCTCCTCGGCGGTGACCTCGGCGCCGACCTTGCCGGTCGCGGGCAGCTTGCCCTCGATCATCGGCAACTGGCCGGAGGTGTGGATGTAGTTGCCGGTGCGGATCGCCGGCACGTAGGCGGCGACCGGGGGCACCACGCCGGGCAGGGTCAGGCCCAGCTCGGTGAGCCGCTGTTCGGGGTGTACCTCGCTCACTGGGCAGCCCCTTGCTTCGCGCGCTTCATGTAGGCCACCAGGCTCTCCGGGTTGGGGCCCGGCACGACCTGCACCAGTTCCCAGCCGTCGTCGCCCCAGTTGTCCAGGATCTGCTTGGTCGCGTGCACCAGCAGGGGGACGGTCACGTATTCCCACTTCGTCATGTGTGCAGACTTTAGACGGACACGTCGGGCGGTTCGACGGGGCGCCACGCCACCGGCGAGGACAACACCATCGTGCTGGACGGTTTCCCGTGCTCGGCGAGCCGGTCGATCAGCACCTGGAAGTCGGCCATGCTGGCCACCGCGACCATCAGCAGGCAACACGCGTCACCGGTGACCCGGTGCACCTGGAGCACCTCGGGCCAGTCGCGCACGGTGTCCGCGTCGCGGCGCAGCAGGCAGCCCGGGCCGTAGCAATTCATCCGGACCAGCGCCACCACCCCACGCCCGGCCGCGGCCGGGTCCACGTGCGCGTGGTAGCCGGTGATCACGCCCGCGTGTTCGAGCCGGCGCACCCGGGTGGCCACCGCGGGCGCGGAGAGGTTGATCCGTCGGGACAGCTCGTTGAGCGACACCCGGGCGTCGAGCTGTAGTTCGGCGAGCAATCTGCGGTCGATCGCGTCCATGCGCAGCCTCCGTTGTCGATCGTGAGGAGATGCCCCCGGATACCTTGCGAGCGTAAACCGAACCGGCCCTTCCGATGCCCGACACCCATTCCCAACCGAATGGTCGAACGATTCCATATGGGCACTCCCCGACCGGCCCCTTCCGGCGCACCGGCGGGACGGGTCGGAGAGGTGCTCTGCGATGACGGTCGACGAACGAACGCCCCGAGCCGAACCGGCCGGCGGGTGCCCGATGGCCGGCCCGCACCAGGACTTCGGCGACGCGGTCGCGCCGCCGTACGCGGACTACGTACAACTCGACCGACTGCTGTCCCTCCAGCACACCCGCACCGACGTGCCCGCCGAGTTGTCCTTCCTGATCTCCTCCCAGGTGATGGAACTGCTGTTCGCGCTGCTGCGGCAGGAGTGGACGACCGCGGGCGAGCGGCTGGACGCGGACGACCTGCCCGGCGCGATCGGCACCCTGCGGCGCAGCAGCCGCGAGTTGGACGTGCTGGTGTCCACGTGGGACCTGCTCGCCACGCTCACCCCCGGCGAGTTCGGCGCGTTCCGAGAGGCGCTCGGCGAGGCGTCCGGCTTCCAGTCGCATCTGTACCGGCACCTGGAGTTCCTGCTCGGGATCAAGCGCGCCGGCGTGCTGCGGCCCTACACCGGCTCCCCGCGGGTGCACGCCGAACTGGCCCGCTCGTTGCGTGCGCCGAGCCTGTACGACCACGCGCTGGGCGTGCTCGCCCGCCGCAGTCTGTACACCCCGGAACGCGGCGCGGACCCGAGCCGGCCGTACCAACCGTCCGAGGATGTCGAGCGCGCGTGGGCGCGCGCGTACACCGATGCCCTGCCCGACCTGGTCGAACTCGGCGAGACGCTCACCGACATCTCCGAGCGCTGGACCCGCTGGCGTGAGCGGCATCTGGCCGCCACACTGCGAGCGCTGGGAAATCGGCCGGGCACGGGTGGCTCGGCCGGAGCGTCTTGGTTGGAGCAGACCGTACGCGTGCGCGTTTTTCCCGAATTGTGGACCATGCGCACCTTGGTCGAACCATCGAAGGTCTGAGTTCATCGAAAGATGGGTGAAGCATGTCCGATTCCATGTCGAACACGGCCGCCGGCGATTCGTCGGGCCACTTCCCGACCGGTCGCCTCGGGGCCGATCGGGTCACCGAAGCCGCCAAGCTGGACGCGGCGGACCCGCTGGCGCACGTGCGCGAGCGTTTCCTCCTGCCGGCCGGCGTGATCTACCTCGACGGCAACTCGCTCGGCGCGCTGCCGGCCGCCGTACCCGAGGCGCTGAACGACGCGGTGCACCGCCAATGGGGTACCGACCTGATCCGTTCCTGGAACGCCAACGACTGGTGGAGCGCGCCCGCGCGGATCGGCGACCGGATCGGCGCCCTGATCGGCGCCGCGCCCGGCCGGGTGGTGTGCGGCGACTCGACGTCGGTGCAGATCTTCAACGCGGTCGCCGGGGCGTTGCGGCTGCGTCCGGGACGGACCGTGGTGCTGGCCGACCCGGACAGCTTCCCCACCGACCTCTACCTGGCCGACTCGATCGCGAAGCTGCTCGGCGCCCAGGTGCGCCGGGTCCCGGTCGGCGAGGTCGAGCAGGTGCTGCGCACGGACGGCGCCACGATCGCGGTGATCGCGTACAACCACGTCGACTACCGCAGCGGCGAACTGCGCGACCTGCCCGGCCTGACCGCCGCCGCGCACGCCGCGGGCGCGCTGGCGCTGTGGGACCTGTGCCACTCGGCGGGCGCCTTCCCGATCGACCTGGACGCGCACGAGGTCGACCTCGCCGTCGGGTGCGGCTACAAGTACCTGTCCGGCGGGCCCGGCGCGCCGGCGTTCGTCTATGTGGCCGAGCGGCACATCGCCGACTTCGCGCCCGCGCTGACCGGCTGGCACGGGCACGCGAACCCGTTCGGGATGGAACCCGGCTACACACCCGCGGCGGGCATCGAGCGGGCCCGGATCGGCACCCCGCCGCTGTTGTCGATGCTTGCGCTGGAGGCCGCGCTGAGCGCCTACGACGGCGTGTCGATGGCGGACGTGCGGGCCAAGGGCCTGGCACTGACCGACCTGTTCATCGCCTGCGTCGGCGACCTGGGCCTGGAGACGCTGACCCCGATCGAGCACGCCCGGCGCGGCAGCCAGGTCGCGGTGCGCCATCCGGAGCCGCACGCGGTGATGGCGGCGCTGATCGACCGAGGCGTGATCGGCGACGTGCGACCGCCGGACGTGCTGCGCTTCGGCTTCAACCCGCTGTATGTCGGCTACGCCGATGTGGTCGAGTCCGTGCGCGTCCTCGGCGACATCCTGGAAACGGGGGCGTACCGGGACGCGCGCTACGCCGTTCGGGCGACGGTGACGTGACGCGGGTCACCACGGGGGGATCACCTCCGACCGGGCGGGGAGCGGGTGGTTAGGCTCGACTCGTGAGTTTGGGTGCGCGGTCACACGGATCCGGTAACGCCTCGGCTGCGGCCGGATGGCGCAAGCCTTCGAGGGCAGGGATCCGGGCATGCCGACCACCCGAGACGATCGTCGCGCCGCACGACCCGACCGCGACCGCCGGACGGACGCCATGAGCACCTCCACCACGGCGGGCGCACGCACGACCGACGGCGACGCCGATTGGGAAGGCGTGCGCCTGCACGTGGTCAGCGGCAAGGGCGGCACCGGCAAGACCACCGTGGCCGCCGCGCTCGCGCTGGCGCTGGCCTCGGGTGGGCGGCGCACCCTGCTGGTCGAGGTGGAGGGGCGGCAGGGCATCGCCCAGCTCTTCGACTGTCCGCATCTGCCCTACGAGGACCGCAAAATCGCGGTCGCGCCGGGCGGCGGCGAGGTGTACGCACTGGCGATCGACCCGGAAGAGGCGCTGCTCGAATACCTCGACATGTTCTACCACCTGGGCCGGGCCGGAAAGGGCCTGAAGAAGCTCGGGGCGATCGACTTCGCGACCACCATCGCGCCGGGCCTGCGCGACGTGTTGTTGACCGGCAAGGCGTGCGAGTCGGCCCGCCGGCGCGCACACGGGCAATTCGCCTACGACGCGGTGGTGATGGACGCGCCGCCCACCGGCCGCATCGCGCGGTTCCTCAACGTCAACACCGAGGTGGCCGGGCTGGCCCGATTCGGCCCGATCCACACCCAGGCCGAGGCGGTGATGGGGGTGATCCGCTCGCCGCAGACCGCGGTGCACCTGGTCACCCTGCTGGAGGAGATGCCGGTCCAGGAAACCGTGGACGGCGTCACCGAGTTGCGCGACTCGGGCCTGCCCACCGGCGGCGTGGTGATCAACATGGCCCGACCGCCGCTCCAGGCCGAGGACGAGAGCGACACCGGGCAACGGCTGACGCCCGAACTGCTGGAGGCCGGTCTGATCGCCGGCGGCATCAAGCCCACCCGGCCGCTGATCTCCTCGCTGCTGGCCGAGGCCGACGAGCACGCGAGTCGGATCGAGCTGGAGAGCACGGGCCGCGCCCTGGTCCGCGGCCTGGACCTGCCGGTCTACGAACTGCCGCTGTTGGCCGACGGGATGGATCTGGGCGGTCTGTACCGCCTCGCCGAGGCGCTGCGCGAGCAGGGGATGGCATGAACAGGCTGGAGATCGACGAGCTGATCGACGACCCGGGCACCCGCATCCTGGTGTGCTGCGGCTCCGGCGGCGTCGGCAAGACCACCACGGCCGCGGCGCTGGGACTGCGCGCGGCCGAACGCGGTCGGGACGTGGTGGTGCTGACCATCGACCCGGCGCGCCGGCTGGCCCAGTCGATGGGCCTGAGCGAGTTGGACAACACGCCCCGCCGGGTCGTCGACGTGGACGAGACCAAGGGCGGCAGCCTGCACGCGATGATGCTCGACATGAAGCGCACGTTCGACGAGATCGTCGAGCAACACGCCGACCCCGAGCGCGCGCAGCAGATCCTGGACAACCCCTTCTACCAGTCGTTGTCCTCCAGCTTCGCCGGCACGCAGGAATACATGGCGATGGAGAAGCTGGGCCAGTTGCACGCGACCGGCGAATGGGACCTGATCGTGGTGGACACCCCACCGAGCCGGTCCGCGCTCGACTTCCTCGACGCCCCCCAGCGGCTGGGCTCGTTCCTGGACGGCCGGCTGATCCGCATACTCTCGGCCCCCGCGAAGGTCGGCGGGCGCGGTGCGCTCAAGTTCCTGTCCGCGGGCATGGGTTTGATGACCGGCGCGCTGAGCAAGGTGGTCGGCACCCATCTGCTGACCGACATCCAGACCTTCGTGGCCGCGCTCGACACCACCTTCGGCGGCTTCCGCAAGCGCGCGGACGCGACCTACAAGCTGCTCCAGGCCCGCGGCACCTCGTTCCTGGTGGTCGCCGCGCCGGAGAAGGACGCGCTGCGCGAGGCCGCGTACTTCGTCGACCGGCTGGGCACCGAGCGCATGCCGCTGGCCGGGCTGGTGCTCAACCGCGTGCACGCCACGCGGGCGGGCCGACTGTCCGCGGAACGCAGCCTGGCCGCGGCCGAGGCGCTGACCGAACAGGCGGAGCAGGACGAGGTCGATCCGGTCGGGTCCGCGTCGCACCCCGCGGACCTGCGCCTGGTCGCGGGGCTGCTCACGCTGCACGCCGAACGGCTGCGGGTGATCGACCGGGAGGAGCGGATGCGTACCCGCTTCACCTCGATCCACCCCGAGGTGCGGGTGGCCGAGGTCCCGGCGTTGCCCGGTGACGTGCACGACCTGGCAGGTCTGCGGGTGATCGGCGAGAGCCTGGGCGCGGGCTGAGCGCGTGGTCGGATCGCGAGCCGCCGGTCGGCGGGACGCGTTCGGGACGGGTCCGGGACCCGCGCGACGGCGGGCGGCCGGCACCTGATCCCTCGCCGGCCCGCCGGGACCCGGGCCTGACTCCCGGCCCCGGCGGGTGATGACGACTCGAACGTGGTGGTGTTCGGCTGCCTGTCGACACGTGTTCAGCGCGCGGCGCGCTCAGCCGGCAACCCGAAACTCCTCGTCTCCGTGGATGTCGCGCTCGTACTCCTCGCGCGCGGTCTCCAACAGCCGACGCCAGGACGTGATCATCGGCCGGCGACGAAGCAGCGCGCGCCGCTCCCGCTCGGTCATGCCGCCCCAGACGCCGAACTCCACTCGATTGTCCAGCGCGTCCGCCAGGCACTCGGTGCGGACCGGACACCCGGTGCACACTGCCTTGGCGCGATTCTGCGCCGCCCCCTGCACGAACAGCTCATCCGGATCGGTACTCCGGCAGGCGGCCTGCGTGCTCCAGTCGGTAACCCAGCTCATGCTGGTGCCGTCCTCTCCCGATTTTCGAGGCTCCCCCAACGGCGGCGAAGGGAATTCCCGACGCCAAGCAGGACGGTACGAAACCCTGGGCACGCGCAACAGCCCCTGCGCGGGCAGTCATCGATGGCCCGGAAGGACTATGCGCAAATATGGACCCACCCGTCCGGGTGAATGCTCTTGCGTTTCCGGTCACGGCTTCACTCAGAAGGAGGCACGCTGGCGGCACGAAGCTCGGCAGCAAGACCCGACATCCGGCCTCATTCACTCTAAAGAGTGAAATGCCTACTGACACGGATCCCCCGGCTGCTCCGCCAGCTTAGGCGAAGTCCCTTCCCCGCGTAGGGTGTTTGGCCACGTAGGCTGTCGCCCATGGCCCGAACTTCCTCCGGCTCGGCCCGCCCGAAACGCGGCTCGTCCGGCCCACGATCCCCGCTGGGCTTCGTGGGCCGCTTCGCCGCCTTCGTGGGTGCGAGCATCCTCGCCGGTGCCCTGGTCGCGGGAATCGCGCTGCCGTTCGTGGGCGGCTTCGGCCTGTCCGCGAAGGCGGCGTCGGAAAACTTCGACGACCTGCCCGGTGACCTGGATCAACCGTTCCTGTCGCAGCCGTCGTACATCCTCGACTCCGAGGGCAACCAGCTCGCGATGGTCTACGACCGGTATCGCATCCTGGTGAACTACGACCAGATCTCACCGATCATGCGTCAGGCGATCGTGGCGATCGAGGACTCGCGCTTCTACGAGCACGGTCCGATCGACCTCAAGGGCACGCTGCGCGCCCTGATGCGCAACCAGCAGTCGGGTGGCAGCGGATCCAAGCAGGGCGGTTCCAGCCTGACCCAGCAGTACGTGAAGAACATCTTCGTGGAGGAGGCCGGCAACGACCCGGCCAAGGTGGCCAAGGCACAGGCCCAGGAGATCTCCCGCAAGATCAAGGAGCTGAAGTACGCGATCGGCCTGGAACAGCGGCTGTCCAAGGACGAGATCCTGACCAGGTATCTCAACATCACCTTCTTCGGCCGCCAGGCGTACGGCGTGGAAGCCGCGTCGCAGCGCTACTTCAGCAAGCACGCCAAGGATCTGACCCTGCCCGAGGCGGCCACCCTGGCCGGCGTGGTGCAGGCCCCTTCGGCGTTCGACCCGATCGGCTATCCGAAGGCCGCCCGGGAACGCCGCAACATCGTGTTGCAGCGCATGGCCGAGGTGAAGGTCATCTCGCAGGTCGAGGCCGACGCGGCCAAGGCCACCGAACTGAACCTGAAGACCCAGCCGCTGCCCAACGGCTGCATCACCGCCGACCAGATCGACGGTGCCGCGTTCTTCTGCGACTACGTCGAACGGGTGGTCAAGAACGATCCGGCCTTCGGCGCGAATCGGGAGGAACGCGACAAGATGTGGCGTGAGGGTGGCCTGCGGATCACCACCACGTTGGACCGAAAGGCCCAGAAGGCGGCCTACACCGCCGCAACCAAGGGTGTACTGCAAAAGGACCCGGTCGCCGACGCGGTCGTGATGGTCGAACCGGGCACCGGCCGGATCAAGGCGATGGCGCAGAGTCGGCCGTACGGCTTCGGCGACTACGAGACCACCCTGAACTACTCGGTCGACCACTCCATGGGCGGCTCGACGTACGGCTTCCAGACCGGGTCGACCTTCAAGCCGATCACCGCCGCGGCGGCGCTGGAGAACGGGATGAAGGTCGATCAGGAGTATTCGACCGAAGCCCAGATGGACATGCGGAAGGAGAAGTTCCGCACGTGTGACAAGCCGACTTCGCCGGACCCCTCGTTCAAGGTGAACAACGAGAGCACGAGCGAGGTCGGCACCTGGAACATGCAGACCGCGCTGGAGAAGTCGATCAACACGTACTTCGTCCTGTTGTCCAAGGACGTGGGGCTGTGTCCGATCGCGACGCTGGCGGATCAGCTCGGGGTGCACTCGGGCGACGGCAAGGCACTGCAGCAGGTGGGCAGCATGACGCTCGGCTCCAACACGGTGGCACCGCTGAACATGGCCGCCGCGTATGCCGCGTTCGCCAGCCGTGGCGTCTACTGCTCGCCGGTCGCGGTCACCGAGGTGGCCAAGCTCGACGGCACCAAGTTGTCCGTCCCCCAGGCGGGCTGCAAGCAGGTGATGAAGCAGAGCACCGCGGACACGATCAACGCCCTGCTGGAGGGTGTGGTCGAGGACGGCACCGGAACCCAGGCCGGCCTCAAGGATCGCGACAACGCGGGCAAGACCGGCACCACCGACTACCGCAAGGCCGCCTGGTTCGTCGGCTACACGCCGAACATGTCCACGGCGGTGTGGGTCGGCGGCGCCAAGGACGACGTCAAGATGTTCGACATCACCATCGCCGGCGTCACGCACGACAAGGTCTACGGCGGACAGGTACCGGGGCCGATCTGGAAGAGCGCCATGAACGGGGCGCTCAAGGGCCTGGACTCGCCGAGGTTCGTCGACCCGCCCTCGGGCACGATCCCCTCGAAGCCGGACCCGAACAAGAAGCCGACGGACGGCAAGCCGCGGGACCGGGACCAGAACCGGCCGCCGAACGGCGGCAGCACCACACGACCGCAGTGGCCGCCGGTGACCACGCCGCCGCGCACCACGCCGCCGCCGGGCGGCGGCACCACCAAGCCGCCGGAGACTCCGCGACCGGGTCATTCGTGGCCGCCGATCGGGGGCTGGCCCGGGGGTGATGACGGGTGACGGGTGACGGGGTCGTGCGGATCTCGTCGATCTCGTCGACCCTGCCTACCCCGTGACGAATGACTGTGGCGGTGCCCCCTGTTTCTTGGGGAGCACCGCCACAGTCATTCGTGGAGCGAGGTCGGGCCGGGTGGGCCCGAGGGCACCAGGGGTGGGCGTCAGACGCCGAGCTGGCTCTTGATCTCGGCGGCGATCCGGCCGCCCTCGGCCTTGTCGCCGACCTTGGGGCGAACCACCTTCATCACCTGGCCCATCGCCTGCGGACCGCTCGCCCTGGTCTGCGCGATGGCGTCCGCGACGATCACCTTGAGCTCGTCGTCGGACAGTTGCGCCGGCAGGTAGGCCGCGAGGACCTCGCCCTCGGCACGCTCGCGCGCGGCGGACTCGGTCCGGCCGCCGTTCTCGAAGGCTTCGGCGGCCTCCCGGCGCTTCTTCGCCTCGCGCACGATGACCTTGACGACCTCGTCGTCGGACAGCTCGCGGGCGGTCTTGCCCGCGACCTCCTCGTTGGTGATCGCGGTCAGGGTGAGGCGCAGCGTCGAGGAGACCAGTTCGTCACGGGACCGGATGGCCTCGGTGAGGTCGCTCTGCAAACGGCTCTTGAAGGTGCTCATGCGCTCAAGTGTCGCAGCCGCGGGTGTGCGGCCGTACCGAATTACCCGGGCGTGCGGCGCACCGGTCCGGCGGCGGCCGGGTAATTCGGGCGGATCCGGGCGGTCCGGCCGCGCCGTCGCACGAAGTCCCGCGCGGCACCGGGCAGGACCCGCCGTACCGCCTCCAGGAGTCCGCCCGCCGGCCTCGCGGAGTCCGGTGCACCCGCCCCGCGGGGTCGTCCGCGACACCGAGACTGCCGACGACCGGCCGGTTCTGCCAGCATGGAGGGATGCGACCGCGTTCAGCCTTCCCCCTTGCCGTTGCCGTCACCGGGGCCGCCTGCCTCACCTATGCGGCGGCCTACGAGGCCCGTTCGTTCCGTCTGCGCCGGGTGGAGGTGCCGGTATTGCCACGCGGGGCGCGGCCGGTACGGATCCTTCAGGTGTCCGACATCCACATGGTCTCCGGCCAACGCCGCAAACAGGAGTGGCTGCGTCGACTCGACGCGCTGCACCCCGACTTCGTGCTGAACACCGGCGACAACCTCTCCGATCCGGACGCCGTACCCGAGACGCTGGACGCGCTGGGCCCGCTGCTCGGCCGCCCGGGGGCGTACGTATTCGGATCCAACGACTACTACGGCCCGCGCCCCAAGGACCCCACCGGCTACCTCCGCCGCGACGACGGCACCCGCCGACTCGGCCCCGAGAACCCGTGGACCGACCTGCGCGACGGCTTCGCCACGGCCGGCTGGGAAAACCTCAACAACGCCCGAGGCCGACTCAAGGTGGACGGCCTGGAGATCGAGCTGGTCGGCCTGGACGACCCGCACATCGACCGCGACCGCTACGAACAGGTGGCCGGCGGCCCCGACCCGGCCGCGGACATCTCCCTCGCCGTCGTACACGCCCCGTACCTGCGCGCCCTCGACGCCTTCACCGCCGAGGGCTACCCCCTGGTGATCGCCGGCCACACCCACGGCGGCCAGGTCTGCGTCCCCTTCTACGGCGCCCTCACCACGAACTGCGACCTCGACCGCAAACGCGCCAAGGGCCTGTCCAGGCACACCTCCGCCGACCGCGAGTCCTACCTCCACGTCTCCGCCGGCTGCGGCACCTCCCGCTACGCCCGCTTCCGCTTCGCCTGCCCCCCCGAGGCCACCCTCCTCACCCTGACCCCCCGCCAGTCCACCGCCGCCCCCACCCCCCGCTAAACCGGATTTCGCCTCAGGCCCCCGACCCGCTAAGCTGAACGCGCAGCATCGGGGTGTGGCGCAGCTTGGTAGCGCGCTTCGTTCGGGACGAAGAGGCCGTGGGTTCAAATCCCGCCACCCCGACCAGCAGTACAGAGGCTCTATCGGAGAGATCCGATAGAGCCTCTGTCGCGTTGCCGGCACGAAAGTACAGCAACCACACCGGTTGCCGGCGGTGTTCATCAACCGGCGGCTGCGCCTGCCCGCCGATCTTCCCCGCCGCGAACGGCGGATCGGGAACCGTCTACGGCTGCCCCAAGCGGTCACGGTGGGGATGCGCCAACCTGATCGCCCGCTGGGAGAAGAGCCGTGAGCCAATGAAACCGACTACGGGGCCGCGCTCGATCCGCTTGGGTCGCGCGTCAGCTCTCGTAATGGTAGCGGCACTGTGCGATCAGGACCGTGTCCTCGGTGGCCTTGTAGATCAATCGGTGCTCGTCGTTGATACGGCGTGACCAGTAGCCCTGGAACCCGTGCTTGAGCGGTTCCGGTTTGCCGATCCCCTCGTTGCCGTTCCGGGAGATGTCCGCGATAAGCGTATTGATGCGCTTCAGAACCTTCCGGTCCTGAAGCTGCCACCAGAGGTAGTCCTCCCAGGCGCGGGAGGAGAAGGTGATCTTCATCCGCCGGCCCTCATTCGTCGGTCGTCAGCTCGCGTACGGTGCCGCCGCCGTTTTCCAACTCGTCGATGGACGCAAGCAGACGCCGGGCGTTCGCAGGGCTTCGCAACAGGTATGCCGTCTCCTTCAGGGACTCGTAGTCCTCAAGGGAGACGATGACGACCGGGTCGTGTCCGGCTCGGGTGATGACAACCTCTTCGCGGTCGTCGTTGACGGAGTTGAGCACCTCGGCATACCGCGCGCGAGACTCGGAGTACGTCATGGTCTTCATAGCCAACCCTTCCTCATCGTACAAGAAATTGTACGTCGACCTTCATGGTGCGGCAATCGCTTGGCCGACTGTCGCGGACGGGTAGCAGGAGGGCCGTGCTGCTCGGCGCCTTGACGCTGCCATCAGTCTGCCCACAGCAGCACGGCGACCACCCGGGCCCAGCTCGCGGACGACCGTGCCGGCGCACCACAGAAACTCTGCGCGTGGAGGGGTTCGACCCCGCCGCCTTCGACCCCGACGCCTTGGACCGGCAACTGGCCGCGCTGGAGCCGCGTCGGCCCACAGCCACCGCAGCATCCGCGTCCGCCGAGGCCACCCTCGGCAGGCAGCACTGCTCCTGCGGGAAGTTCCAGGACGACGATCTCGACATGGAATTCGTCCCGGTGCGCCCTGTCTCCCTGGCACCGAGCGCGGACCTGGCCGCCGCCGCACGGCAGGTGCCGCTGATCGACTCCGCGCTCCGTCTGGCCCACTGGTGCCGGGCGGGACGAGCCGTCACGTCCCGGGACGTACTCAAACCCGCACTCGGCCGCCGGGCCGTCCAGGAACTCGACCTGTGGTCCCAGGACGACGAGCTGAGCGCACTCCAGCCGGCGGAGCGTGGCCAGCGGCTGGGGCGCCTACGCAGTTCCGGCGACCTGCCCTGCCTGGACAACCCCTGGCGGCTCGCCCTGTACGCGGACTTGGTGGAGATCCGTGCAGGCACCGCACGGCCCGGCGCCGGCCTGCCCGCCACGGCAGGAGACGAAGGAGTCGTGGAGCTCTGGTGCGAGTCGCTCCTGGACGAACTCGACGCCCTGAACGACCTCGAAAACCTCGGCCTGCCCCCAGTGTTGTTGACGGCGCTCGACATGCGGAGCGAGGACGGCGAAGCCTTGGCGACAGCCGTCCTGCGGGCTCTGTACGAGGTTCCCGAAGGCGAATGGCTGGACACGGCGCTGCTCCTCGGCGCCCTCCGCGACGGCCTCCCCGATCAGGAGGCGCGACTGGTCGAACTGCTCCTCGTGCAAACCCTCGAGTACGCGGCCGTGGTCCAAGTGAGCCCACCATGCGTCGTCGCGGGCCGCAGGAGAGAAGTACGTCCGGTACACCCAGCGGGTCCGCTCGCCGCCGACGGACTCACGGACTCGGCGCAGGTGGCCGGCCGTCGACAGCGCGGTGAGCGCGGAGCGGACGGCTTGTTGTCCGTAGCGGGGAAGGGATTTGGCAAGCGTCTTGACGTCCATCGCGGCGCCGTTCGGCAGGCGGTCGACGTAGGCGGCGATATGGGCCTCGCGCTCGGGCAGATGTACGAAATCCGGCCTGCGGCGCGAGGGTTGGTCGGAGATTGCGCGTTTGCCGTAGCCCGGATTGGCCATTGGGTGCGCGGATTGGCCCGGGGCGGCGTTAAGGTTTTCGGAAGCCATGGGATCGCCTTTCACGATCGTTGTGGTCAGACCCCGGTTCGGTGATATTGCACCCTGCCGGGGTCGTTCGTTGTCGCGAACCTATGGCGGCGCAACGCTGTGCGGCAAGCCGGTCACAAATAGTCATACATGCAGATCGCGTTCGATCCGCGCGCGCGTCAAGCGGGCATGGGGAGGGCGGGTGGGTGGGTTCTATCAGCCACCCAATCGATAGGAAGGCGCTCGGGTCTCGACGCTCGCCGCCCGACGCCCGTGCTTCGAGCCTCGGCGCCCGGCGAAGCGGACCCGCCGACCGCCCGTTCGCGGACCGGCGGCGGTCGAACAGACGGCACGCGGGACCACACAGCCACCAAATCATCCAGGCCCGGGAGCTTCCTCTTCGCGAGTATCCATTTCCGCGAAGACGACTTTGCCCGGCCCTGATCGCTCAGCCACGCCCCAACAGGCCGCGACGGAACTGATGAGAAGCAGACCACGACCGTTCTCGGCGTCTCCGGTCGTAGTGGGCGCACACACCGGTCGGGCGGGGTGAGCGTCGGCCACCTCGACCCGAACCACACCGGTCGCCCTGTCGTAGGCGAGTCGCAGCGCGAAATCGGTGTCCGGAACGCGCCCGTGCAGCACGGCATTCGCGGCGAGTTCTCCAACCACCAGGGCCACCGTTTCGGATGCGTTGCTGCCGTACGGAATGCCCCAGGTCGCCAGCTGGTATGTGGCGAGACGACGTGCCTGGCGCGCACCGCTCCCGGTGGCCGCGAAGCACTGTGTGAACACGCTTGCGGTGGAGCCGACTTGCTTCAGCGGAAAGGTCATCCCCCAGATTTCGCAGCTCGGCAGGGCCAAGAACAGGGATTGCGCCAGTACAACCCGATCTGTACTGGTTGACCATATGGACTGGGTGGGTAACCCACCGTGACAATGAACCACGTTGCCGGGGCTCGGGAACGGAGGGTGGCGGGGATGACGGCGGAGAATGGTGGCAGATGCGGTGAGCCGGAGTTGTCGGACAGTCTCAAGACGTTCGGCGTGGTTCTCAAGGCACTGAGAGACGAAGCCGGCCTGACACAAGAGGAGTTCGCGCCACTCGTGGGCTACTCGGGTCACTACGTCGCCAAGATCGAGCAGGGCAAGCGCTTCCCTCCCAAGGACTTGGTGACACGCTCCGAAGCGGCGCTCGGACCGACCGCGGGGCGCGTGCTGAAGGCGGCGGCGCAGACCTTGTCGCGTAAGGCGGGGTTGGCGTCGTGGTTCCGGCAATGGGCGGGGATCGAGGAGGACGCGGTATCGCTGTGCACTTATGAGTGCCGGGCGGTCCCAGGACTACTGCAACCAGAGACATATGTCCGAACCATCTTCGAGCGTAGGCTGCCTCCGCTGTCCGAAGAACAGATCGAACAGCAGGTGATCGCTCGGCTCGAACGACAGCGCCTACTGACCGAACGACCAAACACGGCGTTCAGCTTCATCATCGAACAGGCCCTGCTGGAAAGGCGCTTGGGAGGCATGGAGGTCACCCGCGCCCTGCTCGACCAGCTCCTCGCACACACCAGGCTGCGCAATGTGGAGATCCAGGTCATGCCTCTGCGCCAAGAGGACCACGCGGGGATCGACGGCCTCATCTATCTGGCCGAGACCGCCGAGCACAACTGGGTCGGATATTCCGAGGGCCAACAGTCCAGCGTTCTGATCACAAGTCCGAAAGACGTGAGCGCGATGCTCCAGCGCTATGGCAGGCTGCGCTCGCAGGCCCTCGGCCACGATGCCACGGTGAGCCTGTTGGAGGAAATGCGAGGAGCGCCATGAATACCCGAGAGTCGCCATGGTTCAAGAGCAGCTACAGCGGCAGCTCCGGCGACAATTGCGTCGAGGTTGCCGTGCTCCCCAGGATGATCCGTATCCGGGACTCCAAGGACGTACGCATCCAGCCTCTCGCCGTCTCGCCCACCGCTTGGACCCGCTTCACCGCGCACACGGCGGGCAACCCGGGCTGAGTGCCGCGACGCCGGCCGAGCCGGGCGAGGGCCGGTAAAGCGACGGCCGGTGTCTATGGTGGTTCGGTTGGTCGGCTTCCGCTCGCCCCGCCGGGGGCGGCGAGCGCAGCCGTTGTCGTCTTGTGAACGAGGTAGTACCACCATGCCCTCAGCCCGTGCGCGGACGCACCGTGATCCCGTCGCCCAGTCGGCGCCGAGCGGGCGAACCGGTCGGGCGCCCGGGGCCGTGCTGACGCTGGTCGCGCTGTTCCTGGTGGCGATCAATCTGCGGGCCGCGATCACCGATGTGCCACCGCTGCTCACTTCCATTCGGGACGACCTCGGGCTGTCGGGGGCCGCCGCCGGGGTGTTGACGGCGATTCCGGTGGTGTCGATGGGGGTGTTCGCGCCGCTCGCGCATCGTGGGGCCGCGCGGTACGGGTATGAGCGCACCGTGGCCGCGTCGGTGGTCGTGCTGCTGGTGGGGGTGCTGATCCGGCTGGGTGGGGCCTCGGTCGTGCCGCTGTTTTCGGGCACGCTGGTTGCCGGCGCCGGGATCGCGGTGCTGGGCGCGGCGCTGCCGGGGGTGGTCAAGACGCACTTCGCCGAGCGGGCGGGGGCGGTCACCGGGTTGTACAGCGCGGCGGTCGGGGTCGGCGCGGCGGGTGCGAGTGCGCTCGCCGTACCGCTGTCCGACGCGTTCGGATCCTGGCAGCTCTCCCTCGGTGTGGTCGCGGTCCCTGCCGTGCTGGGGCTGTTCGCCTGGCTGCCGGTGATCCGACGCGCGAAGCCGGTACGGACCGACCCGAGCCGCGCGGGCACCACCGACGCGACCGCGGCCCGACCCACAGGGCGCACGCCCGGGAGTACGAAGCCCACGCCCGCACCGGCCACCGCGGCGCCCGACACCTCCCCCTGGCGACGCCCCGTGGCCTGGATCCTCGCGGTCTTCCTGGTCATGCAGACCAGCGCGTACTACGGCGTGGTCGGCTGGGTTCCCGCCGCCTACGAGGAGCAGGGCTGGAGTGCCGAGCGCGCGGGCCTGCTGCTGTCCGTGTTCGGCCTCACCGGCATCGTCTCCGGCCTGGTGATCCCGTTGCTCGCGGACCGCTTCGCCGACCCCCGGCCGCTGTTCGCGGTCACCGTCGCGGGTGCGGTGGTCGGCATGGGCCTGCTCGCGTTCGCGCCGAATCTGGCGCCGTGGCCCACCATCGCACTGCTCGGCCTGACCCTCGGCGGCGCGTTCCCGTTGATGTTGGTGATGCTCGTCCGGTTCGCGCCGAGCCCGGCGGCGGCCGGCCGGCTGTCCGCGATGACATTCCTGATCGGTTATCCGATCGCCGCGGCCCTACAGATCGTGTTCGGCACGATCCACGACGCGACCGGCGACTACACGGCGGTGTTCGGCGTGCTGTTCGCGATGACACTGGTGGAACTCGTGGTCTGCCTCGGTTTGAATCCCAAGCATGCCCGGCACACCTGACCACCCGTCACCGCGGACCGACGCCTCCGAGCACCCCTCGCTGTCCGTCCTCCCGCCACCGCTCCTCCCGCCGCGCTTTCGGGCCGTCCCCTACGTCTACGCCCGTCACCCGCAGGCGGCCCCGGCCGGTGACCTGTCGGCCGGGGCCAACTGTCAGCTCTACGCGTACGCCTTCCTCGCCCATCACGGTCTGCGCGTCCCACCGCTGCGCTCGTCCGACCTGTGGACCGACGACGCCGCGACCGTCCGCGTGGTGGGCGAACCCGAGCCGTTGGACCTGGTCCTGTTCGACGGCGGCCCGCGCCCGGACCGGGATCCCGGCTACGCCGCGCACATCGGCGTGCACCTGGGCCCGGATCGGGTGCTGCACCTGTGTCGGGAGGTCGGCCGGCCGGCGATCTGGTCGTACACCGAGTTCGCCGCCCGTCCGCACTACGCCCGCCTGCTCGGAGTCAAGCGGTGCCGGAGAGTAACGGAACACAAGCGCACCCTCGCGTAGTTGAATTGCGACATGCCCGCACGTGAGAACGCCGCCGCCAACACCACCGTGAACCCGGCCGTGAACACCGCCGAGTCCCAGTCGCCGACCGCACCCGCCCAAGCCGTCCCGGCTTGGGAACGCCGCTACCGCGCGGCCCGGATCAGCCTGCCGCGCTGGGCCGACCACGCACCGGCGAAGTCCGTCTTCGTCTCCAACGCCTCCGGCACCTTCGAGGTGTACGCGTGGGATCGGGTCAGCGGCGCCCAGCGCCAGGTGACCGACCGACCCAACGGCACCTCGTCGTCCCGGATCAGCCCGGACGGGCGGTGGATCTGGTGGTTCGCGGACACCGACGGCGACGAACTGGGCGTCTGGATGCGCCAGCCGTTCGAAGGCGGCCCGGACGAGGTCGCGATCCCCGGCCTCGCACCGTCCTACCCCGGCGGCCTCGGCCTGGCCGTCGACGGCACCGTGGTGGTCGGCCGGATGACCGACGACGAAGGCTCCACGATCCATGTCGTCCGCCCCGGCGCCGAACCGGTGACCGTGTACAGCCACGTCGAGTCGGCCTGGTTGTCCGGGCTCTCCGAGGACGGCACCCACCTGGTCATCGCGCACAACGAGCACGGCGACGCGATGCACGGGTCGCTGCGCGTACTGCGCCTGGACGGCACAACGGTGGCCGACCTGCACGACGGGCCCGAGGGCGGGCAGCCCGACTCCGACCTGTCCGCGATGGACTTCTCCCCCGTCGCCGGCGACCAGCGCGTGCTGGTCGTGCACCAGCGCCGCGGCCGGGACGAGCCGCTGCTGTGGGAGCCGCTGACCGGCGTCGAGACCGAGCTCGACCTCGGGTTGCCCGGCGACCTGTCCGCCGACTGGTATCCCGACGGCCGGGCGCTGCTGGTCGAGCACGAGCAGCACGGGCGTTCCGAGTTGTACCGCTACGACCTGGCGAACAAGGAGCTCACCCGGATCGACACCCCGCCGGGCACCATCGGCAGCGCCGGCGCCCGGCCCGACGGCAGCGTCGAGTACCACTGGTCGAGCGGCTCCACGCCCTCCGAGCTGCGCTCGACCGCGGGCGACGTGTTGCTCACCCCGCCCGGCGAGCGCCCGCCCGGTTCGGTCCCGGTCACCGACGCGTGGGTCGAGGGGCCGGGCGGCAGGGTGCACGCGCTGGTGTCCAAGCCGGCCGGCGAGGGGCCGTTCCCGACCGTGTTCAGCATCCACGGCGGGCCCACCGCGCACGACGGCGACCACTTCGCGGCGGACGTCGCGGCCTGGGTCGACCACGGCTTCGCGGTGGTCCGGGTCAACTACCGGGGCTCGACCGGCTACGGCAAGGACTGGACCGACGCGCTGCGGGTGCGGATCGGTCTGATCGAGCTGGAGGACATCGGCGCGGTGCGCGAATGGGCGGTCGAGTCCGGCCTGGCCGACCCCGACCGGATCGTGCTCTCCGGCGGCTCGTGGGGCGGCTACCTGACCCTGCTCGGCCTGGGCGTGCAGCCCGACGCGTGGGCACTGGGCCTGGCCGCGGTGCCGGTCGCGGACTACGTCACGGCGTACCACGACGAGATGGACGTGCTCAAGGCGATGGACCGCACGCTGCTCGGCGGCACGCCCGAGGAGGTGCCCGAGCGCTGGGCCGCGTCCTCGCCGCTGACCTACGTCGAGAAGGTGCGCGTACCGGTGTACATCAGCGCCGGCGAGAACGACCCGCGCTGCCCGATCAAGCAGATCGAGAACTACGTCGCGCGGCTGGCCGAACTCGGCAAGCCGCACGAGGTCTACCGCTACGACGCGGGCCACGGCTCGCTGGTCGTCGAGGAGCGCATCCGGCAACTGCGGATGGAGTTCGCGTTCGTCGACCAGGTGATCGGCCTGCCGATCCCGAACCCGGCGTAATACCGCCGACGCGCGAGGCGGGGCCGGGTGTCAGCTCTTGACGCCCAGCTCCGCGAGCAGCTCCGCCTCCCGCTCCTCGGCCCGATCGTCCGCCTCCCGGCGGACCACGCGCCACCACACGAAGACGGCGGCGCCCGCGAAGACGAACCACTGCGCGGTATAGCCGAGGTTCTGCCACGCGCGGCCGGAAATCCCGCCGCCCTCGGCCGCCTTGGCCGGCGGCATCGGCGTCAGCGCGGCCGAATCCGCGGCCGGGGTCTGCCCGGTCAGCGCGACGAACCCGTCGGTGAGCGGATAGGGCAGCAGGTTGACCAGCTCGGGGGTGCTGATCATGGAGAGTTGCCCGGGCCGCAGGTCGGTGGCGCGTTCCGCGTCCGAGGTGTGCTCGGCCTCCGACCACTCCAGCCGACCGGTGACGGTGACCGGCCCGGCGGGCGGCACCGGCACGCCGCTGCCCTCGACCCAACCCCGGTTGACCACGACCGCCGGCGCTCCCGCGACCAGCAGCGGGGTGACCACGTACGACCCCGTGCGCCCGTCCAGTCGGCGCCCCGGCACCACGAGTTGGCGGGTCGCGTCGTAGGTGCCGCTCACCGTGACCGAGCGGCCGCGATCGGACCCCTCGACCCGGTCGCCGAGCGGCACGAGTTCACCGATGGGCACCGCGGGCGCCGAGGACACCTTCTCCCCGGTGCTCCCGCCGCCCTTGTGCTCGCCGTAGCGGTGGAACTGCCACAACCCCAGCGCCGCACACACCGGGACCGCGACGAGCACGATCATGTGGAAGGCCAGCCAGCGCGGCTGGAGCAGGAACCGGTACACCCCCCAACGGTAACCGCCGGTCCACGGCGGCCGAGCGCGGGTGTCACCTGGCGCGCGGGTACTCCCCCGTCCGATAGATGTCGGTGCGGAACACCGTGCCGCCACACGTGGGCGTCAGGGTCACCTTGGCCACGTTGAAGTCGTTGGCGACGAGTGCGTAGGCGAGCGCGGGCACCGCCGCCTTGGGCGCGTCCGGCGCGCACTTGCCGTCCGCGCCCGGCGCCTGCGGTTGCCACGCGAACTGGAACTCGTACGCCTGGCCCGGCCGAAGCGTGATCACCGTGCCGGCCGTCTCCGGCAGCAGCGGCAACCCGGTCGCGCCGTCGCCGGCCGTGTGCTGGTGCACGGTGACCTGCACTATCGGATTGCCCGGCGGGGAACCCACCGAGACCACTCCGGGCCCGGTCACCTGGCACTCCTTGGCGGCGTTGCTGCGCACCTGGAGCACGCCGTACGCCAATCCGTCGGCGCCGACCGGTCCGAGCCGGGCGTCCTCCCCGGACAGGTCGGTGGTCAGACACGCGGGCGTCGGCTTGACCGGCGGCGCGGTCTCGGACGGCGGCGCGCTGCTCGCGGGCGGCGCGGTCTGCCCCGCACCCGCGCTCATCCCGCTCGTCGGCGAACTCGACGCGCCGGACCCGTTGGTCGGGGTAGTGCCTCGGGTCGCCGGATGCGACTGACCGGCCCCGCCCGGAATCCCGGCGCTCATCCCCTCGCTCGGGCCCGGCAACGGCTGGGTGACGTTGACCGAGGACGACGAGGACTGGATCCCGCTGACATTCGACTTCGAGTCGCCGCCACCGTCCACCGCGGTCCGCAGCACCGGTGTGCCGACCAGCAACGCCCCCACGAGCCCGGCGGCGGCGAGCGTGGCCACCCGCCGCTGTCGGCGCCGCGCCGGCACGGCCACGCGCAACCGGTCCAGCGCGTCCGACGAGGGCTGCACGTCGGCGACCGCCGCGTGCAGTCGCCGGCGTACCTCTGCCGCGAGGTCGTCGGGGTCGGGACCAAGGGTCCCCGGGTCGTTCGTCACGGCGTCTCCATCCGGGCCCGGAGGGCTTCCAGTCCGCGTGAGGCGTACGCCTTCACCGAGCCGACCGACAGTCCGAGCAGATCGGCCACCTGAGCCTCTGTCAGATCAGCGTAATAGCGCAGCACGATCACTTCTCGCTGCCGCCGTTGCAATTCGCGCAACGCCCTTACCAGCACGTCGCGTTCCAAAACGTGCCGCGAGCCGTCCTCGGTACTGGTCGAGTCCGGCTCGGGCTTGGACAGCAGGCGCATGCCCATGATTCGCCGCCGCAGCGTCGATCGGGACAGGTTGACCACGGTCTGCCGCAGGTAGGCCAGCGTCTTGTCGGCCTCGCGCAACCGATGCCGGGCGGTGTGCACGCGCACGAACGACTCCTGCACCACGTCCTCACACGAATCGGTGTCGTCGAGCAACAGGGAAGCCAAGCGCAACAACGAACCATAGTGGGCGCGATAGGTCTCGGTGAGGACGTCGATCGAGACGCCCGCGTCAGAGGACACGGAAACTCCCGAAACGCCCTGATCCAGCGCGCCGACCACAGGCATCCGAACCGGGCGCAGCGCCGGTTCCACCCTCACGACCATTTCTGCCACGACTGTTGGACACTCGACCCCCCGGGAAGGTTGTATGCGCCTGCGATCCGGGGACGGTCGTCGGCTCAGCCACACCTCCGCCCACCGTAGTGGCCCGGGTGACGTGCAGTCAGCAACTCATGGTCGGGAAGCGGTCCGAGCACGCACGACAGCCGGTGTCCCCCGTGGGAGACACCGGCTGCCGCGACGGTCCGCAGTCCTGGGTTCGCG
Organism: Embleya sp. NPDC020886; assembly: GCF_044333915.1. Taxonomy (NCBI): domain Bacteria; kingdom Bacillati; phylum Actinomycetota; class Actinomycetes; order Kitasatosporales; family Streptomycetaceae; genus Embleya; species Embleya sp. NPDC020886. The sequence goes on along the minus strand of NZ_JBIRRX010000008.1, from coordinate 87,114 downwards.
GCTAGTCGCGCTCGACCAGCTCGGCGGCGACGACCTCGGCGATCTGGGCGGTGTTCAGCGCCGCGCCCTTGCGCAGGTTGTCCCCGCACATGAACATGTCGAGCGCGAACGGGTCGTCGATCGAACGGCGCACCCGGCCGACCCAGGTCGGGTCGGTACCGACCACATCGGCCGGCGTCGGGAACTCGCCGTTCTCCGGGTCGTCGCACAGCACGACGCCGGGGGCACCGTCCAGGATCTCGTGCGCGCGAGCGACCGAGACCTCGTTCTCGAACACGGCGTGCACCGCGAGCGAGTGCGTGGTGATCACCGGGACGCGCACGCAGGTGGTGTGCACCTTCAGGTCGGGCAGCCCCAGGATCTTGCGCGACTCGTTGCGGACCTTGAGCTCCTCGGACGACCAGCCGTCGTCCTTGAGCGAACCGGCCCACGGCACCACGTTGAGCGCGAGCGGCGCCGGGAACGGACCGAAGTCGCCCACCGCGCGGCGCACGTCGCCGGGCTGGGTGCCCAGCGTCTGGCTGCCCGCGACCTTGCCGATCTGCTCGCGCAGCGCGTCGACACCGGGCTGCCCGGCGCCGGACGCGGCCTGGTACGACGCGACGACCAGTTCCTTGAGGCCCAGCTCGGCGTGCAGCGCGCCCAAGGCGACGACCATGGTCAGCGTCGTGCAGTTGGGGTTGGAGATGATGCCGCGCGGCCGCACCCGCGCCGCGGCGGCGTTGACCTCGGGCACCACGAGCGGGACCTCGGGGTCCATCCGGAACGCGCCGGAGTTGTCCACCGCGACCGCGCCCTTGCTCGCGGCGATCGGCGCCCAGTGCGCGGAGACCTCGTCGGGCACGTCGAACATCGCGACGTCCACGCCGTCGAAGCATTCCTCGGTGAGCGCGATGACCTCGACCTCTTCGCCGCGCACGACGAGCTTCTTGCCCGCGCTGCGCGCCGAGGCGATCAGCCGGATCTCGCCCCACACGTCCTGGCGGGTGGAGAGCAGTTCGAGCATCACCGTGCCGACCGCGCCGGTGGCGCCGACCACGGCCAGGGTGGGCTTGTCCTTGCGGGTCATCGGCCGGTACCTCCGTAGACGACGGCTTCGCCGGACTGGTCGTCCAGGCCGAACGCGGTGTGCACGGCCTGTACGGCGGCCGGAACGCCGTCGGCGCGGCAGACCACCGAGATCCGAATCTCCGAGGTCGAGATCAGCTCGATGTTCACCCCCGCGCCGGTGAGGGATTCGAAGAACTTGGCGGTCACGCCCGGGTGCGAGCGCATGCCGGCGCCGACGAGCGAGATCTTGCCGATCTGGTCGTCGTAGCGCAGCGACTCGAAGCCGATCTCGGCCTGGGCCTTGGTCAGCGCGGTCATCGCGTTCTGGCCGTCGGACATCGGCAGCGTGAAGGAGATGTCCGTGCGGCCGGTGGAGGCCGCGGAGACGTTCTGCACGATCATGTCGATGTTGATCTCGTTGTCCGCCACCAGGCGGAAGATCTTGGCCGCCTCGCCCGGCTTGTCCGGGACCCCGACCACCGTGATCTTCGCTTCGCTGGTGTCGTGGGCGACCCCGGAGATGATCGCGTGCTCCATGTCGTCCCCTTCGGGTTCATCCGTCACCCAAGTGCCGACGAGTCCCGAGAAGGACGACCGCACGTGCACGGGCATGTCGTAGCGGCGGGCGTACTCCACGCACCGCAGGTGCAGCACCTTGGATCCGCTCGCGGCCAGCTCCAGCATCTCCTGGTAGCTGATCCGGGAGATCTTCCGGGCCTTCTTCACCACGCGGGGGTCGGCGGTGAAGATGCCGTCCACGTCCGTGTAGATCTCGCAGACCTCGGCGTCCAGCGCGGCGGCGAGCGCGACGGCGGTGGTGTCCGAGCCGCCGCGGCCGAGCGTGGTGATGTCCTTCGTGTCCTGGGACACGCCCTGGAAGCCGGCCACGATCGCGATCGCGCCCTCGTCGAGCGCGGAGCGGATCCGTCCCGGCGTCACATCGATGATGCGCGCTTTGTTGTGGACCGCGTCGGTGATCACACCGGCTTGACTGCCGGTGAACGACCGTGCGTCGACGCCCAGGTTTTTGATCGCCATCGCCAACAGCGCCATCGACATTCGCTCACCCGCGGTGAGCAACATGTCGAGCTCGCGCCCGGAAGGGATGGGACTCACCTGCTGCGCCAGATCGATCAGCTCGTCCGTCGTGTCGCCCATCGCGGACACCACCACGACCACTTCGTGGCCCTGCTTCTTGGTGTCGACGATTCGCTTGGCCACGCGCTTGATGCCTTCGGCATCGGCGACGGAGGAGCCGCCGTACTTCTGCACGACAAGGCCCACGTGCGCTCCTCGCTTGATATCTGTGCGGTCGGCACAGTCTAACTAGGCCGCACAGTGGTCAAAGCTTTATTCACATTGTGAGACGTACGTATCACTAGGCGGGATTGTGCGACGTACGCATCACTAAGCGGTCATTCGGTGACGAAGACCCGGTTTCCACGCCGGACTCCGCTCCGAAAAGATCCGAATCACCCGCTTTCGAGTGGTCAGGTGTGCGGGCCGCCCAGGACCACGGCCTCGTCCAGTTGCTCGGCGAGTTCGTCGACCAACTCGTCGGCGAGCGCCTGTCCGGCCGGATCCAGGCTCTCCATGATCGGATCGTCCAGGCGAGCGTGCGACACCACCGACTGCAGCGCGCGCAACACGGCGCTCGCGGTCGCGCCCCAGTTGGACAGGTACGAGAACTGCCACCACCACAGGGCCTCACGACTGCGTCCGGCCCGATGATGGGCCAGCCCGTGCGCGAGGTCGGCCACCACGTCGGCGACGTCGTCCGACAGCCGCGCGGCGACCGGCTTGGACTTCGGCACGTACGGGTCGAAGACCTCGTAGTACACGTCGATCGGCTCCAGCAGCCGGGACAACGCCGAACGCAACGCGTCGACGTCCGGGTCCGGACCCGAGTCGGGCTCGAAGCGGTCGTCGGGCACCACGTCGGCGATCGCGCCGAGTCGGCCGCCCGCGAGCATCAATTGCGAGACCTCCAGGAGCAGCATCGACACCGCCTGCTCCGGCTCCTCGCCCTTGGCCACCTCGGTGACGGCCAGGACGAAGCTGTCGATCTGGTCGGCGATCTCACTGGTGAATTCGTTCAGGTCGTCAGACATCGAGCAGTCGTCTCCCCTCGAAGGCACGCCCGAGCGTGACCTCGTCGGCGTACTCCAGGTCGCCCCCCACCGGCAGCCCGCTGGCCAACCGGGTCACCCGCAGACCCATCGGCTTGCACAGGCGAGCCAGATACGTCGCGGTCGCCTCTCCTTCCAGGTTCGGGTCGGTGGCCAGGATCAACTCGGTCACCACACCATCCGCGAGCCGGGTCATCAGCTCACGAATCCGCAGGTCGTCGGGGCCCACGCCCTCGATCGGGCTGATCGCGCCACCGAGCACGTGATACCGGCCCCGGAACTCGCGGGTCTTCTCGATCGCCACGACATCCTTGGACTCCTCGACCACGCAGATCACCGCGACGTCGCGTCGCGGGTCGAGACAGATTCGGCACTGCTCCGATTCCGCCACGTTGCCGCATGTGGCGCAGAACCGCACCTTGTCCTTGACCTCGACGAGCGCGTGCACGAGTCGCCGGACGTCGGCCGGGTCGGCCGCCAGGAGGTGGAAGGCGATGCGTTGCGCGCTCTTCGGCCCTACACCGGGCAGTCGGCCCAGCTCGTCGATGAGGTCCTGTACGACGCCTTCGTACACCTACCGTCTCCCTGCTTGGTCTGATTCCTGGTGGAACTGTGTGCGGGTGTTGCGTGGGCTCGGCTTTCGGTCGTGGGGGCTCGGCTCACATGCCGGGCAGTCCGAGTGGACCGCCGCCCATGCCCTGGGCCAGCGGGCCCATCAACTGGGACTGCATCTCCAGAGCGGCGCGGTTGGCGTCGCGCACCGCGGCGACGATGAGGTCGCCGAGGGTCTCCGTGTCTTCAGGATCCACCGCGGACGGCGAGATCTCCAGAGCCAGCAGCTCGCCCGCGCCGGACACGGTCGCGGTCACCAGGCCGCCACCGGCGCTTCCGGTCACCTGGGTGCGGGCGAGTTCGTCCTGCGCCGCCATGAGGTCCTGCTGCATCTTCTGCGCCTGCTGCAACAACTGCTGCATGTCGGGCTGGCCACCACCGGGAAACACCTGGACACCCTTCGTCGCTCGGACGCGGCTTCGCACCGCCTCGGGACGGCGCCCGTTCGGCGGTCGTCCTGCGGTCGAGCCTACGGCTCCGGGCGGGGCGGATGCGCGGCGACGGGAGGCTTGGGGCAGGTCGGTGGTGGGGCCGGCGGGTCGGGTGGGGCTCAGGTGGTGGGCGACTCGTCGATGATCGTCGCGCCGAGCTCGCGGGCGAGCAGTTCGTGGGTGGACAGGCCGCCGTCGTCCGCCAGGTCCTCGTCGTCGTACCGGCCGATGTCCTCGGGGATGCCGTAGTCCGGCTCGGGCGGGGGCGGGGGTTGCTGTGGCTGGGGACGGGTGGGCGGTGTCTGTGGGGCGCCCGAGCCTGCGCCCGGTGTGGGGCGGGGCGGGGCGGGGGGCGGGGTGGGCGCGACCGCAGGGGTGGGGGCGCCCGGCCAGGCGCCGGGGGGTGGGGTGGCGGGGGCGCGATCCGCGGGCGGGGTCGTGGCCGGGGGTGCCTGGGGCGGGGCCTGGGGGGCCTGGCTGCCGGGGCGGCGGGCGGGGGCGGCTCCGGATTCGCCGGTGACGACGCAGTCGATTCGCCAGTCGAAGCCGAAGGCGTCCTGGACGGACTGCCGGACGATCTCGTCCCGGCCGCTGCTGCGGAAGCCCTCGCGGGCGCCGGCCTGCTCGAAGGCGAGGGTCAGGGTGGTGCCGTCGAAACCGGCCACGGTCACGGTCTGCAGCATCATCCAGGCGACCCGGTTGCGGCCGCGTACGGCGTCCAGGATCTGCGGCCACATCTCGTGCACCCGGGCCAGGTCGCCGGTGGGCTGGGAGTGGACGGCGGTGGGGGGTGTTTGGGTGGGCTGGTACTGCTGCTGCGGGGGCTGGGGCTGGTGGGGCGCCGCGGCGGGGGGTGGGCCGGAGCCGGCGGTGCGGGCCTGGGGCCAGGCGCCGGGGGCCGTGGGGGGTTGCTGGGATTGCTGGGGCTGGTGGTGTTGCGGCTGCGGCTGGGCTTGTTGTGGTTGTGGTTGCTGCGGCTGCGGCTGGGTTGCGGGAGCCGATACAGGGGCCTGGGGCGGGGGGGCCTGCGGCGGGCGGGTCGGCGCGGGGGCCGGGGCCTCGGCGCGGGCGTGGTCCGGGGTGGCGGGCCCGGCGGGGAGGCCGCCGACCGACACGCGGCGTTCCAGCCGTTCCAGGCGCGTCTGCAGGCCCTGCTCGCCGGCGTCGACGGCGGGCAGCAGTACCCGAGCGCAGATCAGCTCCAACTGGAGCCGCGGCGCGGTGGCGCCACGCATCTCGGTGAGGCCGGTGTTGACGATGTCGGCGGCACGGGTCAGCCCGGCCCGGCCGAACTCGGCGGCGTGCCGAACCATGCGCTCCAACTGATCGGCCGGCACGTCGATCAGGCCCTTGTCGGCCGCGTCCGGCACCGCGGCCAGGATCACCAGGTCGCGCAGCCGCTCCAGCAGGTCGGCCACGAACCGGCGCGGGTCGTACCCGCCCTCGATCACCCGGTCGACCAGCTCGAAGGCGGCCCCACCGTCCTGCGCGACGAACGCCTCGACCACGTCGTCCAGCAGCGACCGGTCGGTGAACCCGAGCAGCGAGGTGGCCATCGCATAGGTGACGCCGTCGTCGGTGGCGCCCGCGAGCAACTGGTCCATCACCGACATCGAGTCCCGCACCGACCCGGCACCGGCCCGCACGACCAAGGGCAGCACGGTCGGCTCGACCTTGATGCCCTCCGTCTCGCACACCGACGCGAGGTGGTCGCGCAGCACGCCGGGCGGCACCAACCGGAACGGATAGTGGTGCGTCCGGGACCGAATGGTCCCGATCACCTTCTCCGGTTCGGTGGTGGCGAAGATGAACTTCAGGTGCTCCGGCGGCTCCTCGACCACCTTGAGCAACGCGTTGAAGCCCGCCGACGTGACCATGTGGGCCTCGTCGATGATGTAGATCTTGTAGCGCGAACTCACCGGCGAGAAGTGCGCCTTCTCGCGCAGATCACGAGCGTCGTCCACACCACCGTGCGACGCCGCGTCGATCTCGATCACGTCGATACTGCCGGGCCCGCCGAGACCCAGGTCCCGACACGACTGACACTCGCCGCACGGCGTGGGCGTCGGCCCCTGCTCACAGTTGAGACACCGGGCGAGAATGCGCGCACTGGTGGTCTTGCCACACCCTCGCGGCCCACTGAACAGATAGGCGTGATTGACGCGGTTGTTCCGCAGGGCCTGCATCAGGGGTTCCGTCACGTGCTCCTGCCCGATGACCTCTGCGTAGGTCTCGGGGCGGTAGCGACGGTAGAGGGCGAGCGACACGCCCCCGACGATAGCCGGGCCGAAGGACACACGCGGACCCCTCACCCACCCGCCCGTGCCCGAACACCGACCCGGGTCGGGTACTGTAGGCGCCGGACCCCCCGTGCGGCGGTATCCTCCTGAACCTCCCCAGGGCCGGAAGGCAGCAAGGATAGGGAGGCTCTGCCGGGTGCACGGGGGGTTCACTGCGTCCCCACCCCCTTCGAATAGGGGTGCGCGAGCACACACCGACCTCCTGTAAGCTTCCGCACGGAGGATTCGCCTAGTGGCCTAGGGCGCACGCTTGGAAAGCGTGTTGGGTTCACACCCTCACGAGTTCGAATCTCGTATCCTCCGCCTTCGCCCACCAGGGCAAACGATGGCCCGGACCGCTCAGCGGCCCGGGCCATCGTCGTCTCCTGGTTGCAGTTTTGGTTGCAGTTGTCGCCGTCGTCGCACAGCCCACGCACAACCAAGCAAGCAAAGGGGGAACGTGGCCGCCATAGACCAGCAGTACACGAACGTCATGGAACTGCTGAGGGCCAAGTTGCCGAGCCTGGCCGAGCAGCTCGACCAAGAGTTCAGGCAGGGCCGAGCTGTCTCAGGTGAGCAGCTCCAGCGGGAAGGGATGTTCGACGAGCGGGCCAGCCGACTCGCGAACACGGATCTGCCCGCTCTTCGGAAGTCGGATATCGCGATGGTTCCCTATAGCAGTGAGGAGCGGATCGAATTGATCCGCGAGGCTCTCCTCACTCTCGCGGAGACCATGCATGCCTCGCGGGCCGTCCTACTGAAGACCGCCAAGGAGCATCAGATGGACGTGAGCATTGAGTTCGTCGACCCCGAACTCGAACCGGTCGTCCGTGTCGACCTCGTGAGAGAGACCGAGCGGGCTTCGGCAGCGCTCCATACAACACGCGAGCTGCTACTGCCACAAGCGCAAACGCGGTCGGAGGACGGCCGATGAGTGCAGACGACCTGATTCAGGCCATCGAGCACGCGATCGGCGCTCTCGAGCCTGTCTACCGCAGGAAAGCAACCGAGTCAGACCTATACGAGGCTTCGCTGCTCGTCCTGTGCATCGAGGCGGCAGGTGCGGCCGGCGGAACCACCGTTCTGACGCAGAACGGGCAGACTGCCACTTCTTCGTTGAGGTTCCGTACTCAGCCGGGCAACCTCTGGTCCGGATCGTTTACCTACGCGCTGGTCAGCTTCCCTGACCTGCAGAAGCAACTTGAGATCCACTTGGGCGTCTACGTGATGGCAACCAACTCAAAGGTTGCCCATGAGTGTGACGTCGCGATCATTGACCACCAAGAGGCAGAGCGAAGCCGCCAGGCCAGGGTGTACCCACGCAGCCGAAACCTCGTGGCCGCGATCGAGGCCAAGGACTACGCAGCTTCGCCGCCGCTCGGAGTCGGCCGTGGCTTCCTCGGGCTCGCCCACGAACTGGGCGAGAAGAAGTGCTCGTTGGTCTTCCCAAGTCGAAGCTCCACCAACCTGGGCGCACTGATTGCCAAACGCTCCAGCGAGGCGTACGCGGAACTATGGCCAGGCACAGTGGCAGCGGAGCGGCTACGTTCACGGCTCGATCAGGCCATCCGCAACTGGAAGGCGAGCTTGTAGAAGCACAGCAGGGCCCAGCTCCAAAGCCGGGCCCTGCTGTTGTTCAGCGCCTGCCCTACTTCTCACCAGCAGCCGCCTCTCGGAGGCGTCCTACATTCGATCCGTTCCCCAAAGCAGATTGCCGAGCTTGTCGGCAGTGTCGCGCAGCAGGGGGTCGGTGACGTGCTGGTAGCGCTTGGCCATCGTGGTCGAGGACCAGCCCATGATCGCCATGACGATGCGCTCGGGGACGCCGAGCAGCAGGAGGACGGTCGCGGCGGTGTGGCGGGCGTCGTGGAGGCGGGCGTCCCGGACGCCGGCCTCTTGGAGGAGTTCCTTCCAGTGGTGGTAGTCGGTATTGGGGTTGAGGATCGTGCCGGTGGCCGAGGTGAACACGTAGCCGGTCTCGGTCCAGAGCTGGCGGGCCTGGGCGCGTTCGGCGTCCTGGAGTTCGCGGTGGCGGCGGAGGATCTTGGTCAGTTCGTCGGGCAGGCCGATGGTGCGGCGGCCCGCTCGGGACTTGGTGTCCTTGGTCTCGCGGCGGATCTGCTCGCGGGAGGGGCAGTAGCCGGCCTTGCGACCGCAGGTGTCGCCGCAGCCGTGCGCGTACTTGGGGCGCAGTCGGCCGCGCCGGACGCACATGAAGCCCGAGTCGAGGTCGACGTCCGACCACTTCAGGCCGAGGACTTCGCCCTGTCGTAGGCCGAGAGCGAGTGCGACGACCCAGCGGGCCTGGTTCCGCCGTTGCACGGCGGCGAGGAGGATCCGCTGGACCTCCTCGACCGAGTAGGGCTCGACCTCTTCCTCGTCCAGGCGCGGGGCCTTGGCGATCTTGGCGACGTTGACCGTGAGGTGCCCGCGACGGACCGCCTCGCCGAGGGCGACGCTCAGGGTGCGGTGGGCGTGGTGGGCGGTGGCGGGCTTGCTGCCAGCGGCCTGCATCTTCGCGTAGAAGCGTTCCAGGTGTTCGGGCTCCAGCTTGGTCAGACGGTGCGCGCCGAGGCCCGGGGTGAGGTGCACACGGACGTCGACCTCGTAGCCGGCGAGGGAGTTCTCGGTGACCGCAAGCGGGGCGATGTTGTCGATCCAGTGCCGGAGCCACGCGGTGAGCGTCCACGCCTGGCCGGCCTTGCGGACGGTACCCGCGTCGCGGGCGCGCTCCAGGGCTCGGACCTTCCTGGTGGTCTCGGCGCGGGTCTTGGCGGAGACGTGGCGGCGGTCGGGTCGGCCGTTGTCCTTGACGCCGACGGTGACATAGCCGTGCCAGCGGCCGTCGTTGCCCTGGAAGATGGACGAGGCGCCGTTGGGCTGCCGGGTGTTGTCGGCCATTCGATCGCCCCCGCTCAGGCCGCGAGCGGCAGGTCGGCGACGAGCAGATCGGCGACGTACGCGCCCAGGGCTTCGGCCGGGACGCGGCGCAGGCGGCCGATGGTGACCGAGGGGATGTCGCCGGAGGCGATCAGGGCGTACATCGTGGTGCGGCCGATGCCGAGGCGGCGGGCGGCTTCCTCGACGGTGAGGGCGACGAGGGTGGGGTCGCCGGTCGGTTCGGCGGACACGGCGGTGTTCGGGCGGATCTGGGACAAGGCAGGTCCTTACTCGGCGGCGCCTTGGGCAAAAGGCCGCCGGGTCGTTCCGTTCAGGGATGGGCGGAGCGTGGTGCGGGCCGCAGCCTCGGTGTTCGTAGCACCGGGGCGGCGGGTTTCGGGCGGGCGGTTACTCGCCCGATGGGCTGGTGGGGCCGTCGTCCTCCTCGTCCGTGTTCGGTGGATGGCCGAAGTGGACGAGGGGTGGGCCGGAGAAGGGGCCCGGGGTGACCAGTTCCTCCGCGATGACCTGGCTCACGGCTTCGCCGACCTCGTCCTCGATCTCGGGGTGGGCGTCGATGTAGGTCTCAAGGGCCTGTTGGGCGGCGGCGAGCTGGTCGTTGGCCGCGCGGATGGCGCGGTAGGACGTGCGGACGTCGTCGATCAGTTGGACGGCGCGTTCGTGCATCGCGAGTTGGGGCGGGCCGAGGAGGTTGTCGAGGTCGATGCCGAAGACCTGGGCGAAGCCGATGGCCTCGTCGAGGTTGATCCGCCGCCGGGGCTCGGCGCTCTCGATCCGCCAGATCGCGGACTGGTTGATGGGAAAGCCCGCGTCCGACATGCGCTCGGCCAGTGTCGCGGTGCTCCACTTGCGCGCCTCGCGCTCCAGGCGCACGCGCTCGGCGACGTTGTCCTCGCTCCACATCGACTGCGGGCCGCCCGGCGGGCCGGGCACCGATCCGCTCATCCGATCCTCCTTGCAATGCGATCAAGCCCTGTTGCATCGACCGCCGTTGGAGAGTAGCCTGATGCAAGACAGAATGCAAACGATCCTCCAGGGATTAACGGAGGGTCGGCCCGGGTAGCACCGGGAACGCAAAAGCTCCCGGCGCTACGAACGCCGGGAGCCCCACAACACACCTCGCGACCGCCCATCCCTGAACGCTCGACCACGGTGGAACCGGGTTGCCCCCCGGACCGCCGAGTGAGGAAATGCCTTGACCAAGCGTACGACGACAGCCCTCCGGGGTGCATCCGCCACGCGTCGCGCCGCCCGGATCGGGGTGCGATAGCGATGGCGCGCATCCGTACGATCAAGCCGGAGCTGTTCACCTCCGAGAGCCTCGCCTCGGTCAGCCTGACCGCCGAGCGGACCTTCGTCGGCCTCTTCACCCAGGCCGACGACCACGGACGGCACCGCGACCACCCCGCGATCATCGCCGGGCTGCTGTGGCCGCTGCGTCCCGAACACACGCCGCTCGACGTCGAGAACGACCTCCAGCAGCTCGCCGAGGCCGGACTCCTCTGCCGCTACACGACCCCGGACGGCAAGCGGTACCTGCACATCGTGACCTGGCACGAGCACCAGAAGATCAACCGGCCGAGCCCTTCTCGGCTGCCCGCCTGCCCGGATCACGACGCCTCGCGCAAGAAGGCCGGAGGACGCTTCGGGGACGACTCACCGAGCCCTCACGGAGGGCTCAGTGAGGGCTCCGTGAAGGTGCACCGCACCCTCACGGATGACTCCGTGAATCGCGAATCCGCAGGTCGCACGGCATTCAGTGAGGGTTCAGTGAACCCTCACGGAGATGTCGGTGAGGGCTCAACGCCCGGATCTAGGATCTTGGATCTAGGACCTAGGATCTTCCCTCCGGGGGGCGCGAGCGCGCCCGCGCCCGACACCGTCCCCGCACTCGTCGCCGAATACGTGAACGCCTGCCGCACCCGCCCGCCGGAGAGCGTCCTGGGCAGGATCGGCCGGGAGACGAAGACTCTCGTGGACGAGGGCGTGCCCGCCGGGCACATCCGGGCCGGCCTGGAACTGCTGCGGGCCAAGGGGCTCAACCCGAGCGCACTGCCAGGGCTGGTCAACGAGGTCATGAACGCCGACCGACCCGGCGCCCCGACGACGTACCGACCGTGGACCAACCCCGAGGACCCCGAAGCGGCCTACGGCGGTGACCTGTGACCACCGGCCTCCGCCGACACGCCGACCCGCTACAGGTGGGCGCCGGTTCCGAGCAGCGCGTCCTGCGCATCCTCGCCGAACGCGGCCTCGACCCCGCACGCCCCCTTAACGCCGACGACGACATCGACCGCATCGCCGACGCCCTGGCCTTGGCGGAACAGCGCATCCCACCGCGCTACCGCTCCGCCGTCGCCGACCACCCCGGCATCACCGCGTGGATGCGGCAGATCGTCGACGACGCATGTCCCGGACCGGGTGGGACGTTCGGGATCGCGACCGGGCCCTCGCTGCTGATCGCCGGGACGACCGGCACCGGCAAGACCCACCAGGCGTACGGAGCCGTCCGCGGCCTCCTCCGGGCCGGGGTACGCCTGCGCTGGAACAAGATCACCACCGCCGCGCTGTACGCCGCCATGAGACCCCGTCAGGGCCACGACACGGAAGGCGAGATGCGCGAACTGAGCCGCTGCCCGCTGCTCATCCTCGACGACCTCGGCGCCGCCAAGACCTCCGAGTGGACCGAGGAACTGACCTACCGCCTCGTCGACCACCGCTACGAGTACATGCTGCCGACCCTGTTCACCACCAACCTGCCGATCCCCCGCATCCGCGACGTCCTCGGCGACCGGGTCGCCTCCCGCCTCGCCGAGATGACCGACCGCGTCATCCTCACCGGACCCGACCGCCGCCGACCGACGGACTGACCACCGTCGGGGGCTGCCCCGGCGCTCGGAACGTCACGGCACGGAGACGCCCGCAGACGCCCGCAGACGCTGCCCCTCGGTATCGAGGCGGACGAGTGCAACGCCACCGCGCCTGGACCTTGCCCAAACCCTTGCCTACCCCATCGACACTCCGCAGGAGGCGACTCTGACCACCACCATCCACGCCCCCGGTTCCGCACGAGCGACAACCTGGGACCGCGCGGCGATCGCCGTGCTCGGCCTCGCCGGGTTTGCCCTCTCGTACGACGCGCTGCGACAGATGGCCGTGGCCGTCCACGTGCGCGGCGCGCTGAGCTTCCTGTTCCCGCTGCTGATCGACGGGTTCATCGCCTACGGCATCCGCGCGCTCCTGGTCCTGCGGACCGCGCCACCGGCCGCCCGGGTGTACGTGTGGGCGCTGTTCGGATCGGCGACCGGTGCGAGCATCTGGGCCAACGTCCTGCACGCGGTCCGCATCAACCAGCAGACCGACCCGGACGATCCCGGCCTGCGGCTCGGCGACACCACGGTCGGCGTCCTGTCGACGCTCGCCCCGCTCGCCCTCGCCGGGGCGGTCCACCTGTACATCCTCATCGCCCGCCAACCCGCACCCACGACCGCTGCGACCGACCGGCGGACCACGGCCGGACACCCGTCCCGGACCGGTGATCTGGTAACTGACCGAGTGCCCACAGCGACGGTCACCCCGGACACCCGGCGGACCGAACTCCCCCTCGCCGGAGGGGAGGCGACCGTGGTCACCGCCGGGCCGGAGCCCCTCCCGGCCGAGGACGACCTGCTGTCGCCGGCTCGCCGCGCCGTCGCGGACAGCGGCCGGATCACCCGGGCAATCGTGGCCAACGCCCTGCGCGACCAGGGCCGGCGCGTCTCCAACGAACGCCTCACCGACCTGATGCGGACCCTGCGCGACGAGGCCAACGCCGCCACGTAGACGCCCGCCGGTACCTGATCACCCGTCATCGGCCCTCGCCCGCCCGGCTGTTCGGGCGGGCGACCTCTTTCCCAGTCTGGAGTCGGAACCTTGAGCGACGAACTCCCCTTCGCCACAACGCAAAACCTCCTCGACGGGGCGGGCAAGCAAGGCGTGGGACCGTCCGTCGGCCGGGCCCACGCGTGTGCGCCGATCCCCGAGGGCGGGGACGGCGCACACGGCCCGCAGCGCCGGGGGGCGCGACGGGAGGGGGAACCGCCTCACACCGTCGCCGACACGCCGCCGCACGCGCCCGTCGACGCCTCCGCCACCGCTCCCGCCAAGCCGCGTATCCGCAAGCGCAAGAAGATCCAGCGCAAGCCCGTGAGCGTGCGCCTGTCCGTCTCCGAGCGTGCCGACCTCCAAGAGGCCGCCACCTCCGAGCGCCACACTCTCGCCCGGTACATCGCCGACGCCGCCCTCGCCCGTGCCCGGGCCACCGGCTTCCGGGTCGACGGCGCGGACGACGCCCTCCTCGACGAACTCGTCCGCACCCGAACCGCCCTGGTCCGTGCGGGCACCTTGTTCAACCAGGTCGCCCACCGCCTCAACGCGGGCGGGCCGACCCGCCCCGAGGACACCGCGCTGGCCACTGCGGTCACCGACGGGATCGACCACTGCCGTCGGGTCGTCGAGCAGGTCGAGGCAGCGACCGACCTGCGCCTGGGGCGGACGGCCACCCGATGATCGTCAAGATCGTCAACAGGACCAGGACCCGCGGAACGCTGCACTACCTGTTCGGCCCCGGCAAGAGCAGCAGCCCGCACACCGATCAGCACATCGTCGCCGCGTGGGAGGGCTTCCTCCCCGACCCCGGACACCTCGCCCCCGACACCCCCGAGTACACCGCCGCCATGACCCGACTCGCGCGCCTGTTGGACGTGCGCGTGGACCAGGCCGGAGCCAACGCCCCCGACAAGCACGTATGGCACTGCTCGCTGCGCAACCACCCCGACGACCCGATCCTCACCGACGAGCAATGGGCCCAGGCCGCACGCCGCGTCGTCGCCGCCGCCGGCATCGCCGCCGAGGGCGACCCCAACGGGTGCCGCTGGATCGCGGTCCGCCACGCCGACGACCACATCCACATCCTCGCCACCCTCGTCCAGGCCGACCTGCGTCGCCCCGACAACTACCGGGACGTCTTCCGCGCCGGGGCCGAATGCGCCCGCATGGAGGAGGAATGGGGCCTGGTCCGGGTCGACCGCCCCGACCGCACCGCCGCCCGACGACCCACCGACGCGGAACGCCGCAAGGCCGAACGCCGAGGGCGAACCACCACCCCGCGCGAACAGCTGCGGGAAATGGTCCGCACCGCGGTCGCGGCGGCCTCGAACGAGACGGAGTTCTTCGCCGCTCTCGATCGGCTCGGGGTCCAGATCAGGAAACGAGTCCTGCCCTCCGGCGACGTCGGCGGCTACAACGTCGCGCTCCCCGACGACACCAACGCGCACGGCGAACCCATCTGGTTCAGCGGCACCAGACTCGCCCCGGACCTGTCCCTGCCCAAGATCCGCGCCCGCTTCCACCCCGACCCCGACCGCGGCACCCCCACCACCGAAACCTGGTACCGGGCCGCCGCCACCCTCGACGCCGTCCCCGGGCACCTCCGCCAAAGCGAGGACGAAGCGGCGGCCGGGCAACTCTGCGCGCTGGGCGAGGCGTTCGCCGCCATGGTCGTCGTCACCACCGGCCCCACCCGCATCGAGGTCCGCCGAGCCTCGATCGCGTTCGAACGCGCCACCCGCTCGCGCATCAAGGCCGACCAACGCGCCGGAGACGCACTGCGTTCGGCGGCCCGCGACCTCCTGTGGGCCGGCCGCGGCGAACAGGACGGCGGAGCAACCGCCATGATCCTGTGCACCCTCGTCCTGGCCGCGATCGCCGCCGCCCACTGGCACCGAGCCCGCAACCACCACCAGCAGGCAGCCGCAGCCCACCAGGCGCTCCAGCACCTCCAGTTCGCCTACCGCCACACCACCACCCCGCGAGCCACGGCCACCCGCCCGACGCGACCCGACACTTCGCCCCAAGCACGCCGCCAGGAGGCACCACCGGCCACGCCCGAACTCCTCGACGCCCTGTGGCAGGTACTGCCCGAGCACGCCGAACACATCCTGACCGACCCCGCCTGGCCCGCCCTCAACACCGCGCTCGCCCAAGCCGCCCGCACCGGCAAAGCACCGACCACCGTCCTGCTCGAAGCCGTAGGACAGCGCGAACTCGACACCGCCGCTTCACCCGCCGAAGTCCTCACCTGGCGCATCCGCCGCCAACTCCACCAACCCACCGCCCAAGCACGAGCCGCCACCACCCGCAGCACCACACGCACGGCCACCGCACCGGCCCGGCCCGTCGCCCCCACCCCGATGCGCCCCACCACGGAGGAGCGTCGCCGCAGACGCTGACCACAGAACCCGCCATGACTTCTGTGACCTGCGCGAACGCGGCTCCAAAGGGCCGCCGAACACGGTGGACTTGTAGAGCCGGTCGGGGGCATGGTGTGTCGTCCCCGACCGGAGAGGACCCCATGCCCGAACCCCACCCCGACGACCGACCCGTGCTCCCGCCCGTTCCGAACCTGCACCCCATGCCCGAACCCGGGAGTTACGACCAGGCCGCCCTGGTGACGTGCACCGAGCACCCGGACGAGCTCCGTGTCACCGGCATCCCGGTGCGCTGTCCGGCCTGCGGCGCCGGCCGCGACTGGCTCCTCGTCCACCACCGGGGCCACACGTTCATCCGCTGCCGCTGCGCACACCAATGGCACGAACCCAACCTCGGCGCCGCTGACTTCGAGACCCTCGCCGCCGGACCACCGGACCGCTACTGGCCCACCTACACCGAAGCCCTCGTCAGTCTCGGCTTCGACGGGCTGCTCGCCGGTACGTACGTCTGATCCGCATGAGCGGCGCCGGGCAGCGTTCCCACACGGCGCCGCCGCCGCCGGTTCGTGGGCCGGCAAGCTCCGCCTCGTGGGTCAAGGTGTGCGGGCGTCGATGCCATACACGTTGCGCAAGATGTTCAGGGCGATGTGTGCCTCGGTGAACACCGCCGACGGGTCTTCGCCGTCCGTCACCCGGCGCATGGCCTCCCCGCGCCACCCGTGCGGCAGCGCCACCATCGTGCGGCCGAGGTCCTCGGCACGGCGTGCGTCACACGCATGTTTCCCGTGTGCCCAGCCGTCACACAGGTCGGCGACGTGGCTGGCGGTTTCGGCGAGTCGATGCAGACGAGTGCCGTCCTCGTCCGGGTTCCGATGGCGCTGCGGGTTGGTCACGTGCACGTGGCCGGTGGTCATCGCCCAGTGCACGGCGGCCTGTTCGCCTGCGGGGAGCGCCTCCCACCGTCCGCCTGCGACCAGACGGTCCCGCATGAGCGTTCCGGCGGTACGGGCCGCCTCGGCGATCTCCACCCAGGGTTCCATCCGCCACCGCTCCAGCAACGCGGACAGCTCCCGCAGGTCCGGCCAGCGTTCGGGTTCCGGGCTCGTTCCGTCGGCGGGCTTCACGGGCACACCGTCGCGACCCGCAGATCGCAGTCGCCCTTGAGCACGTGCGGTGCCGCGGCCGGGTGTGCTCGTCGGTGACGCTCCGCCTCCCGGAGATACGGCCGCACCGTCGGAGCCTCATGGTCCGAGGGGAAGGTCTTGAGCCCCTTGCCTTCCGGGTGGCCTGTTGCCGACCCGCACTCGCGCATGTGGGCCAGCGTCCGCCCGCCTGCGGCCGGCTTCCGAGGGCCAGCGGCAGGAGGTAAGCGGTGGGCCGTCGGCGCGTGCTGGCGGACGTGGTTACCATCCGGCGGTCCGAACAACAGCCGCCCAACCCAGGCCAGAACGGCAGCACAGAAGTACGTCACGTCACCAGGTCCTTCTCATGGAATGACCGACGGCCACACCCGGAACCGTCAACGCCGGTCGCCGGAGCCGTCTTGCGGGAACCCCGCCCCCGCGCCGGGGGTGTACGCGCGAGGGCGGGGCGCTGGCGCTCGGCGCGGGCCTGCGCCGAGAGGTGGCGATTTCGGTCGCGGACGTTTCACGCGACCGGAGCGGAGCTCACAGCCATGGACGGGTGTCGGTCTCAGACCTCGACGACCGCGTAGACGGGCAGGTGGTCCGAGAGTCGGCGCACGGCCGGGTCGTCGATGACGCCCGCGGTGCGGAAGGCGAGTCCGCTGCCGAGGATGTGGTCGCTCCGGCGGCGGATGCCGTCCTCCTTCTCGTCCCAGTGACCGACCGTCTCGCGCCCTGATCGCACGTTCGCGAAGGGGTCGACGAACCCGGCCGTGTCGAGCAGGCGGATCGCCCGCCGGTCGGTCAGGCCGAGGGTCCCGTCCTCGCGGCACAGCCGGTGCCGCGAGTGGAGGTGGGCGGGCAGGGTCGACCAGTCGGGTTCGGGGTCGAACGCCCCGATCGTGTTTAGGTCACCCAGCAGCAGCGTGCGCCGACCGGGCGCGGCGTACTCCGTGAGCCACCGGGCCTCGCTCTCGCGGTCGTCGCCCGAGAACGGGTCCAGATGCGTGTGCAGGACGGTGAGGGGCGCGCCGCTGTCGGGGACGACGAACTCGACGCGCTGGAGCGTGTGGTGGAACTTCCCCTCGGCGGCATCGGGGGTGTAGCCGACGCGCCGAAGTTTGGCGGGGTTCCACGCGAGCACCAGATGGCACCCGTGACTCCCGGACGGAGCCAACATCGTCTGCAGGCCCAACTCGTTCGCGATCGCGCACTCCAGCGCGTGATCGTTTCGAGTACCGTGCTGCACCTCCTGCAGGGCGACGAGATCCAGGTCCATCGCCCGCAGGACCGCCATCTGCGAGGGGAAGCGATCGCCCCCTCCGTCCAAGAGGTTGTAGGTGCCCACACGCCTGACCGAACCCGGCATCGCCCTCTCCTTCTCGGCCATCCCGTCACGGCGGAACACCTGGAACGCTGCGTACTCCCGGGCGAAGCCTTCGAAGGACGCCTCCATGTCGCACCAGTCCTCATCGGACGCTTTGGTCGCCGTGTGGGGCGCGTCGCCCGCGAGCCGTGGGTCAAGGCTCGTTCGGAGCGAGTTCGCGTAGGTGGCGAAGCCCCGGGAGTCGAGGCGGCCCACGCCGATCAGGTCCGCACGCACGCCGTCGAGCCGGCGGTGCAGGTCGCGGTGACGCACGTGCACGTCCCACCACTCCACGGCAGCCCAGCAACCAGCGCGGACCCGCTCGAAGGTGGAGAGCCGCAATGGGTGCGGAACGTTGTCGATGTCCTGGTCGACACCCTGGGGGACCCTGGCGTCCGCCCGTTGGACGAATCGGCCGATCACGGGTGCACCGCGAATCCGGCGATGAACGCCTGGTAGCCGTTCTGTCGACGCTCGCATCGGAAGGCGGTCGTCAGGGCGTGGGTCAGGAGCAGTCCCCGTCCGGATTCGGCGTCCGGCTCCTCGACGGGTTGCGGCAGGGTCACCGCACGTTGGCGGGCCAGCACCGTTACCCAGAACAGGCCGTCGGACGCGTGGGTGGTCACCAGTACGGCGCTCGTCGGGTGGCCGTGGACGAAGACGTTCGTGGTCAGTTCGCTGACTACCTCGGCGACGTCGTCCTCGTGGGCGCCGGCGACTCGTGCCTTGGCTGCGGCGTGCTCACGCGCGGTCCGTACGGGCCGAGGGCCTTGTAACCGCAGGACGGAAGGAAGTTCGAGAGTATCGCTGGGCACAGTAGTCCTCAGACTTCTCGGGATTCGTGGTGAAAACCATTCGTGTGTGCGCATGAGTGAGCGCGCGATCAGCCCGGGTCGGAATCACAACACCGGTACGCGAACCGTGGTCCGCTGTAGGGCGGAGTTCCGGGCTGAGAGCTGCGGAACAGGCGGAGCCTCGTTCAGGGTTCTCCAGGTACGGAGCCAACGCGCCGCCCCCACATCCAAAGCCGATCCCGTCGGCTTGGCTCCTGGGAGGAATCGAAGGGTCAGCTGCCGAGAATTCGGCCAGCTCGGGCGCGCAGGGGTTGTTCCAGGTCGAGGTTGTCGCCGCGGGTGGTGGTCTGGAGGAGCTGGGTGATGACGGCGAGTTCGGAGAATCGGCCTGCGGGGGTGTTCAGGACGTGCGCGAGTTCGTTTCGGATTCGGGCTGCGACGTCCGGGACGAGGAGGCTGTAGGTGTGGAGCATGGCGGCGTCGTAGCCGGCCGGGGCGGTGCCCCAGCCTTCCCAGTCGAGGATGGCGAGCCGGGGTGCGGTCAGGTTGGCCCAGTGCAGGTCGCCGTGGGCGGTGGTCCAGGTGGGCACGGTCGTGTCGATCGGACGTCCGAGGTATTCGGGCATGGCGCGGTCGACGTATGCCTGACGCAGGGCGACGCGGTCGGTGGTCACGGGGGCAATGTGGTCGAGTGCCCGGCGCAGGTCGTGCCACCACGTGTCGTCAAGTCCGGGGTCCTCGCGGAGTACGGGACCGGCAGTGGTGATCGGGCGGGTCGTGACGCGTTCGTGGAGTTCGGCTCGGAAGGCGTGGTCGCCGTCGGCCCAGTCCTCGACGCCGCGCAACCGGGGCCTCGGCACGGAGTCCGGGATGGCCTTCTCGGCGTCCTCCGGCCCGAGCCACAACCGGCCGCCGGCCTTGTCGGCGGGTGCGCGGACGAGTCGCAGCCACCCGAGGCCGTGGTCACCGGTGACGGGCCCGCTCAGGGTCCTGCCGCGCCATCCCCACACTTCGGTGCCGTCGTCGGGAAGGACCGTGAGAACGGTGGCGGAACGCCGGTAGGCGTCGCGCATCAAGGCGACTTCGCGCGGGTCGTCAGGCGGCGAAAACATCGCTGATCCTTCGGAGTCGACTCGGTTCGAGCGGCGGACGCGCACAGGCTTTCATGGCGTCGCTCCAGTGTTGCGGGTCGCTGCTGGAGAGCAGGACACGACACACTCCCGGCGCGGAGGCCGCAACGATCAGGGCGGCCTGCGCGGCCGTCAGTCCGTCGCCGACGAGTTCAACGGCCTCGGGTGTGAGCATCGCGGGCAGCTCGCCCCCGTGCAGCGGAGCCGATGCGAAGACCTCGATGCCCGCGGCGAGGGCGTCTCGAAGCACGCCGCCGCCCGCCATGGCGGCGACTACCGGTTCGAGGCGGACCAGGGAAACGGGGAGTTGCACTGCCCGCAGGTGGTGTCTCTCACCGGCGACGGTCCGCGCCATGGACAGTAGTGTCTCGACGTCGAACCGGCCGGTGGAGAAGCCGGTCCAGGTCGCGATGCCGTAGCCGCCGATCGTGCCCTCGGCAGCCGCTTCTTCGAGGGCCGCGATCGCCGACAGCAGTCGCGCGGCTTGGGCCTCGGGGCTGCCCTCGGGGGCGTGTTCGGGATTGTGCAGGAAGACGATGTCGGGTCGTCGCCCAAGTTCGAATCGGCTGCGGTGGATCTGCCAACATACGAACTCGGGCGCCAGGCTGTGCCGGATACCCGCTTCGCGTCGGTGAAGTACCCCTGCGGTGAATGCTTCGGCGGCGGTCTCCCGGGTCATGAAGCCGACCTTCGTGGACACCCGGATTCGAGGGTGTGCCGCGAGCATCGGTGCCAGAGCGCGCTCGGCCGTCCCGTCGCCGTAGTTGGGCGCAGTGTCGATCCACTCGACCCCGGCGGCCACCGCGACCGTCGCCGCGAGTGTCACGTCGGGGCAGCGATAGGTGCCCAACGCGGGCTTGGCCGTCACGTGGTCACCGTCCCGACGTGCGCAACTTGGCCTGCCACCAGCTCGGTGACGGCGGCGGCGGCCTGTTCGACGCGCACCCCCGACGTCTGGGCGAGCTCGCCGAGCCGGTGGGAACGGCAGTCCAGGAGAAGGGTGAGCATCGCGTGTACCTGCGGAGCGAAGATCCACTCCTCGCCCCCTGCCGTGAGTACGACCCGGCCGTCCGGGTCACGGGTCACCGAGGCCCGTGAGACGAGCAATCTCACCGGCAACCCGGGCGACGCGGGCACACCGTCGACATAGGGCAGCGAAGGTGCCTGCCGAGGCTGCTCGGTCGCGTCCCGGAACTCGGCGTATCGATCGACCACGCCCTCGGCTTCGAGTTCGGCTGTGACGAGCTTGAGCAGGGTCTCGGCGAAGTCCCGCTTCTGTTGTGCTGTTCCGAGCCGCGGCACGTCGGCGCGTACCGCCTGATGAGTGCGCAGGGTGTCGGCGAGCCAGCCGATCAGGTCGGCGCCGGTCGTGCTTTGCAAGCCGAAGGTCAGGTGCAGGGACCGCCCACCGTTCTCGGCGGCAACGGCGTGCCACCAGCCGCGCGGCACGTACAGCGTGTCGCCCGGGGTGAGTACGAGGTCCGCGATCGGTTCGGCGGGTGGTGGTTCTGGGGCTTCGACGTCGCGGTGCATCGGCGCGACGCGGGTGGGACCGTACAGGCGCCACCGCTTGGCGCCGTCGACCTGGACGACAACGACGTCATGGTCGTCCCAGTGGGTCCCGAAGCCTTCGTTCGCGGTCCACGACGCGTACAGGTTGGCCTGCACCGCGGTGCGAAAGTCGCGTTCCAGCTGCGCGGCGAGGTCGCCGATGCGGGCATGGAGTTCGTCGGCGGCGTCCAGGACGAGGGTGGCGCCAGCCGCCAACCGTTCGTGCAGGGCAGCCGGTTGGATGCGGTTCCACACGGTGTTGCGGCGGGTGGTCACCGGTCGCGTGTACAGGTGCTGCGGCAGCATCTCGCCGCCCGAGCACAGGCGAAGGCGCGGCGGTTCGAGGCGGTGCCGGGCCAGGATGGCGTTCACGTCCTCCCAGCCGAGCAGGCCGGCGACGGTGGTGGCGTCCCCGCGTGCGATACGGAACTCTCGGCCGAACGCCCGGGCGAGGAAGGTCTCCCCGCCCAGGCGCGCGACCACCGAGGTGTCGGCGGTCGTCATGTCGGGCCGTCAGTCGTTCGTGTCGCTGACGCCGGTCGAGCCGCCGTCGGACGGCTGCTCGGCGCGGGAGCGGGCGGCGACGATACGGCGGCGGGCGACCAGCAGGCCGTCCTCCGCCTTGGCCGTGGTGGGCACGATCTCAGGCATGGCATTCCTCCCTTTCGGTTGCGAGGGCGGGTTGCCACCGCCCCCGACGCGTCGCGGTGAGCGGGACTTCACGTCCCGGTCCGTTCGCGTGGACCCACCGAACCGCGTCGTGCGGCTGGGGAACAGGGCGCCAAAGCCGCACACATGCTGCATCCATGCGGCACTGTGGGTGATGACCTGGGGAATCGGCGGACCATGGCAATCGGGAGGCCACGCCATGACGTTCAAACGCCATCGACTCGTACAGCGCCGCGAGTCCCAGGGCTACACCCAAGAATCACTCGCCGAAAGGCTCGGCGTAGACCGCACCACCATCGCCCGCTGGGAAAACGGCAAAGGCCCCCAGCCGTGGATGCGTCCGAATCTGGCGAGAGCACTGAGCCTGTCCCATGAGGAGCTCGACACCCTGCTGCGCAATGTCGGCGATTGCGATCGGTCGCCGGTGGTCGGAAGCCTGGGCCATGGTGACCCGGCCACAGGAGCCGCGTTGCGTGCGGACCTCTCGGATGTCGCCGAGCGCTACGACAACTCGCCTTCTGCGGGACTACTCGCCGACGCAGGCCAGCTCCTGACTCGCGTCACCATGGCCGCCGACCAGGCCCGCACCGGGCGAGCCCAACGCGAACTTCGCTGCCTGCAGGCCGAGGCGGCGACCCTGATGGGCCAACTCGTCTGGGACGCCTCACAACGCTCGGACCACACCACAGCCCACACCTACTACGCACAGGGCATCGATCTTGCCCGCCACCTGCACGACCGCACCCTGGAAGGCCGAGCCCTCCTACGCACCGGATACCTCGCGCTCTACGGCACCTGCCAACCGCAAGAGGGCCTCGACTACTCGCTGCGGGCAGCCGAAGCCGCCAAGACCACCAGCCCCGCGCTGCTGGCCGTCGCCCTCCTCCACGTCGGAGAAGCACACGCGATGCTCGGGCACGTCAGCGATTGCGAACGAGCCCTCGCCCAGGCCGAACGCCATCTCGACCGGGTCAGCGCCGTCGACGCCGCAGCCGACCTCGTCTCCCCCACGCAGTTCGGACGCCTGGCCGGATCGTGTTATCTGAACCTCGGACAGAACCAGCGCGCCCAGCAGCAACTGCAGTCGACTGCCGAGCAATTGCCCGCCAGGCGGAAGTCGCGCACCATCGTCCTCGGAAACCTGACACTCGCCCTCATCAGGCAAGGCGAGCTCGACAACGCCGTATCCGTGCTCGGCCAGGCCATCGACGAGCTGGAACAAACCCGAGGAGGCGGGGGCATGAACGTCATCTTCGCCGCAGGCCGCGAACTACGCCCATGGCATCGCAGAGTCGACGTACAAGACGTACAAGACCGCCTCTTCACCCTGATGACAGCCACCTGAACACCAAGGAGCGCGCGGTGCCCACCGAGCACGACCAGGCCAAACAACGTGTCCGCGAACGAGTATGGGACGCACTCGACGCCGCGGACGCCGTCCACGACACAACCAGCCACGGCAGAATCCCGGACTTCCACGGCAAGGACCAAGCCGCCGAACGCCTCGCCGCACTCGCCCGGTGGAAAACCGCGGGCGTCATCAAATCCGTGCCGGACAAGGCCCAGCTACCCGTCCGCGTGCAAGCCTTGGCCGAGGGCAAGATCGTGTACATGGCGGTCCCCAAACTCGCCACGCCGAAGCCGTTCTACGTCCTCGACCCCGCGACACTCACCGCCCCGCCCGAGCAGGCGGCAACCAGTCACATCGCGGCAACCATCGCCCCGACCGCCGACGCCGACACCCTTCAACCGATCGACATCGTCGTTCTCGGCAGCGTCGCAGTGAACCGCACCGGCGTCCGCATCGGCAAGGGCGCCGGATACTCCGACATCGAGTTCGCCCTCCTCACCGAGGCTGGCCTCATCAGCCCCGACACCCTCATCGTCACCACGGTCCACGCGCTCCAAGTGATCGACGAGCCGATCCCGTGGACCGAACACGACGTCACCGTGGACCTGATCATCACCCCAGACGAAGTCATCAGGACGACCGAAACGCATCGCCCCTCGGGCATCCTCTGGGGTCACCTCACATCGGAGAAAATCGCTGGGATCCCCGCACTCACCCTGCGGGCCTCCCAGTCCGGCATCGGGTTGAAAAGGCACGTCTGAGGCGCACAGAGTGGGCCACCGACGGCCGAGGCTCCTGCGGGAAGCTGGCGGCGAAGCTGAGACGCACCATCCAGCCCAGGGATCAGTGCATCTGTAGCGTGGCAGTCGAAGCCACTGGACCCGCACGCGCTGCCCTAACTCTAGTCATGCAGAACTCTAAATCTAGTTATGCTAGGTTGAGCCTATGAAGGCACCATTCAAGATCACTGGGGCGACCCTGGACGTGCTTGAAGCACTCCTCGCCCACCGTGATGAGCTGCATGGGTTCGCCATCGCGCGGGCCGCTGGCAAGGCAACTGGCAGCGTCTATCCGATTCTTCTTCGCCTGGAGAACGCGGGCTGGGTCGAGAGTCACTGGGAGACGGAACACCCCCAAGAGGGACGCCCGAGGCGTCGCTTCTATCGGTTGTCCGGCGTGGGCTTGCCTCACGCGCAAGCCATCGTCATGGAGCGCCGAGGCCAGCTCCCGAACCCTCTTCCAGATACTGACCTTCGCCCGAACCCCGTCCTGGGATTAAACGCCGGGGGCGGAGCCAGCTGATGGCCAGCATGCTGATCGGCGCCATCGTGGCGCTTCTCTTCACCGAGGCCGTCGACATCTGCCCATGGCTAGCGGCCAGAATGGTTCGCGCTTCGGCCCGTCGAATCCCCAACCCGAAACTAGCTCTGCGCTTCGAGGAAGAGTGGCTCGGAGTGGTGGAGCGGCGCCCCGGCAAACTCCTCAAGCTCGTAAGCGCGCTGGGCATCGTCATCCTGGGGGGCCGGAAGGTCAGGGCCTCGATGCGATCCGCGCCGAAGGCCCTCCGAATGCAACGCTGGCGAACGACTCGCCACGTCTTTGCAGAGAACCCCTTGGCCGCCTGGGGCTGGGCACTGATCTTGGGTTGCAGCGCCAGCCTGGGCGGATTCATTGCAACTTTGGACGTCGGGCTGGCCGCACGAGCCGTCGCCTTGTCATTGACGACGTTCGCCGTCGTCGTCGTCCTCCTGATCGTCGCACTGGCGCGAAAGAGGCGACGTAGGGTCACCGCCTCCAGTGCGGGCACCTTGGCGAGCCTCGAGACAGAGCGGACCTGACCGTGTTCCAGACGCCGTGGACCATCGCGCTGATCGTGACCTGCGCGGTAGTCGCCTTGGAGTGTTCGTCGTTGCCGGGTCGTGTGGCAGCGTGGGTCGTGTATTGGTCAGCGGCCCGCCTGCCGGGCGAAGACAACGTGGAACGTTATCGGGAGGAGTGGCTTGCCGACGTATCCGGTCGCAGATTCGAGTGGAAGAAGTTGGCCACTGCCTTGTCGATCCTGTTCTTCGGTGTCGCCAGAATCCGAGCGCTGTGTGTAACTACTACTGCCAACCGACCCGAAGATTCAGTCGCGTGCGCCAGCCCGAACACAATGTCCGATGCCGCCCGCGAAACGTCGAAGATGGATCTCGAACGCAAGAAACGGCCTCCCTCGTGGATTCGCGAGGAGATGATCCTCGTGTGCGCCCTCCACGTCGAGCACGGATGGAAACGGCTCGACCACAACCACCCGGCCGTCATCGAGTTGTCCAGACTGCTGAGGTCCGCGCCGTACCATGGCGTGCAGCAATACGGAGAGGGCTTCCGCAACACCTACAGCGTGTCGCGTAAGACGAGCGACCTCAAAACCGCTCACCCCGACTACGACCCTCACCACCGGCGCCTGAATGGCGGAGCCCTCACGACCCTCATCGTGCATGAGTTCATCGCGGACACCTCTGGCATGCTCGCGAAAGATGCCCGAATCCGCGCATCACTGGAAACTCCTCGAACACGTTAGCCTCGGGCTTTCACGAGACGGGTGTCTGACACGCGGTTAGAAAAGCGAGAAGTGCCCCTGTCCTGCAACGATAGGGCATGTCTAAGGTCCAAATCATGGCGTGGAAAAAAAGCACTTCTCGAGTCAAGAAAGGATAGCGGGTCAACTTGGCCTGGCAGTCATCTGGAAACCACATCCGGTGGGTGACCTGGAACCAAGCCCATCCTCGGCGGGGAACCACAGCTACCTAGGACAGCGCTAAGTGGCTGCTGACAGGTCCCTCTGAGTCCCGACGTCAACCTCGTGTGCGTCGGCTTTCTCGGACGCGACTGATGAGATTCGCGTCCTTCTGGCACGCGCATCCGGAGGAGGGAACCCGATGGTCGATCATCTCGTCGGGCCGGGGGCCGAAGCGGGTGTCGTACTCGATGCGTCGCGGGAACCCTCTCACCAGGCCCGTGCTACGCGCGATCCAGGCACCGACGACCAGGCACGCGGCCTGCTGTGCCACGAACGCGGCCGAGGGCCGGAACCCGTCGTCCGTTCCGCCGGTCAGCTCCGCCGAGTTGATCAGCCCGCAGAGCGCCTGGCCGAGGAACTGTCCCACGATTTCCTGTTGCTGAACGTCCAGGCCTTCCAGATCCTGTTCGGCCAGCGGTTCCTGGCCGCGGGCGATTCGTGCCAGAGGGAGCCCGGTCAGTTCGTGCAGCCGTTGCTCCGCGCTCTTCTCGCTGTGGTTGACCTTGAAGTAGCAGCGCATGCAGGGGCCGGTTGGCAGCGCCTCGTGCAGGGCGACGGTGGTGCCGAACGGGCCGCCGGTGCTGCCGTCCAGGGTGAGATCGGCCTGCAGGCGTTGCAGGTCGTGCCGGGCGTAGCGAGGTCGTCCTGGCCAGTACCGTGCATGCGGTCAGGGCGAGTACGACGGCCAGTGCGTGGCGCACGCCACGCGGATCGCACGGGTCCGGCACCCGGGCCAGCCGCTCCAGGAGACCAGGCAGCCGACAGTCCACTACGCCGAAGCCCTGGCCCTCCCCTCATCGACTGTTCGGGTGATCTGTGGGTCGACGACGGCGGCTACGGGATCCTGCGCGAGTGCATGACCAACACGTTCGGCGCCACCACCCACACTGAACTTGCCCGCCCCGACTTCACCGCCGTGGCCAAGTCCTTCGGCATCCCGGCCACCCTGTTGTCCCCCGCCGCCCTGCTGGCCGACCTCGCGCAGTCCCTCGCCGCCCCCCGGCCGCTCCGTCGTCATCCTCCCGGCGGTCCTGAAGCTCTTCGCCCCGACTCGCCTCTGAGCACAGCCGACCAAGATCTCCCGACGCCCCCGCCGGGCCGCCCCGGACGGTATGTTCCGGTCCGGCGGGGGCGGCACGCCACCGCAGGCCAGGTGCCAATCGCCGGGCCGATGTCAGTGGCCGCGACTACGCTGAGCGCGGAGAGGAGGACAGTGTGCTGCTGAGATTCCGCGTGGCGAACGTGCGGTCCCTGCGCGACGAACAGGAACTGTCCTTCATCGCGCCCGAGGGCGAGAGCGGGGGCGACGGGTCGGCGAACCCGGTGGAGCTGGCGGGCGGCGGAACCGTGGCCGTCTTCCCGCTCCTCGCCGTCTTCGGTGCGAACGCCTCCGGCAAGTCGAACGTGCTCAGCGCTCTCGGCGACATGCGGCATGCGGTGCTCAACTCCTACGCTCGCTGGGCGTCCTACGAGGGCGTCCCCCGCCACGTCTTCGCGCTGCACCCGAAGAGCGAAAACGAACCATCCTTCTTCGAGGTCGACATCCTGATCGACTCCGTCCGCTGGACGTACGGCTTCGAGCTTGGCTCGGACCGGGTCGAATCTGAGTGGTTGCACAGTTACCCGCACGGCCGCCGTCAGGAGTGGATGGACCGCGACGCCTCCCGGACCGAGGTCTACAAGTGGCCGGGCAGCCGGATCCGCGATCGGTCCCAACTCGTGCGCCGCACCCGGCCGAACGCCCTGCTGCTCTCCACGGCCGGCACGGACAACCATGCGCAGCTCTCCCCGCTCTTCCACTGGTTCCGGCGCAACCTGTGGTCGATCGACCCGGAGGCCGAACGCCCTCAGCGCGAGGCCTTCACCACCCGGGAGCTCGCCGGGGACCGCGCCCAGCGGATCCAGGAGCTGCTCAGGGTCGCGGACCTCGGCATCACCGGGGCCTCCGTCGTGCGGGAGGGCCCGGGGAAGAGCTCGGTGAAACTGACTCACAGGTCGGCGGGCGGGGACGTGGCCTTCGACTGGTCGGAGGAGTCCTACGGCACCCGCTCCTGGTTCGCCCTCCTCGGCCCGCTGCTGCTGGCCATCGACGAGGGCGCGGTGCTGCTCATCGACGAGCTCGACGCGAGCCTGCACTCCCGGTTCGCCGCCGAAGTCGTGCGGCTCTTCCACGACCCCCTCGCGAACCCCAATGGTGCGCAGCTCGTCTTCACCTCCCATGACGCGACGATGCTGACCACCCCCAGCGGGGGGCGACTGCTGGAACCCGGACAGGTGTGGCTGACGCAGAAGGATAAGGACGGGGCGACCGAGCTCTACCCGCTGACGGACGCGGACCCGGGCGAGGAGGAGGATCTCACCCAGTCCTACCTCGCGGGAGCGTTCGGCGGCGTTCCGTCCCTGCTCGAGGGGCAGATCGCGCGGCGGCTGGCGACGGCGCGGGAGACCGGGGCGTACGGAGGGGCGGGACAGGGCTGATGGCACGGCCGCAGCGGGGAAACGACGCGTTGGGGCGGTCCTCGAGGGGGGCGGGACAGCGGAGACGGGTGGTCTTCGTTTTCACCGAGGGCGAGGTGACCGAGCCCTCGTACTTCGACATCATCACTGAGGTGGGGGTACTGAAGAACCCGGCCGCCAAGGTCGAGCTGCGCATCGCCAACCGGAAGAAGAAGGTAGACCGTAAGCCGATCGACCTCGTCGAGATGGCGGCTGACTTCCTGCGCGAGAAGACCCGCGAAGCCAAGCGCGCGAAGCTGAAGGGCGCTGCCGCCCAGCCGCAGGTCTGGTGCGTCTTCGACCACGACAACCATCCGCGGGTCCCCGAGGCGATGAAACTGGCCAAGGAGGCCGGTGTTCATGTCGCCTTCTCGCATCCGTGCTTCGAGGTGTGGCGGCTTGCCCACTACAAAGCGGTCACCGGTTCGTTCGAGGGGGTGTGCGATCTCGTGGCCGACCGGCTGCCCTTCCAGCGTGGCAGTGAGGACGCCGCCAATCCGAAGCTCGTCCTTCCCGGCCAGGTTCTCGGCAGGTTCGCAGAGGCCCGGGACAACGCGCGACGCATGAACGACCAGCACGGTGACCATGTGCCCAAGTTCAACCGCGACCCGTACACGGACATGCACACCTTCGTCGAGGACGTACTCGGCATCGCCTCCTACTGACGTCCCCGGCAGACCGGCCCGCTGATTTCGGGATGGGGCGGGGCGGCCATAGGGTCGGACCGCCATCTCAGGTCGTAGGGAGTCGTACGTGGCCAAGCTCACGCTCGCCCAGTTGGAGCGGCACCTGTTCGCCGCAGCCGACATCCTCCGGGGGACGATGGACGCCTCCGAGTACAAGGACTACATCTTCGGGCTGCTCTTCCTGAAGCGCGCCAACGACGAGTTCGAGGCGGCCCGGGAACGGATCGGGGAGCAGGCGAGGAGGGACTGGGGCTTCGACGGCGAAGAGCTCGACGCCTTTCTGGAGCAAGAGGCCCCGTACCGCGAACGCGACGTGCTGTTCGTGCCCGAGAAGGCCAGGTGGCACGAGCTCTCGGGCGTCAAGCACAACATCAACGAGAGCGTGCTGCGCCCCGCCCTGCAACTGCTCGAAGGGCAGAACGAGAAGCTGACGGGTCTCTTCGACCACCTGGACTTCAACCGTATCGGCGGCTCCGGCGCCGCCGCAGGCACGGCGACGCTGGCCGACAAGCGCCTGGAACTTCTCATCGCGCACTTCGGCCGGGTCCGGCTGCGCACGGACGACTTCGAGTTCCCCGACCTAATCGGCGCCGCCTATGAGTACCTGATCAAGGAGTTCGCCGACTCGGCCGGCCGCAAGGGCGGCGAGTTCTACACCCCGCGCGCCGTGGTCCGCATGATGGTCGAACTCCTCGCCCCCACCCAGGGTATGCGGATCTACGACCCGTGCGTGGGTTCGGGCGGCATGCTCATTCACGCCGCGGAGTACGTGGAGGAGCACGGCGGGGACACCTCCGACATGTTTTTCGCCGGCCAGGATGCCAACAGCGGCTCCTGGATCATGTCCACGATGAACATGGTCCTGCACGGCGTACGCCGCTTTGACCTGACCACCGGCGACACCCTGGCAAGGCCGACCCATGTCCCGACCTCGGATGCGGACCGCTTCGACGGGGTGCTCAGCAATCCGCCGTTCTCGATGGACTACATGGCCACGGACCTGGCGCACAGGACCGAGCGGACCTCCTACGGCCTGACCGGCGAGCGAGGCAAGGCCGACCTGATGTTCCTCCAGCACATGCTCTGGGAGACCAAGAAGGAGGGGCGCGGCGGCATGGTCATCACCGTCATGCCCCACGGCGTGCTGTTCCGGGGCGGCGGCGAGCAGCAGATCCGTACGAAGCTGCTGGACGAGGACGCCGTGGAGGCGGTCATCGGCCTCGCTCCGAACCTCTTCTACGGCACCGGCATCCCGGCCTGCATCCTGGTGCTGCGCCCGCCTGGCTGCAAGGACCGGGACAGGGGGGAGGACGAGCCGGAGCGCGCGGGGAAGGTCATGTTCATCAACGCGGACCGCGAGTACCACGCCGAGCGGGCGCAAAACGTGCTGCTGCCCGAGCACGCCGAGAAGATCACGACCACGTTTCGGACGTTCGCCGAGGTGCCCGGCTTCTCGCGCGTCGTGACTCGCGAGGAGCTCGCCGAGAACGGCGACAACCTCAACATCCGCCGCTACGTGGACAACACGCCGCCACCCGAGCCGCAAGACGTCAGGGCGCACCTGGTCGGAGGGGTGCCGCGCGCGGAGATCGAGGCGAAGGGCGAGCTGCTCCGCGGGTACGGGATCGGGGTGAACGATCTGTTCGCGGAGCGGTCGCCCGCCGACGCCGACTACCTGGACTTCCGGCTGGCCGACGCCCGCCCCGACCTGGGCGCGCTCGCCCGGCCGCGCGAAGAGGAGCTGCGGGCCGCGTTTGCCGAGTGGTGGGCGGCCGAGGCGAAGCACCTGGAAGCGGTGGCCGCGACACCGGAGGTGCTCGCCGCATCCACGGCCTCCGAGCGCAAGGCCGCGCTGATGCGGGCGCGCGGTTCTCTGATGGACTCCTTCGTCGACCGGCTCACCCAGGTCGGCCTCCTCGACCGGTACGCGCTCGCGGGCGCGGTCGCCGGGTGGTGGCACGAGGCCAAGTACGACCTGCTCGCCCTGTCGGAGAACGGGTTCACGGGCGTGATCGACGGCTGGGTGGAGAACGTCGAGGCCCTGCTCGCCCCCGAACAGGACCCCCGCACGAAGAAGGAGCACAAACGGACCGCCGCGGAGCGGCGTCAGGCGTACGACCACAAGCTCGTCGCCGCGATCGCCCCTGACTTCCTGACGGAGCTGAAGGAAGCGGACGCGCGCAAGGCGGACCTCGACGCGAAGTGGAAGGAACTCAACGGGCGGTTGCCGAAGGAGCCGGCGGCAGGGGGTGGCTCGGCGGGTTCGGCCGACGGCGACGGCGACGGCGGCGAGGAGTCCGACACCGACGTCGAGGAAATCACCCTCTCGGTGGAGGAGTTGGCGGAGCTGTTGGCGGAGATCGCCGTCGTGAAGAAGGACCGCGCGAAGGCGGGCGCGGTGGTCAAGCGCCTGGAAGCGGACTTCTGGTTCCCCTACCCGAGCGACCCGCCCACCCTGGGTGAGGAGCCGCCCCACCTGTTCCGTGCGCGCGCGGCGCTGGAGGCGGCCGAGGAGCGCCGGGTCGTCCTCGCCCTCCTCCGCGACGACCTCGCGGCGAAACTGAACGGCCATGTGGTCCGCTGTCAGCGGGAGTTGACGACGTCCTACGAGACGTGGGAGAGCAAATACGCGGTCTCGCTGGCCGAGATCCGCGAGGGCCGCGAGCGGGCGACGTCGAAGCTGGACGGGTTCCTGGAGGAGTTGGGATATGAGTGAGCTTCCCCCTGGGTGGATGATTTCCAGAGTCGGTGATGCATTTGACATGCAGCTTGGCAAGATGTTGAGCAAGGAAGCGTCAGCGGGGGTCGAGCAGCGTTGCTACCTGACCAATAAAAACGTCCAGTGGAATCGGCTCGACTTCGATGCGATCAACTTCATGAGCTTCGACTCGGCAGAGCGTGAAAAATTTCGACTGGTCCGAGGGGATCTGCTGGTAACCGAGGGGGGCGAGGTCGGGCGGACTGCGATGTGGGAGGAGGAGCGTGGTGAATGCTACTTTCAGAAGTCGCTGCATCGACTCCGGTCCCGCGGAGAGATTGATCCTCGGTTCATGCTGCATTACATGCATTACGCTGCCCGTCGGCGGATGTTCACAGATTCCGTGGGACAAACAAGCATCGCTCATTTGCCGCAGGACAAGTTCGCAAAGCACCTAATTATGCACCCGGTTGATCTTGCGGTCCAGCGCCGGATTGTGGCTGCGATTGACAGCGTAGCGGAGGTAGCGCGTGGCATCGAGGCGTCGATCGCCAAGCTGCGCGTAACGCGGTCCGCCGTGATTGACAGCCTCTTGGGCAGCTTCGACTGGTCGAATCGCCTATCTGATGTTCTGGAGGGGCCTATCCGAAACGGATTCTCTCCGGTTGAGAGCGCTTCGTGGACCGGGGTGCAGATGCTCGGTCTTGGATGCCTCACGCCGGAGGGTTTTCGTGCCGACCAACTCAAATATGCTCCCCCATCCATCTCGCCGAGACATTCGGCTGTACTCGTGGACGGGGATCTCCTGATGAGTCGAGCCAACACGCGCGAATTGGTCGGACTGGTGGGCGTGTATCGAGGCGTGGGAACTCCGTGCATCTATCCTGACCTTATGATGAGGCTGCGCCCCTCCAGAAAGAGCTCCGCTCCCTTCCTGGCTGCCACGCTCATGGCGACCAGGGCCCGTCGGGAGATTCGGTCCATGGCTCAGGGGACATCCGAGAGCATGGTCAAGATTTCGGCTGGTGCGGTTAAGAGAATTCGGATCCCCTTGCCTGGACTCGAAGAGCAGGAAAGAATTCTTACGGCATCGCGTATTGCAACCGAACGCATTGAGTCAGAAATTACCGAGATGGCCAAGTTGCGGGCGTTGAAGCAAGGGTTGGTGGACGACTTGTTGTCCGGGAGGGTCGCCGTTGCAGCGGCCGGGGGCTGAGGCGCCACAGCAGGGGCGTCCGCCTTCCGGCTCTGGAGCGGGAAGAGAGGCAGGCCGGGGGACCCTCGCGAAGGCGCCGCCGAGCGCTGACCGGAGCAAGCCTCCTCGCGGACGTACCATCGCATTCCGGTACGTCCGCACCCCGGTTCACCGCTCTTTCTCCCGTACTCCTCGCGCGCCCCCATCCCGCCGCGCAGAATGGATCTCCAGTGGACGTACGGGGAGAGGCGCGGGTTCGTGGTGATGCAGGTCGAGCGGGACGAGGTGGAGCGGCCGCTGGTCGCACAGCTCAAGGCGATGGGGTGGACGCACCGGCCGGGCCGCGAGATCGGCACCCTCGACGTCGACAGGCCCCTGCTCGCCGACCTCCTCGACCCGGCCCTGCGCCGGATCAACACCCGGGCCCTGGACGGCGTGCCCTGGATGGTCGCGAGCGACGTCAACCGTGCCATCACGGCACTCGCCCGCGTGCCGCTCGGCGAGGGGGTCGTCAAGGCCAACCTGGCAGCCACCGGGCTGCTGCTCAGCGGACTCGTGCTGAGCAAGCCCTCCGCCGGGCACGGCGGGGCGTCGGCCACGGTGCAGTACATCGAGTGGCACCCCGACCGGGTCGGTCTCAACGACTTCACCGTGGTCGACCAGCTCCGGGTCAGGAACCGCGCGGGCAAGGACTCCGTCCTGGACGTCGTCCTCTTCGTGAACGGCATCCCGCTCGTCGCCGTCGAATGCAAGAGTCCCGACCTCGCCGAGCCCGTCCGCGAGGCTGTTCTCGACCTTCGGCACTACGCGGGCAACCCGGTCGTAGAGGAGGGAGCGCGGGCCCGTCCGGCGGAGGGGCCCACCCGGCCCGCCAGCGTACCTGAGCTCTTCCGCACCGTGCAGTTGCTCGTCGCGGCGACCGGTGAGACCGCCCACCTGGGGACTGTCACCTCCGGCCCCGAGCATTTCCACCCTTGGCGCAGCGTCGAGCCCGAGGACGGCAGCACCCTGCGGCGTGAACTCCTCACGGCGGGGCTCGTGCCGGCTGCCGACGGGTCCGCGCCGGCCGCACTCGGCGAGCAGCAGAAGCTGGTGGGCGTGGTGCTGCGCCCCGCGGCGCTGCTCAACATCGTGCGGCACTACGTGATCGAGCTGCCCGTCGAGACCGACTCCGGCGCCACGCTGACCATCAAGGCCGTTGCCCGCCACCAGCAATACCGGGCCGCCGAGAAGGCTGTACGGCGGCTGCTCGACGGGCGGCCCCGGAGCGGGCCGACGACCGAGGACGAGCGCGGCGGCGTCATCTGGCACACCCAGGGCTCCGGCAAGAGCCTGACCATGACCTTCCTCGTCCGGCGGGTCCACGCGCACCCAAAGCTGAGCGAGTTCACCGTCGTGGTCGTCACCGACCGCACCCAGTTGCAGACGCAGCTCACCGAGGCGCTGGACACGAGCGGGTCCGAGGTCGTGACGGCTGACACCCGCACCGAACTGGAGGGCCTGCTGCGGGCGGGCGGCCGACGGGTCGTCTTCGGGATGATCCAGAAGTACGGGGTCGGGCTCACCTTCTCCGGCGACGCCGAGCAGGACGAGGACGGCCGCGACCTGGCGGAGGAGTACGCGGAGGCCGAGCGGACCCGCGCCGGGAAGCGCGCCGAGGTGGCGCCGCCCGTGCCGAACTTTCCCGAGTGCAACACGTCTTCCGCCATCCTTGTCCTGGTCGACGAGGCACACCGCTCGCACACCAGCGTGCTGCACGCCGCTCTGCGCAAGGCCGTCCCGAACGCGGCGAAGATCGGGTTCACCGGAACGCCCATCACTACCGGGCGGGAGGAGGATACCCGCCGGATCTTCGGGCGCGGTGACTCCCCGCGCGGCTTCCTGGACGAGTACCGGATGGAGGACGCCGAGCACGACGAGGTCGTCGTCCGCATCCGCTACGAGGGGCGCACCGGGGAGGGCGAGGTCAAGGACGGGGCGGGCCTCGACCGCCGGTTCGACGACCTGGTCCTCGACCGCACGCCGGAGGAGAAGGCCGCGCTGCTGAAGCGGTGGCCCACCGGAAGCGACGTCGCCGAGTCCGAGCCGATGATCGCGGCCAAGGCTGAGGACATGCTGGAGCACTGGGTGACCACCGTGCTGCCCGGCGGCTTCAAGGCGCAGGTCGCGGCCGTCAGCCGGAAGGCCGCCGTGGAGTACCACCACGCTCTGCGGGCGGCCCGCGACCGACTGCTGGAGGAACTGGAGGGCTACGACCCCGAGTCGGTCGCCGGCACTCCGCCGGAGAGGCTGGAGGGCCGACTGCGCTATCTGCACCAGGCCCACCAGTTCCGAGCCCTGCTGCGCCGGATCGACTTCGTTCCCGTCATCTCTCCGAGCACCGGCAGCAAGCACGGCCAGTGGGCGGAGTGGACCGACTCCAGGCGGCAGGAGGCGTACATCGCGCGCTTCCAGAAGGCGTTCCCGCTGCTGCCCCCCGATTCGGTGTGGGCCCAGGCGACGGCGGTGACTGCGCCAGCTACGACTCCCGAAGCGGAGGCCGCCGACCGGAACGCGGATCATCCCTGGTCCCACGCCGTCACAGAGCCCCACGCGTCCCGGCGCGGGGCCGTGCCCGACCCGGTGCACCCCGACAGCCCCATCGCGATGCTGATCGTGAAGTCGATGCTGCTCACCGGCTTCGACGCCCCCCGCGAGCAGGTTCTCTACCTGGACCGCCCGATCCGCGGCGCCGAACTGCTCCAGGCCGTCGCCCGCGTCAACCGCCCGCACCCAGGTAAGGAGATCGGCTACGTCGTCGACTACTACGGCGTCTTCGGCCATCTGAACAAGGCGCTGGCCGGATACCGGGAGGCCGACCAGCACGACACGATGCGCAGCATGTCGGTGGAGATCGAAAGTCTCGAACCCGCTGCCGCCGCCGTGCGCGGCCTCCTCCGCGACCTCGGTGTCACGGACGCCGACCTGACCGACCCGGTGCGGCTGCGTGCCGCCCTGGACCGGTTCGAGGACGAGGACACCCGGCTCGCGTTCGACACGGCACTGCACAATTTCCTGGACACGATGGAACGCGTACTGCCGCATGAGGCTGCCCTCGAGTACGTGAACGACGCCCGGCACTGGGGGCTGCTCCAGAAGCGCGTGCGCCGCCTGTTCCGGGACGCCGAGGGCGGCACGTTCACCCTCCGCAGGTACGGACGGAAGGTCCGGGCCATGATCGCCGACCATCTGGAGGGGCCGGAGATCGAGGAGGCGATCCCGCCGGTCTGGATCACCGCAGACGGCTTCGACGACGCAGTGCGCGGCCTGCCGCCCCGCGAGGCTGCGGCCGAGATGGGGCACGCCTTGCGGTTCCACCTGGAGGAGCGGGTCCGGCGGGAGGACCCGGAGAAGTACCAGCGCCTGTCGGAACGCCTTGAGGAGATCCTCCGGACGACTCCCGACCGGTTCGAAGAGCAGGCCGAGAAGTTCGCACGCCTGATCGAGGAGGCCAGGCAGGAGCACGAGGAGGACCCGGAGGTCGCCGGCCTCAGCCCGCTGGAGCAGAGGACCTACCGCCTGCTGGTCCAGCTCATGGCGGACAGCACCGAGGTCAGGAAAACCAGGGACGACCTCCGCCCGCTCGTCGGTCAGCTGTGCGACGTGGCGGCCGAGACCATGGTGAAGGTGTCCTACCAGGGGCAGAGCCAGGACTTGGCTACCTTGGCCGGGGTCATCCAGGGAAGGCTACTGGCTGGCGGGCTCCGGCCCGCGGACAAGGACTGGGCTCCGCTGAAGGCGATGGCCGAGCGACTCGCCTCCTTCGCGAACGACAACCGCCGCCAGTTCCTGGGCAGGGCGAGAGGAGAATAGGAGGGTGACCGCACCCGCCGAGAAGCATGCCGACAGCAGCCAGGACACCCTGGCAGGCGTCTGCCTCCCGGGGGGTGTGTCGATCGACATCGACGGGTTCTCACTGCGGGTCCGCGCCCACCCCCGGCGCAAGCGGTTCGCGCTGACCGTGGAGCCCGACGCCACCCTGACCCTGCACACCCCGCCGGACCGCACGGCGGTGGAGGCCGAGGACTTCGTCCGGGCCCACCGCCATTGGCTGGTCACCAAGCTTGGCGAGCGGGAGCGGACCAGGTCCCTGCACCCGGCCAAGCACCTGGCCGACGGCGAGGTGTTCCGCTACCTGGGCAGGACCTACCGACTGGCGATCTCCGACGGCTCCTCTGAGGACGGCCGGGTGCGGCTGATGGCCGGGCGGCTCGTGATGGCCGAGCATCTCGCCGAGCATCCGCCGGCAGGGCGGGCGGCCCTCGTCGACTGGTACGCCCGGGTCGGCCGCGCCTGGGCCGTCAACCGGTTCCAGCCATGGGCGGCTCGCATGGCGGTTGCCGAACCGGAGCTGGAGGTGCGCGACCTCCAAGACCGCTGGGGGTTGTACCGGCCGGATGCGCGCGGGGGCGGGCCGGGGCTGATGGCCTTGGGCTGGCCGCTCTTCCAGCTGCCCATGCACCTGGTCGACTACGTCATCGCGCATGAACTCGCACACGTCCGGGTTCCGGACCACGGGGACGCCTTCTGGCGGCTCCTGGGCCTCGCCCTGCCCGAGTACGCGGCCCGGCGGGCCGAGCTCGACGAGGTGGGGCGGCGGATGTGGATGGGAGACCTGCACTGAAGCAGGCTTTCGTCCTTGGCGTCACAGCTGGTCGGCGTGGAGGATGAAGCCCGTCGAACCGGCGGGGGCGCTCAGGCTCCGAAATGGAGGGGGCACCGCCGGCGTCTGCACGTTCTTGGGGGTGCGGGAGGTGGCTCCCATCCCACCTGCCATCGACCCGGGCAAGCCGAGCAGCCGCGGCCCAGGGCGTCAAGGTCGTACGTCCAGCAGGGCGCTCCACCTTGACGCCCTGAACCACGCCTGCTCCACAGAAGTGCGGGCCGACGGCAGACGGGATGGAAGCAAGGGCGGAGGCGGCTGAGGTTCAGATGGAAGGGTGATGTCGCGTTCCCCCCGATAGCTCCGCAGACTTCCATGACCGCCAGCGAGGTCCTTTGCGCAAACTCTAGCTTGCCACCATGAGTACATGGGTTGATCAGATATTCAGGGCAGCAGCGGCAGATCGGGGAGGAGTCGTGCGTCGGTCGATCTACGACGTAGAGCGTATGGCGTCGTTGGAAGAGATCATCGGCATCGCACGCGAGCGCCACTTCCACGTCCTTGAGACGGGTGATCAGGTTGTCATCCTCTGCAACGAGGGCGAACTGAGGATTCATTGCTGACACAACGCTGAGTGCCCGCCTGACCGGTGCTGTACAGCAGCTGAGTACAGCAACCGCCCTGACCACGAGCACCCGAGATCAACCGCTAGCTGTATTGACCCGCAGGGTTGTTGACGCGGGTGTGAGCTTGCTCCGCTATGACGGACACAGTCGTTGTGGTCAAGCCGCGAGTGCGGCTTCGTATTCGACGGGACTGCGGTAGCCGAGGCTGCTGTGCAACCTACGCAGGTTGTACCAACTCTCGACGTATTCGAACACGGCGGCACGGGCGGCGGTACGGCTGGGCCAGCGGCGGTCGGCCCCGAGGTCGTTCTTGAGGGTGGCGAAGAACGACTCGGCGAGCGCGTTGTCCCAGCACTGGCCCGTGCGCCCGACCGACAGCCGGATGCCGAACTCGCTTGCCGGCAGGGAGAATTCGCGACTGGTGTACTGACATCCGCGATCCGGCGGCCGCGTGCGGATCGGGCACCGTTGTGCGCCGGCCGCGTCTGCGGTGACGGCCCTCGAGCCCGGCTCGCGCATCAGCCGGGCGACGCGGCGGCGCCCGACACGGTGGCCACCGCGGGTCAGGACGGCGTGGACGCGCGGGGCGCCGTAGTTGCCGCGCGAGGCGCGGTGGGCCTCGGCGATCCGCGCGGTCAACTCTTCGTCGCGCGTCCTGCGCGGACCGGGGCCGCGCTGCCGCGGTGGTAGAAGGCGGAACGGGAGACCTGCAGCAGCTCACACGCGCGTTTGACGCTGTTGCCGCCCTGCTGCTCCGCCTCGATGAACGGGTGCACCGTCACCGGGTCTCCTTCGCGAAGAAAGCCGTGGCCCGCTTGAGGACTTCCACGTCCTGGCGCA
Source organism: Embleya sp. NPDC020886 (assembly GCF_044333915.1). Lineage (NCBI taxonomy): Bacteria > Bacillati > Actinomycetota > Actinomycetes > Kitasatosporales > Streptomycetaceae > Embleya > Embleya sp. NPDC020886. The sequence continues at coordinate 47,517 of NZ_JBIRRX010000008.1, read as the reverse complement.
ACCGCCGGTTCTCGCGCCGCAACGCGGCCAGTTCCTCACGTTCACCGCTGGTCGGGCCGTCGCGCTCCCCGGCGTCGACCTCGGCCCGCACGACCCAGTCGCGCACCGCGGTCCCGGTCAGATCGAAGTCCTTCGCGACCTGACCGACCGAACGGTCACAGCGCCGACACAGTTCGACGATCTCGGCCTTGAACTCCGACGTGAACGAGCGGCGAGGGCGTGGCTTCTTCTTCCCCATGCTCTCCATGATGGACATCCTCTCGAGGACGCGTAGCCCTCATCCAAGGTGTCCGTCAAAGCGGATCAAGCCCAGACCTTCGTCCAGCCAGAGAGAAGGATCAGCACGTGTGCCGACGGCTCGTGTTGGCGCAGGAGCACCTGACGCACAGGAAAGATCAGGCGAGTTCCGCACGCGAAGAGCACCTGCCGATCCTCGGTGTCCAGTCGGACCACGAACGGAACCCGATCCTCGAACTCCATCGACTGCCTCTCGTCCCCGCGTTCGCCTCGACGCACCCCGCGTCCCCCGCAGCGGCGCCGCATCCAGTCGGCAGGCATCCTGCCAGGAACCGAACAACCCCGTCGTATGGAATTAGTCGAAGAACCCGTCAAGAAAAGACGTACAGGCCGGACGCGCCATTGCAATCAAGGTCGAGCAGTCGGAGAAGCGGGTCAAGGACCTGGAGCCCAACTCGACCAGGTGAAGCGCCACTACGAGAATGTGGGAAATCAGGTCGTCGAGGTCGACAGGTACGTGTACCGCTGGCAGCGGGACCGAAGCACTCGGCGACCGCATACTGGTTTCCGAGAACTACGTGAGTCGCCTCCGAAAGGGGCCGGGAGTCACAGGCGGCATCGTGACAACCCTCGGTGCCACCTACCGCGGCATCTTCGAACGAGCGCCACACCGCATCCTGATTCCGGCACCGCGTCGCCCGAGCGCAGAGGGATCGAGGACACGTTGCTCGCGCTCGGACGGGATGGCGACCTCGCCAAATGCAACCAATCCCCCAGCGACTCTGGTTGCAGTTCTGGTTGCATTCATACGTGTGCGGCAGCGTTCGCCGCGCCCGTCGGCGGTCGCTTGCCGCAGGTCAGGACGTCGCTGGTGCTGGCTGAATGGGCAGACGACCCCTTGGAAAGCGTGTTGGGTTCACACCCTCACGAGTTCGAATCTCGTATCCTCCGCCTTCACGAAGGCCCGGACCGCTCAGCGGTCCGGGCCTTCGTCGTTTCCAGTCTCAGGTCATTCGGTCGCGCCGGCGTGGAGGACCGCTCCAGCCGTGCGCTGGAGCCAGGTGTCAGGAGCGCACGGCAGAATTACGAGGACAACGCCGCCTACGGAACTCACGCGGGCGGATGAGAACCTCCGGAGAGACGGGCATGCCGAAGATCCCGAAGGGCCGGCGTATAGGCCAAGCGGCCGTGAACGCGGTACGCGCCCTCCTCGAGGAGCACGACCACATCGTCCAGGAGATATCCGGACAGAACGACTTCGGCGAGGACCTCTACGTCAGTTCGTCGAGAACGAACACGTGACGAGCGACGTCATCAGGGTCCAAGTCAAGGGCGGGGACAAATGGCGCCGGGCCAACGGTTACGCCATACCCGTCAGCCACCACGGCGACACCTGGGCAAACGGGAACATCCCTGTCTACTGCGTGGTGTACGACCCGGACAGCAAGAAGCTCTTTTGGGCGAACGCAACGCAACAGCTCCGCCGATCCGGCCCGCTCGACCGCCCGAACCATCGTATCTACGTCGGCGCTCCCTCACTCCCCCTGGACGAGCAGGTCCAAATCATCTGGCGCATCCCCGAGCCCTGAGGCGAGACATCCGTCGAAGGCTGTTGAATCCGGCTTCACGAACGCCTCCTGGGGGATCGGTAAGCCTTTTGGAGTTCTTCCACGGCGCCCGTTCCGTCGAAGACCGGTCACAGGGCATCGAGGACATGCGGGCGATCTTCGGCTGGGTTCCGATCGACGATCGCGCCTACACGCGTGCCTGGCAGGTACAGGAAGCGCTGACCAAGTGGGGGCAGCATCGCAGCGCGGGAGCCGTTGACCTCGTCGTAGCCGCCACGGCCGAACTCCAGGGATTGACCCTGCTGCATCGCGACCGAGACTTCGACTGCATCGCTGCCGTCACCGGGCAGGCGCTCCAGTGGTACGGGCCCAACCCGGGCAAATAGGCGGCACGTGGTTGCGGTTTTGGTTGCATTCACCGCCGTAGAGCGCCGTTCGGAACCCCCACCCACTCCAGCAGAACCGCAGTTCCGGGCTCTCTCGGACCCTTCCCGACGGCCGGACGATCAACCGGAAAGCGTGTTGGGTTCACACCCCACGAGTTCGAATCTCGTCTGCTCCGCCGGCCGTATCAGGCAAAACGTCGGCCTCGACCGTGCACATGGTCGGGGCCGACGTGGTTCCGGTTGTGGTTGCCGGGCCGAAGTCGCAGGGCCCTCGATGCCCGTAGCCGGCGATCCCGCCTACGGCGCATCCCGGCTTTGGGTCCCGCTTTCTCCGGATGTCCGCAGACATTGGCTCGTGCGCTTGCGCGCCCGACCCTGCGGCTACCCGCCCCGACGATCGAGGCATGCCGGACACTGGCGGCGCCGTCCGAACGGGCAAGCCGGGAGGGCGACGCGGATACGCGCTGCGTCGATGAGCATGATCCGGCCCGCCCGGCGCTCGGTCCACGGGTCGCCCGGTAGCCGCGCCCCTACTCCTGTGCGGCCGGGAAGGAGTGCTCCAGGAAATCCCATAGATCGCGGACGGCTCGGACGACGGTTGCCTGGCGGTCCTGACCGGGCATGAGGTCCGTCGGGGGCACGTGGACCTTCAGGAAATCCTTGTTGCCGCTGGCCTGCTTCTTGTTCCAGGAGAGGATTCCCGCGTTGATCATGGCACTTCTGACGCTCCGCCAGTCGGGATGTTGGACCACTCGACGCACATCGGCGGTGCTGTCGTTTTCGGTGAAGAGGTTGGTCTTGGCGAACAGCCAGCTCAGGTCGTCCAACAGGCTCACGATCTCGGCCTTCACCGGACGCAACGGAATTGATGTCCGGGCTTCGGGGAGCCGACATTCGGACAGGATCTCGGAGACCTTCCGGGGGTCGTAGACCGTGCTTTCGCCGGATTCGGCGTAGAGCCGCAGTGCCCGGAAGTCGTTCACCGGGACACCCGAGACGTCGAGCACGGTGGTGACACTGTCCACACCGACGCGTTCGAAGCTCAGTCGCTCGCCGGCACATCCGAACAAGTGGAAGTCCCGCAGGTCGCTCCCCGTGAAGGAGCAGTCTCGAAGTCGGGAATCCCTGAGCGTGATACTGCTCATGTCGCAGTCCACGAACCCCAAAAAGCGCAGCTCCATGTTTTCGAAGGGGCTGCCATGGGCGCGCATGATCCCGGCCGCGACGGCGCCGGCATTCTGGCGCACCTGTTCCGTGCTCGCATCCTGGCGTTCGCCGGCGGTCATGAGCAGGGCCAGGTATTCCGTGGCCCGATTCTGCAGGCGGGCACCGGCCATGGTGGCGGCCTCCGCCGGAAGTTGGCTGCGGCGGAGGGCCTGACGCAGTGGAAGCGGATCTCCCTTTCGGGTCAAATCGACGATGGGTCCGGCGAGGAAGTACGAGTAGTAGACGTCGTGTTCAAACCTCACCGCCCCCTTGTCGGCGGCTTGGAGGAGCGCGGAGTACGGGCCTCGGTCGACCACGGCCAGTTGGGCTTCCGCGGGAAGTCCAGCCACGTCGAGCCAGACTTCGAGCACTTCCCGCAGGGATGTCCGGGACAGTTCGCGGGTGTCCTGGCGCCACATCTCCTCGGCGATCTCGGAGAAGACCTCGCGCAACTGATCTGCGGTCAGATAGTTGTGCCCGGGGCTGTCCCGGAGCTTCTCCTCCGCCTCTCGCTTCACATAGCTGTTGACCAACTGCTCCAGTAAATCGGTACCCGACGAGAGCGGGGATCCCATGAGCGAAAGGTCCGTCACCCGGGAGACGAAGAACGGCAGGCCCCGCAGATGACTCACCGATTCGCCGGCGAACGCGGTGGACACCTTCTCCTCGAGCTCGGCGATGCGCGCCGGTGAGAGCCCGCGCTCGGCCGCCCGCTTCTCGACATACGCGTTGAGTTGACCCGGCGTCCATGGCTGCAGACGCACCCGGTTCACGATCCAGCCATCGGAACGAAAACCGATGGCCGAGTTGACCCGACCGACGAACTCCTGCTCGTAGTACGCGCTCCGTGCGGCCGCAACGACGCAGCCGGAGGACTGCAGTTCGTCCAGGAAACTTGCCAGGGAACTGAAGGACTCGTCGTAGCTGCCCTGAATCCCCAGCAGTTCGTCGAATCCATCGACGACCAACACCAGGCACCCGACTCGTACCAGCGACGCCACCGCATCGAACGAGAACTGGGCGCGCAGTTTCCCCAGTTCACCCGAAATGGCGTCGTCGAGTTTGGCCAGGCGACGACCCTGGGCGTCGACGTAGAGCCACAACGCGTCAGCTTGGCCGCTTCGATAGTCGTTGGCCACGGCCTGGACGACATGCCGCAGCAGACTCGTCTTGCCGACCCCTGCCTGTGCGGTCAGAAAGATGACGTTGGTCCGGCCGTCCGCGTCCTTGGCGATCCGCCGCACGAGGTCACTGGCGAGAACTTCGCCCTGGGCCACCTCGAGGCTGTTGTCGAGCACGGCATGCGGCGCGACGTAGGTTTCGTCGACCTTGATGAGGTTGCACATGTTGGCTGCCAACCTGCGCAGGTTGGCCATGTCGGTGGCGGCCAGGAACGACCGATAGCTGATGTCCCCACCAAGCTCGGTGCGGACGATCACGTCACGCAGATCCGTGGCATCCGCCAGACGGAATCGCGCGCTTCGCTCCTCCCCTCTGATCACCCACTCGGCCTTGATCCAGCCGGTTTCGGCGGCCTTTATATTGACCGGCATACCCGGATCGGCAAACCCGGCGAGATCCATTCTGAGCTGATCTTCGAGCGCCTTGCTTGTTTCGTTGCCGCGGGCAGGTGCGGTCATGGTGACTCCGCGATGGTCATGGGTGAGTCAGCTCCAGGAGGGGGCTGTCAGGAGATCGACATTCAATGCTGCGAAGTGTGCATCATGAGGGGTGGATGATCTCTTCCGCAGCCAGACGATCGGCTTCCCCCAGCGGGTTGCCGCCGCTATCATCGCCGGCACGTAGTCATCATCGTTCGCAATGACCAGAATGCGATCGTAGTCTTCTTGCTCGGAATAGTAGTGCGCATCCTGTGCAAGCATTTGATCGACCATCTTCTGCCCTTTGTTTTTATATGTCCCGGTCAGCATGGAACCGGGACTGCAGGCAAGGCTGGTGGCAAGCCGCGGCAGGATCCGGACCCCCTTCTCCAACGAAAGCACGGTGTCGAGCAGGGAGCTTGTGATTCGATACTTCTCCATATACCCCCCGGCCCGATCCAGCCATCCGTCATAGATCCTGCATTCCACCTCGACCGCATTGCGTGGGAGCGTTCCCATTCCCGGCGAGAAGGTTTCCCTGACCAATTCGGCAGCCAGTTCGAGACCGTCCTGAATAGTCGGTCGCGTGGTCGCCCGCGGATCGAGGTTGTGGAAGTCGATAAGGGCCACGTTCAAGCCGGTTCCCCGTTGACCCACGCCAGCCGTCTGCATGGCCGCATGATAGGGCAGCCCGGTCGTGCGCGGCAGGCATGAAATCCATTTCGGGGAAAATGCCCGACCGATCCGCAGCCGACTGCGGTGATGCGGCATACCGACATCCGATCGCAGCGGCCCAAGCCGGCGGGCCGTGCGGACGTTCGTCGCTCGTTGTCTTCTCGCCCGCCGGATTGGGGCCGGAGGGCGGGTGGTGGGGGCGTACTCGGTCGGGCGGTGGGGAGGTTGTTGGGCATGGGTGCAGGTCGTTGACCGTGGGGTGGGAGGGGCGTACTCGGATGCGAAGGATTCCTGGCTCGCGGACGGCTCTGGCGACCGCGGCGGGGGTGGCGGGCGAGCCGCTGGTGGCCGCCGTCGTTGCGGCTGCGGTGGATGTCATCGGGCCCGCGGCGGAGCACACGGCCGCGGTGGGTGTGCCGCGGTCGCATCTGGAGGAGTTGGCGCGGGCCGGGGCCTGGGGGATGCTCGACTACGAGCCGATCGGCGCCGGCGGTGTGACCGGGGCGCAGGTGGTTCGCGAGGTGCACGAGGTGTTGTCCGCCGTCGATCCTGCCACGTGGTTCGTCTTCGCCCAGCACTTCGCGCTGGTGAAGGGGCTCGTCGCGAGTGGGAACGTCGAGTTGCGCGAGCAATGGCTGCCGGCTCTCGTCAAGGGTGAACGGTTCGCTACGGCGGGCTTCGCCTATCTTCGGCATCCCACGCCGCCGGTGGTCGCGGAGGGCGTCGGGGACGGCTGGCGACTTCGTGGGCGCATTCCGTGGATGACCGGGTGGGGGCTCGCCGACGTGGCCTTCGTCGGGGCCGTGACCTCGGACGATCGGGCGTTGTTCGTCGTGCTCGACTGCGCTGCGGCCGACGGCCTGGTCGCGGACGAAGGGCAGGCGCTCTGGGCCATGCAGGCCACCCATACCGCCGCCGTGGAGCTGCGGGACGTGTTCGTCCCGGCGAGCGACGTGATCGCGCTGGGGCCCAGGTCGCGGTGGATCCGCGAGTACGACGACGAGAACGCGAACGCGCATCCGGCGGTGTTCGGGCATCTGCGCGCCGCGTGCGACCTGTTGGTGCGATCCGGGCCGAGGGCGGGCACCGAATACGAGGATCTCGGCCTTCGGATCGCCGAGGAGGCCGCCCGCCTACGGGCCGAGGCATACTCCCTGCGCGATCGACTCCCCGACGGGGAGGGGCTCGCCGCCCGGATCGCGGTCCGGGCGGCGACTCTCGATCTGTGCGCGCGTGCCGGTACGGCCTGTGTGGTCGCGACGGGCGGCCGGGCCATGAGTCACGGCGACCCGGCGGGGCGCCTGGCTCGGGAGGCCCAGTTTCACCTGATCCAGGCACAGACTCCGCAACTGCGGGCCGAAATGGGTCGGTTGATGCTCAGGAGGTTGTGAGGCGGGCCGTGCGCGCCGCGTCGGTCAGGTCTCGGATGGTTCGGTGGGCGTGTGGGTGCTTCAGGAGGTGCGTGGCCAGGCGTAGGCAGCGCTGCTCGCAGCGGGCCCGGGCATCGTCGGATTCGATGGCCCGGAGTTCGGCGACGTGCGCCATCCCGATGATGCGGCGGATGATCTCCGCCCCGCAGAAGCCGACGGAGTCCGTGAAGATCCCCGCCAGGTGGCGCTCGCGCTCGCCCGCCAGGACGTCTGCGTCGTCGAACAACACACGCGGGTAGGCGTCTCCTTGCCGAGGTTGCTCCCACGCCGCCGCCCAACCCCGGGCGAAGCCCGTCCAGACGTCCTCGACGACCTGTAACAGCCGGGTCTGCCGGTCGGTGCGCTCGGGATCGGCGACCGTCGGGCCGTCCTGGGCGAAGTAGCCGATCAGCAGATGCGCCAGCAGCGTGCCCACGTCGAAGCCGATGGGTCCGTAGCAGGCGAACTCCTGGTCGAAGACCCGGGTGTCGTCCTCGGTGACCAGGATCGACCCGGTGTGCAGGTCGCCGTGCAGAAGCGCCTCGGTACAGGTGAGATAGCGCACCTTCAGCCGGGCGACGGCGACCTTGAGGTCCACGTCGTCGCGCAACCGTGCGACGGTGTCGTCGAGTTGGGGGCTGGTCCACCTGTTGCGGCCGTGTTCGTGGTAGATCTCGGTGAAGATCATGTCCTCCATGATCTGCGTCATCTCGTGGTTGCCGCTGAACAGGGCGACGAGGGGGCGTTTGTCGATCGCGGCGTGTGCCAGGTCGCTCGTGTGGAAGAGCGAACCCACCAGGTATTGCGCGAGGTGGTCGGCCAGGTGCGGATAGCGGTTGCCGTGTCGCAGTCCTTCGCGCAACACGACGTGTGGGGACAGGTGTTCGGTGACCAGCAGGTTCATTCGGGAGTCGTGGTGCAGCACTTCCGGCAGTCTGGCCGGGACGTGTCGGCCGTGTTCGACCAGTGCGCGGTACTCGTAATAGGCCCGGCGTGGAGTCAGTGGCCAGGACTCGCCGCTCACCCGGACGTAGGGCATCGCCTGCTTGACGCACACGCGGCCGGCGGGGCCGTGTACCGCGAAGACGTAGTTGACGTTGCCGTCGCCGATCTCTCGGACCCGCCAGCCGGACGAGTGGCCGCCCAGTCGCTCGGCCACGTTCGGGATGGCGCTCAGGTAGGGCGGCAACGTCTTTTCGTCGAGCAACTCGGACGGCACGAAGTCGTTCACGATCCTCCTCGGGAAGGCGGGCGGAGACCGGTCGGTCGTACGCGGGCACGGTCGTGCGCGGCGGCGGGTCGGGGCCGGGTCACCCGATGTCCCAGTCGACCGGGTCCGGACGCAGCCAGCCGGGTCGGGGCAGCCCGAAGTGCTCCCGAAGGATGCGCTCGGCGGATTCCAGGACGCCCTGGACCGAACCGGGCCGAGGCGTCCACGAGTCGTTGACCCAGAACACCGGCTCGCCGGGCAGCGGGCGGCGCATCGTGGGGATCACCCGATCGGGGTCGTAGCCCGCGCGCCACACGGGCCAGGCACCGCCGTAGGGGTCGACGGACCAGTCCCGCCACCGTGCCGCGTCCGGCGGCGGGGCGTCGGGAACGCCGTGGATCTCGCGCACCATCGCATGCGCACGCTCCACCAACAGGCGGCCGGGCACGTCCGGGTGGTCGGCGGCACCGGGACCGGACCGGACCCGGTCGCGGTAGCGCGGTCCGCCATCCGACTCGGTCCAGTAGCGGCAGGCCGAGCCGTCGGCGTAGACCGCGAGCAACGCCCCCGGCGCCCCCGGGTCGCCGTGATCGGGCGAATCCCAGTACCAGAGCTGGCGGTTCGGCAGATCCGTGGTGCTTCGCCCCTGGCTCAGCCCCAGCCGGCACCACCACGCGGTCGGATAGCGCAGAAACACCTTCACGGCCGGTACCTGGTACGTACTGTCGAGCCCGCGCCGAAACGCTTCGGTGTCGGGCGGAAACACCCCCGGCTCCAGCTTGCGCACGGCGGGCGTGGGGAGCGCGAGAACCACGCTCCGGGCGCGTACTTCGACCACGCGGGCGTTCGCCGCATCGGAGCGCAGGAAGGTCAGCCGATAGCCGCCCTCTCCCGACGCCCGTTCCATCCGTACCAATCGGTGTCCCAGGAACGTCCGGCCCCCCGCCGCCGCGAACCGTCGATGCAGCGTGGCGGGCAGGGCCTGAAAGCCGCCCCGCAGCCGCAGACACGGCCCCGTCCGCACGGCCTGGAACAGGCCGTCCAATTGTCCGGCCGCGCTGCCCCCGCACTCCCGCCGGTCGTAACCCCCGGTGTCATGGGCCAACGCCGCAGCCTCGGGGGTCAGCACCGCGTCCACCAGGGTCGCCCACGGGACCTCGTGCAGTCCCAGACCACGCCAGGTGGCGGCCCGCCGAGCCCGTCGATAGCGCGCGTCGATCACCGCGACCCGCTCCGAACTCCCGGCCCCCATCGCCTGATCGCGACTCTCGTGCCACGCCGTGAATCCCGGCACGGCCGCCTCGGCGACGATGCCCGCCAGGCCGTCGCCACCCAGACCGCGCTCCGACTGCGCCAACAGATAGGGCAGTTGCGTGCTGTCCGAGCAGACCTCCCGCCGGCGCAGTCGGGTACCGCGGACATAGTCGAGGTTCTCCGGCCGCCCGAACCAGAACGGTTCGACATCACCCTGCAGGTCCAACCCGGCGATCAGATCGACGACGTGGTGCTCACTCCGGTCGAACCGCATCGCGCCGAACTCGGCCACCGGTCCGGTCAGATCGGGCAACGGGGACGACCACAGACGACCACCGACCCGATGCGAGGCCTCGAACAGGGCCACTCGCCCGCCGGCCGGACCGGGTTGGCCCCGATCGCAGCCCTCCTGCAACCGCCGGGCCAGATGGCAACCACCCACGCCCGCGCCCACCACCACCACGTCCCACACCCGGCACTCCCGCCGTCGGACAGCGTTGTGACGAACTCTTGTACTACCCGAAACTATCGCCCAAACTGAAGTCGACTGATCACCGAGCGTAGACATCGGGACGGGTCGAACCAGGCACGTTCCTTGGACCACACAGCTCCGGCGACGCGCCGACCCCGCACCGCGGGCGAACGACGGTCGGCCGGAGCCGTTTCTTGTCCACGACGAAAGGTGTCCGACGATGGCATTCCGGCGGGACGTACCCACTGCGGCGGTCGAGGGTTACGGTCACATGGAGCAGTATTTCCGCGATGTACGCGCCTTCTTCGAGGTGCTCGGCGTGCGGTTCTCCATCCCCGAGTACGGCGTCAGCCTCCGGCCCATCGGCGGTCAGGCGCTGTTCTCCAACGCCAACTCGTACCTGCTCTCCGACGACAGCTCGTACCCGTTCTACCTGTGGCAGCCCACCTGGCTCGGACGCTTCTACGTGGACCCCTCCACCGTTCCGAACGGCGTCGACGCCACCGACTGCCCGATGGGCGAGGCCCGGCTCCTGGCCTTCGTCTGGCCCTGGTTGGGCTTCAACGACGCCTACCTCGGCGACGCGGCGGAGCCCGAGTGTTGGTTCGGCGTCTGTGATCCCTGTCCGGCCGATCCGCAGGAACGGGCCTACGACACCGCGGAGAAGATCTTCCAGTACTTCCGTCTCGAACGGACTCGCGAAAACGAGTTCGACGGTTGGACCACGGGCGGCTTCCGCGGTGCCGCGATGGGCTGTGATCTGACGGGCCATTGGTACCTGCGCCGGGTGCCGCTCTCACAACTCACCAGCTACCACGAGATCGAGACGAACATCGTCGCCCCGCTGGGCACCAAGTTCCACGAGTTGAGCAAGACGGCCCCCAGGACCCGGCCGGCCGAGGCGACGCCGGTCGATCCCCGGCGGGCGCGCAACGGCGATGCCCCGGTGGGGGCCTACTCGACCTGAGCCGTCGCCCCCTTCGGGTGAGCGGTGTGGCGGGCGGCACGCCGACGGGCCGGGCCTACGGGATGCGCCATTGCTGGTACTTGCTCCCGGGAGTGCACGAAACCACCGAAAGGGCCTTGCCCGAAGCGTTGTTGGTCAGGCAGTTCTTGCCCATGTAGTCCTTGATGTAGACCGCGCCCGAGGTGGGGGCCTCGACCAGCCTCCAGTTGGTGGAACGGCTTGACGTCCCGGTGCACGATGCCGCGCAGATGAGCCGCGTGCAGCGCGTCCAACGCCTGCGCGGCGATGCCGAGCACCCGGTCGACGGGCATGGCCCCGCCCCTGCCCTCGCCCCCGCCCTCGGCCAGGACCACGTCCGGCGGGCGGCCTTCGACGAGTTCCATCACGATGTACGCGACCCGCGGCTCCGACCCGCTCTCGCCGTAGTCGTGCACATCGACGATGCCGGGATGATCGAGCGCGGCCGGCACCTTGGCCTCACGTCGGAAGCGCTCGGCGAACTTCGCGTCGGCCGGCAGCGCCGGCAGCGGGATCTTGACCGCGACCTGCCGTTCGAGTACGCCGTCCTCGGTGCGCCACACCTCGCCCATGGCGCCGCCGCCCAGCCGCTCGACCAGCGTGTAGCGGCCGCCCGGCACCGTGCCCGAACCCCACGTGCCTCGTTCCCCCGTAGGCTCCAGCGTTCCCACCCGTCGGCGACGCGCGGTCCGGCATCCGCCGGAGGCGCCCACCGGCCGCAAGGGTCGCGAAACACCCCGGCAGGCGATCATTTCATCGCACCGCACCGACCGCGCATCGCCCGGGAGTCGAATCACCCGGCGGCGGGCGGCGATTCAACCGCTCGGCTTGATGTTCTGGTTGGCGTGGAAGAGGTTTTCCGGGTCGTACCGGTGCTTGATCCCACCGAGTCGGTCGTAGTGCTCGCGGTAGGTGGCCTTCACCCGGTCCTGACTCTCGTCGGCGCCGATGAAGTTGACGTAGGCGCCGCCCATGGAGTGCGGGTGCAGATCCTGCCAGTAGTCCACGCACCACCGTCGGATCGTCTCGGCGTTGGCCGGGTCCGGGTCGACGCCGCCGATCACCCCGGACCACGTGGCGTCCCGGTAGCCCCACGCGCTGTCCGCCGCGTCGACCCGATGTGCGGCCCCGTCGACCGGGTAGAGGTGCATCGTGGACAGCGCGGTGGGCAGGTTCTCCCCGTACTTGGCGTGTACGTCGATCGCCTCGTCCGGGATCGCGTCGAAGAAGTCGCCGCGCCAGTACCACTGCAGACCGGCGGGGATCAGTTCGTCGAACATGGCCTGGAATACGGGGTACGGCATCGGCGCGGTGAAGTGGAACGCCGGCGGGGCAGGTTCGCGCACCGCCGCGACGGCGCCCTCGGCAGCATCCGGATCCCCGGTCCAGCACCACACGACACCGCACATCTTGTGGCCGTGGATCTCCTCGGGGAAAGGCGGACCCGGCGGGACCGCCAGCAGCGCGAAGAACCCGCTCAGATCCTCGGGCGCCTGCGGCAGGAATTCGCGGTACCAGCGCAACACGTCGCGGGTCTGCTCGACCGGCCACAGGGTGACCCCGACGACCACGTCCGCCACCGGATGCAGGCGGAAGCGGAACGAGGTGACGACACCGAAGTTGCCGCCACCGCCGCGCAGGGCCCAGAACAGGTCCGGGTGCTCGGACTCGCTGGTGGTGACGAAGCTGCCGTCGGCCAACACCACGTCCGCCGCGATCAGGCTGTCCACCGTCAGGCCGTACTTGCGGGTGAGGTGGCCGTGCCCGCCACCGAGGGTGAGGCCCCCGACGCCGGTGGTGGACATGATTCCGGCGGGTACGCCCAGGCCGAACGCGTGAGTGGCGTGGTCGAGGTCGGCGAGCAGGCTGCCGCCGCCGACCCGGGCCGTCCGGGCGACGGGGTCCACCCGTACCCAGCGCATCGGCGCCAGATCCAGGGTGACCGCGTCGTCGACCAGGCACAGGCCCGCGCCGCTGTGTCCGCCGCCGCGGACCGCGAGTTCGAGGTCGTGTTCGCGGACGAAGTCGACCGCGTCCATCACGTCCCCCGCGTCCGCACACCGCACGATCGCGGCGGGGCGTCGGTCGATCATCGCGTTGTAGATCCGACGAGCCGAGTCGTACGCGGGATCCTGCGGCACCGTGATCGGGCCGCGCAACGCGCCGCGCATGTCTTCGAGGATATTGCCGTCCATGACCATCTCCCTGACGGGACGCGGACCGCAAACCCGCCCGGCCTTCCCACCGGCCGATCCTCGGTAAGCAATCGTGCGCCAACACCCCGCCGCCGTGGCCCGCAGGGTCACCGCACGCCGCGAGGCTCACCATCCAGCCTCTCGCCGAGTACATCGGGGCGCAATTTCGCGCGGGCCGCGGTCCCGGACCGCGGTCGCCCTACGTCCGACACCGGTTGCCGCACGTCGCCAGACTGCACCAGCGGCGGCGACCGCTCGGGTCGGCGAAGAGCCAGCCGCAGTGCTCGTCGGGGCAGCTCCGGATGGTGAAGCGGCGTGGGTCCGCGAGGAGTTCGGCGGCGCTGCGGGCGGTGGCGTACAGCGGTGCGCGCAGGCCGGCCTCATCGGACAGCCGCCACCGGCCCAGGCCGTCCTCGCCCCGGGCGAACACCGCCGAGCCGGCCGCCTCGCGGGCGACGGCGGCCACCGCGTCGAAGGCGCGCGCGTCGTGCGGGTCGGTCAGGCAGGCGTACAGGTCGCGGCGGAACACCCGCGCCCGCGCGAGCGCCTCGGCGGCCCGGTCGGGATGCTCGCGGGCCCGTCGGCGCAGTCCGCGCACCAGCCGGTCGTCCAGCAGGTCCAGGTGGCCCGCCCAGACCGCGAGGGTTTCGTACCGGCGCAGCCAGTCCGCGCCCGCCTGCCCGACGCGGCCCCAGCCGGCGTACGTGTTGCAGAACTCCAGCGCCGGGTGTCCACCGGTGTTCCACGGCAACCACTCCTCGCCGACCCGCACCGCGTAGACGGGCGCCGACGGTCGGTCCAGCCGGGGGTCGGCGCGCAGGACCCGATCGTGCAGCGTGGCCAGTTCCGGTCCCGGGTCGATGCCCAGCTCGGCCACCAACAGCTTGCGGGTGTGCCGGTACACCTCCAGCGCCTCGGCCCGACGCCCGGCGCGGTACAGCGCGGTCATCCGCGCCCCGACCAGCCGCTCCCGAGTCGCGAACTCGTCCACCACCGGCGCCAGATCGGCCAGCACCCGGTCGTGCAGGCCCATCGCCAACCGGGCCTCGGCCCGCTGTTCCAACGCGGCCAGTCGAAGCTCGGCGTACCGGCCGCCGAGCCGACCCCGCAGCGGATCGTCGATCACGTCGGCCAGCAGCGGACCGCGCCACAACGACAACGCACGGTCGAGCAGGCGCACCCGCTCGTCGGGATCCCCGGCCGCCGACGCCTGCTCGATCAGGTCGACGAACTCCCACGCGTCCACCGCGTGCCCGTCGGGGTCGATCGTGTAGCCGTCGTGCCGGGTGTGCACGAACAGCCCGTACGGTCCGAGCCGCGCGCGCAGCCGGGCGATGTAGGTGTGCACGGTGCCCCGCGCCCCGGCGGGCGGCGCGCCGTGCCACAGCAGGTCGATCAGCCGCGCGGTGCCCACCACCCGGCCCGCACCCAGCAGCAGGACGGCCAACAGGCACCGCTCCTGGCGCCGGCTGCCGACCGCGACCTCGGCTCCCTCGTGGCGCGCCTGGAAGGGCCCCAGCAACCGAAACTCCATGGCTGCCACCTTCCCGCACCGCGTGGTGAGAATGCGGTCAGCCGCCGGCGCGAAGCTGGACCCGGGCCTTCGCCGGCTGTCCGTCCGCCACCTCTCCCGGGAGCAACCATGCACCGAACTCTCCTCGCCGTACCGGTACTTGCCGCCACCCTCGTGGCCGCGGCACCCGCCTCCGCGGCGCCGGAGTCCTCCCCCGTCCCCGTGGCAGGCCGCTGGGAGCCCGCGCCGCCGACGCCACCGTTCGACTACCCGGCCGGTGCGCGCTGTGATTTCCCCGTGCACGCCGAACCCGTGCTGGACGAGGTGGTGCAACAGGTGCTCGAAAGCAATCCCGACGGCAGCCACAAGTGGGTCGCGTACAAGGGGCCGCTGATCGTGCGGGTCACCAACACCGCGACCGGTGCGAGCCTGGACGTGGACGCGGGCGGCAGCGCGGTGGTCCGGACCCGCCCCGACGGTTCCCAATCGTGGTTCGTGCTGGGCCCCGTCCTGACCACGTTCCGGGAGAACGGCGGCACGCTGCCACGCGGTCTGTACCGAATCGACGGGGCCTACACCCTCGACATCGACGCGAACCGCGACAAGCAGCTGACCATGCTGCACGGCACCGCCGAGAACCTGTGCCCACGCCTCGACCGCGCCGCCGGGGCGTCGTGACGAACCGAGGCGCTCCGGGCCTGCACCCGGGCCCGTCCCCGGCCTGAGGGCTCCCGGGCCGGGGGAGATCGGATCGGGGGCTCCCGGCCCGGGCGATGCCGGCGCAAAACCGCCGGCCCGATCGGCGGGCGGATGATGAAGTGGGGCCATGACCAGCCTCCACGACACCGCCCTGACCTTCCGGGCGCTGCACACCGGTGCCGCGCCCCTCGCCCTCGCCAACGTCTGGGACGCGGCGGGCGCCCGACTCGTCGCCGACGCCGGAGCGAGCGCGGTGGCCACCACCAGCGCCGGGGTCGCCTGGGGCCTGGGCGCGGCCGACGGCGATCGGCTGGGCCGCGAGCGGGCCCTCGAACTCGTCGCCCGGGTGGTGGCCGCGGTCGACGTCCCGGTCACCGCGGACATCGAGAGCGGCTTCGGCGAGAACCCGGAGGGGGTCGCCGAGACCATTCGCGGCGTGCTGGCCGCCGGCGCCGTGGGCGTCAACCTGGAGGACGCCCTGCACGCCGGTCCGGTGCCGTTGCGGGCGGTCGCCGACCAGGTCGAGCGGATCGCCGCGGCGCGGGCCGCCGCGGACAGCGCGGGCGTCGCGCTGTTCGTCAACGCCCGGGTGGACACCTACCTGCGCGGCGCCGGCGGCCCCGCCGACCGGCTGCGCGAAACCCTCGACCGGGCGATCGCCTACCTCGCGGCCGGCGCCGACGGCATCTTCGTCCCCGGCGTCACCGACCCGACCACCGTGGCCACCCTCGTCGAGGCCCTGCCCGCCCCGCTGAACGTACTGGTCGGCCCCGGCGCCCCCACCGTCGCCGAACTCGGCAAGCTCGGCGTGGCCCGGGTCAGCCTCGGCTCGGCCATCGCCGAGGCGGCCTACGCCGTGGTCCGCCGCTCGGCCCGGGAACTGTTCGAGACCGGCACATACACCGCGCTCACCGACTCGATCCCCTACGGCGACCTGAACGCCCTCCTGGCCCGCTGACCCACCCGCACACCGCCGGCGCCCCCACCCACCCGGGCCGGGCGCCGGCGGGGAGCTACCCGAAAGCCAACGTGTCCGTGCCCGCCGGGCGGCGCAGCACGGTCAGCCGATCGGCCAGGTCGCTGCCCGGCGGCGGGGTGTACAACACCACGCGCCGGTTGTCCTCGGGGGTGATCAACACCTGGCAGTCCACCTCCACCAGGCCCAGCACCGCGTGCCGGACCCGCATCCGGCTGTGCCGACGAACCGCGACCTCGTGCCGGTCCCACAGCTCGGCGAACTCCTCGCTGGCCTCGCGCAACCGGGTCACCAGGCGCCGCACCACCGGATCGTCCGGGCGATGCGCCGCGGCGGCGCGCAGGTCGGCGACGTGCAGCCGGCTGTGGTAGTCGTGCTCCTCGACCGGATACGCGGCACGCGGGCCGGTGTCGCCGAACCAGCGCCACACCACGTTGCGACCATGCTCGGAGACCGTGCACACCCCGCCCAGCAGCGCCTGCGCCATCGCGTTCTGCGCGAGCACGTCACCGAGGTCGTCGAGCACCTGGGCCGGCGTCGCCGCCAACTGGTCGAGCAGGTGCAGCAGCGCGGGCGCCACCTCGTCCCCGGCGATCCGCACCGCGGGCGGTCGGTGGCCGGCCAGCAGGTGAAGGTGATCGCGTTCGTCGTCGCTCAGCCGCAACGCCCGGGCCAGCGCGCCGAGCATCTGGGTCGAGGGCTGCGGACCGCGGGCCTGTTCCAGGCGGATGTAGTAGTCGGCGGACATGCCCGCGAGGCGGGCCACCTCCTCGCGGCGCAGGCCCGGCGTACGGCGCCGGGAACCGGCGGGCAGGCCCGCGTCCTGCGGAGACACCCGGGCCCGGGAGCGGCGCAGGAAGTCGGCGAGTTCACCGCGAGCGATCGTCATATCGGTCATCGTGCCGCATCGCCCCGGTTGCCAACCTGGGACCGCCGATCCCAGGGTCGGCGAGGCTCTCCCGGCCCGATCCGCGCGACGGCAGAGTTCCGGATGTCGGGTCGTTCGGCTCGACACCACCCCACTCGAAGCGCCGGACCTGCGGATTCGCGGTCCGGGCCGCCCGAGCCGGTCCACCGGGAGCACCCCATGCCCATCGTCGAGGTCGCCGACGCCCAGGTCCACTACACCCTCTCCGGCACCGGGTCCGGCCCCGCGCTGCTGCTCGTGCACGGCACCGGATCCGTGGGCGCGCCGGTGAACTGGGGGGCCACCGTCCCGCTGTTCGATCACGAGCGGGTGGTGATCACCCCCGATCTGTCCGGGACCGACGCCACCCCCGACGCCGGCGGCGCGCTCACCGTCGAGATCCTGGCGGGCCAGGTGATCGCGGTGATCGAGGACGCCGGCACGGGAGCGGTCGACCTGCTCGGCTTCTCGATGGGTTCGACCGTGGTCGCGGCCGTCGCCGCGCTGCGCCCGGACCTGGTCCGCCGGCTGATCCTGGTCGCCGGGTGGGCGCACGTGGACAGCGACGAATACCTGCGCAACCTGTTCACCGTGTGGCGGCGGCTGGGGCGCACCGACGCCGAGTCGTTCTCCCGGAACGTGACGATGACCGGCTTCAGCCGGGGCTTCCTGAACTCGATCGGTCGCGACGCGGTGGAGGCGATGCTGGCGAACATGCCGCCCACGCCGGGCACCCTGCGGCACGTGGACTACAACCTCACCGCCGACCTGCGCCCGCTGCTGCCCGCGATCGAGGCCCGCACGCTGGTCGTCGGGTGCACTCGGGACGCCACCATCCCGGTCGAGCACAGCCGCGCGCTGCACGAGGCGATCGCCGACAGCACGTACGCGGAGATCGACTCCGGACACGTAGTGATGTTCGAGAAGCAGGAGGAGTTCGTCGAGACGGTACGCGAGTTCCTCGTCGCCGGCTGAACCACGTGCCCCGGAAGCCCCCGATGCACTCCCCCCTCGTCCCGCCGCCGACCGATCGCGGGAAATCCCGCTGACCCGGCACCCCGCCCCGGCCCACAATGTGGATTCGGCGAGCGGGGTGGGGGCCGGCGCGGTGGCCGGCGGTGTCCCGGGCCGGCCGAACCGCTGTCGGTCGGCACTGGGATCATCGAACGACACCGAGGGGAGGTGACGGACGTGGCGTACGGCGAACGTGCCCCGCAGGCGCCGATCGTGAGTCTGACCGACCGTCGGGCGCTGGAGGCATGGCGGCCGGCCGACGACGAGGTGATCGCGCGGGCCCGCAAACTCAAGGAAGAGGCGCTGCTCGACTTCGGCATGGAACTGTCGGTCATCGCCTCGTGGTTGTACACCAAGTGCCACCACCACATCCCGACCACCGCGATCGACACCGCGGCCGTGATGGCCTCCGGCGACGGCACCTGTCTGCTCCTGTACAACCCGCAGTTCTTCTGCGATCTGGGCCTGGACGGCGTGAAGTTCGTGCTCTTCCACGAGGCCCGGCACCTGATCCAACGGCACCTGTTCGCCGAGTCCGAGCTGCGCGCCGACCCGGTGTTCACGCTCGCGGCCGAGGTGACCATCAACCACGTCGCGATGGCCCGGCTGGGCCGCAGCAAACTGCCGATCCTGCGCCGACTCGACCCGGACACCGGCGCCCTGATCGAGGACCCCACCGGCATCGACCCGAGGAGGGTCCACCGCGACTACGTCCAGGACCTCACCGACCAGGGCCTGGCCGCACTGTCCTACGACGACTTCGTGGACACCGACTCGACCGTCTACGCCGAGCTCAAGCGCATGAAGAACCCGCCGGTGCCGCCCCCGCTGTGCGTGCACGTGCTGCTGGGCGAGGGCACCGGCCACAACGACGGCATGGACGGCGAGACCGTCGGCCGGGTGGCCTCCGAGGTGCTGCGCAGCGTGCTGCTCGCCGCCCGCCGCGGCGAACGGCTGGCCCGACAGGAGTTGCTCGACCTGCTCGCGCGCACCGACGGCGCCACCGACCGCACCTCCAAGTTGTGGGGCGACCTGGGCGCCGGCTTCCTGCGCGGCGAGACCCAGCGCACCCGCCGGGTCGAGTGGTGGCAGCAGTGGCTGGTGGACGTGCTCGCGTCCAAGCTGCGCGAGGGCGAACGCCTGGTCTATCCGAAGAAACGCGGGGCGCTGCTGGCCGCGCTGGGCCACGACCCGATGCTCGCCCGACGCGGACTCGAACGCACCAAGGTCGTGGTGATCGCCTACGACACCTCCGGCTCGATGCCCGACCAGGTGGTGAGCTGGCTGACCGAGTTGGTCGGCAAGGCCGACGGCGTCGAGACGCACTGGCTCAGCTTCGACGGCACCGTGATGCCGTTCAAGCCGGGCGAACGGGTGCTGGGCGGCGGCGGCACCAACTTCCAGAACGTGGCCGACTACGTCGAGGGCCGGCTGGAGATCGAGGGGTCGGGCCGCTTCGACGAATCGGTCGACGCGGTGGTGATGCTCACCGACGGCTACGCGCCGCCGATCACTCCGGCCGACCCGGACAAATGGATCTGGCTGATCACCGAGGGCGGAGACGACTGGCCGGAGCGGCACCACCCGTCGATGGACTGTCACCGCGTCCTCACCGGCGACCACTGATCGGGGCCGGTCATGCCGACGCGCCTCGCCGAAGAGCCCTCCGCAGCACGCCGTGCGCAGCACCCGGAAGGAACCATGACGATCACCGCTGACCCCACGCGCGCCGGCCGCCCCGCGTCCGAGCCCAAGTGGAAGGCCACCGCCACCTACCCCGAACGTCCCAAGGGCTGGAAGGGCGTGTCCAAGCTGGAGGAGTTCATCGACGCGATGATCGACCTCGGCCAGACCGGCCAGATCTTCGGCGAGCACGGCATCGGCAAGACGGCGACCTTCTTCAGCCACATCCCCGACCGGCACGACGACACGGTCCTGGTCTTCGTACCCGCCGCCAACCTCACTCCCGACGACCTGCTGATCAACGCACCCGTCCGGGACGAACGCACCGGCGAACTCGTGCTGCGCCAGCTCATCATGCGTCAACTGCGGCCCGGCAAACGGTTCGTGCTGCTGATCGACGACGCGCTGCAGGCGGGCGAGACGATCCAGTCGCAGCTCATGCAGGTCGCCTGCAACTGGACGCTGGGCGAACACGACCTGCGCGAACTGGGCTGTGTGGGCGTCTTCCTCACCGACAACGAGTCGCTGTCCGAGACCGCGACCCGGCGCACCGACCTGGCCATCCTGGACCGGATGGTCACCGTCAAGATCACCGCGACCGACACCGCGTGGCGGTACAAGCTCGCCGAGCGCTTCGCCGGCACCGACCTGACCCCGATCTTCCAGATCTGGACGAGCCTGTCCCCGGCGCTGCGCCAACTGGTGTCCCCGCGCACCCTGGAGCACGTGATCGACTGCGCGCTGGCCGGCTTCCCGCTGGTGTGGGGGCTGCCGTTGGTCAACGGCGAGCGGCTGGCGCTGACCGAGACCAAGAAGGACGGCTCCCCCGGCCCGGACCGCACCGACGAGGTGCTCGACCGGATCGCCGCGGGCCTGAACGTGCGCAACCCCGACCAGACGCCGGACTCGGTGCGCCGGATCGTCCGCGAGGCGATCCGGCGCCGCTGGTCGGTGCTGATCCAGGGCCCGCCCGGCTGCGGCAAGACCGAGGTGGTGCGGGACGTGGTGCGCGGCGAACTCGGTCGTGAGCCGCTCTACTTCTCGCTGCCGGTGACCAACGTCGAGGACCTGTGCGCACCGGTGCCCACGCCGGACGGTTCGCTGGAGAACCTGCTCGCCGCCAAGTTCACCGATCCCGGCGCCAAGGTGATCGTGTGGGACGAGTACAACCGGCCCAAGGACAAGTCGACCTTCGCCAAACTGATGGAGGTCACCCAGGAGTGGTCCATCGCGGGCCGCCCGATTCCCGGCCTGCGCGCGCAGATCGCCCTGCAGAACCCGCTGTACCACCTCGGCCGCAAGATGCTCGTCTCGCGCAACAACATCGCACAGGCGACCCGCTTCACCGCGTCGCTGACCATCCGCCCCGAGGACATCCCCGCCAACGAGTGGTTGATCAGCACCTACGGCCCGGTCGCCGAGACGGTGCTGGAGTGGTGGAAGAACGACATCGACGACGAGGGCCGGGACTGGATCACCAAGCGCACCCTGGAGCGGCTGATCAAGCTGCACAAGCGCGAACTGCCGCTGGAGATGGCCAAGGTCTACCTCGGCGACGGCGAGTACGCACCGGTGCCGCTGAACGCGCTCGAGGCCCGATTCGCGGAGAACCCGGCCACCGGACTGGGCGACATCTCGGCCAATCTGGCCGAGTGGGTGCGCCGACTGGAGGCCGCCAACGAGGAGTCCGGCGAGGGCACCGACGACACCGACATCGTGCACCAGGTGCTGGCCAACGCCGAGTTGTCGCAGTTGCGCGAACATCTGGACACCGTGGCGCAGTTGCTGGCCGGCCTGCCGCCGAAGCTGCGTTCGAGCTACCTGGTCGGCCAGTCCGTGGACAAACAGCGCTTCTGGATCGAGGCGTTCGCGAAGATGCCGAGGAAGTAGGCCGAGGATCCGGGTTGTCCGGCCGGCGCCGAGGAACCGGTCCCGGCCGGGTGGCCGAAGGCGTCGGCCCCGCCCGTCAGCGTTTGCGGCGGGCGGTGCCGAACAGACTGCGGGTGATCTCCCGGCCGATCTGGGTGCCCATCGAGCGCAGCACGGATTTGACCGCCGAGTTGCCCATCACCTGGCCGACCACGTCCGACTTCGGCTTGTCCGCGCGCCCGCGCCCGGCCGCCGGTTCGGGCGCGGGCGCCGCGTCCGGCTCGGCGGGCGGCGCCTGCGCGGCCGTCAGCTTCTCGAACGCCGACTCGCGATCGACGGCCGTGCCGTACTTGGCGAACAGCGGCGACCCGGCCACCGCCGCCGACATCGTCTCCGCCGGGATCGGTGCCATCAGCGACACCGGTGCCCGCAGCCGGGTCCAGGCCACCGGCGTCGGGGCGCCGCTCTCGCCGAGCACGGTGACCACCGCCTCGCCGGTGCCCGCCTGGGTGAGCACCTGGTCCAGGTCGTAGGCCGAACGCGGGAACGTGGACACGGTGGCCTTGAGCGCCTTGGCGTCCTCGGGGGTGAACGCACGCAGCGCGTGCTGCACCCGATTGCCCAACTGGGACAACACGTCGCCCGGCACGTCCCGCGGCGTTTGGGTGACGAAAAAGATTCCGACCCCCTTGGACCGGATCAACCGCACCGTCTGGGTGATCGCGGTCAGGAACGCCTTGGAGGCACCGGTGAACAGCAGGTGCGCCTCGTCGAAGAAGAACACCAGACGCGGCCGATCCGGATCGCCCACCTCCGGCAGGTCGTGGAAGAGATCGGCGAGCAGCCACATCAGGAAGGTGGAGAACAACTGCGGCTTGTCCTGCACCGCGGCGAGTTCGAGCACCGAGACCACACCGCGCCCGTCGGAGGTGGTGCGCAGCAGATCGGCGGTGTCGAAGTCCGGTTCGCCGAAGAACGCCCCGCCGCCGTTGTTCTCCAGCGTGATCAGCGCGCGCAGGATCACCCCGACGGTGGCCGTGGACAGGCCGCCGATGCGCTTGAGTTCGGCCTTGCCCTGATCGTCGGTCAGGAACTGGATCACCGCGCGCAGGTCCTTGAGGTCGACCAGTTCCAGCCCGCGCTCGTCGGCGAAGTGGAAGATCAGGCCGAGCGAGGACTCCTGCGTCTCGTTCAGATCCAGCACCTTGGCCAGCAGGGTCGGCCCGAAGTCGGTGATCGTGGCCCGGATCGGCACGCCCGGGCCGATCCCGCCGAGCGCGTGGAACTCGACCGGGCAGCCGACCGGTTGCCAGTCCTGGCCGACCTCGGCCGCCCGCCCGGTCACCCGGTCGCCGGGCGTCCCCGGGGCAAAGATGCCGGACAGGTCGCCCTTGACGTCGGCGAGGAAGACCGGCACACCCTGCGCGGACAACTGCTCCGCGATCAGTTGCAGCGTCTTGGTCTTGCCGGTGCCGGTCGCGCCCGCGACCAGGCCGTGCCGATTGAGTACCGCGAGCGGGACACGCACCCGCGCCTGGGGATGCGCGGTGCCCTCGACCACGGCCGCGCCCAGTTCCAGCGCGGGTCCGGTGAAGGCGTATCCGGCCGTGATGGCCGCGATCGTGTCGTCCTGCTCGCTCATGCGCTCCTCCGCTCGCCGAGATGCGGAAGACGAATACACCGATAGGAAGAGAAATATCCCGATTGCCCCGGCGGATCGGCCATCCGAGCCGGCCTGATCCGCACCCTCGCTCCCTCGCATCGGCGCCGGGTGGGGGTTAGGCGACCGTGATCCCGGTAGGCTGAGCCTGTGATCTTCAAGCGGATCGGTGACGGCAAACCGTACCCGGACCACGGGAGGTCGGGTGCCCGGCAATGGGCCGACATCGCCCCGCGGCCCGTGCGTCTGGACCAACTCATCACGACGAAGCGGCAACTCGACCTCGACACGCTGCTCGCCGAGGACTCGACCTTCTATGGCGACCTCTTCGCGCACGTCGTGAAATGGCAGGGTGACCTCTATTTGGAGGACGGCCTGCATCGCGCGGTCCGGGCCGCGCTGCAACAGCGCCAGGTGTTGCACGCGCGCGTGCTCGAACTCGGCTGAGCACGCAACCCCGGCGGCCCGATCAGGTGGTCGTCTCGCGTACGGCCGTGCCCGGATACGCAAGGTGCCACGTCGGCGCTAACCTCGACTTCATGGCGACCGGGATCACGGCCATGCCGTGCAGGAGGAGGACGGGGGCGCACCGATGAGCATGCTCACTCCCCGCGGCATGGGAGGCCAGTACAAGATCACTGGCAAGCTGTATCCGCGGATGACGCGGCGCAGGCGACGCATGCCCGTGGTCATCGCGATCGTGGTCGGCCTGGTGGTGCTGGCCACCGCCGGTTGGGGCGTGTACCACTTCACGTCCGACGACAGCGGCGACAAGGCCGCCGCGTGCGCCTCGCCGACGGCCTCGACCCCGCCGGACGCCCCGCCCGCGGCGTTGCCCGAGCCCAAGACGATCACGGTGAACGTCTACAACGCGACCAAGCGCGCCGGCCTGGCCAAGACCGTCTCCGAGGCGCTCAAGGCGCGCGGCTTCGTGATCGGCAAGGTGACCAACGATCCGCTGAACCAGCCGGTCGCGGCCACCGCCGAGATCCGGCACGGCTTCCCCGGCACCACTCCGGCGAAGGTGGTCGCGGCCCAGGTGGCGGCGAGCACCGTCAAGGAGGACCAGCGCACGGACGGCTCGGTCGACCTGGTGATCGGCGACGGCTGGACCGACCTGGCCGCGCCGGAGCAGGTCGCCGCGATCCTGTCCCCGCCGCCTCCGCCGGCCCCGAGCCGCCCGCCGGGCTGCTGACCCGCCGAACGCGACCCATCCGCTGCCGCCTCCGCATCCCGCGGAGGCGGCAGCGGCACGTCGGGCGGGCCACACCCCGTCCCACCCCCCGCCGGTCAGCCGTTGCCGGGTTTGCCGAACTCCTCGATCAGCACGGGGTACTGCTCCGCGCCGTGTCCGGCGGCGATCGAGCGGTCGGCCATCGCCTTGATCAACCTGGGCAGTTCGGCGTTGACCCCGAGCGCCTCGCTCTCCTCGATCAGGTGGGCCATCGCCCGCGCGTCGGTCTCCAGGGCCGACACCTCGGCCGGGAACGACCCGCGGTCGATCTGCTCGGCGTACCCGGGCAACCATTCGGCCACCCCGGCGGCGATCTGCCGGGCGAACGAGGCATAGGTCGCGGCGTCCACCCCGGCCGTGCGAACCATGGCCGTGCCCTGGAGCCAGGCGTTCAGCACACTCCACATCATGGCCAGGCCGGCCACGTCGTACAGGGCCGCCAGCCCGTGGTCCGCCCCGAGGTGACTGACCGTGCCCAGCGCCTCCAGCGTCGAGCGATACGCCGCGAAGTCCGCCTCCGGCCCGCTGTGCAAAATCACCGCGTCGGCGGTCCCGATCCCCGACGGGATGGCCATGATCGCGCCGTCCAGGTAACGCGCGCCACGCTGCTCGGCCCATCGGGCGGCCTCCCGGGCCTGGGCCGAGTCGCCCGACGTGAGGTTGATCAACATCTTGCCGTCCAGCTCGGCGGCGCTCCCGTCGAGCAGCTCGTACACGGCCCGGTAATCGGTGAGGCAGACGATCACCAGCGGCCCCGCCGCGAGTGCGGCGCCCACCGTCGGCGCCGACCGGGCGCCCTCGGCCACCAGGGTGTCGGCCTTGGCGGCCGTGCGATTCCACACGGTGGTGGGATGCCCGGCCCTCAGGAACGCCCCGGCCAGGGCCCGGCCCATCAGTCCGAGTCCGATGACGGTCACAGGGGTGCTGCTTTCGTTGTTCATGGCAGCATCGTCAACGTTGATACCGGTATGAAGGTCAAGTGAGGTTTCGATGCGGATCGGGGAACTGAGCCACCGAACGGGCGTCCACGCCCACCAGTTGCGCTACTACGAGGCCCAGGGCCTGCTGGAGGCGGACCGCCGCGCGAACGGCTACCGCGAGTACCACGAGACCGCGGTGCTGCGGGTGAAACAGATCCGCCACCTGCTCGGCGCCGGCCTGTCCTCCGAGGACATCGCGTACCTGCTGCCCTGCGCGGTCGGCGAGGCCCCCGAACTACCCGGGTGCCTCGAACTGCTGACCGCGATGCGCTCCCGGCTGCGGCGCCTGGACGACCAGATGCAGCGCCTCGCCCAATCCCGCGACGCCCTCACCGCCTACATCGCCGCCGCCGAACAATCCGGCGCCGACCACTACCCACCCTTCGACGAGGCCACCCCCCAGCCCATCCCCGCCTGACCCCGCACCCCACCCCGAAAACGACGAAGGACCCGACCACGTGTGGTCGGGTCCTTCGTATGTCCTGCTCAAGAGCGGTAGCGGTGGGATTTGAACCCACGGATAGCTTGCACCATCACACGCTTTCGAGGTCTGTGCCTCAGCGTCCCTTGCAGTTCGGTACCTTGCGGAACCAGCCAGGAGACTCGGTCAGAGGACGGCCTGAACACCGGCGAACGACGGCGAATGAGACCACAACTGAGACCGGCAAGGCCGCTGAGAGCACACCCTCCGCTCGCCTTAGCGCCCCTGAACGCGCATCGAGATGCGTGTCCCTTCACTGATCGCCTGCGCGTACTTCGTGAGCTCGGGGTCCGTGATGTCGCCTCCGAGCGCGCGCCACTCGCGCTGAAGAATCGGCTTGATCTCCGAAACGGGCCGACCGGCATAGCCCTGAGTCAGACGCTGGAGCATCTGCTCGTAGCGATTCCCTTGCCGCTGCGCAGCATCGTTGACGACCTTGCGCACGGCGGCTTCGTTGAACGTGAACTTCGCCCTAGTCATGGGCGGGCCTCCTGTCCTACTGAGCTGCCCGCCCGCGCAGGGGCACTTGCCGCCCCTGCGCACCTCCCATGTAGAGTCCACGTTCTGCGTTCCTAGGCGCTGTGGAGCCCCGGGTTGGCAGGCTTCAGCCTTCGGCTGGACCCTCCAGACCGGGGCTTCTTGCTGCTCGGCAATGAGACTACAGCCCAGGGCCGACACCTTGCGCACTACCGAGATACCCACAGGTAGTAGGCGCGCCATCCACAGACCACTAGATGTTGTGCACAGCGCCACCCGGTTATCCCACGGTTCTCCACAGGTGCTGTGGATCCAACCGCCGGAAGCCGCCCCTGGAGCATGCGCTACGGCGGGCGTGAGTCAGATCAAGCGCTCACCGTCATGAGCCCGGATTTCCGGCGCCGACCGATCAGCGAGGGCATCTGTCACTCGAACGGCGAATGCTTCGACTACGAGGTCAGGGAGCTCAGCAGGCACTGCCCATCGGAACTCGGAGACCTCGTCGTTCAAGCGGAGCGCGCCACCCACAGAGCGACAGCGAAAAACCAGGGCAACCACACCCAAGTTCATGTTCTTGTAAATGCCAGTCAGAGCGACTGGTTCGACCTTGAGACCTGTCTCTTCGTGCATCTCGCGAACCAGACCTTCGGGGATGGTCTCGTGCAGTTCGAGCACGCCGCCTGGGGCTTGCCACTGGCCATTGTCCCGGCGTTTGGTGAGCAGAAACCGACCAGCATCGTCAACGACGACGCCGGAAACGCTCACGGAGTGCAGTGCGGAACGTGGCATAACCTACGCCTCGAAATGAGTGCAGTACGCGATGGTGGCGTCGTCATGCGGCTTGCCCCGGAACTTGCCTGCGGGGGTTCGGCGCTCGGCCTCCCGGACGGCGGCGACCAGAGCAGCGGGCCCCGTGGACTCCAGTTCGTCAAGGACTCGTCCCCATCGCCATTCGTAGCGCTCAACAAGGCGAGACATCCCATCCGTCATGACCGCAACGCGATTGACATGCGCTGTTGGGATGGAGCCGATGACCGCGTGCTTTGCCGCTTCCGGCTTAGTGCTCGCGACCCAGAACCCGCCTGGCTGGTTGCGAACCTCTTGCAGAATCTCGCGGGTGTATCCGGGGAGGTGAGCAGTCGCGTCGTCGTTGATCAACTGGATGTCGCCGAACGTCGTCTCGATGACGATCGGCGAGTCGCAGAGCACCAGGTACTCGACCAGGCCGCCCCGGTTGCGTAGCAACGCAACGGTGGTCGACGGGCTGTTCGGGTTGGTCAGGTCGCACGTACCGGCGTGAAGCTCGCAGACGGCGGCGATGCCGTCGACCAAGATCTCGCTGAGCGGTGCTCCGTCGTCCGTGATGAGCCGGGCCGAGAGTTGGGCGGCTAGCCGGCTCACCACCCATGGGACGTCGTGGATGCAACCGGTATCCAGGCCATTCGCGGTCGCGCCGTCGAGCACGATGACGAATCGTTCGCTGGCCACGACGTAGTCATCGTTGATGCCGCCGGGGGACGGCTCACTGATGTGGCTGACCTGCAAGGTTCTTCCCGTCTACTCGGGTGCGGCGAATTCGTAGCAGAACACGTGGCTGTCTCCGGACACCACGGACTCAAGCACTTCGAGGGGTCCGCTCGCCCCGAAGGCGATGCGCCGCAGCTCGGCGACGGGCGTTCCGGGAGTGAGCCGCAGCCCCTGCACCTCGGCCGGGGTTGGCATCCGGATCCGGATCTCTTCCCTGAAGCGCTCAAGCGTGAGCCCCTTCTCTTCCAGCCGGGCGTAACTGCCGCCGGGGCCGGTGTCCGGGGTCCGAATCGCCGTGTCCTCAACGGTGTCGAGACGGTAGTAGCTGTCGGCAAGCTGGGTCGGTGTGTCGCCCACCCAGTTGCGACGTCGGCGCACGAAGACCGTGGCCCCCGCGTCCACGCCAAGCCACTCGGCAACCCACTCGGGCGCAGCGACGTCGGCAAGCTCAAGAACCTCCTGCCCCCACTTCAGGCCCTGCCGCTCTATCTCGGCTTCGAAGGCCGACTTGCCCTCGGCGCGGGTCTGGCGCGAGAACCGGTGGGACCCAAGCCGGATGGTGGGCGGCTGCCGCTTCACGTAGACGCCCTTCCCCCTCTCGGCGACTACAAGGCCCTCTTCCTTCAGGAGCCGCACGGCCTGACGAGCCGTGGCGGGCGCCGTCCCGAAGCGTCCTACCAGCATCTTTTCCGAAGGAAGCGCGTCACCGGGCGCCAAGCGCCCGCTCGTGATCTCTTCCCTGAGTTCGTCAGCGATCTGCCGCGACGGAGAGCGCGGGTCAGTCGGATCAATGGCCATGCACGCCATCCTAGGCGACTTCACTAGTGAGGTATTGCGGTCTCGCACTCCGTGGCGCTACTGTCACACCACTGCCTCACTAGTGAGGCAGTGAGCCACAGAACTATGCACGTCAGATCATGCGACCTGCCAGGGAAGACGGCTTCGGCCGTACGCCCGTAAGCGCCGGGACAGCTCGGTCCTTGAGAACTCAACAGAGTGACGAACGAGATCGAAACGAGTGCTTTTGGTCCTCGGCGCGCAGCATCACGCGTGCGTCGGGGGCCACGGCCACTCGTCTCTGAAGACGAGGCACACCGATGTGTGCCGGGGCACCCGACGACTTGGCGGAAGGCGGGCGCCCCGTGGGTCGCAACTCCGATGCAGGGAGTACGACCGTGAGAAGCATTGTTGCTGGTCGCTTTGCGGCCACTGTCGCCGAGTTCGCCGAGTTGGCGCTCGGCATCGACTGGGCTCTGTTCGACGGGGAGCCCGGGGAGAGCGAGCAGGAGCGCGCGGCGCGGTTGGACGCGGCGCGGGACATCCTCTCCGACCTGTGGGCGACGGATCGCGAACTCGCCCGGCACGTCGAGGACATGTTCGTCTCGTTGTGGGCGGTGGATTCGGGCACTGCGGTGTGTGCCGCGCTGTTGCTCGACTCGGCCGCCGGGCGGGCCCGGGAGACGTTCGACGGGTTCGAGGAGGTGCGGGCGGCATGACGTGCAAGGCGTTGATGTCGTTTCACGAGGGGCGTTGGCGTGTGTTCGTGGCGGTGCCGGGGCTGGTGTCGCTGTGGCCGGAGCACCGCTTTCCCCCGGGCGTGGTGGTGCCGACCGTCGCGGAGCGTTCACGGGTGGTGAACGCGCTCGGGTTCGTGTTCACGAACGGGGCCGAGTGGGAGTGGACCGAGGACGCCGAGACGCCCGGTGACGACACGTCCCGGGTGCTGCTGCTCGCCGCGACCCTGGTCCGTCCGGCGGACGGGGGCGACCGATGAACGCCGCTCAAGTGCGTTCGGCGGAGCAGGCGTTGAGCGTGGGGACATGGCTGATCGTGGCCGGGTCGATGCTGTACTCGGTGCTGACGGTCACCCCGTTGGCCGCCGCACACACCCCGCCCGAGTGGGCGTGGACCGCGCCGATCCTGCCGTTGGTGGTGGACGCGGCGGTGGTGATCGTGGTGCGTCTGGACGCCACCTTGGCCCGATTGGGCGAGGGTGGCGGCGCGTGGCCGATCGTGCTGCGGTGGATGACAGGGACGATGACCCTCGCCCTGAACGTGGGCGACTCCCTGTTGCGGGGTGACCTGGTGGGGGCGGCCGTGCACTCGGTCGCGCCGACTCTGCTGATCGTCACAGCCGAGACGGGACTCGCCTACCGGCGTGCGATCACGGCGGCGCAGGTCGCGCTGAGCGAGCGTGAACGGGTCGAACGCACGGCGCGGGAGCGGGCCGAGGTCGAGCGTCGTGAGGCGGCCGAGCGGATCCGCCGTGAGGAGCGTGAGTACGAGGCTCGGGTGGCTCGTGAACAGCGTGAGCACGAGGCGGCGGTGGAGCGTGAACGGGCCAAGATCGCCGAGCGCGCGCGTCGTGAGGAGCGCGACGCGGAGCGGGCCCGGGAGCGGGCCGAGACGGCCGAGCGTGAGCGGCGTGAACACCGTGAGCGGCAGGCCGTCGAGCGTGAACGGCGTGAGCGGTTGGAGCTGTTGTCGGCCGATCCGGCCGTGGGCAAGTTGCCCGAGGACCGCGCCCGGCTGATCGTGCGGGCCGGGTTCGAGGAGGGGCATCCGGTGCGGGCCGCTGCCGAGTTGTGCGGTTGGTCGGTCGGTTGGGTCTCCGCCCGCTATCAGGAGTTTCGTGAGGAGCCCCCCGCCGGGCGGTTGAGTCTGGTGGAGGGTGCGCGGTGACCCGGCCGCCGATCGTCGGCGGGCCGGTGTGGTCGGCGGTGACAGCCCGGGAGGGCGGCACCTGCGGGTGTGGCGGCGAGTGCGGACGGCGCCACAAGGATTCCGGCGGCCGATGCACTCGACATGACGGCTTGGTCGTTGGGCCGCGTGATCTGTCGGTGTCACTGGCGGTCGCGGTCGGACTGGACCCGGCCGGGTTGACGACCTGGTGCGAGCGCTGCCACGGCCCGGCTCGAAGCGCGGCGAAGGCAGCCGCGGGAAGTGCCCGCGCGGCCGAGTCCGCGACGGAAGCCCTGTTCTGAAACCTGACCGGTTCCCCTCGCGCCCGGCCCGCACGCTGCGGCCGGACGTGGGGGAAGCGGGGTCAGCCCTGCTCGAACCATCCACATCGCTCGCATTCACGAGGGAGGGCCCGATGGCCCAGCAGCAGCAGCGTCGGCGCAAGGCGACGGCGCAAGAGGTCCTGGGTGACCCGGAGTTCGTGACGAACAAGAGCATCCGCGACTACTGCAACGCGGGTCGCCTGTTCTGCCGGGACGGTTCGCTGGAGATCGCCATGGCGGCCGAGGAGTTGCAGGCGGTCCTGTCCCAGATCCACCCGGCCGACACCCGTATGGCCGGGTGGGCCGGAAGCAGGCGCGCGAAGGACGTGTCGCGGCACCTGATGATCGCCGCCGGGGCGTTGCGCTACGCGGCGGGGTCGATGGCCAAGGCGTACGCCTCGTTCCAGAAGAACTACGCGCCCGAGCTGGAAGCGGCGGGCGCCAAGCCCAAGGCCAAGCCCACGTTCAAGTTCGAAGCCTGATCCAGGACACGAGAGGGGAACGACCGTGGCAAGGAAGTCCAGGCCGAGCAAAGCGGCCCGTTCGACGGCGACGCCACCGGTTGACCAGGCCGTCAAGCACCTCACGTCCCGCGCGGCGCCGCTGCTGCCGCCGTGGGCGATAGCGGCGGGCGTGACCATCCCCGCCGCGCTGGCCCACGACACGATCGGCACCAACCCCGCCGCGACCGCCCTGCTCGGCGCGGCCGGAGTCGGGATCACAGTCGCGGCCTGGTCGGAGGCGTCCAAGCGCTCCCCGCGTCTGCGGACGATGGCCACGGTGTCCGCCGGGGCCGCGTCCACCTACCTGACGGCCGCGACCGTGGCCGGGCCGACGTCGCCGAACGTGGCCCTGTTGCAGGCCCTCGGGGGCGGCACCCTCGCCCTGTGGTGGAACCTGCGGCACGCCTTGCGCAACAGCGCGTCCGAGGGCGCCGGGGACGGCCTGCTCGACATGGTCGGACTCGCCCGTACGCAGGTCGTGAACGGGCAGGTGGTAGCCGGGGAGGTCAGTGCGGAACTCCAGCTTCCCCGGGGTGAGATGGTTCCGGACGACGTCCAGCAGCGGATCCCGCACATGGCGTCCGCACTGGGCACCACGCCCGGAGCGATCCGCGTCACGCCGAACCGGGACAACCATTCGCGCGTCACGCTGTCGGTGACTCCGGTGGATCACCTGCGCAAGTCGGTGTTGTACCCGGGTCCGTCGCTGCCGGGGCAGTCGATCGGGCGCCCGGTACGGCTCGGCGTCTACCAGGATGGTCGGCCGCTGGAGTTCTGGCTTCCGGGCACCGAGGACCGCGACCACCCGCGCCCGCTCTCCCACCTGTTGACCACGGGCATGAGCGGCTCGGGCAAGTCCGGCAGCCTCAAGGTGGTGCTGATCGAGGCGATGACGCGGTCCGACGTCGTGGTGTGGCTCGGGGACCCGTCCAAGGGCAGCCAGAGCGTGGGCGCCATCCGTGACGGCCTGGACTGGTGCGAGACCACACCACAGGGCGTGGAAGCGCTACTGGACGTCCTGCCGATCGTGGTCAAGGCCCGTGCGGACCTGCTCGGGCGCCTGGGCTACGCGCAGTGGGAGCCGGAGTGCTGGACCAAGCACCAAATCCCGCTGCTGTTGATCCACTTCGAGGAGTCCGCCGACGATGCCGTGGCGGACCACCCGAACGTGGTCAAGGTCGCGCAGCAGGCCCGATCCACCGGGACGGTCCTGTCGTTCTCCCTCCAACGCGCGTCGTACGCGGGGATCTCCACCGAGGTACGCGCACAGTTCGGGACGTCGCTGATCTTCGGCGTCAAGGACGACACCGACGCGTTCACCCTCGACGGCGCGGCCAAGGCCGCCGGGGCGTCGCCGGAGCAGTGGGCGGCCGACCGCGCGGGCATGCTCTACCTCCAAGCGCCCGGTGTGGATCGCGAGCGTTGGCCGATCCCCGCACGGGCCTACCGGCTGCCCGACGACGAGCAGGTACGGCGCCTGATCGCCGCGTACGACGCGGTACGCCCCCAGGGCGTGGACGCGGCCACGGCCAAGGCCGCCGGACCGCGCTACGCGGCCTGCAAGGCCCGCTCGGCCCGCCACTCCGGGCGCGAGGAGCGGCCCGAGCCCGGCCCGCTGCGGACCGCTCTCGCCGAACGTCCGCGCGTGCCCGCCCACTTGGACGAAGCCGAAATCATGGAAGGCGAAACCATGGACGACGCGGCGGAGTTCGAGGCGACCGAGCAGCCGTACGCGGTCGCGCACGAAAGCGACCTGGACGCGGACGCCGACCCGGACACCGAGCTTGAGGAGCCCGCCGGGGTGGTGCAGGTGTCCGAGCCCGAGTTCACGATCAAGCGCCCGGCCGAGGACGCCCGCGCCGAAATGCTCGCCATCCTCGAAGAGCTGCGCGCCGAAGGGCGAGCGGTGTGCGCGCCGAAGGACTTCCCGGAATCCCGGGTCGGGCGCTCCCGGACCTGGGTCTCGCGCCGCCTCGCCGAGTTCGCCGACAGTCGCCGAGAGGTCGCCGAGAACCCCGGCGGACAGCTCGGATCCTGGCTCATCGTCCCACGCGACGACGCCTTCGAGGACTACGCCGCGTAACACCGGGACGAGTGTGCGCACGCGTGCGAACCCCGTGCGCACACCTGTGGCTCTCGCGCGCCCGCGCGCGCGTTGACCTGCACTTTCACCCGTGCGCACACCTCGGGCGTGCGCACACCGACGCCCGCACGCCACTACACACCGTAATCGCCACCGAGCCCTTCCCGGGGCGACCGTCCTCCGCCAAGACGACCGGTCGCCCCGGGCCCAAACCATCCACCAGGACCCGGAAGGGACCACCAGCATGACCCATCGACCGACCTTGCTCGACCTGTGCTCCGGCGCGGGAGGCGCCGCCCGGGGCTATCAGCTCGCCGGATTCCGCGTCACCGGAGTCGACCACGTGCCCCAGCCGAACTACTGCGGCGATGACTTCGTCCAGGCCGACGCGCTGTCCTACCTGGCCGAGCACGGCCACCGATACACCGCGATCCACGCCTCGTGGCCGTGCGAGACGTTTGCCAACGTCACCGGCGCGACCGGGAGCCGGGCCACGCACGCCGACCTGGTCACGCCCGGGCGTCCGCTGCTGATCGCGTCGGGCCGACCGTGGGTGATGGAGAACGTGCCCGAAGCACCGGTCCGTGCCGACTATCTGCTGTGCGGGTCCATGGTCGGGCTCCGCGTCCGCAGGCACCGCGCGTTCGAGACGTCCTGGTCGGGCCTGCGACTCACTCCGCCGTGCCACGGACACCGCAACCTGGCGGCCTTCGACCACTCCCAGGAACGTGCCTACGCCGACGCCATGGGCTGCACCTGGATGACCACCAAGGAAGCCCGCAAGGCCATCCCGCCCGCCTACACCCACCTGGTCGGCACCGACCTCATCGAGATCCTCGCACCCACCCGATCGGCGATGGCGGCATGAGCGGCGCGCACCAGGTGACCGCGCTCGAACTCGCCCGAGCCGGGGTGCCGGTGCTTCCGTTGCGGGCCGGGAAGGTCCCGTTCGGGAACTGCCCCGACTGCGCGGGCTCGGCGTGCGGCGGCCGACCGAACATGCTCGCGGCTGGGCCCTGTCGGTGCGAGCGGGTGTGCCACGCCTGGGCCGCCGCGACCACCGACACGGCCGTCATCGGCTCCTCGCCGTGGGCGTGGGCATGGCGACAGGCCGTCGCCGTCGCCTACCACCCGGGCGGGGCCGGGTTCACCGTGGTGGACCTGGACGACAGGGCAGCGATCGCCTGGGCCCGTGCGACCCTGCCCGCCACCAGGGTGGTGGAGACCACGCGCGGGGAGCACTGGATCTACCGGGGCGCCACGCGGTCCGCGAATCACGTCCGGCCCGGCGTGGACATCAAGTCCCGCATGTCCTACGCCCGTTGGCTCGGACCCGGTATCGGCCACGTGGCCTCTCTGCCCTCGGTCGTCGGTGCGCTGCTGGACAGGGAAGGGCAAGAGACCACCCGGCCCGGGGGCGGGGTGGACTCTTCTGTCTTACCGGCGCAGAGCGGATGGGTGCGCGCGGTGGCCACCGGATGCCGCCACACCGAGAGCTACGTCCGCACGGGCCTCGAACGCGGACTGTCCATCGTCCGCAGTCACGCCGAATCCGGCGCCGGGTCCAGCGCGTACGGAGTGGCCCGGTTCCTCGCCAAGCAGCACGCCCGCTGCCCCGGCCCGTGCGGACTCGCAGCACTGGCCGAGGACATCGTCACGGCCGCCGTCGCGGTCGGCGTTCCCGAGCCCTACGCGCGCCGCGCCGTCCGCAACGGACTGGCAACCGCCCCGTGATCCACCCCACCGCCACACCACCCGAGGAGGGTCGCTCCGCCATGGCCGAGTTCCACATCGAGTTCAAGGACGCCGCAGGCAACAAGCGCGGCAGCAAGAACTACAGCGAGCCGACCGACACGGACGCGCTGACCAGGGGACGAACCCTGCTGACGTCCGCACACCGCACTGACAAGCGCATCGTCATCGCCACCATCTCCCGCCGCATCCTCTTCCCCAGCCGCGCCAAGGAGATCGCCGACCTGAAGGTCTGACACCACCTGGGGCGGCCGACGAGTCACCGAACCCGCCGACCGCCCCGGCCCCCTCCGACCCGGCAGCCGCCCCGGGAGGACCGATCCCCCCGCGTTGCCACGCGGGCCCGGTCGCGTGGCAACGCCCCACGAGCGACAGGAGAACCACCGCATGACAGACACCCCGCCCACGATCGACGGGGCGGAACTGCTCGATGAGGTCGAGCGGTTCCACCGCAGGTTCAACGTCTTCCCCACCGAGGCCGCCTACGTCGCGGTGACCCTGTGGGATGGGCACGCCCACCTGATCGACGCGCTCGACGGCACCGCCCGACTGGCGTTCCTGTCGCCGGAACCGGGCTCGGGCAAGTCCCGCGCGCTGGAGATCGTGGAGACGCTGACCCCGAACGCGGCTATGACCGTCAACGCGTCCGCCAACGCGCTCTTTCGCCTCGTGGAGGCCACCGAAGGAGCACCGACCCTGCTCTTCGACGAGATCGACACCGTCTTCGGCCCTGCGGCCGGGGACAACGAACCCATCAGGGGATTCCTCAATTCCGGCTACCGGCGCGGCGCCAAGTCCCTGCGCTGCGTCGGGGACGGATCGAACCAGAACGCCGGATGGTTCTCATCCTTCTGCGCCGTCGCCATGGCGGGCCTGGGCTCGTTGCCCGACACGATCCTGACCCGCTCGGTCATCATCCGCATGCGCAAGCGCGCGCCGAACGAGAAGGTCTCGCCCTACCGGCGCCGCCTCCACGAGAAGGAGGGACACGCCCTGCGGGACCGACTCGCCGAGTGGGCCGACACCGTGCGCGACGCGGTGGCCGACGCGTGGCCGGAGATGCCCGAGGGCGTCACCGACCGCCCCGCCGACGTGTGGGAGCCCCTGCTGGCTGTGGCCGACGCGGCCGGTGGCCACTGGCC
The DNA here is from genome assembly GCF_044333915.1 of Embleya sp. NPDC020886. Lineage (NCBI taxonomy): Bacteria > Bacillati > Actinomycetota > Actinomycetes > Kitasatosporales > Streptomycetaceae > Embleya > Embleya sp. NPDC020886. Next base: position 10,814 of record NZ_JBIRRX010000008.1, on the reverse strand, counting down.
CGAGCGGGCACGCGCGGCCTGCGCCGAACTGGTCAACGCCGCACGCGAGGACGACCAAGCGTCCTTGGGGGTCCGGCTGCTGACCGATCTGCGCGACCGGGTCTTCTGCGGCGCCGACCGTATGCCCAGCACCGTCGTCATCGAAAGGCTGCTCGCCCTGGACGACGCCCAATGGAGCGACGTGGACGACAAGCCCCTCACCCCGCGCATGCTCGCCCGCCTGCTCGGCCAGTACGTCACCCCGGGCAACAAGCCCATCAAGCCGCGCGGGATCCGCACCGCATCCGGCAGCACCCCGAAGGGCTACTACGCGGAAGACCTCACCGACGCCTGGATGCGGTACTGCCCTCCGCACCTCCAGGAATCCGCAACATCCGCCACATCCGCCACACCGCAGGTCACAGGGGGTGAATCTGTGGCGGATACCCCCTCGGCCATCCGCCACAGCCCCGAACGATCCGCCACGGCCCCGACCCACGCAACGGGCTGACCGACGCGTCGATCGGTGCCGACACCCCCTCGATGTGTCGGCACCGATCCGCCACACAACCGCTATCCGCCACAAACACAAGCCGCTGACCTGCGATGTGGCGGCGTGGCGGATGTTGCGGATCTGGGAGAGAGGGGGACGGCGGCTACCGCCCAGCCGATCCCCCGCTCCGGTCAGCACTAATCGCTCCCCGCCCGCCCGCTCTTGGAGTCGCCATGTCCACCCACGCTGCCCCGCCTCAAAACTTCGTTTTCACGGTCGAAGAAGCCGCTCTCTTCCTGAAGCTCGGCCGGACGACGGTGTACCGACTCATCGGAACCGGAGAGCTGAAGTCCGTCACCATCGGCCGCTCGCGCCGCGTACCGCTCGAAGCGTTGACGGCCTACGTCCGTGACCTCATGACCCAGGCCGACCACGCGGCCGCATCCTGATCGGGGAACGCATGCCTGCCAAGAAGCGGCGCCCGAACGGCGCTTCGACCATCTACCAGGACAAGGAAGGTACGTGGCACGGCCGTGTGACCGTCGGCACTAAGGACGACGGGTCGCCCGACCGCAGGCACGTGCGTGGGCAGACGCAGGCTGTCGTCATCGACAAGGTGCGGAAGCTGGAGAACCTGCGGGATGCGGGCAACGTGCCCAAGCCGGGGAAGCCCTGGACCGTGAAGCTCTGGCTGACGCACTGGGTCGAGCACATCTCGGCTCCGTCAGTTGGGGTGAACACGATCGCCGGGTACCGGGTGGCGGTCTACCACCACCTGATTCCGGGGCTCGGCGCTCACCGGCTCGACAAGCTCACCCCAGAACACCTTGAGCGCTTCTACGCCAAGATGGAAAAGAACGGCAGCGCGCCCGCGACCGCGCACCAGGCACACCGGACCATCCGGACCGCGCTCAACGTCGCCGTGCGGCGCGGGCATCTCGCGCGCAACCCTGCCTCCCTGGCCAATGCGCCACGGCTCAACGACGACGAAGACACCGAGGTCGAGCCGTACTCCGTCGAAGAGATCGGCCGCATCCTCCACATCGCTAAGCAGCAGCGCAACGGCGCGCGGTGGGCCATCGCGCTCGCTCTGGGCCTGCGCCAAGGGGAAGCGCTCGGCCTGCAATGGGCACACGTCGACCTCGATAACGGCCTGATGCGGGTGCGCCGGAACAGGCTCCGCCCGAAGTACCGGCACGGCTGCGGAGACGGGGAGCCCTGCGGGCGGAAGCATGCCGGCTACTGCCCGAACCGGGTACCGATCCGACCCGAGACGAAGGGCACGAAGTCGCGGGCGGGTAGGCGCGTGATCGCGATCCCGGATGCCCTGCTCGCCATCCTCAAGCAGCACAAGGAGGAGCAGGACCGGGAGCGGGACAAGGCCACCCAGCTCTGGCACGACGGCGGTTGGGTGTTCGCGACCGAGGTCGGGCAACCCACCAACCCGCGCACCGACTACTCCCACTGGAAGCGGCTGCTGACGACAGCCGGTGTGAGGGACGGTCGCCTGCACGACGCTCGACACACAGCGGCAACTGTTCTGTTGCTGCTGCGGGTGCCCGGTCGCGTGGTGATGGCCATCATGGGTTGGTCGAGTGAGGCAATGCTCCGCAGGTATCAGCACGCGATTGAGCCGATCCTCAAGGACGCGGCCCGGCAGGTGGACGGCCTGCTCTGGGCACCGCCGAACGGCAACGTGGACGGCGCCGAAAAGGCCAACTGAGACCGAAACTGAGACCAAAAACTGTCAGCCACCTACTCGATCGAGTAGGTGGCTGACAGTTTTCGCTGCTCAAGAGCGGTAGCGGTGGGATTTGAACCCACGGATAGCTTGCACCATCACACGCTTTCGAGGCGTGCTCCTTAGGCCACTCGGACACGCTACCGAGAGAGAGCTTACCGGATGCCGGGGTGTGCTTCGTAACCGGATTCCGGGGAGCGGGTGTGGGTGAAGAAGTCGTGCAGGACGGCGGTGCACTCCGTTGCCGCGACGCCGCCGACCACCTCGGGGCGGTGGTTGAGGCCGCGGTCGCGCAGGATGTCCCACAGCGAGCCGGCGGCGCCGGCCTTGGGGTCCCAGGCGCCGAAGACCACCCGGTCGACCCGGGCCAGCACGATGGCGCCCGCGCACATCGTGCAGGGCTCCAGGGTGACCACCAGGGTGCAGCCGGACAGGCGCCACTCCCCGACGGCCTTGGCGGCCTCGCGCAGGGCGAGGATCTCCGCGTGGGCCGTCGGGTCGCCGTGCGCCTCGCGTTCGTTGCGGCCGCGGCCGAGCACCGCGCCGTCCGGGCCGAGCACCACGCACCCCACCGGCACATCCCCGGTGTCGACCGCCAGGGCCGCCTCGGCCAAGGCCAGCCGCATGGCCGGCTCGTACCGGCGCAACGCCGGGTCGAACCGGGGCTCGGGCACCGGCGGGGGCATCGGGCTCAGCGGACCGTCTCCAACTCGTCCGCGCAGCCCAGGCGTTCGGCTATCACCGCGATGGCGTCCGCCGGCAGACCCGCCTCGCCCGCGAGGTCGGCCAGCAATTGGGCCGACACCCCCAGGTCCACCAGCACCGTCTCGTCGCCGGCCGGGCCGGTCGGCAGCACGGCCTCGTCGTCCTCCTCCAGGCCGTCCAGCACGTCGGCCGTCAGCAACGCGTCCGCGTAGGCGCTGCGGGAGACCGCGGCCACGTCGGAGACGTAGATGCGCGGGTCCTCCTCACCGTCCACCCGGACGACCGCGAACCAGGTGTCCTCCTGTTCGACGAACAAGAGCACCGGCTCGTCGTCCACCGCCGCCGACCGTGCCAGCGCGGTCATCCCCGCCGAGTCCTCGACATCGTCGAGGTCGGCTTCACGGGCCTCCCACTGCTCGTCTGTACGTACGAGCACTGCGGCGAAGTACGCCACGGGACTCTCCAAGATCGTTCGCTTCGGCGTTGTCCCTCGCATCGTGGCAGATACCGGACCACGACGACGGGAATTGGCGCACGTTGACGAACAAGGTCACCGAGACGATCAAGGATCGGTCGAATTCAGTAACGGAACGTACGCATCCGCATCATCTGCCGTAGCCGCTCATTGCGTACGCGGCGGGGTTGGATGCGGGCCCGCAACTCGCGGGCCTCGGCCAGTTCGCGCAGGAAAAGGGTGCGCCGGCGTCGGCGCGCCGCCTCCTCCTCGCGGCGCTCGGCCGCCGTCGTCCGAGGTTCCCGACTCTCCATCACCATGCCCCTGGGCTCGAAAGGCCGCCGAAACCGACGTGGCAGTAGTTCCCGGGACACGCCGGCTCAGTCATCACACCGGTCGGATGACACCGGATGTGTGTTCGCAAATCGGTGTAACAATCTCAATTCGCCCGACATTCCCGCAAACGCGCGAGTCGCGCCGGTCGAACGACCGGCGAATGCCGCCGAACACGCCTCGAACCCGACAACCCGGCAGGGTCGCCGCCAGGTCAAACGGCTAATGTCGCAACATGCGGATTCATGTCGTCGACCATCCTCTGGTGGCCCACAAGCTCTCCACCCTGCGCGACCGGCGCACCGACTCGCCGACCTTCCGGAGGCTCGCCGACGAACTGGTCACGCTGCTCGCCTACGAGGCGACCCGAGGCGTACGCGTCGACCCGGTGGCGATCAGCACCCCGGTCAGCGAGACCACCGGCGTCAAGCTCTCCTACCCGCGTCCCCTCGTGGTGCCGATCCTGCGGGCCGGGCTGGGCATGCTCGACGGCATGGTGCGGCTGCTGCCCACGGCCGAGGTCGGCTTCCTGGGCATGATCCGCAACGAGGACACCCTGGAACCGTCGACCTACGCGACCCGGATGCCGGACGACCTCAGCGGCCGGCAGGCGTACGTCCTGGACCCGATGCTCGCCACCGGCGGCACCCTGATCGCGGCCACCAAGCTGCTGCTGGACCGCGGCGCGCACGACGTGACCGCGATCTGCCTGCTCGCCGCCCCCGAGGGGGTCAAGGTGATGCAGGAGGCGTTCCAGGACACCGAGGCCACCGTCACCGTGGTGACCGCCTCGATCGACGAGCGGCTCAACGAGCACGGCTACATCGTCCCGGGCCTGGGCGACGCCGGCGACCGGCTGTACGGCACCGCCGGCTAGGCGCGGCCCGGGCGGTCCACCCGACGCGGCGCCCACCTGCGGATACGCCGTCCGGAGGCGGATCGCGGCCGCGGGTCCCGGACGGGACCAAGGCCCTGCCACGTCAGGCCGAACGCCGGATGCGCGGCGACACACCTCGGCGCATGCTGGAAGTGTGCCGGGGGCTGGGCAGGAGCCCCGCAGGCACCCCGGGACTGTTTGCCGATGCTGCGAAGGTACGACCCACCTTTGCTCCGGCGGGGGTCCCACAGGGGAGAGTGAGTGGCCGGTCCCCCCGCGGCCGCTCCCTCTCCCCTATTGTTTCTCCCCGATACCTCATTCGGGGAGGCGGGGAGATGCAGGCGCAGACCAAAAGGATCCTGACGCTGCTCCTGATCGTTTTCGTCATCTACACGATCATCGCCACGCCGGAAAAGGCCTCCGACCTGGTCGCGCAGTGGTTCCAGGCGATGTCGTCCGCCGCCAAGTGGTGCGGCGATCAGATCAGCGGCTGGACGAGCTGAGGCGGGCACGTCGAGAGGTGGGGGCGGGACCGGTCACCGGCTCCACCGTCGACCCACACGCGATACGCAAGTACCTGCTGCCCACCGAGACCTGCGCGATAGCGGTGCGCCGGCACTGGGCCATCATCATGCGCCCGTTGGCCACCACCGCACTCGGACTGGCCTTCCTGCTCGTGCTGTTGTGGTACTTCCCGGCCGAGAACCTGGCGGTGCGCTACGGCGTGTGGCCGATCGGGGCGGGGCTCCTGCTGTGGTGCACGGGACACGTACTCACCTGGCGCAACGACTACTTCATCGTGACGGACAAGCGGATCATCCTGGCCACCGGGCTGATCGCCAAGCGGGTCAACATGATGCCGCTGACCCAGGTGACCGACATGAGCTATCGGCGCACCCCGGGCGGCCGAATACTCGGGCACGGGACGTTCGTGATGGAGTCCGCGGGGCAGGATCAACCGCTCAAGGAGGTCGGCTTCGTCCCCCGACCCGACGCCGTCTACCTCAAAGTGTGCGATCAGCTGTTCGGTCCCGACATCGACTAATCGGCACGACTGGCGAGTAACACGAAACGGATGGCAAAACCTCAAATTTTCTTTGCGGTGATTTACGGCTTTCGTACTGTCGACATGCCGCTAGATACACCCGCATCACCTGACAAATCGGGGATGTCGCAAGGGGTTTGGGGCGGTGACCCGCGCCGGTAAGGGGGTACCGAACGACGGCTGCCGTTCCACCATGGCCGGCAGCGGCCAGGTTCCGCTCCAGGACCGACGAGGAGGTGGGCTCTCCAGTGCTGCTGCGAGATGCTTCCCACGAGGGCACGGCCGGCTCGATCGCCGACCGGGCCGCGCCCGCGCGCCTTCCCCGTACCGGCATCCCCCGCGTCCGCGCGGTCAGGGGTTCCGGCACCGACACCCCCCAGGACACGCGCACGCTGTCCCGAACCCTCCTGCTCCGCCTCACCGATGTCGTCGAGGGATCGCCCGAGCACGCCTACGTGCGCAGCACCCTGGTCGAGCTGAACCTGCCCCTGGTGCGCTTCGCGGCCAACCGCTTCCGCAGTCGCACGGACCAGTACGAGGACGTGCTCCAGGTGGGCACGATCGGACTGATCAAGGCGATAGACCGCTTCGACCCGCATCGCGGCGTCGAGTTCCCCACCTACGCGGTGCCGACCATCATCGGCGAGATCAAGCGCTTCTTCCGGGACACCTCGTGGAGCGTGCGGGTGCCCCGCCGACTCCAGGAACTGCGCCTGGCGCTGGCCGAGGCCACCGAGCAGTTCAACCACAAGTACGACCGCGCCCCGACGGTGGTCGAACTCGCCAAGCACCTGAACCTCACGGTCGAGGAGATCCTCGAGGGTATGGAGGCGGCCAACGCCTACTCGCCCGCGTCGCTGGACGCACACGACCTCGACGACGATCGCGACAACGCGCTGATCGCCCGGCTGGGACAGGAGGACGAGGCACTCGACGGCGTCGAGTACCGCGAGGCGCTGCGTCCGCTGCTGGCCCGGATGAGTCCGCGCGACCGGCAGATCATCATGCTGCGCTTCTTCGGCAACATGACGCAGTCGCAGATCGGCGAGCGGCTGGGGATCTCGCAGATGCACGTGTCCCGCCTGCTCGCCCGCGCGCTGGCACGCCTGCGCGCCGATCTGTCCGCCTGAGCGGCCGGACCTCGACCGCGGCCCGGCAAGGCCCCTGACTGATCGTCAGAGCCCTTGCCGGGGCGGCCGGTCGAACCCGTCCCGGCGGACGACCACCGGCGACTGCCGGCTCAGAACGTGAGTAGCTGTGCCCGGACCTTGAGTTCGGTGATCGGGTCGATGTTCAAACCCGTGCGCAGGTACGCGTCGAACGAGCCGTACTTCTTCTGCACCTGCGCGAACGCCGTGTCCAGGTACGACTTCTGCACGTACAGGAGCGGGTCCATCAGGGTCGGGTCCTGCATCAACCCGGCGGCCTTGAGGCCGGCCTTCGTACCCTCGTTGCGGGCCCGGAGGTTGTCGTTGCTGGCGAGGAAGTCGCCGTAGACGGTGGCGTCGTCCACGCCGAGCGCCTTGAGGATGATCGCGGTCATCCACCCGGTACGGTCCTTGCCCGCCGTGCAGTTGTAGATCACCGACTTGCCGTCCGCGATGTCCCGCAGCACGGTGGCGAACTGCGCGCGCTGGGCCGGGTCGTCGACGAAGCCCCGGTAGACGTTCTCCAGCGCCGCCGCGGCCTTGCCGTCGCCCAGCAGTTCCTGCTGCTTGATCGGATCCCGGCTGCCCACCGCCGCGTTGGTGATGTTGGTCAGGTTGCCGTCGGCGATCGGCAGGTGCTCGACCGCGGTGCCGGCGGGAAGCTTGTTCGCGCCGTTGCCGGCGATCTCGGTGTCCGTGCGGAAGTCCGCCGACACGTCCAGGCCCAGGCTCGCGAGCCGGGCCACGTCCGCGTCGGTCGCCTTGCCGAGCGCGTCGGTGCGGAAGACCTGGCCGTACTTGACGCTCAGACCCCAGTCGGCGCGGTAGCCGCCGATGTCACGCGCGTTGGGCGCGCTCTGCAGGCCGAGCGAGCGCGGCGCGGTGACCACGCCGACGACCGGGCCGGCCGGGGTGACGTTGAAGTACCAGCGCTGCGCCGGGTCCAGGCCGGACACGGTCAGCGAGTTGCCGGTGACGGTGCCGACGATCCGGGTGAACCGGTCCACGTCGGTGGACGCGTACACGCGCATCGGGCCGGGCCAACGGTCCGTCCAGGTGATCGTGTGGGTACCGTCCGCGTTGGCCACGGCCGACGCGCCGGTGACGATGCCCAGACCGCCTCGGGCCGAGACGTTGGCGTCGCTGTTGCCCGCGTCGGCCGAGGCCGGGGACGAGGTCACCGCGACGGAGCCGCCGAGCGTGAGCGCCGCCGTGACGGCGATGGTCGCGAGGCGGGTGGTGCGTATGCGCATGCGGTTGTGCTCCCGAAGAGGAAGTGTTCGTGAGCGCGCGGGAACCACCTGGAAAACAACCGGTCGTTGCTACCGCGCGACGGGCACCACTGTAGTGATGAGCAGGTCGGGTACTCCAGACGGTGCCGTATGGAGAGACGAACGCATCACCGAGAAACCACACGCACCGCCGCCGCCGCGACACTCGCGCCCGCCGCCGGTCGACCCGACGGACCCCAACCATCGGTATCTTTGCGCCACTTCGTCGAGCGGGCGTTCGCCTCGCCCGATCCGGGACATCCGCGGCCGTCACGGGGAACGCCGGCACGGTGTCCGGGAGTTTCCCTGATACGCCGTCAAATAGGTACCGCGCGCCGGGATTCCGGGTAGGAGCCCGCCATCCGCACGGTGGTACGGGCGGCCCTGGGGCAAAGTGGGGACCAATGCGCGCGCGTGCGCACACGGGCACGGGCCGTGCACGCTATACCTGTTGATACCTGTCGCACGGGTGGGGGACGGTACGCCCACCGGCGACACGACGGGACCGGCTCGCCGGCCGGCCCGAGGCGAAGGAGGAAGCCGTGCCGGACGGTACCAGCAAGCGCCACACCCCCGGCGATGGTTCGCCGGCCGAGCCCATCCCGCGAGCACAGGGTCCACGACGTCCCGGCCCGACCGGTCGCGAACGTCCCGATCCCGACTACGATCGACGGCCGGATCCCGACTACGACCGTCGCCCCGACCCGGAGTTCGACCGCGACGGAATCGCGCCGGACGGATCGACGGGCTACCCGGAGAACGCCCCGGATCAGGCCGGCCGCCGCTCCGGGCGGGCGCGTCGGGTCGCGAACTGGTTCGGCTTCGGCGCACCCGCCGAGGAGGACGAGCCGGATCCCTACGACCGCCGACCCGGCTTCGGGCGACGTGATCCGTACGAAGCCGACGCCGGGGCCTACGACTACGGTCGCGACCAGGGCCCGGAGTACGACGACTACGACTCGGCCCCGGCGCCGACGTCGGGACGCACTCGGCGGCGGACCGGCTCCTCGCACTGGGAAGACGTCATGCTCGGCTCGTCGCCGTCCCCGGGCACGCCGATGTCGGACACCATTCCCGGCGACACGATGCCGCCCGACCGGCTGCACCGCGAGCCGCAGGGTGTGCTGCCGCCGTCACGTGGCACCGCGCGTCCGGCCCGCCGCGAGGATCCGACGCCGAAGTGGCAACCGGAGCCCGACGACGAGATCGAACCCGCGGATCCGATGGATCCGGTCGACCCGCTCGACCCGGGACCGCGCCCGTCCGCCGAACGCCGCCCGGCCTACCCGCCGATCCCCAAGCGCAGGCCCGCGCCGGCGGCCGAACCCGAGCGGGCCGGCACGGTCGACACGATGCCCGCCCTCGACGACGAGCCCGACGACGCACCGGATCAGGACGACGACGGCGATCCCGGCACCTCGTTCGTACCGGCGCCCGCCGCCCCCCGAGTGCCCTACCGCCCCGGACCGGCCGCGGAGGGCGCGGTCGACGAGGTACCCCGAAGGATGTTGCGCATGTTGCCCCCACCCGCGCTCGCCGACGGCGGCGGCATGGTCGTCGACGGCGGCCGACTGGGCCGGTTGAACGTCCGTGCCGCCGGCGTCCGCGGCGAACTGCACCAGCAGCAGGGCCTGCCGAGGCAGAACTGCTTTGCGGTCGGCCCGGATCCGAGCGCGCGATGGACCATCGCGATCGTCTGCGACGGCGTCGACAACGCGCACGCGTCCGAACTCGCCGCACAGATCGCGGTCCGCAGCGCCTATCGCACGGTCGCCAGGATGGTCGCGCGCGAGCGGCACGAGAACTGGGACTGGGCCGGGGTACAGACCGAGATCGAGGACGACCTGCGGACCAGGCTCGCCGGCACCGCGGACCGAGCACACGAGTTGGGCCGTTCGGAACCCGCCACGCGCCTGGCCATATTGGTCACCGCCGCAGATCCGTTGGAGGACGACCGGGTCGACATGGCCGTGCTGGGCGACAGCACCGTGCTCCGCCTGGCCCAGGGTGGCTGGCGCGCGCCCTTGGGCATTCGGGACACGGCGGAGGAGGCCGCCCCGGCGGCGATTCCCGACCAGGCCGGCGACGACCAGCTCCGGATCTGCCGCACCACGTGGCGACCGACCGACGTACTGGTCATGATGACCGGCGGCTTCGCCGAGGCACTCGGTCAGCCGACGGCCGGTCTCGCGCCGCGTCTTGCCGAGGATTGGCGTACGCCGCCATCGCTCTTCGACTACCTGCGCGACGTGGACGAGGGCCTTCGTCTGCGCGAGGACGACGGCTGCGTGGTCGCCCTGTGGCCGTCGACCTGAGCACTTCGGCCGAAACGACCGAACCCGTCGTCTCGACCGCTTGACGCACGGATCCGAGCGGTGACGACCGCCGCGGTGAATACGAATCGACCGCATACCTCGGGCGGGACCCCGAACGATTGGGGCCCGCCCGTCGGTATGTCAGCCGACGGCAATGAGCACGGCCACCGCGACCACGATGATCGCGACCACGACTCCGGCAATCAACATCACCGGCGGAGTGCCACGGCGGGCCGGCTCGCCGGGGGGCGCAGGGCGGTCCTCATTCACGAAAGCCCGGAACATCTGAGTACTGGCGGCAGGATCCATCTCGTTGTCAGGCATGCGCACGACCATACCGCCGCACTCGAAAAACGCAAAAGGCCCATCCCTGTTCGGGATGGGCCTTTCACACGTAGATTCCGGCGGCGTCCTACTCTCCCACACCCCTTCGAGTGCAGTACCATCGGCGCT